>NZ_JBEPOS010000013.1:0-214566 GCF_040546885.1 Bradyrhizobium sp. S3.2.6 | reverse complement strand
TCCGAGGACGGCAAGGAAGACAACCCCGTCAACCTCGACCCCCGCATGGCCAAGCTCGCCGGCGGTGTCCACCGTCTCGACGGCCAGCTCATGGTCGTCCTCGACGTCGATCGTGTCCTCGAGCTCGCGCCCGAGATGATGGCGGCCTGATACGGCGGCAGCGCCGCCGACGTACTCGCAATTGGAAGTTCCCCCGCAAAGGGGATCAGAAGCAGAGGTTCACATGAGAACGTGTCTCGTCGTTGATGATTCCAGCGTCATCCGCAAGGTTGCGCGCCGGATCTTGGAAGGCCTCGACTTCCAGATTCTCGAAGCCGAGGACGGTGAGAAGGCGCTCGAGGCCTGCAAGCGCGGGTTGCCCGACGCCGTGCTGCTCGACTGGAACATGCCGGTGATGGATGGCTACGAATTCCTCGGCCATCTGCGCCGCATGCCCGGCGGCGACCAGCCCAAGGTGGTGTTCTGCACCACCGAGAACGACGTCGCCCATATTGCGCGCGCGCTGCACGCCGGTGCCAACGAGTACATCATGAAGCCGTTCGACAAGGACATCGTGACGGCGAAGTTCCAGGAAGTCGGCTTGATCTGAGCGAACACCGGAGGCTGAACGGCTCCTTCGGCGTTTTCAACTAAACCGTTTCAGTCTGAGTTGGTGAGTAATGAGTATTGCGTTCGCAGGTAATTCGGTCACGGGCTCGTCGCGCGAAGCGGGACCGCTGCGAGTGATGATCGTCGACGACTCCGTCGTCATTCGCGGTCTGATCTCGCGCTGGATCGGTGCCGAGCACGATATGGAGGTCGCTGCCTCGCTGCGCACCGGGCTCGAGGCGGTCAACCAGATCGAACGCATCAGCCCCGACGTTGCCGTGCTCGACATCGAAATGCCCGAGCTCGACGGCATCTCGGCGCTGCCGCAGCTCTTGGCGAAGAAGCGCGATCTCGTCATCATCATGGCCTCGACGCTGACCCGCCGCAACGCGGAGATCAGCTTCAAGGCGCTGTCGCTCGGCGCGGCCGACTACATTCCGAAACCGGAATCGACACGCGAGACGTCCGCCGCGGACATCTTCCATCACGATCTGATCCAGAAGATCCGTCATCTCGGCGCGCGGTTGCGCAGGAAGCCTGCGGTCTCAAGCCCGCCGCTGGCGCCGGCGAGCCCGGCTCCGGCCGCGCGCGGACCGATTGCGCGGCCTGCCTCGCCAGTACCGGCTCCGGCCGTGCATGCCCTGTCGCCAGGCCCGGTCACCACGCGTCCGTTCTCGACCCAGATGCCAAAGGTGCTGCTGATCGGCTCTTCGACCGGTGGCCCCCAGGCGCTGATGGCGCTGGTCACCGAGCTCGGCCCGGTGATCGACCGCGTTCCGGTGCTGATCACCCAGCACATGCCGCCGACCTTCACCACCATTCTCGCCGAGCACCTTGCGCGTTCGAGCCGACGGCCGGCAGCCGAGGCGGTCGATGGCGAGCCGGTGAAGCCGGGGCGCATCTATCTCGCGCCCGGCGGCAAGCACATGCGCGTGGTGCGCAGCGGCGCGGACGTGGCGATCGCGCTCGACGACGGCCCCGCGGTCAATTTCTGCAAGCCCGCGGTTGACCCGCTCTTCACCTCCGCCATCGACATCTGGCACGGCAACATCCTCTCCGTGATCCTGACGGGCATGGGCTCGGACGGCATGCGCGGCGGCAAGGACATCGTCGCTGCCGGTGGCAGCGTGATCGCGCAGGATGAAGCCTCCAGCGTGGTATGGGGCATGCCCGGTGCGGCTGCCCATGCCGGCATCTGCGCGGCGATCCTGCCGCTCAACCAGATCGGCGCCAAGGTCAACCGCCTGTTCGCGGGAGATCGCTCGTGACGCCTGCGGACTACGAGTATCTGCGCAAGTTCCTGAAAGAGCGCTCCGGTCTCGATCTCTCGCCCGACAAGCAGTATCTGGTCGAGAGTCGGCTGCTGCCGCTGGCCCGCAAGGCAAGCCTATCAGGCATCCCCGATCTCGTGCTCAAGATCAGGAACGGCGATGGCCGGCTTGCGACCGACGTGGTCGAGGCCATGACCACCAACGAGACCTTCTTCTTTCGCGACAAGATCCCGTTCGATCATCTGCGCGACAGCATCATGCCCGGCCTGATCCAGGCGCGTGCCGCGCGCAAATCGTTGCGCATCTGGTCGGCGGCTTCGTCGACGGGGCAGGAGCCCTATTCGATCGCGATGTGCCTGAAGGAGATGGGCACCGCGCTCGCGGGCTGGCGCATCGAGATCGTCGCCACCGACCTGTCGCAGGAGGTGCTGGAGAAATCCAAGGCTGGCGTCTACAGCCAGTTCGAGGTGCAGCGCGGCCTGCCGATCCAGCTCCTGATGAAATACTTCACTCAGTCCAACGAGGTCTGGCAGCTCAATGCCGATATTCGCGCGATGGTGCAGTTCCGCCAGCTCAATCTGTTGCAGGACTTCTCCCATCTCGGCACGTTCGACGTGATCTTCTGCCGCAACGTGCTGATCTATTTCGACCAGGACACCAAGGCCGTGATCTTCGAGCGCATGGCGAAGGGCCTGGAAGCGGACGGCACGCTGTTGCTCGGCGCCGCCGAATCCGTCGTCGGCATCACCGACGCATTCCGTCCGATCTCCGACCGCCGCGGCCTCTACCAGCTCAACCCGGCGCGCTCCGGCCGGGCGATGGGGGGACTGATGCCGCAACCGCTGAAGGTCGCCGCGGCAAGGTGATCTACAAGATCGCATGCGGCAAAAACCGCGAGCCGTTGCCCGTGATCGGGCTCTCGTCTTCGCGGATCGAAAGCCCGCATGGCTCGTGGTTCACCAGCCAGCTTCCCACCACGGGATAGACGCCCGAAAAATTCGGCAGGGGTGACAGCGCCTGGCGCACGAATCCTTCGGCGCCGTAGGGGCCGGCGTGCTCATCGAGTGACATTCCGCCCGACACCAGCGTGACATTGGCGCCTTCGCGCGACAGCAGGGGCTTGCGGACGTAGGAGCTGCCGAGCTCGGCTGCACGTGGATCGTCCTCGAAGAAGGCCGGCAGCAGATTGGGATGGTTCGGAAACATCTCCCAGAGCAGCGGCAGGATGCCCTTGTTGGAGAGCACCGCCTTCCATGGCGGCTCGATCCAGCGCGTCGGAGCGCCGGCGAGCTTTGCACCGAAAGCGTCGTGGAACATCCATTCCCAGGGGTAGAGCTTGAAGACCAGCTCGATGTCGCGGTCGTCGAGATCGACGAAGCCGCCGGCCTCATCGCGCCAGCCGATCTCCTCGATGTCGAGCAGCGTGGTCGAGAGGCCTGCCTGGCGCGCGGTGTCTTCGAGATAAGCGAGCGTGCCCGCGTCCTCTTCGTTGCCAGTCGTGCCTGTGAGATGCAGATGCCCGCCCGCGCCGATCGCTTTCCACGCCTCGATCAGCCGCTCGTGAATGGAGTTGAACTGGTCGGCGCGGGCGGGAACGATGCGCCGCTCGATCGCCTGCTCGAGCCAGGTCCATTGAAACACCGCAGCCTCGAAGATCGAGGTCGGCGTGTCCGCATTGTATTCGAGCAGCTTTGCCGGGCCGTGGCCGTCGAATTTCAGGTCGAGCCGGCCGTAGAGGCTGCGGTCGTCTCGGTCCCAGCTTTCCGCGATCAGATCCCAGAACGCTTCCGGAATTTTGAGCCGCCGCAGATGGCGTTCGTCGCCGATCACGTGACCGGCGAGCTCCAGGCACATCGCATCGATCTCGCCGGTCGGCGTTTCGATCGAGCGCTCGATCTCGTCGAGCGTGAAGGCATAATAGGCGCGCTCGTCCCAATAACGCTCGCCGTCGATGGTGTGGAAGGCGAAGCCGCATTGCTTGGCGGTCTGTTGCCAGTCGTCGCGCTCGGGACAAATGATGCGTTGCATGTGTCAGCCGCCGCCCGAGAAGCCATGCGCAAACGAGCCGAAGCCGCCGCGCGTGACGCCACCGGAGCCGGAATCGGACGACGTCCCTGACGAGGAATGGCTCGAGGAGTCGCTGCTGTAGAAACCCGACCGCGAGGACCAGTGCGAGGTGCCGCCTGACGAGCTGCTGCTGCAGTTCGTCGTCTGCGTCGGCGCCGCCGCCCCAGGGACTGACGGCCCGGGGACTGACGCCCCGGAGACTGCCGCCCCGGGGACTGTCGCCCGGGGAGGCGTGGGATCGCAGCTTCGGTGCGGCATCAGCGTGTAGGCCGTGGTGCCGGCCGCGATCGTCCCCATCACCAGCAGCGCGACATGGCCCGAGCGTTTCACCGGCTCGCGCGGGGCCGGCGGCGCGGGTTCGGGCCTGCGCTTGCCGAAATCCTTGGTCGGAGGCTTCGTTGCCATATCAGTAGATCATGCAGGCGGCGTTCAGGAGGCCCGCGGCGAGCGAGGACAGGCCGAGCCAGATCGCGGGCGCCAGCTCGCCGGCGGCGATCCGCCCCGACAGGTTCGGCACCGGGATTTTCACGATGTAAAACACGGCAACTTGCACGATCAGCGCGATTGCAGCCCAGATCAGGCAGTCCAGCACGTTGGCCGAATGCGCGATCGCGCTGAACAGCGGCGCCACGAAGCCGAGCAGGCTGAGGCCGAGCGCAATCGCAGCCGCTGGATCGTTGTCGCGGATCAGCTGAAACTCGTTGTGCGGCGTGATCCGCGTGTAAACGAAGAGATATGCCACTATCGCGATTAGCCCGGTGCAAAAATAGACCAGGAAGGCGGGCAGGCCGGCGAGCGATTGCAGGATCATGGGGAGGTCCAACGTTGGCGCCGTGAATTCTGGCACGATCGCTTAGTCGCCGCATCGGTCGAACAGGTTCGATCCCCAGAAACAAGCCGGCCCTGTGGTACGGCCCGGCACTGCACGAAATATCGGGCCGCATGAGACATGCTTCACAAATGCGTCTCGAGGTTGCATGTGATAGTCTCGCGCATTGTTTTCACGGTCGTCCTGATTGCGATCGGCCACGCACATTCGAGGGCTTCTTCGTTCAGATCAAAATCTTGTTGAGTGAGGCGCAAAATGCCTGTTGCCGAATACGAAGATTTCGAGCTCGAGATCGGCTCCGATCTGCCCGTGGGTGGCGGCCCTCAGCAATATTACGGTCGTGTCGTCAGGTCGCCGGCGGGTGAGGCGCCGAAGGCACAGGTGAAGTTCTGGTTCTCTGCGCCCGGCGAATTGGCCAAGTTGCGCGGCGAGCTGGAAAACGCCGTGCTGGAAATCGACGACAAAAATCGGCAGGGCCCGACGACGCGTGGCGAACAGGTGCTGCGGGATTTCGGGCGCGGCGTGTTCCGCAGCGTCTTCACCGACGTGCCCTCGATCCAGCGGATCTACGAGCGCAGCAAGGGCGCAGCCCAGGATCTGAGGATCAAGCTGCGGATCGAGGCGGCCGATCTTGCCGGACTGCCGTGGGAATATCTCTACGACGAAGACGACATGCCCGGTTTCGTCAGCTTGACGCGGCCGATCGTGCGCTATCTCGAAACCGCCGGCAGCGTGGGCCGGATGGGCGTCAAAGGGCCACTGCGCATTCTCGGCATGATCGCCGACCCATCGACCAGCGAATGGCCGAAGCTCAATGTCGTCAAGGAGCGCGACCGCATCAACAAGGGCATCGATTCCCTCCAGCACGAAGGCAAGGTCGATTTCCAGTGGGTCCCGGGCGGGAGCGGAAGAGACCTGATGAAGAAGCTGTTGGAGGGCGAATGGCACATCTTCCATTTCATCGGGCATGGCGGGGTCGAGGAAGCCTCGCCCGGGGCGGGCGCGAGCGGCTTCGTCGTCATGGTCGACGAGGACGGCAGGCCGGTGAAGAAGTTCGCCTCCGATCTTGCGATGATGCTGACGGGGGCAAAACGGAGCATGCGCCTGATCATGCTCAATTGCTGCGAGAGCGCCCGGATCAATGTCGGCGATCGCTTCGGCAATCCTGCGATCGGGTTGATGAAGACGGGATGGCTGCCCGCCGTGGTGGCGATGCAGTTTCCGATCACCGACAGCGCCGCGATTTCGATGTCGGAGGGGTTTTACGCGGCACTTGCCGGCAATCGTTCGATCGACGATGCGGTGACACTTGCGCGCAAATTCATCCAGGAGAAGTCCCGCGTCGAATGGGGAATCCCGGTCCTCTATATGCGCTCGTCCGACGGCCGAATCTTTGACGTCGAAGCGCCGCAGCCGCTGCCGACCCCGGCCGAGGCCGCGCGCCTCTCTAAGGACATGCTGCGGCAGCGGCGCGACGAATTCATGGAAGCACTCGCCGCCGGTCCCGCCACGATCGAGGCGCTGGAGGAGCTGACCCGGCGCGGGCAGGAGCTGCACGGCCTGCTCGCGGATGACGGCGAACTTTCGGTTCGGCTCGCAAAAGTCTATTTCGATCTCGGCACGCTTCAACACAAGCAGAAGCAGATTCCGAAAGCCGCCGCGAGCTTCGCCTACATGCTGAAGCTTGATCCGGCGAAGCCCGAATATTTCGTGCGCCGCGCCAATTTCAACGTGACCGTCGGACTTTACGAAAATGCGCTCAACGACATCACCGAAGCGATCAAGCTCAAGCCGAAGAACCCGGAATTCTACTGGATCAGGGGCATCGTCAGCATGACGGCCGCCGGCATCGACGACAAGCGTGGCTATCTCGAGGAGGCCATCAAGGCCTTCGGCACGGCAATCGCGACCAACGAGAACGAGCCGAAATATCTGGTGTCCCGGGCCAACGCCTATGCCCAGATCAAGGACGTCGCGAAGGCCCAGAACGATATGGACAGCGCGATTGCGCTGGCTCCGGACAATATCGATCTCCTGGTCCAGAAGGCCAAGATGTTCGCCCAGGCTGCGTGACTCTCACGCGACCGCCGGACGCCGCGGTGTCCGGCGCGCCTTTCAACAACGAACCCTAGCAATAGGAGTTCATCGTGCCGCTTGCTGATGTCGTAGACCCCCTGAATGCGATCCTCGAGTCCTTCGGCGGACCGCTTCTGGTCGTGCTGTTCTACTGGTTCAGGTTTCACACGATGAAGGGGACCCGCTCGTTCACGACGCGGCCGCTGTTCTTGTTCGGCCTCGCCGTCTTCATCACGCCGTTCCTGGTGATCTACGCTTTTCTTCCCGATAAGCTGTCGCCGCTCGCCGCGGTCTGGCTTCTGATGTTCGCCTGGCTCATTCCGGTCGCGCCGAAGGCGTGGCGGAAATTCTGCCAGGAGCTGGCCGGCATTCCCGTCAGGGCGTTCGCGCTGCGCGACGCGCTGGCCGCGTCGCCGTTCCAGGTCGCCCCGGACGATATGCAGAGCCTCCAGCGCAAGCTCTCCAGGGTCGGCTATCAGGTCGATGATTTCCGCGCCACGCAATCGACCGCGATCCAGTCGCGCTTCCTCAAGATCTCGGCGCTGATGCTCCATCTCGAGCGCTGGGCCGCCGAGCATGATGCCTTCATGGAGCGCAATTCCGATCTCTATGCCGAGCTGCTCGCGGTCTACGACTCTCTGTGCTTCCGCACCGTCCGCGTGCTCAAGAGCAGCGCCGAGATCTACGGTGCGATCATGGAGGACAGCCAGGTCGAGCCGGACGACTGGCAGGCGCTCGATCAGCTCTCGACCCGCCATAGCGCGGTCAGCCAGCTTCAGCTGGCCGCCCAGACCGCGGCGGGATGCATGCTGGAGGATCTGCGCAAGGACATGGATTCCCTGCTCAACAATCTCCTGCTGTTCGCGGCGCGCGCCGCGCTCGCCGGCGAATGGACCTTTGCCCGCAGCAGAAAAAGGTTAGGGGCAATCGGCTTCGTGCTGGAGCCGGCCCCACCCGGTATCGTCAAGGTCGTGGCGGTCGTGGCGGCCTTCGCCTTCGTCTGGTGCCTGGCGTGGCTGCTCGGGTCCGGCAAGGTCGTCCACATGCCTGGAGACCAATATGTCGGCATGATGCGGACGCTGCTGATGACGCCGCTGTACCTGATCGTGAACTTCTGGCTGGTCTATTATTTCAAGCGGCAATACGCGTTTGCGAACGAGACCATCTTCGGCCGGCTGCCGGTCGGATTCATTCTCACCATCGGTCTCTGGAGTGCCCTGATCCTTTTCCCGATTCAGGCCGCCTTCGACTTCTACCAGTTTCCGCAAAAGCCCTATCTCGACGTGGTCCTGCACGAACTGCCGCTTTTGACCTTTCCTTGGGGGATCGCGGCGATGGCGGCGCTGCTGGTGCAGGATTCGACCTGGGGCAGGCGGTCGCGCAAGACACGACGGATGCGCGACGGCCTTGTCTTCGGTGGCGGCATGACGGTGCTGCTGTGGGTGCTGCTGGCCATCCACCAGGTCAGCCCGATGCCGGTCATGGAGGTCGTCGACAACGTCTCCGGCTGGGCGTTCTTCTGGTCCTTCGTGCTCCCGACCTTCGCGTTCGGATTCATCATCGGCTACGCGTTGATTGCCTGGCTACGCGAGGCGGCCGCACGCGTCCGGGTCAGGAGCGCGCCTCTCGCCACCGCCTCGCTGGTGAGCGCCTGACGAAGCCCCAAAAACAAAACCCCGCCATTTGCGGCGGGGTCCAGGCTGGGAGGAGCAAGCCCCGAAGGGGCTCGCGACGTAAACTGATCAGGCCGGAATGCGCTCTTCGACCTCGTGCGGCTCGCGCAGCACGTAGCCGCGGCCCCACACGGTCTCGATGAAGTTGCGTCCCTCGGAAGCGTTGGCGAGCTTCTTGCGGAGCTTGCAGATGAAGACGTCGATGATCTTCAGCTCGGGCTCGTCCATGCCGCCATAGAGGTGGTTGAGGAACATTTCCTTGGTGAGGGTCGTGCCCTTGCGGAGCGAGAGCAGCTCCAGCATCTGGTATTCCTTGCCGGTCAGGTGCACGCGCTGGCCACCGACTTCGACCGTCTTGGTGTCGAGGTTGACGACGAGGTCGCCGGTCTGGATGACCGACTGGGCGTGACCCTTGGAGCGGCGCACGATCGCGTGGATGCGGGCAACCAGCTCGTCCTTGTGGAACGGTTTGGTCATGTAGTCGTCGGCGCCGACGCCGAGACCCTTGACCTTGTCCTCGATGCCGGCGAGGCCGGAGAGGATCAGGATCGGCGTCTTGATCTTGGAGACCCGAAGCTGCTTGAGCACGTCGTAGCCGGACATGTCGGGCAGGTTGAGGTCGAGAAGGATAATGTCGTAATCGTATAATTTTCCGAGATCGACGCCTTCTTCCCCCAAATCGGTCGTGTAGACATTGAAGCTCTCAGACTTCAGCATCAGCTCGATCGACTGCGCGACGGCGCTGTCATCTTCAATCAGCAAAACGCGCATGCCAGTTCCCCATAGTCGCCGCTCCTGGGCGTCAGGTCGGCCGCATTCGCGGCACTCAACTAAACGCCTTTGAACAACTGATTCGGATCCTGACGACAGATGGTTAACAAATCCTGATTCTGGAACGCAAGTCCCCTTGGTGCAATTTTTCTCGAATCGCCCTAAGGTCTTGCGTAGGAAGCAGCTTTTGTTACTCCGCTCCGTTCAAGTTCCACTTTAAGAGACGGGCCTAACCGACTCCCACGACTCAGCCTTCTTCTGAAGGGGAGTCGTGCTCAGTCACAAAGACAGTGACGCAATGATTAACGATGCGGGTAAACACGAGGTTAAGCGCCGTTCAGAAATATGGCGAAACTTAAGGGTTTCGCCATGAAGGCCCCGATCATGAAGGCGCGTCCCCTATGAAGGCCCTCTTATGAAGGCTGCTCCATGAAGGCTGCCCCATGAAAGCTCTTGCCGAGCAGATCGGCGATATCGACGGCGTCAATATCTATGGCCGTGTGGTCGGCGTGCGCGGCCTCATGGTCGAGGTCGCCGGTCCGATCCACGCGATGTCGGTCGGTGCGCGGCTCGTGATCGAGACCGGCGCCAACCGATCCATTCCCTGCGAGGTGATCGGCTTCTCCGGCAACAACGCGGTCGTGATGCCGTTCGCCGGCCTCGACGGCGTGCGTCGCGGCTGCAAGGCCGTCATCGCCAATGCCGCCAATCAGGTGCGCCCGTCGTCGGCCTGGCTCGGCCGCGTCGTCAATGCGCTGGGCGAACCGATCGACGGCAAGGGACCATTGCCGCAAGGTGCTTCCCCGGTGCCGTATCGCAATTCGCCGCCGCCGGCGCATTCGCGCAAGCGCGTCGGCGCGCCGCTCGATCTCGGCGTGCGCGCGATGAACACCTTCCTCACCTGCTGCCGCGGCCAGCGCATGGGCATCTTCGCGGGTTCCGGCGTCGGCAAATCCGTGCTGCTCTCGATGCTCGCGCGCAACGTCGATGCCGCGGTCAGCGTCATCGGGCTGATCGGCGAACGCGGCCGCGAGGTGCAGGAATTCTTGCAGGACGACCTCGGCGAGGAGGGCCTGGCGCGCTCCGTCGTGGTGGTCGCGACCTCGGACGAGCCGGCGCTGATGCGGCGGCAGGCCGCGTACCTGACACTCGCGGTCGCCGAATATTTTCGCGACGAGGGCCAGGACGTTCTCTGCCTGATGGACTCGGTGACGCGTTTCGCCATGGCCCAGCGCGAGATCGGGCTGTCCGCCGGCGAGCCGCCGACCGCCAAGGGCTACACGCCGACCGTCTTCACCGAGCTGCCGAAGCTTCTTGAGCGCGCCGGACCGGGGCTCGGCGAGGGCGCGATCACCGCGATCTTCACGGTGCTGGTCGACGGCGACGATCACAACGAGCCGATCGCCGACGCCGTCCGCGGCATCCTCGACGGCCACATCGTGATGCAGCGCTCGATCGCGGAGCGCGGCCGCTATCCCGCCATCAACATCCTCAGGTCGGTCTCCCGCACCATGCCGAAATCGGCCGATCCGCAGTTCTGGCCGACCATCCAGAAGGCGCGGGCGGTGATGGCCACCTATGCCGACATGGAGGAGCTGATCCGGCTCGGCGCCTACCGGGCCGGCTCCAGCCCCGAGGTCGACGAGGCGATCCGCCTGCACGAGCCGCTGGAGGCTTTCCTGCGCCAGGGCAAGGACGAAAATGCCTCGCTGGCCGATGGCTACCGCCAGTTGGCGCAAATCCTCGGCAATTTGGAAACGGAACGCTAACTTTGTCCCGTCATCATCCGATCCACAGAGTAGCAGAGCCGGTCTTGGCCCCAATCGGGTCTGTGGGGAGACTGGTATCGTCCCACGTGCAGCCAAGGGACTTCTGGGGAGTACGAGTCGATGAAGTCACGTGATACCCTCATCCGCCTGAAGAAGTTTCAGGTCGATGAGAAGCGCCGCCGGGTCGCCCAGATCGAGTCCATGATCGCCGACTTCCAGCGGATGTCGACCGATCTGGATCGCGAGATCCAGACCGAGCAGGATCGCGCCGGGATCAACGATCCCGCGCATTTCGCCTATCCGACCTATGCCAAGGCTGCCATCCAGCGCCGCGAGAACCTGACCCGCTCGGCCGACGAGTTGAGGGGCCAGCTCGAGGAGGCCAAGGCCGCGCTCGGTGAGGCGTTCGAGGAGCTGAAGAAGGTCGAGCTCCTGGACGAGCGCGACCAGGCCCGCGAGCGCGCCGAAGAAAACGCCCGCGAGCAGGCCGATCTCGACAGCATCGGCCTGATGCGCTCTCGCATCGGCGCCGTTGCCTGAAGACGCCGCCAGCGGTCAAGATCGCCAGAGAATTTGCGAGCCCGGACCCGCAAGGTCCGGGTTTTTGCGTGTGCTGTCCACAGCGTGGCGCACCGGCTCTTGGTGACCGGCTTGGCCGCGCGCTATGGTAGCGGAGTGCCGGGGTCCGCGCGGATGCGGCGGGGCCTTGAGCGTTGGGGGGCTGAATGCTGACGCCAGCAGAGCTGGTCGGGCTGATCGAGGCGGTGGCGAAGCGCGACCAGGCCGCGTTCGAGCGCCTCTACGGCGCCACGCGCGCGAAACTCTATGGCGTCGTGCTCCGTATCTTGCGCCGGCAGGATCTCGCAGAGGAGGTCATTCAGGAGACCTACGTCAAGATATGGAACAGCGCCGGCCGGTTCAATCCGACGCTGTCATCGCCGATCACGTGGATGGCGTCGATCGCGCGCAACCGCGCCATCGATATCGTGCGCAAGAAGACGGAGGCCTCCATCGAGGAGGAGCCGCAGGCGATGGACGTCGCCGCCGACAGTCCCGATCCCCTGGCGCGCCGGGAGATGTCCGAGGAGTTGAAGCGGCTGCTGGAATGTATTGGCCGCCTCGAGCCGGACCGTCAGCGGCTCGTGCTTCTCGCCTATTACAACGGCTGGAGCCGCGAGCAATTGGCGGAGAAATTCGCCGCGCCCGTCAACACGGTGAAGACGTGGCTCCGGCGCAGCATGTTGGATATCCGGGAGTGCCTCGGACTTTAGTGGATGATGAGAGTGCATATGCCGACGCAGCGTTCTTGTTTCACCTCTCCTTTCGGGAGAGCTGAAGGAAAGTGATGGCCTATAGCGAGGACCATATCGTGCTCGCCGCGGAATATGCGCTCGGCACACTTGATGCCGACGAGCGCGCGCAGGTCGCGACCATGATGGCGGTGGACCAGGAGTTCGCCGCCTTGGTGCAGTCGTGGGAATTCCGGCTCGGCGTCCTCAACCAGATGGTCGGCACGATCGAGCCGCGGCCGATCGTGTGGGAGAACATCCGGCGCGAGATCGCGCGGACGCTATCGTCGCAGGATTCGCCCGAGGCAGCGCCGCCACTGCCGGAGTTCTATTCACCGGAGCCTTCATCGCCCGAATCTTCGACGACAGAGCCTTCAGCGACAGAGTCTTCAACGACAGGTCCGCCGACGCCGGAGCCTCCGTCGCTGGACGTGCCGTCGCCGGAATCCAATTCCGATGCCGTTCCGATTTTCCCGCCGCAGTTCGTGCCGCAGACCCATGCGCCCGATCCGAGCGTCGCACCGGTGACGCAGGCGCCGGTCGTCGATGGCAGCAACGTGATCCATCTCGAGGGCCGCGTGAAGCGCTGGCGCACGATCGCCTCCGCCGTGGGTGCGCTTGCGGCCGCATTGCTGGTGACGCTGTCGCTTCAGATCTTCCTGCCCGATGCGCTGCCGGGCGCGCTGCGGCCCGCACCGCGTATCCAGACGGTCGAGCTCAAGACACCGGCCGCGCCGCTATCTTCGCCCGCGCAATATGTCGCGCTGTTGCAGGGCCAGAGCGGCGGCCCCGCCTTCATCCTCACCATTGACGGGGCGACCAAGAACTTCACGGTGCGCAAGGTCGGCGCGACGCCGGAGCCGGGCAAGAGTTTTGAGCTCTGGCTGATCTCCGACAGGTTGCCGCGCCCGCGTTCGCTGGGCGTGATCGGCAGCGGCGACTTCACGGCACGCCCGGTGCTCGCCGGCTACGATGCCGATGTCGTCAATGGCGCAACCTATGCCGTCACGGTCGAGCAGCCGGGCGGCTCGCCCAACGGCCAGCCGACCTCGGCGCCGGTGTTTTCCGGCAAGCTGATTGAGACCGTGCCGCCGTCCCAGCCGCAGTTGCCGGCGAAGAAGTAGTCGCCACAAGGGCGCATAATTGTCGCTGCGGTCCATTTCGCCGTCGCAATTCGACAAGTCTCGCTGAATCCGTCTGTGATTTGAACCTCCATGCATGTCCCGGCGTCAAATGCCCGGAATTTGCAGTCGGCACCGCCGATCATGGTGCCGGAAAGGGGCTAGAAATCAGATGGATGCAGCCAAGCCGCCGGGCGTCTTTATTCACCAATATGCAGGCCTGCCGCAGGGGCCGGCATTCGAGCATTGGCGCGACAGGGCCTTGGGGTCCTGTGGCCTCGAGATCGGACCGAGCCAGGGCGACAGCATCGATTGCCGGCTGCAGATCAGCGTGGTCGATAATATTGCGCTCGCCATTCCCGAGGGGTCCTCCGCGCACTATTCGCGCACGCAGAGCGGTCTCGCCGACGGCAGCGACGATCTCGTGCTGATCGCCGCGCATGCCGGCCTCGTCAACGTCCGGCAGAACGGCCACACCGTCGAGCTCGCGCCGGCGCAGATGACGCTTGCCGATATGGGCATCACCGGCAGCGTCGGTCACACCGACGAGAACCGCTTCGCCACCATCCGCATGCCGCGCCGCGCGCTGCTCGACATCAATCCGCGCGCCGAGGAGAAGCTGTCGCAGGTGCTGTCGGATGGTGCGGTCGCCGAGACCATCTTCCGCTATCACGCGCTCGCTGCCCATCAGGCACCGCATCTCGACGCCGTCGGCCAGCGCCTGACCGCGCAGCACATGGTCGATCTCGTCGGCCTGCTGCTTGGCACCGATGCCGAGCACGCGGCGCTCGCGCGCGGTCGCGGCCATGCGGCGGCCCGTCTCGATCTCATGCGCGCCGATGTGATGGCCGCACTCGGCCGCAACGATCTCTGCCTGTCCGAGGTCGCCACCCGCTCGGGGCTCAGCCCGCGCCAGGCGCAGCGGCTGTTCGAGCAGGCCGGCACCACCTTCACCGAATTCGTGCTCGAGCAGCGCCTGCTGCTCGCGCGAAAATGGCTCGGCGATCCCCGCGCGCGGACGCGCAAGATCAGCGACATCGCGCATTCCTCGGGCTTCGCCGACCTGTCCTATTTCAACCGCGCCTTCCGCAAGCGATTTGGCGCGACGCCGTCGGAACTGCGCGAGGCCTGAGGCCCGATTTTGTGCAGCGGCGCGACGCGGCCGCAGTTGGTCGATCCGGACGAATGAGCTATATCTGTCTGCGCGGGGCAGATCGTCGGATTCCCTGGAACAGCGAAGTCAACGCACATGGCGCGTATCGTCGTGCTCGGCGCCGGGTTTGCGGGTCTGTGGGCGGCCATCGGTGCCGCGCGCATGCGCGACGAGATTGGTGCCGCCGGCCGCGACATCGAGATCCGCGTTGTCGACCGCAATCCCTACCACAACATCCGCGTGCGCAATTACGAGGTCGACCTCAGCGAGGTCGCGCTGCCGCTTCCGCAACTGCTCGATCCGATCGGCGTCACGCACGGTATCGGCGAGGTCACGGCCGTCGATCCGTCGCGGCGCCAGATCTCGCTGGTCACGAGCAGCGGCGTGGACACGCTGAGCTATGATCGCCTCGTGCTCGCACTCGGCAGCGAAGTGATGCGACCGGACATTCCGGGCCTGGCGGAGCATGCGTTCGACGTCGATACTTATGCTTCGGCGCTTCGCCTCCAGGATCACCTGATCTCGCTCGGGCGCAGCCCGCCGTCGCCGGCACGATCGACAATCGTGGTGGTGGGCGCCGGCTTCACCGGCATCGAGGTTGCCGCCGAATTGCCTGACCGGCTGGTGCGCGCGGGCATCACCGGCAGTCGTCGTATTATCCTGGTCGATTCCAATTCCGCGGTCGGTGCCACGATCGGCGCGCAGGCGCGTCCCGTCATCGAGACGGCGCTGTCGTCGCTCGATGTCGAAGTGCGGCTCGGGGTGCGCGTCGCGTCGATCGAAGCTGCTGGCGTTCGCTTGAGCTCAGGCGAGTTCATCGCAACGCAGACGGTAATCTGGTGCGCCGGCATGCGCGCGAGCCGGCTGACCGCAAGCTTTCCGGGCGCGCGCGACCGCCTCGGGCGCCTTCTGGTCGATCCCTTCATGCGGGTCGCGGATCTCCCCGGCGTCTTCGCCGCCGGCGACGTCGCCTCCAGCGTGGTCGATGGCTTGCATCCGACCGTGATGTCCTGCCAGTTCGCCCGCCCCATGGGCCGGTTCGCCGGCCACAATGTGGTGGCCGACCTTGTCGGCCAGCCGATGCTGCCGCTGCGGATCGACTGGTATGTCACCGTGCTCGATCTCGGCGACTGGGGCGCGCTCTACACGGAAGGCTGGGACCGCGAGGTGCGGACGACCGGCCAGGCTGCCAAGGCAACCAAGCAGACCATCAACCGCAAGCGCATCTATCCCCCGCTCACCGGCAGCAAGGAAGATCTGTTCGCCGCAGCTGCGCCAACTGTGCAGGCGCCGCCGCCGACGTATGGAGCGCCGCGTCGTTGAGCGGACCGTGCATCCGCTCCGGGTCTCTGAGCCGGCTTGGGCGCCGTTCCCGCGATGTCGCCAAATGACCCATAGCGGACTAGTCTCAGCTGTCGTTTGCCTTTTTAAATGCCGCCTAATACGGTTGAGCAAGTTGTATCGCTCAATTCTCGATGGCGCGGAATGAAACGTGGAATCTTCCTGATCTCCCTGGTCGCCCTTGCTTGGTGGCTGATTTATCCCGCCGTGATGATTCGTTACCGTCTTGTGGCGGAAATGGAATGGAACGGCCAACCCCGAGTCGGCTCAGGTGTCATTCAAGTCGTTTGCAGCCGGAACATTCCGTTTCTCGGTTCGAGGGGAGGCACTAACTCTGCGGTAGAAGGTGAAGCCGTTTCGATCGACATTGGGCCCGGCGACTCGCTATTTATGCTGCTCAAAGATGGGCCACTTAGCGTTCGTTCTGGGCCGGAAGACATCATCCCGAATCTCTTTGGCGTGGTGAAAGGCGGTTTCGGTCCCGAACACTTCCCGCGGATCAACGCGATTGAGGGTCGACGCGAAGTACCATTGGAGCAGTTGCCGCTGATAGTGAGGTTGCGAAACACGAACGACCCGAAAAGCGCGATTCTGTTTGTGCCTCCAGGCGGTCAGCCTCCAAATCAGGACCTCGTGCTGAAGCGGGCGGAGATTGAAATCGTCTCTTCCGGAATTTGGCCCCTCAACCAATTTGGCATTACAGGCACGCCGATAACCCACGGTGTCAAGCAGAAGCTACCGTGGCTAGAGGGTTTCACTGGATACACCGGAGGTCAATTTGACCCGATTTGGTCGCACCCTGAAAAGAATCTCACGGGAAACGATTTCATGAAGGGGTGAGACGGGGATCGTCTGCTATTGGCCCATAGCTGATCTTGCCGTGCCTCCTGCCGACTGTCGGCTTCCGATCCAATTCCAGATCTCTCAACGAACCCAGATCTGCTTATCGCCACCAATCCGGCGGGCCATGTAGAGGTGAGTTTCGTAGTCCACTTCGAATTCTCCTCCGTGACGATCGATCGCCTCGGAAATATCATTGATCAGCTCGTCGCGCACCGCTTGCGTGAGCATCCGAATATCCGAGCGCGTCCCCTGGAAATTGGCATAGCTTGATGTTGTGTGCTGCCACTTCCACGGATAGCAGCGGTGCTCCACCGGTCCAAACAATCCCGACTCGTCAAACCAGCCTTTGAATGGACCGCTGGGCAGGTACCAGGCTTCCGGCGGGGGCCCCCAGCGGCCCGTATGACGCAGGTATATTTCCTTGAACCTTTCGAGCAACGGGATGGGCCATCCGGTCGGAACATGCCCGAAGACGGCCAATGATCCGTCCGATGAAAGCAACTTCGCGGCCTTCACGAACCGCAAGTCCGGCGAAACCCAGTGCCACGACTGCGCAGCGATGATGAGTCGGAACGCCCCTTTGTCTTGTGGCCACGCCTCGAGTGTCGTCTCGACCAGCTCGACGTTACCAAAACCGGCCAAGCTCTCACGCGCAGCGCGGATCATTTCGGGGCCAGGATCGATTGCAACAATCCGAAAATCTCGCTTCGCGAAGCTCCTCGTTGCCTGCCCCGTGCCGCAGCCAACTTCGAGAACGGAATCGTCACGCCTCAAGTTGCCGTACGAAACCACATCATCCACGAGAGCTTCGGGGTAGTCGGGGCGTGAGGCCCTATATGCCTCCGCAATCTGATCGAATGTAAAGCGCTGCTCCATGGAGGTCCCCGCTTCATCAGGTTGTGGAGCTAGCCAAGTAAAGCCATTCGTTGTCAAAACATCTTGAGCCCATCTACAAGCCCTTGCGTTGCCCGTCGGGCAAAACACCCAAACCGTCGGTCAATCCGCGCGGCCAAAAATATTCCACTTTACCGAAATTCGGAAATCGCGTATGTATCGCCTACTCCGGCCCAAGGAAGAGGGGCGTATCGCGATCGTCACGAACGCGGGCCGGATGGCGGTGGACGTGAGTCACATCGGCGCGAAGGGCAATCGCAGGGCGGGCAACCGTGAGCGAAGACCTCGCGCACACGACCGGTGTGATCTGCGTACGGCAAAATCGTGTGGTCCTGGCGCCCGGAGCCTGTGCGCCAAGTCTTGCGGTGATGCGTAGGGCCCAACCGGGCCCTCACATCAGTCATCCGCGAGGCGACGGGGGCAATAGCGCATCGCTCCCCGGGGAGAGCACGACATAAGCCGTCAAACCACTGCGCAGGGAAGGCCGGGATGTCCTGGCTTCACCTGTATGCCGCTGTGCAGATTTTCTGATTGTAACTTCGCACAGTGGACCGCGGGTGCCAGCCGGCTCCCGGCCTTCCCTGCGCCCTCTTTCAATTGAGGGCAAGGCGACGAAGCAAAGCTCGGGCGATATGAGCCGCGAGAGGGCGAAGGTGTGTCTGCGATGGAGAAGGTGTGTCTGCGATGGATGTGCGAGTTGAAAGGACGATGTCCGCGCCTCACACTCCGTCATTGCGAGCGCAGCGAAGCAATCCAGACTGCCGCCGCGGAGGGATTCTGGATTGCTTCGCTCCGCTCGCAATGACGAGGTTGATGTAGCTGTGCGCGAACACCGCGCTCTCGTGCCCCGGACGCAGCGCAGCGCCCACTTCAGCGGTGCGCTGCAGAGCCGGGGCCCATGCAGCAGCGAGCCATGTGGCTTCCTGGGTCCCGGCTCTGCGCAGCAACGCTAAGAGGCGTTGCGGCGCGTCCGGGACAAGAGAGGAGCGAGTGGCGCGCGCGTGCGCTCACAATGACGAGGTACCCCCAGACATGAGAAAGCGCCCGTGGGGGGCGGGCGCTTTCTGTAGTCGACTTGGGGTTGGGGTCGTCTACATATCCACGTGGCGACTTTGGGGGGCTGGTAAAGAGCCGCGTGAATTCCTGAAACTCAAATCTCCTTAGCGAACGACCGATGCGTTCGAGCTGGTGATCGCAACCGGCTTGCCGGCCTTGATGACGCGGGCGGTCTGGGTCAATCCGTCGTCCGAACCGGTGCGTGCAGTGATGCCGAACCCTGCCACCGCGATCCCGGCGACGAGGGCCACGACCACGATCTTCAGATGTGTCGAGCGATCTGCGCTGTAAATCGAGTGGTTCATGGAAGGCTCCTGCCGCCATCTACCCGAAGTAGTCGCCACCCTTGTTAGGCAGGTTCATGCTTCCGGTGCCCAACAACCTAGTATTGGGCGGATTCGTTCCCAAGGGGCTATCACAAGAGCGTGATACGACGTGAACGATCGCGATCAAGGGCGGATCTTGATCGCCAGATTTCGCAATTATTTCAAAGCTGTAATATGCTTGGGAGGCCCTTTGCCAGCAGTTGGTCGACAAGGTGCCAGAAACTCAAAAACCATTTGCCTGTGGCTGAAAAGCACACGGCTTCTTAAGGCAAATCAGATGCTTCCGACCGTTTTCAGCCTCGCTCTCGGGTGGATTTCGGCCTGCGACAACACGGTCGTCTGGGCCCGGAACCGCTCGACCAGGGAGCGGACGAAAGGTCGAATTGCCGCGGAGGTCACCAGCACCGGCGCCTCGCCTTCGCGGGCGGCTCGCTCGAAGGCCTCGCGCACGCCGGTCATGAACTCGGACAGCTTGGAGGGCTGCATCGCGAGGCTGCGCTCTTCGCCCTGGCCGACGATGGATTCGGCAAAAGCCTGCTCCCACCGTGCCGACAGCGCGATCAGCGGCAGATAGCCGTTGTAGGACGTATTCTGCGCGCAGATCTGCCGCGCGAGGCGCGCGCGGACATGCTCGACCATGGTCGCGGGATTGCGCGAGAAGGCGAGCGAGTCGGCGATGCCTTCGAGGATGGTCGAGAGGTCGCGGATCGAGATGCGCTCGGCGAGCAGCAGCTGGAGCACGCGCTGGATACCGGAGACCGTGACCTGTCCGGGCACGATGTCCTTGACTAGCTCGCTCTGCTCCTTGGGCAGCTCCTTGAGCAGCTTCTGCACCTCGCCATAGGACAGCAGGTCCGACATGTTGGCCTTGAGCAGCTCGGTGAGATGGGTCGAGAGCACGGTCGCGGCGTCGACGACGGTGTAGCCCTTGAGCGAGGCCTCCTCCTTGAGACTGGCATCGACCCAGGTCGCGGGCAGGCCGAAGGTCGGCTCGGTGGTGTGGATGCCGGGCACCTGCACCTGGCTGCCGCCGGGGTCCATGACCATGAACTGGTTCGGCCAGATCTTGCCGGTGCCGGCGTCGACCTCCTTGATCTTGATGATGTAGGTGTTGGCTTCGAGCTGGACGTTGTCGAGGATTCGCACTGCGGGCATCACGAAACCCATCTCGATCGCGAGCGAGCGGCGCAGCGCCTTGATCTGCTCTGTCAGGCGGTCGGTGCCGTCGGGGCCGTTGACCAGCGGCAAGAGCGCATAGCCAAGCTCGATCTTGAGGTCGTCGATCTTGAGCGCCGCCGAGATCGGCTCCTCGGCCGCCGCGGCGCCGGGGGCACCGGGCGTCCCGGCAGCGGGTGCGGCCTTTGCGGCTGCCTCGGCGCTAGCGGTCGCGCGGTTGCGGTTGCGCGCCGACCAGGCCAGCGCACCGGCGCCGGCGCCGAGCAGGAAGAAGGGGATGGTCGGGATGCCCGGCAGCGCGGCCAGCACCAGCATGACCGCCGAGGACATCGCCAGCGCCTGCGGATAGCCGGAGAACTGCTTCATCAGCGCCTTGTCGGCCGCACCCGAGACGCCGGCCTTGGAGACGAGCAGGCCCGCCGCGGTCGAGACGATCAGCGCCGGGACCTGGGTGACGAGGCCGTCACCGACGGTCAGCAGCGTGTAGCTGCGGCCGGCGTCGGCAAAGGACAGGCCCTGCTGCGCCACGCCGATAATCATGCCGCCGACGACGTTGATGAAGACGATCAGGAGGCCGGCGATGGCGTCGCCGCGGACGAACTTCGAGGCACCGTCCATGGCGCCGAAGAACCCGCTCTCATCCTCCAGCGCCTTGCGGCGCTCCTTGGCGACCTTCTCGTCGATCAGTCCGGCGGACAGGTCGGCGTCGATCGCCATCTGCTTGCCGGGCATGGCGTCGAGGTGGAAGCGGGCGGCGACTTCGGCGATACGGCCCGAACCCTTGGTGATGACGACGAAGTTGACGATGATCAGGATGGCGAAGACGATGATGCCGATGACGAAATTGCCGCCCATCACGAAGCTGCCGAAAGCCTCGATGACGTGACCGGCGGCATCCGTGCCCTCGTGCCCATGCGACAGGATCAGGCGGGTCGAGGCCATGTTGAGCGACAGCCGCAGCATGGTCGAGATCAGCAGGATGGTCGGGAAGGCGGAGAATTCCAGCGGCGCCTGGATGAACAGCGAGGTCATCAGGATCAGGATCGACAGCGTGATCGAGATCGCCAGGAACAGGTCGAGAACGATCGCCGGCAGCGGCAGGATCAGCACCACAAGGATGGTGAGGACGCCGAGCGCGAGCGCGATGTCGCCGCGCTTGAGGATGGTGACGATCTCGGAAAGGGAGGGGATGCCGGGCTTGGCGTTACCTACGCCCTGTCCCGCGGTGACGTCGACCATGGTAGCTGCTCCCCCGCGCGACTGCCGTCCGCGCGCCCCAAACGTCTGCGCGGCGGCCGATGGGCCGCCGTTCCGAAAGTGAGGCACCGCACTGGCGTCCACGGGAGCTCCCGTTCTACGCGGCTGACGACACTCGACTCCACTGGGCAATTCTTGCCGGGTGTATGGTTAGCAAAGGGTTAACGGAGCGTGCGGCAGGAGTGCGGGGTGGGGGTGTTTCGGGACTATCAGGTCATCATTCCGGGTCCGCCAAGAGGCGCGCCCCGGAATGACCATGAAGGAGATCGCCCTACTTCGCCTTCTCCATCTTCGTCACCGTGTAACCCGACGCGGCCTCCTCGGCTTCGAATGACACCTTGTCACCGACCTTGATCTGCTTGAGCATGGCGGGATCCCTAACGCGGTAGACCATGGTCATGGGCTCGTCCATGCCGAGGCCTTTGGCGGGGCCGTGCTTGAGTGTGATCTTGCCGGCAGTTTCGTCGATCTTCTTGACCTCACCGTTGATGGAAGCGGCCTGCGCCAGCGCGCTCGCGGTCAGGCCCAGCGTCAGTGCGAATGCTGCGGTGGCGCGGATGATCGGCTTCATGGCTCTCTCCATTGTCCTCATTTCACGGTGACGTGGCCGACCATGCCGTAGTCGCGATGGTCGGGGATCAGGCAGGAAAATTCGAAGGTGCCGGCTTTGGTGAACTTCCAGACGATCTCGGCCGTCTTGTTCGGCGCAAGCCGCACCCCGTTCGGGTCGTCATGCTCCATGTGCGGGTGCTTCTTCATCACCTCGGCATGTGCGAGGTTCTCCTTCGTGGTGGCGAGCAGGAATTCGTGGTCCTCCCTGCCGACATTACGCAGTACGAAACGGATCTGCTCGCCGCGCTTGACTGTGATGCTCGACGGCTCGTAGGACATTTCGCTCAACGCGATCTCGATGGTGCGCGCCGGCTTCCCGGGATCGCCGGGCTCGCCGGCCGAGAAGCCGTGATGGTCGTGACCCTCGTGCGCGAACGCGGGTGCGATCGACAGCGCGAGCAGCGTCAAGGCGAGTTTGATCGTCTTCATTGTGGTCTCCAGTTGGTGGTTCATCGAAACGCTCACATCTTCATCTTGTGCGCCGGCATGGCTGGCTGCCGCGCCGGCTCCGCCGCCGGCGAGGCGACCTCGTAGGCGACGGTGCCTTGCGGGAATTGGTAGGGGCCGGGATCGCGATAATCGTCGCGTGCGAGGTCCTCGCGTATCTTCATCACCGTAAACATGCCGCCCATCTCGATCGGGCCGAACTGGCCGGTGCCGCTCATCATCGGCAGCGTGTTGTCAGGCGCCGGCATCTCCATGTTGCCCATCGCCATGCCGGACTGGCCCATCACCATGGCGTCGGGCGCAAGCTTGCCGACAGCCTTGGCGAGATCCTTGCGCGACACGCCGATCATGTTGCGCATGTCGTGGCCCATCGCATTCATGGTGTGATGCGATTTGTGGCAGTGAAACGCCCAGTCGCCGGGATTGTCGGCGAGGACGTCGAATACGCGCACAGCGCCGACCGGCACGTCGGTCGTCGTCTCCGGATATTGCGCGCTCTCGGGAATCCAGCCGCCGTCGGTGCACGTCACCGCAAAGCTGTGGCCATGCAGATGGATCGGGTGATTGGTCATGCTGAGATTGCCGATGCGCACGCGCACCTTGTCGCCGAGCCTGACCGGCAGCGGATCGATGCCCGGAAACACCCGCGCATTCCAGGTCCACATGTTGAAATCAGTCATCTCGTTGACCCGCGGCAGATATGTGCCGGGATCGACGCGATAGGTGCTCATCACGAAAACGAAGTCGCGGTCGACGGGGCGGAAGTTTGGGTCGCGCGGGTGCACGACAACCATGCCCATCATGCCCATCGCCATCTGCACCATCTCGTCGGAATGCGGGTGGTACATGAAGGTCCCGCTCTTCTTCATCTCGAACTCGTAGACGAAGGTCTTTCCCGGCTCGATATGCGGCTGGGTCAGTCCGCCGACGCCGTCCATGCCGCTCGGGATGATCATGCCGTGCCAATGCACGGTGGTGTATTCGGGAAGGCGGTTGGTGACGAAGATGCGGACCTTGTCGCCCTCGACTGCCTCGATGGTCGGCCCCGGCGACTGGCCGTTGTAGCCCCACAGATTGACCTTCATGCCCTCGGCGAATTCGCGCACCACGGGCTCGGCGACGAGATGGAATTCCTTCCAGTCGCCGTTGATGCGGAACGGCAGTGTCCAGCCGTTGAGCGTGACGACGGGGCGATAGTCGGGACCGCCAATGGGATGCAACGGCGGCTGCATCACCGCCTTGTCCATATGGGCTGCTTCCGGAATCGATGCGGCTTGGACGCGGCCGCTGACGGCTGATGCGCCCACGAGCGCGGCGGTGCCCAAAAATCCTCGGCGGGAAAACATGCTGGCCTCCATGTCAGTGGCCGCCATCGGCAGGTGCTGCCGCGGCGATATTGGTTGGATTGTCGCCGCCGGAAACAGGCGCGCCGCCGCCATTGACGGCGGTCTGCAACTCGGACTGGGCGATGAAGAAGTTTTGCCTGGCCTCGATCGCGCCGCGCAGCGAAGCGAGCCGCTGGCGTGCTTCGGTCAGGAGCGCGAAGATGTCGACCTGCATGCTGGAGAAGCGCAACTGCATCTCCTCGGTGATGATCTTTCGCAGCGGGATGATCTCGCGCTGGTAGTGACTAGCGATGTCGTAGGAGGAGCGATAGACACGGTAAGCGTCGCGCGCCTCCGAGCGGACGTTCACGGCACGCTCGGTGAGGCGGTTGAAGGCGAGATTGTAGGTTTCCGCGGCCTGCCGCACACGGACCTCGCCGCCATCGAAGATCGGGATCTGGAACTGCACGTCGAAGCCGCGCTCGCGGAACGGGGCGCCTTCCGGATCCTGAGTCCGGCGGGAGATGCCAGCGAGATCGAGCAGCGTGACGAAGCGGGTCGCCTCGGTGAGGTTCAACGACTTCGCCAGCGCCGTCAGATCCAGCCGCGCGATCTGCAGGTCGATGCGATGGGCCACCGCGTCGGCCTCGATCGAGGGCAAAGCCTGCGGCCGGCGCGGCAGCGGCGGCAGTTGGTTGGGCAGACGGAAATCGAGGCCGTCATCCCACAGCCCCATCAGCCGTGCCAGCCTTTCGCGCGCGCTCGTCGCCGCCTGGCGTGCGGTGGCGAGGTCGGCGGTGGTCTCGGCGTAAAACACCTGTTCGAGGGCCTGGTCGAGCTTGTTGACCGAGCCGGTTTCGCCGAGCTTGACAGCGAGCTGCGCGGTCGATTCCGTGGTCGCCTTCGCGTCGGTCAGCAGGACCACCATCTCGTTTCCGGCGACTGCGCGAACGTAAGCGCGCCGCACATCGGCGGCGAGCCGAAGTGTGGCCAGCGCCGCACGCAATTGCGCCTGACGAAAGCGCTCGCGCGCGATGTCCGATCGGAACGGCAGCGTGGCCAACGCCAGGATGTCGCCGACGACCTGACGCTCGATCTCGCTGGCGCCATTGCCCGAGATGCGCGAGACCGAGAACACCGGATTGGACGGCAGGCTCTGCTCGACCAGATCGGTCTCGGCCAGCGCCAGCTCGTTATAGGCGGCCTGCAGCCCCTTGTTGTTGAGCAGCGCGACCTGCACGGCGGTCTCTTCGGTCAGCGTCCGCGACAGCAACTGGCGAACGCGCGCGTCGACCGCACCGGCTCCCTCGGCCGTCCGCACGAAGGCGATGTCCTTCCTGATGGTCTGGCTCGTCAGCTCCGAGACCGCGCTCATGCCGCTGTCGGGCGAGAACGCGGCACAGCCGGAGAGGCCGAGCGCGCCGAGAACGAGCAGACTCCGTGCAAAATACTGTGCCATGGCGCGCTCCTACCGGTCCTGCTTCGGCTGCGGAGTGACAGCGTCGTTGCGCTCGCGCCATGGCGCAGGCGCTGCAGGCCGCAGGCTCGTGTAAGGCGCAACTGTCGATCGATAGTCGACGCGCGCTGCCTTTGCTGCGGGATCGGCCGGATCCGCGCCGGTCACGGACGTTGTCGCCGGCATGCAGCCGGACAACGCCAATGTGGCCGCGGCCAGCAGCGGCCAATTGAATCGAAAGTGACCTCGACGCACCGCAGATGCGGTGGCGGACCTCGCCCCGAGAAGCGTAAGCATGATTTATCCCTGATCTGTCTGGAGACCACAGGTTCGCGCGCGCGGATTGCGCGCCCGGCCTGATGTCGTGGAATCAGATCAGATGATGGGAGGGCGATAGAGCCGGGGCGGCGCTGCGCTGTGCAGGCTGGCCACGATCTCGGGCGCGCAGCTGGAAACCGGCTGAAGCGGCTTTGCGAAGCTCGGCAGATCGGCCGGTAACGCGCTGATGCACATCATGGCGCAGCACGGGCCAGCCTTGCCCTTGCCGTCATGATGATGCGGGGCAGGGGTGTCCTGCGCGGCGGCCTGGTGATGCGCATGCATCGCCGCGGGGTCATGCGCCACGTCGCCATGCATGTGGCTGGCCGGCATCTGATGATGCACGGCCACAAGGTCGGCGAGCGGAGCTTCGTCGCCAAGGCATGGTGCTGGACCACTGCCCCAGGCGAGGCTTGCCGCCGGCGCGAGCACGCAGAACAGATAGGCCAGCGCAATAAAGCGCCCCACCCTGATCCGCATCGATCGCGTCAATTGCAACAACATTCCGACAGCATGCTCCGCGCGGCATTGTTGCCCACGCAGATTGCAAACTAATGGCAAAGCGCGATTTCGCCAAGCTCCTTCTTACCGCAGTGCACCGCGCATGCCCATTATCGCGGCACGATGCTTGACCGCGAGGCGATCCGCGAACATGTTCCGCGCCGTGCACGCACCAAATCACCCAGGACAGAAACCGGCCTCATTCAGCCCTGACTCCCGTCAGGCCTGGGTGCGGCTTTTGCTCGCGCTGCTGATCGGCTCGATCGGCGGCGTCGGCATGTGGGCGGTCGTCGTGGTGATTCCCGTCGTGCAGGCCGAGTTCGCCGCCACGCGCGGCGCGGTGTCGCTGGCCTTCACACTGATGATGTTCGGCTTCGGGCTCGGCGGCGTGATCGCCGGCAAGATCACCGACAAGTTCGGCATCGTGCCGGCCATGGCGATCAGCATCGCCTTCCTCGGCGTCGCCAATACACTGGCGGGGCTCTCGACCCAGCTCTGGCAGTTCGTCGCCGCCTATTTCCTGATCGGCCTCGGCACGTCAGCGACCTTCGCGCCGCTGATGGCGGAGGCCTCGCACTGGTTCGAGCGCTATCGCGGGCTGGCCGTGACCATCGTCGCGAGCGGCAATTACGTCGCCGGCACGATCTGGCCGCCGCTCATCAGCTCGGGCATCGAGAGGATCGGCTGGCGCACCACTCATGTCGGTATCGCCCTGGTCTGCGTTAGCTTGATGTCGATCCTGGTGCTGGTCCTGCGCGCGCAGATGGGCGACGACAAGGTCCGCAATCACGCCAATGCGCCGCCGCCGCGGGTCGACCTCAGGCTCTCGACCAACACGCTGACGGTGCTGCTCTCGATCGCCAGCATCTCCTGCTGCGTCGCCATGGCGATGCCGCAGGTGCATATCGTCGCCTATTGCGGCGATCTTGGTTACGGCGTGGCGCGCGGCGCCGAGATGCTGTCGCTGATGATGGCCTGCGGCATCGTCAGCCGCATCGGCTCCGGCTATCTTGCGGACAAGATCGGCGGCATTCCGACATTGCTGATCGGAGCACTGGCGCAGGGTTTTGCGCTGGTGTTCTACCTGTTCTTCGATAGCCTCGCCTCGCTCTACCTGATCTCCGCGATGTTCGGCCTGTTCCAGGGCGGCATCGTGCCGAGCTATGCCATCATCGTGCGCGAGGCGATGCCGGCCAGTGAAGCCGCGACCCGCGTCGGCATCGTGATCTTCGCCTCCGTGTTCGGCATGTCCTTTGGTGGCTGGGTGTCCGGCGTCATCTTCGATGCCACCGGCTCCTACGCGGCTGCGTTCGCCAACGGCGTGGCGTGGAATGCCCTCAATGTCGGAATCGTGCTGATGCTGTTGATCCGCTCGCGGATGAATGTGGCGAGGCGCGGACCGGGATTTGCGACCTAGACCGCCTGTCCTGCCCTCAGCAGCGAGCAGCCGGTGATCTTGTAACCTCCGTCCGCCTGCTGCTCGAGCGTGTAGAGCGCTTCCCAGGCTTCGCCGTTGGCATCGATGATGTGAACCCGCTGGGCGACGGAGCTGCCTTCGATCTTGCTCTCGCCGAACTCAAAGCTCTTGTGACGATAGACCGGCGCGTAGCCGTTCTGCACCATGGACATGAAGATGTCGGGCGCGGGGAAGATCTCCCGGATCGCCGGCGCGGCGTAGGAATAGGCGGCCGCTGCGTCGTCATGGCTCAAGGCTTGTTCCTGCGCTCGGATCACGCCTTGCGCTGTCGCGATGTCGTCGGCACGTGCTGAGATGGAACTGCAAGCAATACTGAGAACAACGAGCACGGCGGCAATGCGCATGGCAGGCTCCGCGTTGAAATCCCGGCTATGCTGATCGTAGCACGACCTTGGCAACTACGGACGCGCTATCGCTTCGGTTTCGCGGCCGGCTTCGCGCGCTTGATGGTGTGCGCCTTTGGCTTTGCGACGGGCTGCACGCGAAGACCATCGACGAACACGTCGAGGAGTCGCAGTGCGGTTGACTGCCAGCCGGGCTGGTCGTGGATGTAGCACATGCCGAAGAACGCGCGCAGCAAGTCCTCGGGACTGATGTCGGCACGCATCTCGCCGGCCGCGACTGCGCGGTCGAGCAGCGAGCCGGTCGCCTTCGTCAGCCGGTCGAACGAGAAGGCGTGCAGCTCGGACCCGCTCTGCACCGCGAGCGCCAGGGCCGCCACCATCCCCTTCTTGGTGGCGACGAATTCGACACCTGAACGCAGCCAGCGCCTGAGCGCATCGACCGGATCCTTGGCGTTCTTCAACTGCTCGGCGAACTCGCTGAGCTGCTCGACCTCGCGCCGGTATACCGCCTCGAACAGATCCTCGCGCGTCGGGAAATGCCGGTAGAGCGTGCCGATGCCGACGCCTGCGCGTTTGGCCACGGCCTCCAGGCTCGCCTCCGGGCCGCCGGCGTTGAACACGACCTTGGCTGCCTCGAGCACGCGCTCGCGATTGCGCACGGCATCGGCGCGGGGCTTGCGGGTCTGGTCGGTGTGGTCGTCCATGCCGGCAATGTAGATCACGAATTGGTTAGATTGAACCCTTGGCTAGCTGCACCGCGTTGTCTGCGCACGGGCTTTTGACGAATTCCAAATATTTTCCAGTGGCCCTTGTTAAGCGGAGGCTGCCTCCGTATCTTCGCTGAGGTGCCGGTCCTGACCCACGTCCGGGGCGGCGCGATATCGACGGCGGCCACGGCGGTGGCGCGCCGGGCGATGAGCCATGTCCATATCTGATCGGAGCCTTGTATGAACCACTCCATCAGCCTCACCGTGAACGGTGCGCGGCGCGATTTCGTCCTCGACGATCCGCGCGTCACGCTGCTCGATCTCCTGCGTGAGCGCCTCCATCTGACGGGAACCAAGAAAGGATGCGACCGCGGCCAGTGCGGTGCCTGCACTATTCTGGTCGACGGCAAGCGCATCAATTCCTGCCTCGCGCTCGCCATTAGCCATGACGGCGCCGACATCCTCACCATCGAGGGCGTCGCGCGCGGCGACCAGCTTCATCCGGTCCAGGCGGCCTTCATCGCCCATGACGGATTCCAGTGCGGCTTCTGCACGCCCGGCCAGATCATGAGCGCCATCGGCATGATGCAGGAAGCCCAGGCCGGCAACGATCCCGAACGCATCCGCGAATGCATGAGCGGCAATCTCTGCCGTTGCGGCGCCTATGCCGGCATCGTCGATGCCGTACTCGAGGCGCAGGCCGGTGCCGACGAATCCAACCGGAGGCGCTCCGCATGAAACAGTTCGATTATGTCAGGCCCGCCACGGTCACTGAAGCCGTTGCCGCCGCCGCCCAGCCGGGCGCGACCTATCTCGCGGCCGGCACCAATCTGCTCGACCTGATGAAGGGCGGCGTCAGCCGTCCGGATCGGTTGGTCGACGTCACGCATCTCGATGGTCTCGACCAGATCGAGCGTCTCGCGGATGGAGGCGTGCGCATCGGCGCGTTGTTGAGCAATGCCGATCTCGCGCATGATGCAGAGTTTGCAGTATCCTATCCGGCCGTCGCCGAAGCACTTCTCTCCGGCGCATCGGCGCAATTGCGCAATGCCGCGACCGTCGGCGGCAATCTGCTGCAGCGGACCCGTTGCGCATATTTCTACGACACCGCCAGCCGCTGCAACAAGCGCGAGGCCGGCTCGGGCTGCGACGCCCGCGAGGGCGAGAACCGCACGCACGCCGTGCTCGGCTGGAGTGAAAGCTGTATCGCCACGCATCCGTCCGACTTCTGCGTGCCGCTGGTGGCGCTCGACGCCATCGTCGAGATCGAAGGCAGGAACGGTCGTCGCGAGATCGCGCTCGACGAATTGCATCGCCTGCCCGGCCATACGCCCGAGCGTGAATCAGCGCTTGAGCCCGGCGACCTCATCGTCGCGGTGCGTCTGCCGCCCGCGGCGCGTGGTTTTGCCGCGCATGCGCGCTATCTTAAGGTTCGCGAGCGCACGTCCTACGCGTTTGCCGTCGTCTCGGCTGCTGCGGCGCTACGGATCGAGAATGGCAAGATCGCGGAGGCGCGACTTGCGCTTGGCGGCGTCGCCGCAAAGCCCTGGCGTACCCGCGCCGCGGAGGATGTGCTGAGGGGCGTCGCACCAACGGCAGATGCTTTCCAGGACGCCGCATGGCGCGCACTCGCCGACGCAAAGCCGTCCGGCGACAACGCCTACAAGATCGAGCTCGCGCGCCGCATCGTCGTGCGCGCGCTGACCCTTGCCGCTGCCGGCACGCCCGCGCGTATCTCCGCGCTGCCGGCTTCTCCCTTTGCCTCGACCTCTGGAGCCATCCATGCCTGAGCTCAATCTCACCAGCGCTCCCGCCCATCTTCGCCACGGCTCGAGCATCGGTCAGCCGCTGACCCGCCGCGACGGCGTGCTCAAGGTCAAGGGGCAGGCGACCTACGCCGCCGACAATCATCCGCGCGGCATGCTGTTTGCGGTGATGGCGGTGTCCAGCATCGCACATGGCCGCGTGACCTCGCTGGATGTCGCGGCCGCCAAGCGTCATCCCGGCGTCGTCGACGTCATGACGCCTGACCACAAGCCGCAGCTCGCGATCGATCCGGAGATCAAGACCAATCCATTCGTGTTCCGGATGGAGGTGCTGCAGAGCAACGAGGTCCGCTACGCCAACCAGCCCATCGCCGTCGTGATCGCCGAGACGCTCGAGGCGGCGACCGAAGGCGCGGTGCTGCTGGCGCCGCGCTATGAGACGCTGCCCGCCCTCGTCGGCCTCGATGCCGGCGAGAGTTTTGTGCCGCCCGTCGTTGGTGTCGGCAATCCCGCGGAAAATCATCGCGGCGATGTCGAGGCAGGCCTCGCATCGGCCGAGAAGCAAATCGACGTCGTCTACGAGACGCCGCCGCAATACCACAACGCCATGGAGCCGCATGCGATCGTGGCTAGCTGGGATGGTGACAGTGTGCAGATCGACATGCCGACCCAGGGTCTCATGCTGTCACTGGCGCGCGTCGCTGAATTATTTGGTCTCGCGCATGACAAGATCCATATCCGCAGCCCGTTCCTCGGTGGCGGCTTTGGCTCCAAGGGGCTCATGGCCGGTCCCCCCGTGCTCGGTCTGATGGCCGCAAAACTGGTCGGCAGGCCGGTCAAGCTCGTGCTGCGCCGTGAGCAGATGTATGGCCCGGTCGGCCATCGTGCGCCGACACGTCAGCGCTTGCGCATCGGCGCCGACGGCGAGGGGCGCCTGACTGCGCTCGACCACCATGCGCGCACCGTGTCGAGCACGTTCGATGATTTCTACGAACCGGCCGCCGACGCGTCGCATACGCTCTACGCCGCGCCTGCGATCCGCACCTCGCACGATGCTGTGCGCGTCAATACCGGCACGCCATTGTTCATGCGTGCGCCGGGCGAGGCGACGGGATCGATTGCGCTGGAAAGCGCGATCGACGAGATGGCCTGGGCTTGCAGTATGGATCCGCTGGCCTTCCGGCTGAAGAACTACGCCGAGGTCGAGCCGATCACCGGCAAGCCGTTCTCGTCCAAAGCGCTGCGCGCCTGCTACGATCAGGGCGCGGCGCGCTTCGGCTGGTCGAAGCGCTCGCTGCAGGCGCGCCAGACGCGCGACGATGCCGGCCTGCTGGTCGGCTGGGGCATGGGCACGGCGACCTTCCCGGCGCTGATGTTCCAGGCCGAGGCGCGCGCGGCGATCCGCCGTGACGGCACCGGCGCGATGGAGATCGGCGCGCATGACATGGGGCAGGGCGCCTGGACGGCGCTGGCCCAGATCGCAGCCGACGCCGTCGGGCTCGATATCGACCGCGTCGAGTTCAAGGCGGGGACATCAGATCTGCCCGATGCCGGCATCGCCGGAGGCTCGGCGCACACTGCAACCGCCGGTGCGGCGATCCACAGCGCCGGCGCGGCCGTGATCGCCAAGCTTGCCGACCTCGCCACCAAGGACGAGCGCTCGCCGCTGTTTGGCGCCGGCAATGCCGGCGTGATCGCGCGCGACGGCCGGTTGATCCGGCGCGACGACGAGAACCGCAGCGAGAGCTACACCGAGATCCTGGCCCGTGCCGGCGTCGCCGAGGTCGAGGCCCGCGGCACAGGTGCGCCGAATCCGGCGGCGATGGAGGAGTATGCGATGCATGCCCATGGCGCGGTGTTCGCGGAGGTGAAGGTCGATCCCGAGCTCGGGCAGATCCGCGTCACCCGCATGGTCGGCGCCTTCGCCGCGGGGCGCATCGTCAATCCGCATCTGGTGAAGAGCCAGCTGTTCGGCGGCATGATCTGGGGCATGTCCTTTGCGCTGCACGAAGAGGCCATCACCGACCGCCGTAGCGGAAGGATCATGAACGCCAATCTCGGCGAGTACCACATCCCGGTGAATGCCGATGTGCCGCCGCTCGATGTGATCACGGTCGACGAGCACGATCCGCACGTCAATGCGCTCGGCATCAAGGGCGTCGGCGAGATCGGCATCACCGGCAGCGCCGGCGCCGTGGCGAACGCGGTCTGGCATGCGACCGGCGTGCGGGTGCGCCGCTTCCCGATCCGGATCGAGGAGCTGCTGACGTAGCTTTGAGGCTTTCGGCCTGCCGCCGGCTCAAAACGTCGGCGGCGTGCAGGCCGAGATCACTTCGCACGGCTTGCCGCCGACGCAGCGGAAGCGATGCGGACGGCGGCTCTCGAAATAATAGGCATCGCCCGGATTGAGAATGCGGCGCTCGTCCTCGACGGTGACTTCGAGCTTTCCTGAAATCACGATACCGCCTTCCTCACCGTCATGAATAAGATGCACGCGCCCGGTATCGCTGCCGGGCTCGTAGCGCTCCTTCAAGATCTGCAGGCTGCGGCCGAACAGATTGTCGCCGACTTGCCGATACGAGATCGGCTTCTTACCGACCTCGGTCAGCTCTTCCGAGCGGTAGAAGATCTTGCGACGACTCTCCGGCTCCAGCGCGAAGAACTCGGCGAGCCCCATCGGGATGCCGTCGAGGATGCGCTTGAGCGCGCCGACCGACGGGTTCATCTGGTTGGATTCGATCAGCGAGATCGTCGAATTGGTGACGCCGGCGCGCTTGGCGAGCTCCCGCTGCGACAGCTTGTGGCGCGCCCGGATGAATCGCAGCCGTCCACCGATGTCGACGCTCATGCCCAAATCCCTGTTGCAGGTGTTGCGGATCGCGCAAATATGGACCGGCAGCCCCAGTTAAATCAATGGTTTGCAGGCCGTCAGAAAAGGACTTGTTGCGCTTTGGAAGCCGTGCCTCTGCTGTGCCGTCAGCAAAGGAGCGTGGCCCGTGACCCTTCATCAGATTCCGAACACTATCAAGACCGACTCGTTCTGGATGCCGTTCACGGCCAACCGTCAGTTCAAGAAGGCGCCGCGCCTGTTCTCCTCGGCCGAGGGCATGCATTACACCACCGTCGACGGCCGCAAGGTGATCGACGGCTCCGCCGGCCTCTGGTGCGTCAACGCCGGCCACGGCCGCAAGCAGATCGCCGCCGCAGTCGAGCGGCAGCTGATGACGCTGGACTTCGCGCCGTCATTCCAGATGGGCCATCCGCTGGCGTTCGACTTCGCCGAGCGCCTCGCCGAGATCGCGCCCAAGGGCCTCGATCGCATCTTCTTCACCAACTCCGGCTCTGAATCGGTCGACACCGCGCTGAAGATCGCGCTCGCCTATCATCGCGCCAACGGCCAGTCGAGCCGCACCCGCCTGATCGGCCGCGAGCGCGGTTATCACGGCGTCGGCTTCGGCGGCACGTCGGTGGGCGGCATGGTCGCCAACCGCCGCGCCTTCGCCACGCTGCTGCCTGGCGTCGATCACATCCGCCACACCCACGATCTCGGCCGTAACGCCTTCGCCAAGGACCAGCCGGAGCACGGCGCGGAGCTTGCTGATGATCTCGAGCGTCTGGTGGCCTTGCATGGTGCCGAGACCATCGCTGCCGTCATCGTCGAGCCGGTGCCGGGATCGACCGCGGTGCTGCCGCCGCCGAAGGGCTATCTGCAGCGCCTGCGCGCGATCTGCGACAAGCACGGCATCCTCCTGATCTTCGACGAAGTCATCACCGGCTTCGGCCGCCTCGGCACGCCGTTCGCCGCCGACTTCTTCGGCGTCACGCCTGATATGATGACGACGGCCAAGGGCATCACCAACGGCACCATTCCCTGCGGCGCGGTGTTCGCCAGCCGCAAGATTCACGATGGCATGATGGTCGGTCCGGAGAACCAGATGGAGCTGTTCCACGGCTACACTTATTCCGCGCATCCGACCGCCTGTGCCGCGGGTATCGCCACGCTCGACATCTACAAGGACGAGGGCCTGCTCACGCGTGGTGCGTCGATCGCCGAATATTGGCGCGATGCGCTGCACTCGCTCAAAGGCCTGCCGAATGTCGTCGACATCCGCAATTGCGGCCTGATGGGCGCGGTCGAGCTGTCGTCGCGTGACGGAACGGTCGGTGCGCGCGGCTATGACGTCATGGTCGACTGCTTCAATCGCGGGCTCTACTTCCGCATGAGCGGCGACTCTTTCGCGCTGTCGCCGCCGCTCATTGTCGAGAAGAGCCATATCGACGACATCGTGTCGATCCTGGGCGATGCCATCAAGCGGGTGGCCTGATAATTGCTCCCGCGGTTCACGGAGTTTCTTCTTGCAGCGGCGAACGTGATGCCGCGGGAGTTTGACGAAGCGTGAAAGTTCTGATCCTCGGCAGCGGTGTCATCGGTGTCACCTCTGCCTACTACCTCGCGCGTGCCGGTCACGAGGTGACGGTCGTCGACCGTCAGCCCGAACCGGCGCTGGAGACCTCTTTTGCCAATGCCGGCGAAGTGTCGCCCGGCTATTCCTCGCCGTGGGCCGGCCCCGGCGTGCCGGTGAAGGCGGTCAAATGGCTTCTGATGAAGCACGGCCCGCTGGTGGTCCGGCCGAAGCTCGACCCAGTGATGTGGGTCTGGCTGCTCAAGATGCTGCGCAACTGCACCAGCGCGCGCTATGCGGTCAACAAGAGCCGGATGATCCCGATCGCGGAATACAGCCGCGACTGCCTGCGCGATCTGCGCCGCGACATCGGCATTCAATATGACGAGCGCACGCGGGGCACGCTGCAGCTGTTCCGCTACCAGGCGCAGCTCGACGGCACCGGCGAAGACATCGCCGTGCTCAAGCAATATGGCGTGCCTTACGAAGTGCTGAGCCGCGAGGGCTGCATCGCGGTCGAGCCGGCGCTTGCCGGCGTCAAGGAGAAGTTCGCCGGCGGGCTTCGTCTGCCGCAGGACGAGACCGGCGACTGCCACATGTTCACGCAGGCGCTGGCCAAGCATGCCGAAGCGCTCGGCGTGCGATTCATGTTCAATACCGGCATTGATCGGATCGTCACCGATGGCACGCGCCTCAGCGGTGTCGCGACCAGCGCCGGGATGCTGCAGGCCGACGCTTACGTCCTTGCGCTCGGAAGCTGGTCGTCGCGGCTCGTTGCGCCGCTCGGCATTTCGCTGCCGGTCTATCCGGTGAAGGGCTATTCGATCACGGTGCCGATCAAGGACGCCTCCGGCGCGCCGGAATCGACCGTGATGGACGAGAGCTACAAGGTCGCGATCACGCGCCTCGGCAATCGCATCCGCGTCGGCGGCACCGCCGAGATCTCCGGCTTCTCGACCAAGCTCTATGATGCGCGGCGCGCCACGCTCAATCACTCCCTGACCGATCTGTTCCCGCGCGGCGGCGATCTCTCCAAGGCGACGTTCTGGAGCGGCCTGCGTCCGATGACGCCGGATGGCCCACCCGTGATCGGCCCGACGCGTTACAGCAATCTCCATCTCAACACCGGCCACGGCACGCTCGGCTGGACCATGTCCTGCGGCTCCGGGCGCGTGCTCGCGGACATGTTGTCGGGCAAGAAGCCGGAGGTGGATGTGAGTGCGCTGACGGTGGACCGGTATCAGCACCGATTTGGCTAAGACTCTATCCCTCGTCATTGCGAGGAGCCCTTGCGACGAAGCAATCCAGACTGCCTCCGCGGAAAGACTCTGGATTGCTTCGCTTCGCTCGCAATGACGATGTGGAGACGCTGCGGTTCTTCTTATCTTCTCCGTGCGCGGTGGTAGTGAGCACGGAGCTACCCTGCCCCCGTCACGCAATTCACCCACAGCACCACGGCCTTCGCATCCTGCGCCGGATTGGAAAACCGGTGCGGCCTTCGGCTCGCGAACCGAAAGCTGTCGCCTGTCTTCAGCGACCACGTCTCGCTGTCCACCGTCAGCATCATCTCGCCTTCGAGCACCAGGCCGGCCTCTTCGCCGTCATGGGTGTAGAGCTCGTCGCCGGTAGAGCCGCCGGGCTCGAGATGCACCAGGAACAGGTTCAGCTTGTTGTCGGCACTCGCAGGGCTCAGCAATTGTTTTGAGACGCCGGTGCGCCAGAGTTTGAGTTCGGGCCGCTGCGATCCGCGCGTCACCACCTGATCGGATGTGCCGTCGGCGCTCGGGCTTGCGCCGAACAGCGCGGCGATGCCAACGCCGAGCACGTCGGCGAGCGTGGCCAGCACGCGCAGCGACGGCGACGACAGGCCGCGCTCGATCTGGCTGAGGAACCCGATCGACAGCTCCGTGCGCGCGGCGATCGTTTCGAGCGAGAATTGCCTGATGCGCCTGAGATCGCGGATGCGGCGACCGACAGCGACGTCCATGGCAGGCTCCGCGGGCTTCGCGATAGCCTTGGCCTTCTTCACCGGCTTTGCGGCGGCCGGTTTGCGCATTCTTTTGCCACCGCTCACGTCAAACCGCTTCCTTCATGTGCATGAAAACTGCTTGCATCGCGGGCGAAAGTGTGGCCCAATTTTCATATTGGTGAAAATAGGCCGAAACGGCTCGGCCCGCAATGTCTGCGATGACGACATTTGCGAGCGCCGCATCGGCCGGGCCCAAAGGGGGATGCGATGAAGCGTTTTGGTCTGGCCGCGGTCGCGGCGCTCGCACTTGCGGCCATAGCGCCGGCTTCGGCGCAGCAGGTGCTGAAGGTCGGCTCGACGCCGACGGGCATTCCCTTCACCTTCCTCGACACCAAGACCAACACCATCCAGGGCATCATGGTCGATCTCATCATCGAGATCGGCAAGGATGCCGGCCTCAGCGTGCAGATCGAGCCGATGCAGTTCTCGGCGCTGATCCCGTCGCTGACCTCGAGCAAGATCGACATCATCGCGGCTGCGATGTTCATCACCGCGCCGCGCAAGGAGGTCGTCGACTTCTCCGACCCGATCTACACCTACGGCGAAGGCCTGGTGGTGCCGAAGGCCGACACCAAGGCCTATGCCACACAGGACGATCTGAAGGGCGAGACGGTCGGCGCCCAGGTCGGCACCGCCTTCGTCGACGCGCTGAAGAAGTCCGGCCTGTTCGCCGACGTCAAGGCCTACGACACCATCCCCGACATCCTGCGCGACGTGAACACCGGGCGCCTCAAGGCCGGCTACGCCGATTATCCGATTCTGGCCTATAATTTGAAGCAGGGCGGCTTCCCCGAGGTGCGTCTCGTCGACGGCTACAAGCCCGTTACCGTCGGCTCGGTCGGCATCGGCGTGCGCAAGGGCGAGAGCGCGCTGCTCGGCAAGATCAACGCGTCGCTGGCGAAGCTCAAGGCCAACGGCACCATCGACAAGATTCTCGGTAAATGGGGCCTGAAGGCACAGGGCTGATGAAAGGTCCATCGAAGGTTGCCCGATGAGAGGCTTCTGGCACGACGCCGTCGAGTTCTTCCCGATCCTGATGAGCGGCGTCGCGCTGACGATCATCGTCACCATCGGCTCGCTGCTGCTCTCGACGGTGCTCGGCCTGATCTGGGCGATGATGCGGGTTTCCGGCATCAAGGCGCTGTCGATGCTCAGCGCCAGCCTGATCAACGTGATCCGCGGCATTCCGATCATCGTGCTGCTGTTCTACCTCTACTTCGTGATGCCCGATCTCGGCGTCACGCTGTCGGCGCTGCAGGCCGCAATCCTTGGGCTCGGCATCGCCTATTCGGCCTATCAGGCCGAAAACTTCCGCGCCGGCATCGAGGCGATCGACAAGGGCCAGATCGAAGCGGCGCAGTCGATCGGCATGGGCTGGTGGCTCACCATGCGCCGCGTGGTGCTGCCGCAGGCAGTGCGCATCGTGCTGCCACCTTACGGCAACGTCATGATCATGATGCTGAAGGATTCCTCGCAGGCGTCGACCATCACGGTCGCCGAGCTCGCGCTTCAGGGCAAGCTGATTGCGTCATCAACCTTCAAGAACACCAACGTGTTCACGATGGTGGCGCTGATGTACCTCACCATGAGCATTCCGCTGATCCTGCTGGTTCGCCACTTCGAGAAGCGGGCGGGCAAGAAATGATCGAGCTCACCGACGTCCACAAGAGCTTTGGCCAGAACGAGGTGCTCAAGGGCATCACCGCGAACGTTGAGAAGGGCGAGGTGGTCTGCATCATCGGTCCCTCAGGTTCGGGCAAGTCCACCATTTTGCGCTGTATCAACGGACTTGAAAGCTACGATCGTGGTGAGATCAACATCGAGGGCCTGAAGGTCGACCGCGATGCGCGGTCGATTGTGAAAGTCCGCACCCAGGTCTCGATGGTGTTCCAGCGCTTCAACCTGTTCCCGCATCGGACGGTGCTCGAAAACGTTGTCGAGGGGCCACTCTTCGTGAAGAGGGAGCCGCGTGTCCAGGTGCTCGAGCGCGGCCGCGCACTGCTTGCGCAAGTGGGCCTGGCCGAGAAAGCCGACGCGCATCCGCCGCAGCTTTCCGGCGGCCAGCAGCAGCGCGTCGCGATTGCGCGGGCCCTGGCGATGCAGCCGAAGGCGATCCTGTTCGACGAGCCGACCTCGGCGCTCGATCCGGAGCTCGTCGGCGACGTCCTCGGTGTGATGCGCAAGCTCGCCGACGACGGCATGACCATGGTCGTCGTTACCCACGAGATGGGCTTTGCCCGCGACGTTGCCGATCGCGTGCTGTTCATCGATGGCGGCGTCATCGTCGAGCAGGGGCCGGCCAAAACACTGCTGAACCAACCCCAGCATTCGCGCACGCAGGACTTTTTGCGCCGCGTCCTGCATCCGCTCTGACCGGATTTCGCCATGACTACGCGCCTGCCTCTGCCGCCCTCGCTCTATGCGGACACCGCTGTCGCGCCGGTGGCCACGCCGCCGCTCGATGCGGACAAGACCGTCTCCGTCGCGATCGTCGGCGGTGGCTATACGGGGCTGTCCACGGCGCTGCATCTGGCGGAGCAGGGCGTCGAGGCGCTGGTGCTGGAGGCGCAGGAGCCGGGCTGGGGCGCGTCGGGCAACAATGGCGGCCACACCAATCCGGGCCTGAAGCACGATCCCGATCAGATCGAGGCGGATTTCGGCGCGGAGCGCGGCCGCCGCATGATCGAGTTCTCCTACGGCACGACCAATTTCACGCATGATTTGATCCGCCGCTACCAGATCCCGTGCGAGGCGCGGCAGAACGGCACGCTGCGCGCGGCCTATAATGAGGCCAGCGCCGCCGCGATCGAAAAGACCGCACAGCAATGCATCCGCCGCGGCATGCCGGTGTCGTATCTGAACCGCGAGCAGCTGCGCGAGATGACCGGCACGGATCGCTACATCGGCGCCATGCTTGATGCGCGCGGCGGCGACCTGCATCCGCTCAGCTACGCCCGAGGCCTCGCGCGCGCCGCGATCTCCGCCGGCGCGAAGGTTTATGGCGAGACGCCGGCGCTATCACTCCGGCGCGACGGCAGCCGCTGGCGGATCGAGACGCCGCGCGCGGTCGTGCATGCTGATAAGATATTGCTCGCCACAAACGGTTTCACTGACGATCTCTGGCCCGCACTCCGCCGCACCATCGTGCCGGTATTCTCTTCGATCGCAGCCACCGCGCCCCTTTCGGACGACGTCGCGCGCTCGATCATGCCGACGCGTCCCGTCCTCTACGAGAGCGGCCACATCACGGTGTATTACCGCATCGATCAGCAGAACCGCCTCTTGATGGGCGGCCGCGGACCGATGCGCTGGATCAATTCGCCGAACGACGTCGCCTATCTCGTCCGCTACGCCGAGCGGCTCTGGCCACAGCTCAAGGGCGTGGCCTGGACCCACGGCTGGAACAGCCGGCTCGCGATCACCAAGGATCATTATCCGCATCTGCATGAGCCGGCGGAGCACATCCTGATCTCGCTCGGCTGCAACGGTCGCGGCGTCGCGCTCTCGACCGCGATGGGTGCGCAGCTCGCGCGCCGGTTGATCGGAGGCGCCAAAGCCGGGATCGACATGCCCGTCACCGGGATCAAGCCGATCCCAATGCACGCGTTCTGGCCGGTCGGCGTGACCACTGCGGTGATTGCTGGCCGTGTCCGAGACCGGCTGGGGATCTAGCTTTCCGCTATCGCGTCGGCCCAGGGCTGGAAGATCTCGACCGCGCCGGAATTGATGTCGCCGTCGCGCATCACCACGCTCGGGCAGGCGAACTTCATCGGCAGGGTCTGCACCGGGGTTTCCTTGTAGTCGAAGCGTGCGGCAAGCGCCTTGCGTGCATCCGCCGGCAGCCGCGTGTCGCCGAGCACGATCGCGCCTTCGCTGCAATCGATGCGGGGCTGATGGATGGCTGCATCGAGGTCCATGTCGAAATCCATCGCAAAGGACACGAGCTGCATCACCGACGGCAGGATGCGGCGGCCGCCGGAGGCACCGACCGCGAGGCGCTTGCCGTCCCTGGTCTCGGCGATAACAGGGGTGTAGTTGGTGAGGCAGCGCTTGCCGGGGGCGAGCGAGTTGGTGGTAGCAGGCGTCGGATCGAACCACATGATGCCGTTGTTCATGGCAATGCCGGTGTGCGGCGTCACATATTTCGAGCCAAAGGACGAGAGCAGCGTCTGCGTCACCGCGGCAATGTTGCCGTCTCGGTCGACCACGGAGAAATGCGTGGTGCAGGCCGGCGCCAGATATTCGGCGCCGAGCGCGCGCTTGCCGTCGGCATCGCCCATGTCCTTGAGCCGCTCGCGATAGGCTGCCTGCAAGGCGAGCGCATATTCGACATAGGCGGCCGCATCCGGCGTGCCGGCCGGCTTCAGACCTTGCTGCAGCAGGCGCAGCGCATGCGCCATGGTTGGCCCGGCGGTGAGTTCGGGCGTCGCAAGCACCTTGCCGCCGCGATAGGGGATCGCTAGCGGCTCGCGCAGATGTGCGCGGAACGCGGCGAGATCCTCGACCGACAGCGAGCCGCCATCGGCCCTGATGTCGGACGCGATGCTCTTGGCGAGATCGCCCTGATAGAAGTCGCGCGGTCCGGCTTCGGCGAGGTGCAACAGCGTCGCCTTCAAATTGTCCTGCGGTAGCCGGATCTCAGCCTCGATGCTCCAGGGCGGGCTCGGGGGCAGGCCGTCCTGCAAAAACATTGCCGCGCTCGCGGGATAGCGCCGAAGATCTGCCGCCGAGCCCGCGATCGTCAGCGCGGTCCACCAGTCGGCCAGCAGGCCCTCGCCGGCGAGCGCCGCAGCCGGAGCGACCAGGTCTTTCCACGTCATCCGGGCGTGTCGACGGTGCGCCTCCTCCATGCCGGCGACGACACCTGGCACGGCGATCGCGCCGGGGCCGTGAACGTTGCGGTCGTCCTTCACCCGCGGCCACGGAAACAGGTCGGAAGCGGCGCGTTCTCCGGTGATGGGATAATCGGCCGCACGGAGGCTTTGCGGTGCGCACATGCCATAGTCGATCACCTCGTAGCGATTTTCCTTGGCGCGGTAGAGCACCATCGCGCCCCCGCCGCCGATGCCGCTGTTCCAGGGCTCTAGAACATTCAGCGCAAAGGTGGTCGCCACGATCGCGTCGACGCAGTCGCCGCCCGCTGCCAGCACCTGCGCTCCCACCTCGGCCGCCCGCCGCGATTGCGAGGCGACAATGCCGCCCTTGGAGGTGACGGCGGGTTTGCGGACGGTTTGGTTGAGGCTGAACTGATGAGGCATGATGTCGTTTTGTGTCTTCGGTTATCGTTGCTTCGCGCACGCTGACAATGGCACATCGCCTTCAACGAGAACATCCACTGGGAGGAACGACATGGCAGGTGTGAAACAGGCGCGGGTTGGCGCCGTCGGGATATTGACGCTCGACGAGCCGGAGAGCCTGAACGCAATGACGCCGGTCCTGCTCGGCGCGCTTGCCGGTCGCGACGCGCGCACTGGTCGAGGAGAGCGAGCACACCAGCTACGAGGCGCAGTTCCGCCGCGAGATCGAACTTCAGGCCATCATCGGCACAAGCGCCGACGCTATCGAAGGCCGCAAGGCCTTCGTCGAGAAGCGCAAGGGGAAGTTTACGGGGAAGTAGGCGAGAAGGAGCGGGCTGCGCTCAGAGCTCGCGGTTCAGCCGGCTGGCCTGATATTTGGCGTGCCATTTTGGGCCAGGGCCGCGCATGTAGTAGAGCTCGGGGCGGTAGGGGTTGCCTGCGATCCGCACCAGCTTCTGCCATTTGGTGGCGACGAAGGTGAGGGGCTGGCGGAGCAGAGTCAATGACGCGAGCAGCATGGCATCACCTCAGTGCGGCTTGCCGAGCATGGCGGTGAAGGGAAGATCGAAAATCTCCTCGCCGTCGTCGTCGCTGATATGGATCACCCAATCACGCCAATCCTCGGCGCCGGGCGTCTCGATCATCGCGCGCATGATCTGAGCGGCGCGGTCGCGCGCCTCGGTCAGGTTGGCGACTGCCGTGCCGTAACGATCGATCAGCGTGCCTTCGGCATTCGAGCAGTGGAAATACATCTGAACCATGCACGCCTCCTCTGGAAAGCGATTTGGACGGCATATCGATACCACCCGAACAGAACGAAAAATATTCGGGCCAAGCCCGGTAAGGGAATCTACGGAGATTGGTCGGCACCACGCGCCTTGCGGGTTTGATCACAGGCGGGTGATGTTCAACTGGACGGCGCCTGTGCGGCATGGAACAACCTTCGACCGAAATCCGGGAGGCGGCTGTGAATCATCTCACATTCCAGGTTGGACACCGAAGCTTGTGCGTAGGTGTCGTCGCCTTCGCGGCAGTCCTGCTCGGCTTTGGCTCACTGGCCGCGTCCGACCCCTTGAGGAAAAGCGGCTACGCGGTGGGAACGGAGACCTGCGGCAGCGGCGATCTCACCTTTCCCAAGGTCCAGATCGACATGAAGGCCGGCTTTTGCGCCGGCCTCGTCGCCAGCGAAGAGGACCGTCTGAAGTTTCCGCGGTCGATCATCCAGGTGCCCGGCCGGGACCTGTTCGTGGTCGCCGACATGGGCGGCTGGGGCCATACCGATGGCCGGCTGCTGCTGCTCGACCCGCACGCTGCCCAGGGGCAGCGCTTCAAGGAGCTCCTGACCGGGGTCGAATATCCGTTCGGCCTCGTGATCGGTCCGGACAAGAAACTCTATGCCTCGACCGCCGAGACCATCTTCCGCCTCGATCCGCTCGCGGACGATCCGCGCGGCACGGTCGAGACCATCATTCGTCACATGCCGGGCCGCCGCATCACGCTGCCTGACGGCACGAAGCTCGACGAGAGCGCGCACCCGCTCAAGCAGTTCGTGTTCGACCGCAACGGGCGGCTGTTCGTCAATGTCGGCGCCCACAGCGACGATTGTATCACGCCGGCGCCGATCACGAGACCTTGCGCGGCGGCTGAAGGTTCTTCCGCCATGGCTGCGATCTGGCTGTTCACGCCGCCGTCGGGGGGCGTCTTCCCGGCGTTGAAGCCGAACGATCCCGATCCGCCGCATACGGTCTACGCGCGGGGCCTGCGCAACTCGATGGCGCTGGCGCTGCACCCGAACTTTCCCGACGCCGGCTACGCGTTCCTGCAAGGCGAAAACGGCCGCGATCTGCCCGACATCTTCGAGCCGAACGAGGAAATCAACGCGATCGAGCGGGGCAGGCACTACGGCTGGCCTTATTGTTATGATTTGTCGACGCCGAGTCCCGAGTTCAAGCGCGTGCTGCAATCCGGCGTCTATAAATCGCTTTGCACGGCGAACGCGCTTTACAAGCAGCCGTTCTCGCTGCTGCCGCCCCATGCTGCGCCGCTCGCGATGTTGTATTATTACGGCGCCAAATTTCCGGAGCTCGAAGGCAAGCTGCTGGTCGGCCTGCACGGTTATCGCCCGACCGGCAGCCGCGTGCTGATCTACGACGTCGACGACCACGGTTTTCCAAAACCCGCGCCGGCGCCGGTGCGCTACCACGTCAGTTGTGCGGCCGATCCGACCCACAATTTTCAGACCGACGCCGGAGATGTCGCCGCCGCGCCATTCGAGGAGTTGATCGCCGGCTGGCATCGCGTCAATGGTGCGCGGCCGCAAGGCGCGCCGGTCGGCATCACGGTCGCAGAGGACGGTGCGATCTGGCTGGTCGAGGACAAGAACCAGACGATCATCCGCATCGATCGCGCCGCGGGCGATCCGCCGCCGCCGCTGCCCTGCGACACGCGCAGCCAGGCGCTGATTGACCAACTCGCCGCCTTCGTCGCCAGGGATGCGCAAAACAAGATCCGGCTCGCCACGCTGCGCAAAAACCTCGTCGAAAAGCACTGCGTCGGCTGTCACTCCGATTTCGGTCTGAAGGCGGGGCAGTCGGATGCCGATAAGGATGCGACCGTGCTCCGTTTCATGTTGTCGCAGGATGGCTGGATCTATCCGGGCGATCCGGAGTCCGGCAAGCTGCGCACACGGCTGCGCGGCATGGGCGCGGAGAAGCTGATGCCGCCGGGCGGTGAGAGCCTGCCCAAGACCGAGCCCGGTTATGCAGCTCTGCTCACGACTGCGGATCAGCTCGTTGCCAAGATGGTTCCGGGAACGCCGATGCGCATCAAGCTCGGCCTGCCGCAGCGCAAGTTTTATGGCAAGGCGAACAAGGAATGCGGCGAAATACCGGCCGCCAAGGTCGTTGTCGTGACACAAAGGAACGCTGTAGACAAACCGGGCTTCAGTCGATTCTTCCGGCCGGCCGATCCTTACTTGAATGGCGAGTGCAGCGACGACGATGGCTATTTCATCCGGCAGGAATTTCTGGTGCCTGTGCAGTAGCATCCTGCTCGTCGTCGCCACGCCGCTCGTCGCGGCCGAGACGAAGCTGTTCGAAAGCGTGCAGGTGACGCCGGCCAGCGAATATACGTTCGGCATCGAAGGGCCTGCCGCCGATCTCGATGGCAACCTCTTCGTCGTCAATTTCGGCAAGCCCGGCACCATCGGCCGATTGCCCGCAGGTGGCACGGCGTCGGAGGCCTTCACGGCGCTTCCCGAGGGCAGCGTCGGCAACGCCATCCGCTTCGATCGCAACGGCACGATGTTCATCGCCGACTACAAGAAGCACAACATTTTTGCGATCCCGAAGGGTAGCTCCGAGCCCGGCGTCTGGTTTCACTCCGACGAGATGAACCAGCCCAACGACATCACCATCGCCCGCGACGGCACGATCTATGCGAGCGATCCGAACTGGAAAGGTCGCGAAGGCCACGTCTGGCGCATTGCGAAAGCCGCCGATGGCACGGTGCAGGGACAGGTCATGTCAGCACCGCGCGCGATGGGCACCACCAACGGCATCGACCTCAGCCCCGACGGCAACACGCTCTATGTCGGTGAATCCAGCAGCGGCCAGGTCTGGTCCTACACCATCCGCGGCAACGCGCTCACCGACGCGAAGCTCGTCAAGGCGTTCCAGCCCGACACCATCGACGGCCTGCGTACCGATATCACCGGCCGCCTCTATGTCGCGCGCATCCTCAAGGGGACGATCGCGCTGATGAAGCCCAACGGGGCGGTCGAGCGCGAGATCGCGCTGAGGGCCAAGGAGCCGACCAATCTCGCCTTCGGCGGCGGCGACGGCAAAACCGTCTTCGTCACCCAGCGTCAGGGCGGCTTTATCGAATCCTTCCGCACCGACCAGCAGGGCCGCGAGCACTGTCTCCAGCGCGGGCGCTGCTGAGCGCCTCACGGGCGGTCTGCTTCCGGCGCAGAGCGGCACGGCACGAGCGGCATTCTTCTTGCTTGCATCTGGCCGCCGCGGGCATTTAGACATCTGTGGCATCGTCAATGCGACCACGGAGTATCGAGTGAAAGCCGTCCATACCGAACTGCACCGCAGCCACGATCCGCAATTCTTCCTGGTTCGCGGCGTCGTCAAGCGCACCACCGAGCAGCCTGAGCGCGCAGACCGCCTGCTCAAGGGTCTGAAGGACGGCAAGCATCAACTGGTCGAGCCGACGACATTCGGCCAGGGCCCGCGCGCGCGCATTCACAGCCCCGAATATCTATCGTTCCTGAGTGAAGCCTGGGACGCCTGGAAAGCACTCGGCGATTCCGGCCCGGAGATGATCGGCAACATCCATCCCGTGCGACATGCCGCGACCTATCCCACCCACATTGTCGGCAAGCTCGGCTGGCACACCGCCGACACCGCGGCGCCGATCGGCCCGGGCACCTGGGACGCGGCCTGCGCCGCGACCGACGTCGCGGTCACGGCGGCGCAGATGGTGATGGACGGCGAGGACGCGACCTACGCCCTCTGCCGTCCGCCCGGCCATCACGCCTATCGCGACATGGCCGGCGGCTTCTGCTTCCTCAATAACAGCGCGATTGCCGCGGCTCATCTGCGGCTCAAGCACGAGCGTGTCGTCATTCTCGACGTCGACGTCCACCACGGCAACGGCACGCAAGGCATCTTCTACGCGCGGCCGGACGTCTACACGGTCTCGATCCACGCCGATCCGATCGCGTATTATCCCTATGTGTGGGGCTATGCGCACGAGCGCGGCGAAGGTCCAGGCCTCGGCACCAATCTCAACATTCCGCTGGCGATCGGCACCGGCGATGACGGCTACATCCAGGCGATGGATGTCGCGTGCAAGGCGATCGAAGCCTTCGCGCCCGGCGCGCTCGTGATCGCGCTCGGCCTCGACGCCTCGGAGCACGATCCGTTGAAGGGCCTCGCCGTCACCACGCCCGGCTTCCGCCGCATCGGCCAGGCCATCGCGAAGATGGGCCTGCCGACCGTGTTCGTGCAGGAAGGCGGTTATCTCTCGGATATTCTGGGTGCGAACCTGACTTCAGTGCTGGCAGGATTCGAAGAGGCGCGGTGATTGTCTCGCCCTAATCCTTGAACAGGATCTGCTCGAGCAGGTCGATCCGCCTGATCCGGATGGTGCTGCCATCGATGGCGATGATGCGGCGGTTCTGGAAGCGCTTGAGCATCATCGTGACCCATTGCCGGGTCGAGCCGACCATGGCCGCGATCTGGTCATGGGTGATCTTGCGGTTGATGACGACGGTGTCGCCATCGGCAATGCCGTGCAGCTCCGACAAGGTGAGCAGGAGCTGCGCCAGCCGCTCGATCACCGATCGCGTGCCGAGGATCTGTGCCATCGAGGAATAGCATTTGCCCTTGGCGATGAGGCCGTCGATCAGCGCCAGTGCGAATTGCGGCATGCCGGTCAGGAGCTTCTCGAGCGCCGGGCCCGACAGCGCCGCGATCTCACAGGCCTCGATGGCGATGCCCGACCACATGTGAATGCCGCCACCGGAGACCTCCGGACCGCCGATGAAATGTCCCGGCGTCCAATAGGCGAGCGTGATCTCGCGGCCTGACGGTGCCGTGTAGTAGACCCGCACCTGGCCGCGGCGGATGATGAAGATGCCGTCGTGGCCGTCGCCTTGGCTGAACACCATCCCGCCCTGCGGCACCGTGATCGTGCGGCCGGCCGCATGCACGCGCGCCTGTTCCGGCGCGGACAAGCGATCGAGGAAATGCGCGCCGGCATTCAAGCCGTCGATCGTCTCGCTCATGAACAGCGCCGAGCTTGTGGTCGTCGTACGTGCGCTGCGGGACCGCCGCGACTTCTCGCGGCCGGGCCAGTCGAACCGCACGCCTGCATGTGGCCGCTGGGCAAAAGCGGCAGGCTCGGTCACGGCAGCTTCCTTGAGAATGGTCATCCCAATCCTGAGCTCAACGAGGTCTTGCAAACAGGTAAGTGCGGAGATGGTGCGATGTCCATCTCTTTGCGATCGTTCCAAATCACATAGCAAAGCTTGATATGCGCGCCGAGCGGAGACGAAACGATTCCTCTGTCGATTGCATGGTCCTGAGAAAATCCTTTTGCGCCGGCGCGCGACGGAATCATGACGCCAGCGCTCTATGCTCGCGATGCAAGTAATTGCTTCAACCGCTGCGTCGCGCCTTCGATAGTGACGGTTCGCGTCGCTGCCGGCATGGATCCGGCCTGCCGAGGACAGTTCGATGATCGATTTCAGCTCTTTGAGACTCAGTGCGGCCGTCGTGGTCATGACCGTCGCCATGTTCGGACCGTCGCGGGCGGAGACGATCCGGGTTGCGGTCGGGACGCAGGATACGACCATCAACTGCGCGACCGGCGGGCTGCTCATTCGCGAGCTCAAGCTGCTGGAGAAGTTCCTGCCTCGTGACGGCAAGTACAAGGATGTGACCTACGACATCCAGTGGAAGAATTTTACGAGCGGCGCGCCGCTCACCAACGAGATGGTCGCGGGCAAGCTCGATTTCGGCGCGATGGCGGATTTTCCGGGCTCGCTGAACGGCGTTGCGTTCCAGAAGGCCGGGCGTCGCAGCCTGTTTATCAGCGTGCTGTCCGGCAGCACCAAGGGCAGCGGCAACGGAATCGTGGTGCCGTCGAGCTCGCCGGTGCAGTCGCTCGATGAGCTCAAGGGCAAGACCATCTCCGTTCCCTTTGCCTCGACCTCGCACGGCATGCTGCTCCGCGCCATTGAGGCCAAGGGCTGGAATCCCCAGACCGACGTCAACATCATCACGCAGGCACCGGAAGTCGCCGGGCCGGCCTTGCAGGCCAATAAGATCGAGGCACATGCCGACTTCGTCCCGTTCGCTGAGCTGTTTCCGTGGCGCGGCTTTGCGCGCAAGATCTTTGACGGTGCACAGGCCAATGCACCAACATTCCACGGTTCACTCGTCGACGCTGACTACGCCGAAAAATATCCGGAGATCGTGGTCGCCTATTTGCGTGCTGCGCTCGAGGCGGATCGCCTGATCGCGGAGGAGCCGGAGAAATATAGCGAGCTGATCGCGAAGGTGACCGGCATCGAGGCGGAGGTCGACTACCTCTTCCACGGTCCGCTCGGTCTTCAGACCCGCGATGTCACCTGGAAGCCGGAATACCGCCAGGCGGTCGCCACCTCGATCAAGACGCTGAAGCTGCTCAAGCGCGCGGACAGCGATCTCGATATCAACCAGTTCGTCACCGACAAGTATATTCGCATTGCAGCGGCGCAGGCCGGCCGCGACTATGACGCCGGGCTGAAGAATTATGCGCAGCTTCCGCTTCGCGCCAAGGATGCGGCGACGGGCGCTGAGATCAGCGACTTCAGTCGCGTGGCACAGATCTGGGTCAAGGACGAGTTGCATGTGCGCCACTACGCCTCGCCCGAGAACGCGCTGAAGGCGCTCGCCGAGCTCGAGAAGGACGGCAAGACCATCCGCGTCGTCTATGCGCAGGATCGCGAAAGCGGCATCAAGCTGTTCGCAAACCAGGCGTGGTTCGTGCGATCCCAGAACGGTGAGCTGAACGCGTTCCTGCTCAAGGATGCCGCCGAGCGCTGGTCGAAGCAGCATGGCGGGACGGTGCTCGACTTCGCCGCTGCGCGCGAATCCTTGGTCGCGAGCCGGTAGGGCCATGGCGATCGCTCAACCGGCGCGGCCTGCGGGCATCCGATGGGTGGTCCGCGGCCTTTCGATCCTGGCCTGCATCACGCTGTGGCAAGTCGCATCAGTGATGCATCTCAATCTGGGGATCGTCACCTTCCGCAACGTGCCGCCACCGGTCGAGGTCGTCGAATCCGCTGTCGCCCTGTTTCATTCGCCGAAGCTGGCGGCGCATATCACCAGCAGCCTCTGGCGCGTGTTCGCGGGCTATGGGGCGGCGGTGGTGATCGGCGTGGTCCTCGGCTTTGCGATCGGCCGGTCGCGCGCTGCGAGTGACCTCTTGCTGCCGCCGCTGGAATTGCTGCGGCCGATTCCGGCGGTGGCGTGGATACCGCTGTCGATCCTGATGTTCCCGTCGTCCGAGCTGTCGATGATCTACATCACCTTCATCGGTGCGCTGTTTCCGATTGTGCTGAACACGGTCCACGGTGTTGCGAATGTCGATCGCCGGCTGGTCGCGTCCGCGCGCAGTCTTGGCGCCGGGGAGCTGGCGATCCTGAAGGAGGTGGTGCTGCCGGACGCCGCGCCCAGCATCGTCACCGGTCTTGCGATCGGCATGGGCACCTCGTGGTTCTGCCTTGTCACCGCCGAGATGATCTCGGGCCAGTTCGGCATCGGCTATTACACCTGGGAGGCCTACACGCTTCAGAACTATGCCGACATCATCGTCGGCATGCTGGTGATCGGCCTGCTCGGGATGGGCTCCAGCTGGCTGTTGACGACGGCCGGACGGCTCGCGATGCCCTGGCGTAGTCCGAAGGTGGTGCGATGAATATTCGGGTTGCGGATATCGGCACGCAAAGCGTCGGCCGTATCGACATCGCTGATGTCTCGATCTCGCTCGGAGAGGGAATCGATGCGTTCGAGGCGGTGAGCGGGCTCGATGTCTCGATCTCGCCGGGCGAACTCGTCTGTGTTCTCGGCCCGTCGGGCTGCGGCAAGTCCACGCTGCTCGGCGCGCTAGCCGGACATCTGCCGAATACGGCAGGCCGGCTCACGGTCGACGGACAGACGGTCGTGGGGCCGAGCCCGGACCGCGGCATGGTGTTTCAGCAGCACACGTTGTTTCCGTGGAAACGGGTGCGGGACAACGTAGCCTTCGGCCCGAAGATGCGGGGCCTTGCAAAAGCCGAGCGCAATCGCGCGGCGGATGCAATCCTGAAGCTGGTCGGTCTGTCCGGCTTCGAGGCATTTTACCCGGCGCAGCTGTCGGGCGGCATGCAGCAGCGTGTCGAGATTGCGCGGGTGTTGATCAACCAGCCGCGGGTGCTGCTGATGGACGAGCCCTTCAGCGCGCTCGACGCGCAGACGCGCGGCATGATGCAGGAGGTCCTGCTCGATATCTGGGGCAAGATCCCGACCACCACGGTGTTCGTCACCCACGACATCGACGAGGCGCTGTTCCTCGCCGATCGCATCGTCGTGATGAGCGCAAGGCCTGGCCGGGTGATCGAGGACATCGTGCCGCCGTTTGCGCGGCCGCGGAGCCAGGACCTCGTCACCGAACCCGAGTTCGTGCGCCTCAAGCGTCATGTCATGCAGCTTCTGCGGCGGCCGGAAGGCAGCGAGCCGATGGCGCGGCTCAGCCCGCTGGGCGTGCCGACCTAGAATAGTTCGCTCGCCCTCAACGCCTTGCAGACGTGCTGCATCTCGGTCTCGTCCGCAACCATGTCGAGCATGATCGTGGCGAGGCCCTTCGCGGCAAACTCCTTCAGCTTCGCGCCGATCTCGGCATGGCTGCCGACGAGATAGGGGCAGTCGGCCTGGAAGGTGAGGAACGGCAAGAGCCAATAGCCATTGTCGTGGAGCTCGCCGGTCTGTCCTTCGTACAATCGTCGCTTCCAGACGGAATCTGAATTCTCCACCGTAAGCGCGAGCAGCTCGCGGTCATCAGGGTTGTCGCGGAAGCGGGCCTTCGCCGCTTGCCGCGCCTCCTCGCTGCTCTCGCGCGCGAAGATGCCGAAATTCATTCCGGGGGCGTTGAGACCGCGATCGAGGTCGGGCGGGAGCATCTGCATCTTGATGCAGCCGGTCTCCTCTGCGACGCGCCGCGCCGCTTCCGATTGCCCCGCGATCACGAATTCCGGCATCAGCTCGGCCGGCAAGCGCGGCCGGAGTTGCAGATTGCTGGCGCGGTAGAACCGACCCTCGAGATTGACCGGGCGCTGGCTCGCGAGCAGCTCGCGCATCAGTGCGACGAACTCGCCGAGCCGGACATAGCGGTCGGCATGCGGTTGCTCGTCGCCAAGTCCCTCCAAGTCGCTGATTGCGGTCCCTGTGATCATGTTGAGATAGACCTTGCGGCCGTAGAGCTGCGCAAAGGACGACACGAACTTCGCCGCTGTGAACGGGTGCATATAGACCGGATTGACGGCGATCAACGGCGAAGATCGCGTCGTCGCGGCCAGGATGTGCTGGGCCATCGCCCAGGGCTCGACGAAGACGTCATTGCCTTCGAACAGCAGAATGCCTTCGAAACCGTTGCGGTCGGCGAACTCCGCCACCCGCATCAGCTCGCCGACATATTTTTGGGGATCGCGGTTGCGCGAGATCGCGGGAAAGACGCGCAGCCGCGCCGGAATCATTCCGCCGCTTCCCGGAGCGGCCAGGCGTTGCGGGTGATGCGAAGGCCGCCGGCCGCACCGGAGCCGTCGGCGATCGCCAGGCGATGCGAGGGCGAGGGCGAGCACAGCGAGAAGTGCCAACCTGCCGGATCGTCGGAGATATCGGGCTTGAAGCTGATCTCGATCGCCTCTCGCGACACCTGCATCGCGAATGCGTCGAGCGGCAGGTTGAGCCCAAAACCCCTGGCTTTCAGATAGGCTTCCTTCAGCGTCCAATAGTCGAAGAAGCGCTCGATCGCGGCCGGCTCCGGCAGTCCGCGCAGCGTCTCGATCTCTTCCGGCGCAAAGAAGCGAAGCGCGGTGGAGAGTGGCGCGACGCGCCGCGACACGGTCTCGACGTCGACGCCGACGGTCTCGTGCTTCGAGACGACGCAAGCCACGCAGCCGTCGGCATGGGACAGGCTGAAATGCAGTGCCGTCGAACTCGCAGGCGCCGCGACAAAGGGCCGCCCGTAGCGGCCGGTCGAAAACGACCAGTCGGTCGGCTCGATCTCGGGGGCCGCGTGCGAGAGCGCCAGGCGCAACATCGCGTGCGCGAAGATATATTGCCGCTGATGCCGCTCGAACATGAAGCGGTCGGCGCGTATCCGTTCGTCGACGGAGAGCAGCCGCCGGCACGATTCGACCGCGCCCGGCGTCTCGATGCTCTCGATCAGTCCGACAAACAGTTCAATTTCGTCGTCTGCCATCAATTGGGCCCATAGCGTCAGGCGGAGGCCAAATCCGGCCCTGACCGAAGAATCAACCAAACAGGAAGCAACTGAGCCGACCGCTTCTAGCGGTCCACTCAGGCAAATTCTTGTCGATTGCTGGCCGGTTTACAGGTTCAAGCTTGTGCGAGACCCCAACTCGACAGGCGAGCGGCCTAAATTTGGAAATGAACTTGAAGATTCGTGCGGCGTCCCGGCCGACAAGTCTTACTTTTTCTTCTTGGCTTTCTTGCCGCCCAGCATCGAAAGGCTGGTGTCGACGTCCTTTAGAGCGGACTGGAGCTTCTTCTTCTCGTCAGAGAGAAGCTTTTGCAGGGCCTTGCGGTCCTTGTCGCTCAGCGAGGTACCCTTGGTAAATTTGATAAAACCCATAATGACACTCCCCCGGTTGAAAATAATCGTCCAAATCAAAAACGCAGGAATAATCTTGCGCGGCAAGCGCCAAAGAATCAAGATGCAACTTGGTCATTCACAGCTCTTGCGAGTGAACCCGCGTTCGGCGTGGACTAACAGCCGGTCAAGCCGCCCGGCGGGCGAGCAGCCGGTCGAGTGGCGCATTGGGCTGCGTGATAGCGGCCCTCAGCAGCGCAACGAGATCCTCCATCCAGGCGCCGACCACGGCGCCGTCGAGCAGCTCGCCTTTGTAATTGCACGAACCTGTAATCCCGGTCAGGCGCTCCTTGAGCATCAGCGACAGCCAGGTCTGGTCGACCGGCAGTACCGGCTGGCCCTCGCGCGCAACATTTCCGATCGATCGCACTGCGACATCAGGCAGCTCGAGCGGCTGGCGCAGCGGATTTTGCAGCGTGAAATAGACCTGGAGCAGCGAAGCCGGATCGATGCCCTCCTGCTCCAGATGGTCGGCCAGGATGTTGAACGGCAGCTCCTGCCGGGCATGCGCCTCGAGCACGCTTTGGCGCACGCGGCCCAAGGCCTGCGTGAACGACAGATCCGGTGTAATTCGGCTGCGGACGATCACCGTGTTCTCGAACGGACCCACGATACCCTCGGTGTCCGGCTGGGCGCGATTGGCCATGGCGGTCGCGACCGAGATGTCCGTGCGCCCGGTCCGCGCCAGCAGCAGGGCCTTCAGGCCAGTGAGCAGGCACATGAACAGCGTGGCGTTGTGCTGTCGCGCATAGGCGGTGAGGCGGGCGACCAGGTCGCGCTCCAGGCTGAGGGGATGATGGCCGGTCGACGCGCCCGGCCGCGCCTCACCGTCAAACAGGGGGGCTGAACCGCGCAATGCCTCGCTCCAGTCGAGGGCCTGGCGGCGGGCCGCCTCAGTGCCGCACCACCAGCGCTGCCAGCGTGCGACGTCGGAGAACGCGAGCGGCATCTTCGGCAGGGGCATCGACGGATGGCCTGCCAGCGCGGCGTAGCGGTTGGACAGTTCCTCGAACAGCACGCCGATCGACCAGCCATCGGCGATGGCATGGTGCAGCGTCAGCAGCAGAATGTGATCCTCGGCGTGCAGCCGCAGCAGCCGCGCCCGCAGCAGCGGCGCCCGGGCGGCGTCGACAGGAGTATATGCCTCCTGCGCGATCAGGAGCTCGATCTTCCTGAGCTCGAGGGCCTTGCGGCGCTTGTTGTTGTGGGGCCGCCCGTCGCCGATGGTCTCGACGGTCAGAACCGGACCGAGCGCGGCGGGCGCGACGATCCGGCTGACCGGCTCCTCGCCATTCCAGCCGAACGCCGTGCGTAACGATTCGTGGCGGCGCACGATGTCGTCGATGGCCTGCGCCAGCCTGCGCGGATCGATCGGGCCTTCGAGGTGGAAAGCGAAGGGCAGGTTGAACAGCGGCAGATCGGGCAGGTTCTGCTCGATTCGCATCATCTGGTCCTGCGCGATCGACAGCGTGGGCGGTCCGCTGTCGGCGAGGCGTGGCACGCCGGCCGCGGGCTTTTGCGGTTTCGTGGTCACGGCCTCGTCGACCCGCCGGGCGAGCTCCTCGATCGTCGGCGCCTCGAAGATGGTCTTGATCGGCAGCGAGACCCCGAGCGCGCGGGCCACGCGCGCCATGGCTTGGCCCGCGAGCAGCGAATGGCCGCCGAGGTCGAAGAAATTGTCGGTGACGCCGAGGCTCTCGACCTTCAGCAGATCGATCCAGATGTCGGACAGCACCTTTTCGGTGAAGCGGCGGGCCGGCACGGCGGCTTCCGTCCCTGCACTCTCTTGTGCCGGCGCTGGCAGGGCGGAGCGATCGAGCTTGCCGTGGGCATTGAGCGGAATCTGATCCAGGAACAGGAAGGCCGACGGGATGGCATGCACAGGCAGCCGGCTCTTGAGGAAGTCGCGCAGCTCGCTGGCGCTGATCCGGCTGCCCGATTTGGCTACGACATGGGCGATCAGCCTGACATCGCCATTGGCGTCGCGGCGCGGCTCGACGATGCCGGCGCGGACGCCTGCATGGTCGCCAAGCGCAGCCTCGATCTCCTTGAGCTCGATGCGATAGCCGCGGACCTTGACCTGAAGGTCGGCGCGGCCGAGGCATTCGATGGTCCCGTCGGCGCGGCGGCGGGCGAGGTCGCCGGTGCGGTACAGCCGGCTGCCTTGCGCGCGTGCGAACGGATCGGGGATGAAGCGCTGCCGGCTCTGGGCGGGATCGTTGATATAGCCGCGGCCGACGCCGGCGCCGCCGATGCAAAGCTCGCCGACCACGCCGATCGGCTGCGGCTCCAGACCATGATCGAGCACATAGATTTGGGTGTTGGGCAGCGGCGCGCCGACCGGGACATTGGTCGCCGCCGTGTCCGGCGCCCTGGTCAGCCGGTGCAGGGAAACGTCATCAGAACATTCCGAGGCGCCGTAGGCGTTGATCAGCGGCACCTTCGGGCAGCGGACGAACCAGGCGCGGCAGAGCTCGACGGGCAGTGGCTCGCCGGTCGAGATCAGCAGCCGCAGTTTCGCAAAGGCGCGCAGCATCGGTGCCTCGCCGAGGCGTTCGAGGATGACGCGGAGCAGCGAGGGGACGATCTCGAGCACCGTGATGCCCTCGCGTTCGATCTCCCGCGCCAGCAGGATCGGATCCTGGACGACCGAATTGCCGCAGACATGGACACGTGCGCCGACCATGGGAGCGGCGAGGAACTGCCAGACAGAGATCACAAAGCTCTGCGGTGCGGTCTGTGCGACCACGTCCTTGCCCGTGAGGCCGAGCTCGGCGATCAGCGACGCCAGATGGTTCGACAGCCCGCGCTGCTCGATCATGACGCCCTTCGGCGCACCGGAAGAGCCGGACGTATAGATGAGATAGGCAAGGCTCGCGCTTGCGCGCCGTGCCGCGCGGGCCGGCTTGGTCGATTCCAGCGCCATCGCATCCTCGATCTCGGCGACCTGGATGCGCGCGACCAGCGGCTCGAGCAGCTCGTTGACCATGGCGGACTGCGCGCGCCCCGTCAGCAGCACGCTTGCGCAGCTCGATCCGAGGATGGTTGCGAGCCTCGCCGTTGGCTGCTCGGGATCGAGGTTCAGGAAGGCCGCGCCCGCGCGTTGCACCGCGATCATCGCCGCGAGCAGGTCGGGCCCGCGATCGGCAAGCAGCGCGACCACGGTCTCGGTGCCGACGCCCTCGCGGGCAAGCCAGCGCGCGATCGCCTGGCTGCGCAGCGCCAGTTCGCGATAGCTCAGGGACAGAACTCCGTCGGATATCGCCACGGCGTTCGGCGTCTTCTTTGACTGCCGCTCGAAGCGTTCGCAGAGATTTCCGCGCGTGGCGAAATTGGCAGGCCGGCCTTTCGTCGGCAACAGCCGGCGTTCGGCGTCGGTGAGCAGCGGCAGACGCGAGATGCGCTGCTCGGGATTGGTGATGGCGGCCTTGAGCAGGGTCTTGAACTGACCCGCCATGCCCTCGATCGTACCTGCGTCGAACAGATCGGTGGCGTATTCGAAGAAGCCGGTGAAGCGGCCCTCGGCCTCGACCAGCTCGAGCGTGATATCGAAGCGCGCGACTTCCGGGTCGATCTCCAGCCGCCGCGTCGACAGGCCGGGGAAGCGCGCCGCCTCGATCGACGCATTCTGGAGGATGAACATGATCCGGAACAGCGGATTGCCGTCGCTCCTTCGCGCGATCTGCAACGCGCGCAGGACTTCCTCGATCGGAAGATCCTGATTGCGATAGGCATCGAGCGTGACCCGGCGCACCCGCCGCAGCATCTCGCCGAAGGTCGGGTCGCCGCCGAAATCGTTGCGCAGGATCAGCGTATTGGCAAACAGCCCGATCAGCCGTTCGCTTTCGATCTGGTTGCGGTTCGCGATCAGCGAGCCCGTCGCGACATCCTCGTGTCCGGTATGGCGGAACAGCAGGCACTGGAACACCGCGAGCAGCGCCATGAACGGCGTCACGCCCTGGTCCTGGCTCAGTGCGCGAATGTCGGCCGAAAGGGTTCTTGAGAATTCGAAATAGTGACGGGCGCCGTGACCGCTCCAGACTTCAGGCCTCGGCCGGTCGGTCCGCAGCGGCAGCGTGGTGACGCCGTCGAGCTGCGTTCGCCAATAGTCGAGCTGCTCCTTCGCCGCCGGTGTCTGCGCCCAGCTCTGCTGCCAGCGCGCAAAGTCGCGATATTGGAACCTGGGCGAGGGCAGCATCGTCGTGCTCCCTTTGCGCGCGGCGGAATATCCGGCGGCGAGCGCCTCCCAGAACAGCCGCTGTGACCAGCCATCGGTGACGAGGTGATGGACGTTGACCACCAGCGCATGGCTGAACTTGTCGAACGAAAACAGCGTGACCTTCAGCGGCGGCTCGCGGCCGAGATCAAACGGATATTGCGCCAGCTCGAGCGCCTCGCGCCTGACGACCGCAGCCCGTTGACGCGAAGAACAGGGTCTTAGCTTGATCCGCTCGAACCGCGGCGCTGCTTCGAGTGCGCGCTGCACGGGCTCGCCCTCGCGTTCGACGAAGACCGAGCGCAGCGCCTCGTGGCGCGCGCAGATCGCAGCGAGGCTTGCATGGAGCGCAGCGATGTCGACCTGCCCCTTGAGCAGCGCGACCTCGACCACGTTATAATTGTAGCGCGTCGGATCGAGCCGCGAGAGCACATACATCCGCTGCTGCTGGAACGACAGCGGCGCATCTCCTTCAGTAGCCGCCGGGCGCCAAGCCGGCAGCGTCGCATCGCGATGCGCCGTGGTCTCGAGCCGGGCTGCAAGAGCGCCGACCGTGGCGCAATCGAAAATGTCCTCGAACGAGAAGTCGACGTTGAAGCGCTCGCGCAGGCGCGAGCGCATCTGCGTGACCGCGAGCGAGTCCGCGCCGAGCGCAAAGACATCCTGATCGACGCCTACTTTCGGAAGCTCCAGAAGATTGGCCCAGATCTCTGCGAGCTGGGTCTCCAGCGCGTTGCGCGGCAGCTGCGTCTCGTCGTCATCATGGGACGCCGAAATCAGGTCGGCCAGCGCGTTGCGCTTGACCTTGCCGCTGGCGCCTTTCGGCAGCGCCGCCACGCTGCGGATCAGGCTTGGCACCTTGTAGGCGGCGAGACGTTTGCGCGCGAACTGGCGCAACTGGTCGGAGGTCGCCTCGGAATTGTCCCGCAGCACCACGACGGCGGCGACGTTCTCGCCGAGTTTTGCGTGGGGAACGGCAAAGACGCCAGCTTCCAGCACCGCCGGATGGGCCAGCAGCACCTCTTCCACCTCAAGCGGCGAGACCTTCTGGCCGCCGCGGTTGATGACGTCCTTGATGCGGCCGACGATGAAGAGATAGCCGTCGGCATCGAGATAGCCGAGATCGCCGGTCCGGAACCAGCCGTCGCGAAATGCAGCTTGCGTCGCGGCCTCGTCATTATAATAGCCGCGGCTCATGTTCGCTCCGCGCAGCATGATCTCGCCACGCTCGCCGCTTGCAAGCGCGCGGCCGGTCTCGTCCATGATGGCGATCTCAGGACCTGCGGCACGGCCGACCGATCCGATCTTGCGCAGCTCGAACGGATTGGCGGCAATCTGCGAGGCCGCTTCAGTCATGCCATAGGTTTCCAGCACGGGCACGCCGAACATCGTCTCCAGCCCGTTCAGGATCGCGGGCGCAAGCGAGGACGAGGCCGAGCGGATTACGCGCAGCGATGGCGCGCGGGCGCGCTCCGGGTTGGCTTCCGCGGCCGTCAGCAGGGCGCGATGAATGGTCGGCACCGCCGTGTACCAGGTCGGTTGCAGGTCCCGCATCCAGCCGAAGAAGGACGGTGCGTCGAAACCGCCGGTCGCGATCACGCTGGAGCCCGCGGCGAGCGCGGTCAGGAGACCGGAGATCAGGCCATGGGCGTGAAACAGCGGCAAGGCATTCAGCAGGCGATCGTGCGATGTGAGCGACAGCACGCGGCCGGCATTTTGCGCCGAGAGACACACATTGCGATGCGTGAGCGGTACCATTTTGGCCCGCGCTGCTGTGCCTGACGTCAGCAGGATGAAGGCATCATCCTCGGCACTCGCGGCGCCGTTCGCGCAGGCCGGACCGATCGTCGGTCCGATGAACGCACAGCCGCCGAGATCCGTCTCAGGTCCCGGAACGAAGTCGATCATCGCGATATCAAGCGCCCTGGCGACGTCGCGACTCGGCGAGTTCATATCGGGCCGGGTGACTAGCGCCGTCAGCTTCAATTCGCTGAAATAACGTTGCAGTTCATCCGCCGTCAGGTCCGGGTTGACGGGGACGCAGGCACAGCTTGATGCCACCGCGATGAGAGCCAGCGCGCTGTCGGCCCCGCGCGGCAGCGCAACGGCAATCCGGTCGCCAGGTGCAATGCCGAGCCCGCGCAGCGTTTGGACGAGATGCGCGGTCCTGGCGCCGAGCGCACCATAATTCAGAGGCGGCCGACCAGGGGCGAGCAGGGCGGGCGCCGCCGGCATCGTTCGCGCATGGAAGGCGAGAAGGCCGCCGATATGGGCAAACGTATTGGTTTCGGCGCCCGCGTCTGCCGATCCCTCTCCCGCCCCGGACGCAATCTCCGACAACGCCATTCCCTTTTGATCTGATTGGGCTATTCTTCCCAAGAGTTAGGGAACGCGTCCAGTCTGAGGTGAAGTTTTGGCCCCAAAATCTGTGGTTGAGGGACCTTAAGCCTTTCGGCGGGGGGAGTGTCGGGCGGGATCACCATGCTGGAGAAAGAGCCGGGGACGGATGTCGGGTTGAAGCGCTGGCTCGAAGGCATCGGTCTCGGCCACTACACCGATCTGTTCGCGCAACACCGCCTCGATCTCGATGTCATGGGGGACCTGACCGAGGCTGATCTTGCCGAGCTCGGATTGCCGCTTGGCGATCGCAAGCGGCTGCAGCGAGCGACCGCGTCGCTGTTCCAGGCCGAGGCGGCGGAGGCGCCGGTCGCGCCGACGTACCCGCCGACCCGAGCAGAGGTCGGCGCCGAGCGGCGTCAGCTCACCACCATGTTCTGCGACATGGTCGATTCCACCGCGCTCTCCGCCCAGTTCGATCCGGAAGACGTGCGCGACATGATCGCAAGCTTTCGCGAGACCTGCGTGCGCGTGGTCAAGCATTACGAGGGCTTTGCCGCCCGCTTCGTCGGCGACGGCATTCTGGTCTATTTCGGCTATCCAACCGCGCATGAGGACGACGCCGAGCGTTCGGTGCGCGCCGGGCTCGAGATCGTGCGGGTGCTCTCGACGGCGCGCGCGATCGAGCCGCGCGGCGCGCTCAGCCACGCGCCCGCCGTCCGCATCGGGATCGCGACCGGCCTCGTCGTGGTCGGTGACCTCGTCGGCCAGGGCACCGAGGAGCGCGATTCCGCGGTCGGCGAAACCGTCAATCTGGCCGCGCGCCTGCAGGCGCTGGCGCCGCCCAACGGCGTGGTGATCTCCTCCTCGACGCAGTCGTTGCTGAAGGGGAAGTTCGATTACCGCAATCTCGGCGCCCACGCGCTGAAGGGCATCTCGGAGAAGACCCAGGCCTGGCACGTCGTGCGCGCCACGCGGGTGGAGACCCGCTTTGCGGCCGCCATGGGCACGCGCCTGACCCCGCTCGTCAACCGCGAGGAGGAAATCGCGCTGCTGATGGGACGCTGGCAGCAGGTCAAGGAGGGCGACGGCCAGGTCGTCGTCAAGTTCGGCGAGCCCGGCATCGGCAAGTCGCGCATCATCCAGGAGATTTTTGAGCGGATCGCGGGCGACCGCCACGGACAGGTTTCGTTCCAGTGCTCGCCTTATTACACCTCCACCGCCTTCTATCCGTTCGTCGAGCAGCTCAAGTTTTCCCTCGGCCTCGATCGCGAGGATGTGTCCGCGCTGTCGCTGGCAAGCCTGGAGAATGCAATTGCCGCCGCGCACGGCGATATCGAGCAGGTCGCGCCGCTGTTTGCCGCGCTACTGTCGATCCCGACCGGCGAGCGCTATCCGCCGCTCGACCTGTCGCCGCAGCAGCAGAAGGACGCGACCGTCGCGGCACTGGTCAATCACTTCCTGGGCCTCGCGCGCGAGATGCCGCTGGTGATGGCCTTTGAGGATCTGCACTGGATCGATCCGACCTCCCGCGAGGTGGTCGACCTCGTCGTCGACCGGGTGCAGAACCGGCCGATCCTTGCGATCATCACCGCGCGCTCCGAATTCCAGCCGAGCTGGAACGCGCATTCGCACATTACCACTCTCGTGCTGAACCGGCTCAGCCGGCCGTTGCGCGCGACGCTGGTCGAGCGTGTCGCCGGGCGCGAGCTACCCAAGGAGGTCATCGAGGAGATCATCGTCAAGACCGACGGCGTGCCGCTGTTCCTGGAGGAGCTGACCAAGACGGTTCTCGAGTCCGACCTCCTGACCGAGCGGCATGGCCGCTACGTTCTGTCGGGCCCGTGGCGGCAACTCGCGATCCCGGCGACGCTGACGGACTCGCTGATGGCGCGTCTCGACCGGATGGGGCCGTTCAAGCGGATCGCGCAGATCGGCGCCACAATCGGCCGCGAGTTCTCCTACGAGACCCTGCATGCGGTCGCCAACACGCCTGCGGAGCAGATCGAAGCGGCGCTGACGCATCTGGAGGAGGCGGGCCTGATCATGCGGCGCGGCCATCCGCCGGACGCGCTCTACTCCTTCAAGCACGTGATGATCCAGAACGCGGCGCATGCCAGCCTCTTGCACAGCGAGCGACGCAAGCTGCATGCCAGCATCGCCCAGGTGCTCGCCGAGATGTATCCGGAGAAGACCGAGCGCGAGCCGGAGCTGCTGGCCCACCATCTCACCGAGTCCGGCCAGAGCGAGGGCGCGGCGAGCTTCTGGCTCAAGGCCGGCAAGCAGGCGGCCAAGAGCGGCGCCAATCTCGAGGCCATCGGCCATCTGCGCCGCGGCTTGAGCGTGGTGCAGGCCAATGCCCGCATGCAGGGCGCCGACGAGATGGAGCTCGAGGTGCGCATCGCGCTCGGCAACGCGCTGATCGCCGCCAAGGGCTACGCGGTGCAAGAGGTCGAGGAGAACTACATCCGCGCCCTCGAGCTCGGCCAGCAGCTCGATGACGACGAGAAGGCTTTTGCCGCCACCCGCGGGCTCTGGGTCTGCCATTTCATCCGCGCCGATCTCACCCGCGCGCATGATCTCAGCGTCGAGCTGTTGAAATTCGCCAAGCGCGAGCGGCTCAACGAACGGGCGCAGCCGGCGCAGCAGACCGGCTATCTGATCGAGGCGCACCGCTCGATCGCGATGACCATGCTCTATCGCGGGCGCTTCGCCGCCGCGCAGCATCATCTGCACCGCTGCATCAATCTCTACAGCCCCGATTTGCACTCCGACCTGATGGAGCGGCACGGCACCGATCCCGGCGTCGTCTCGCTGTCCTACCTCGGCTATCTCCTGTGGTTCCTCGGCCAGCCTGACGCGGCGCGGCAGCACAGCGAGCAGGCGATCCTGCATGCGGAGAAGATCCGCCATCCCTTCTCGCTCGCCTTTGCGTTGGTGTTCGGCGCCTATCTCTGCCAGCATCTGCGCGATATCGAGGGCACGCGCGACCACGCCAACCGCGCCATGATCATCGCCACCGAGCACAATTTCCTGCACTGGAAGCAGCAGGCCACGATCCTGCGCGGCTGGGCGCTGGCGCAGCTCGGCGAGGCCGACGAGGGCATCAGCCAGATGCGGTTCGGCCTCGACGAATACGAGGCGATGGATTCCTGGCTCGCCGGCTGCTGGTTCCGCTGCCTGCTGGCGGAGGCCTATGCCAAGGTCGGCATGCGCGATGCCGCCTTGCGCGCGCTGGACGGTGCGCTTGCGACCGCAAGACGGACCGGCGATCACTCCTATCTGGCGGAAGTCTATCGCCTGCAAGGCGAGATCACCCTGTCGGACGGCAATCCGACTTCGGTGCAGGAGGCCGAAGATTTGTTCGAACTGTCGCTCGATACCGCGCGCAAGCAGGGCGCGTTGTCCTGGGAGCTCAGAACTGCCGTCAGCCTCGCTCGGCTGTCGCACGACGCCGGTAAGCGCGAACACGCCAGTCTGTTGCTCGTGCCGATCGTCGGCAAGTTCAACGAGGGATTCCTGACGCCGGACCTGAAGCTGGCCATGCAGCTCGTGCACGAGATCGGTGGCGACACACCGGCTCGTCAGGCCGATCCGGTGAAATGAGCGATCTGCCCGCCGCCCGTGCGCGCTACGTCGAGCTGATTGCGAAGCGGGAACGACTCTCCTCGCCGCGCCTGCTTGCAGCCCTGGCGGCGGTGCCGCGCGAAAATTTTCTGGCGAAGGGGCCCTGGCGCATCAAGAGCGAGGCGGCGCGCAAATACCGACTGACGCCCGACGCCGACCCCGTCCATCTCTACGACAATGTGCTGGTTGCGATCGACGCGCGCCGCAAGCTCGACACCGGACTGCCGAGCCTGTGGGCGCACTTCATCGATTTGCTCGGCGTCGGGGAGAAGGATCGCGTGGTCCAGATCGGTTGCGGGCTCGGCTATTTCTCGGCGATCCTCTCAGAGATCGTTGGCCCGAACGGCAGGGTGCATGCGATCGAGTGTGACGAGCGGCTCGCGGTGCGTGCCGCGACCTGTCTTCGTGCCTATCGGAATGTCGAGGTTATCAACGGCGACGGCTGCCTCAATATCAGCGAGCCCGCTGACATCATCATCGTGCATGCCGGCTTCTCGCATCCGCAACCGCTCTGGCTTCAATCGCTCCGCCCGCACGGCCGCCTGCTGGTGCCGCTGACGCAGCGGGACCGCGAAGGTGCCGCCCTCAAGATCACACGCAAGGGCAAGGGATTTGAGGCCGAGGCGGTGCAGCAGATCCGGATCTTTCCCGGCCAGGGCCGCGGGGGGACGGCGCTTGACGATCGCGTCGCCGATTGGTGGCAGCGCGCATCGTCGCTGGCGCCGCTACGCTTTCGCGGCATCGCGCAGGGGCTGCCGTCGGATGGCTAACGATTCGTTTCATTTTACCTTGATTACGAATCGAAGTTTCCAACGTCTCCCCTCGCTTGTATGAGTGTGTTTCGATGGCCATTTGAGCACGTATCATGCATTCTGTTGCCCTGCTGACTGCTAGCTATGCCAAGGATATCGAGCGCTTCTCGCTGCTGAGCGAGAGCATCGACACCTGGTTGACGGGTTACACGCGGCATTATGTTCTCGTTAACGATGAGGACGTGCCGCTGTTCGAGCGGTTTGCGTCCGACAAGCGCGTCATCGTTCCGGCCTCGCGTTACCTGCCGAAATGGCTGTGGGCGCTGCCGCCGTCGCTCCAGTTCATCAGCAATCGCCGTGTCTGGCTGTCGCTGCTGTCATCGCCTGTCCATGGCTGGCACATCCAGCAGATCCTGAAGATCGCCGGCGTGCTCAATGGACCCGAGCAGCGCGTCTGTATTCTTGACTCGGACAATCTGTTCTTCCGCGAGTTCGACGTCGGCCAATATGCCGGTGCGGAGAAAACGCCGCTGTTCGTCACGCGCAAGGGAATCGACGCCGACCATCCCCTGCATGTGCTGTGGCTCCGCACCGTCGATCAGCTTCTCGGTATCAAGGAGCGCGCCTTCCCGGCGGACGATTATGTCGGCAACGCGCTGGTCTGGGACAAGGACGCCGCGCGCGCGATGACCGGCGCCATCAAGTCGGCGACGGGCCTCAGCTGGGCCTTGGCGCTGTGCCGGAAGAAGAAATTCTCCGAGTACCTGCTGTATGGAAACTTCGTCGCGAACTCGCCGGAACATCTGGCGGCACACCGGGTGAGCGAAGACAGTATCGCCGTCTCGCACTGGGACGACACCCGCCTCGATCGCGCGGCGATCGAAGCCTTGATGGCCGCCGCATCGCCAGAGCAGGTCGCGCTCTGCATCCAGTCCTATTCGTCGACCTCGATCGACGACATCCGCGACGTCTTCCGCCTGAATTCGCGCGACCGCCGCGGTCCCAGCCTGTCTCCCGACCACATGGGCGACACGACCGCTTTCGAGACGCCCAAAACCGGCTAAAGCATGATCCGGAAAAGTGTGCAGCGGTTTTCCGAAAAGATCATGCTTAGGCAAAGCCTCACAGGTCCTTCGTGAACTTGCTGATGACGTCCATGAACGGCTTCGGCTTGAACTCGCCGTCGAGCGGCAGCGGGCGGTTCGGCTGCTTGTCGCTGCGGGCGAAGGTGCCGTTGATCCAGCTGTAACGATCGGAGATGCCCCAGGTCAGGATCGAGCGTGCCGGTCCGCTGGTCGCAATTGCCGTCAGCAGATCGTCGACACGCTTGGCGACGATGGCATCGCGCTCCGAAGCACTTCCCGTCAGCTTCTGATCGTCGACGTCGAGCTCGGTGACGTAGACCTCCAGGCCCCACGCGCGGAGCTCGGTGACAAACTCGGCGAGCCCATGGGTGTCGATCTCGAGCTCGGCATGCAGATGCGATTGCAGTCCGACCGCGTGCAGGGGCGCGCCCTGGTCGAGCAGATTCATGATGAGGTTGCGGTAGGCGGCGCGCTTGGCGATGAACGAGTCCTTCGCCGACTCGATATCGTATTCGTTGATCGCGAGCTTGACGTAGGGATCGGCCGCGGCCGCGGCGCGGAAGGCGAGCGGAATCCAGCGGTCGCCGAGATGCTGCGTCCAGAACGTGTTGCGCCGGTCGGTGACGCTTTTGGGATTGTCAGGGATGGGCTCGTTGACGACGTCCCACGAGGTCAGCTTGTCCTTGTAGTAGGAGACGACGGTGTTGATGTGATCGACATAGGCGCGCTCGACGCCTTTCGAATCCTTGATCTGCTTGGTCCAGTCCGGAATGTCGTGATACCAGGCGAGCGCGTGGCCGCGCATGGTCAGGTCGTTCTTCTGGGCGAAATCATAGATGGCATCGGCGCGCTCGAAGGCGAACGTGTGCGCGTCCGGCCGCAGCATCGGCCATTTCAGTTCGAGCACCGGCACCACCTGCGTACAATAGGTGCTGATGGCCTCGCCGAGCCGCGGATCAGCCTGCAGGTCCCAGAGCGTGGCGGCGGCGCCATAGCCCGGACGGCGCTGCGCAAGTTTCGACACCGGAAGTGCTGACGCCGATACGCCCGCTGCGAGCGTTGCGGCGCTGCCGAGGAGAAATTCGCGTCTGTCGAGCTTCATCACGTGGCGGCCGCCCTTTCGGAACCAACGCGCCAATGTACCAAGCGGCGCCTTGCGACGCCGCGGTTTCCTGTTGTTGGGTTAACTTTCGCGAACGGTCTTGTCAGCGCGCCTGACGCTGCACCGCCTCAGCGATCCCGTAATAGTGAAGCGCGCCCTTTTCGAGCGTCAGATTGTCCATCACATAATCGCGAGGTGCGAAGTCGCCCGCGATGACCTGCGACCAGAAGTCGCTCCAGCCGGCGACGAAGCCGTTCGCGTCGATGAACGTGCGGCCGCAACGTGCGTCGAAATAGGGCACCGAGGACACGCCGCCTTCGTATCTCACCTTGTCCGGAAAATACTCCGGATCCTGCCACGGCCCGCCGCGATTCCACGCGAACACGGGCACGCCGCTCGACAGCGCCTGCTGACAGGCGATGCCCTGGCTCTCATGCTCGCAGAGGAACACCATGCTGCGGCAGCGCGCCAGCGCCGCCTTGTAGTCGTCTTCCTTGTAGTGACCGTAGCGGATCACCTCGACCGAGCGGCCGCTGGCTTCGAGATGCCGGCGGATCGGTTCGATCAGCTCGCTCCCGTAGCGCTCGTGCTCCCAGCGCACCTTGTCATAGAGCAGCACATCGACGCTCTTCTGCTCGGCGGCGGTCTCGGTCCACACATCGGTTTCGATGCCGACCGGCCAGACCTCGACATGCGGCCAGTACGGCCGGCACATCTCCGCGTACCAGTCGCAGGGCACCAAAATCGTCTTGTGCAAGTCTTTCAGATGCTCCGGTGCATCCACGGGATGGTTGTACATGGCGACCCCCAGCAAAAGCGGGTTTTGCCAGGCGAACCAGTCGAGCACGAAGGGACGCCCGATGATGCAGGCGAGCTCGTCCGGATGCTTGCGGATGTAGCCGTAGTCGTTGACGCGATAGCGGATCCCGACCCGGTCGAGCCCGGCACGGAGATTGAGGAACACGCGCCGCTGGCCGCTGATCCAGGACTTGCCGAGCAGCATCCGCCGCAGCAGCGGCCGGATGTGGCGGTCGCCCGGAAACCAGCGGTCGTCCCGCTCCTCGAAGAACAGGTTGAGCGTCATCCGCTCGTCCCGGTCGGCGGGGGCGGCCGGAACCAGAGACGCATCCGTCCCGCCATGGGGCACGGAGGCGGGGTTTGCCCGCACACGCTCGGCAACGTCCATGTCAGTCACGTCCATACTAAGAGAAAGCCGGGCGACGCCTTGAAATCATGGTTTCTTTTCGGTGATCGGGTCGGTCCGTACAAGGACAGGGCAAATTTAACGCTAACGCGCGAAACCGGGGAGGCCACCCCATTCGGCGGCCGTTCTGCAGACTTAAATGACTATCCTGGGAGATGCTGCGGCGCAGTCCGATCGTCAAGCCTTCGATCGTCAAGCCAAAGTCCAACTGATTAACGGCCGCTCGATTTCAAGGCCGCCGGTGCCGTGCACGCATGCTGAATCGCCATTTCTCCATCTATCTCGTTGCCTACATCCTGCCCGCGGCGGTGGGCTTCTTCGCGGTCACCGCCTACACGCGGCTGCTGACGCCGGCGGAGTACGGCGTCTATGTCGTCGGCATCAGCATTGCCGGCATTCTGGGGGCGATCTTCTTCGCCTGGATCAAGCTGTCGGTGTCACGCTACCAGGCGATGTCGTCGGAGGTTGATTTTCGCGGCACGGCGATGGTCGCATTCGCGCTGACGGTCGTTGCCATGTGCGCCGCGACCCCGCTGGTGTTCCTGTTCCGCGGCGATGTCAGCGTCGAGCTGGTGCTCGCCAGCATGTTCGTCGCGATCATGTCGAATGCGGTCGATGTCGGCCAGGAGTTCGAACGTGCCAAATTGCGCCCCTATCGCTTCGCGGCGATCTCGATCGTGCGCAGCGTGTCGAGCGTGGGCTTCGGCCTGCTCGGGATCTGGCTTGGCTGGGGCGGCATGGGCCTGCTCGCGGCGTTCGGCCTGGGCTCGCTGACCGGCATCATTCTCAACCTCGTTGGCGATCGCACGAAGATCGCGCGCTTTCAGCGCAGCCAGTTCATGCAGCTGGCGCGCTACGGCCTGCCGCTGACGCTGGCCGGGCTTTCGGTTGCGCTCTACTCGACCAGCGACCGGCTCATCGTCGCCTGGCTGCTCGGTAGGGATGCCGCCGGTATTTTTGGCGTCGCCGCCGATCTGCCGCGCCAGTTCATGGTCATGATCGCCTCCAGCGTCGCCGCAGCCACCGTGCCACTGGTGTTTCGTTCGTTGTCGGAAAAGAACAACGAGACGACACGGGAGCGCTTGACCGAGAGTCTCGATCTGCTGCTCGTCGTCGTCGCACCCGTCGCGGTCTGGCTTGCGCTCGCATCCGACCAGGTCGCGGGCACGCTCGTCGGCGTCGATTTCCGCGCCGGCGTGTCGGCACTGTTGCCGACGCTGGTGCTCGCCCGCTTCTTCGGCATCGCCAACCAATTCTACGTGCAGATCAGCTTCCAGCTCGCCGAGCGGCCGTTCATGCTGGCGGCGCAGTCGTTCCTCACCTTGGTTGTGAGTGTGGCGTTGATGATCGCACTGGTAGCGGGCTACGGCCTCTACGGTGCGGCGCTGGCGACGCTGGCGACCGAGGCAATCGGCTTCGTTGTCGCTGTCACGCTGATGCACCGCGCCCATCCCGTGCCGTTCGACCTCAACCGGCTTGCCGGCGTCGCGGCATCGGCAGCAGTGATGGCGGCTGCGATCCTCATCGCACGCGCACAGGTCGGCGGCACCGGCCTCGTGTCGCTGATCGTCGTGAGTGTTGCGGGCGGCCTCGCCTACACCGCCGCCGCGTGGCTGCTGAATGTCGCGAATGTGCGGACGTTGTCGCTCCGGTTCCTGCGGACGTTCAACCACAAGGCGCTCGGCGTCTAGCCGCGGGCCGACGCCGCCCGCCCGCATCGTCGGAACAGGAGGGTAGCCCGCATCTGATTGCAATCGCGGTGGGCCGTACTGTCCCGGGAAATTCGGGGGTGGATGTTGGATATTGGATTGTGCAATACTGCTCGGCAGGACATTCGCGCTCGAATCAATAAGAGAGTGTTTGGAAGCGCGACCTCAGAGCCACTGCCGAAGGCGTTCGTGCGCGGGAAGCGTGCCGTCCTGGGCGGGCATTTTCAGAAAGCAGACTAGATATGGCTCAAAGGATGCCGGAAATCCGTGCATTGGCGCAACTGCTCGGCCGTTATCGCGAGCCCGACAGTACGCGCGGCGTCCTCGAACTGGCAGTCACGGCAGTGCCGTTGCTGGTCATCTGGGCCCTGACCTGGAATGCTTTTGACAATGGCTATTGGCTTGGCTTGCTGCTCGAGGTGCCCGCAGCCGGCTTGCTCGTCCGCCTCTTCATGATCCAGCACGATTGCGGACACGGCTCGTTCTTCCGCAGCCGGGTCGTGAACGACTGGGTCGGCCGGGCCATCGGTGTCGTGACACTGACGCCTTACGATTATTGGCGGCATAATCATGCGCACCATCATGCGAGCTCCGGCAATCTCGATCACAGGGGTCTTGGCGACATCGATACGTTGACCGTCCGCGAGTTTCTCGCGCAATCTCGATGGCGTCGGATGCTCTATCGTCTCTACCGGCATCCCATGGTGATGTTTGGCGTCGGTCCTTCATATTTGTTCATCCTGAAGCACCGATTGCCGGTCGGGAGGATGCGCGGCGGCTGGAAGCCCTGGTTGAGCACGATGGGCACAAATGCTGCCATCGCGGTTCTCGTCGCCGCGATGATCCGCCTGGTGGGCTATGGGCCGTTCCTGCTTGTGCATCTGCCGATCATAATTCTGGCGGCGTCGATCGGTGTCTGGCTGTTCTACGTTCAGCACCAGTTCGAGGACACGTACTGGTCCCATGACGAAGGCTGGAGTTTTCACGAGGCTGCGCTGCATGGCAGTTCCCACTACCATTTGCCGGCTGTCTTGCGATGGTTCACGGCCAATATCGGCATCCACCACATCCACCATCTCAGCAGCAGAATTCCCTGCTATCGACTGCCGGATGTGTTGCGGGATCATCCGCAGCTCGCTGGCGTCGGACGAATGACCCTGCTCCAGAGTCTGCGGTCTGTGCCGCTGGTCTTATGGGATGAGGAGCGCCTGCGGCTCGTCTCCTTTGCGGAGGTAAGAGCCCGGTCCATGCCCGATCTGCCCGTGATCGCGGACTGTTGTAACCTGTAGCCGGCACCCACCGGCGTTGCCGCGCGGTGCCTATTTCTCGTCACGGAAATTTCTGCAAACGCGATAAGCCACCGGCTTTTACATTTTGCGGTAGCGGCAGCCGGAGCCATGCCTTGCCGAGCTTGTCAATCAAAGCCCGTTCTGCTCAGTAGGAGTTTGAAATTGCGCAGCAATATGCGCATGCATCTATCGACTAAAGTCGAAATTCAGCGAGGAAACAAACAATGCGCAAGCTCACTTTGGCCATTGCCGTGATCGTCCCGATGCTTGGTCATGCAGCGTCGGCCGAGGACAGCCTCAAGATCGGCTACATCGATCCGCTCTCCGGCGGCGGCGCCAGTGTCGGCGAGGGTGGCTTGAAGACATTCCAGTATCTGGCCGACGAGCTCAACGTGAAGGGCGGCATCCTCGGCCACAAGATCGAGATCGTCCCGCTCGACAACAAGACCAATCCGCAAGAGAGCCTGGTTCAGGCCCAGAAGGCGATCGACGCCGGGGTTCACTACATCACCCAGGGCAACGGCTCGTCCGTGGGCGCGGCGCTGTCGGACTTCGTCACCAAGAACAACTCGCGCAATCCCGGCAAGGAAGTCCTGTACTTCAACTACGCCGCCGTCGATCCGAGCCTGACCAACGAGAAGTGCAGCTACTGGCATTTCCGCTGGGATGCGAGCTCCGACATCAAGATGGAAGCGCTGACCAACTACATGAAGGACACCGCCTCCATCAAGAAGGTGTACCTGATCAACCAGGACTATTCGTTCGGCCAGTCCGTTCGCACCGATGCGCGCAAGATGCTCGGAGCCAAGCGGCCCGACATCCAGATCGTCGGCGACGAGCTGCATCCGCTGCTGAAGGTCACGGACTTCTCGCCCTACATCGCCAAGATCAAGGCGTCCGGCGCCGATAGCGTCGTCACCGGCAATTGGGGCCAGGATTTCGCGCTGCTGCTCAAGGCCGCAGCCGATGCCGGGCTGAAGGTCAACTGGTACACTTATTATGCCGGCGGCGCCGGTGGCCCGACCGCCATCAAGCAGACCGGTCTCGATGGGCAAGTCTTCCAGATCACCGAGGGCTTTGCCAACTCCGGCAACAAGGCCGCGATGGACTACGAGAAGGCCTTCCGCGCCAAGGTGAACCTGTCGCTGTGGTATCCGCGTGCGGTCAACGAGATGCGGATGTTCAAGGCCGCGGCCGAGAAGGCCAACTCGATCGACCCCGTGAAGGTGGCGGCGGCGCTCGAGGACCTGAAGTTCGATGTCCTGGACGGTGGCCAGGGCATCATGCGCAAGGACGATCATCAGTTCTTGCAGCCGATCTACATCTCCTCGTTCGGCAAGCTGACCGAGAGCGAGCCGTTCGACGAGGAGAGCACCGGTTGGGGTTGGCATCTGGTCTCCAGGATCGACACGCCGCAGGCCATGGTCTCCACGACCTGCAAGATGGCGCGGCCGTAATCAGGGAATACGTCGCCTTTCCGCGGCCGCTATCGGTCGCGAGAAGGCGGCCGGAATGCATTTGATCGGTTGGGCGATGTTCACCGGGACCAGCGAGCCCCGGATACCCATGAGTGCGCTGTGCTTGAACTCATTGTCATTTCGACCCTGAACGGTGTGCTGTTCGGCATGCTGCTCTTCCTGTTGTCGAGCGGGCTGACCGTCATCTTCAGCATGATGGGCGTGCTAAACTTCGCCCATGCCAGCTTCTACATGCTCGGCGCCTTCTTCGGCTTCCAGCTCACGAAGTGGATCGGCTTCTGGCCGGCGCTGGTGGTAGCGCCGCTGCTGGTTGGTGCGATTGGCATGGCGGTGGAGCGCTACGGCTTGCGCAACACGCACAAGCACGGCCATGTCGCCGAGCTGCTGCTGACGTTTGGTCTCGCCTTTGCGATCGAAGAGATCGTCTCGATGATCTGGGGCAAGAGCCCGCTCGACTACCGCGTGCCGGCGCTGCTGGATTTCCCGGCCTTCACCATCTTCTCGACCAACTATCCCGCCTACAAGATCTTCATGCTGGCCGTGTCGGTCATCATTTTCGTGGCGCTGCTGATCGTGCTGAAACGCACCCGCGTCGGTCTCATCGTTCAGGCGGCGCTGACGCATCCGCACATGGTCGGGCATCTCGGCCATAATGTCGGGCGCGTCTTCATGGCGGTGTTCGGGGTCGGTAGCGCGCTCGCCGCCCTTGCCGGCGTCATTGCAGGTCCCGCCCTGGTGACCCAGTCCGACATGGCGGCCTCGCTCGGACCCATCCTGTTCGTGGTTATCGTGTTCGGCGGCCTCGGCTCCTTGCCTGGCGCCTTCATCGCGTCGCTCGTCATCGGACTGGTGCAGACGTTCGCAGTGGCGCTCGATGGCTCGCTGGCGAGCGCCTTCGGACCGCTCGATCCGTCGGCGGGACCGTCCGTCCTCACCGACATCTGGAACGTCACGATCGCGCAGGTCGCGCCGATCGTTCCGTACCTTCTGCTGGTGGTCATTCTGATCGTTCGCCCCATGGGCCTGATGGGGACGCGCGAATCATGACCACGGCTACGACTTCGACCTCCAAGGCGGCGGCAGATGCTGCCGGCGGAAGCCTGCGCTTCTACGGCGTCTGGCTGATCGGCATCGTCGTGCTGATCGTCCTGCCGATGATCTTCTCGTCGGGCGGCTCGCTGACATCCTTCAGCCTGATCGGCATCGCGATCGTGTTCGCGCTGTCCTACAACATCCTGCTCGGCCAGACCGGCCTGTTGTCGTTCGGTCACGCCGTGCATTACGGCCTCGGCGGCTTCGCGGCCTGCCACATGATGAATGCGGTGGTGTCGCATGGCTGGCCGATCCCGCTGCCGTTCATTCCGCTGTTCGGCGGGCTGGGCGGCCTCATGTTTGCGATGATCATCGGCTGGGTCATGACCAAGCGCGCCGGCACGGTGTTTGCGATGATCTCGCTCGGCATCGGCGAATTGGTGGCGTCCTCATCGCTGATCCTGCGCTCGGTGTTCGGCGGTGAGTCCGGCATCACCACGGATCGCACCGCGCTGCCGAAACTGCTCGGCTGGTCGTTCGGGCCGCAGCTTCAAGTCTACTATCTCATCGCCTTCTGGCTGGTGTTGTCGGCGATCGCGATGTACGCGCTGACCCGCACACCGCTCGGGCGGATCTGCAATGCGGTCCGCGACAATCCGGAGCGCGTCCAGTTCATCGGCTACGATCCGCACGTCGTCCGCTACATCGCGTTCTGCTTCGCAGGCTTCTTCGCCGGCATTGCCGGAGGTCTTGCCGCGATCAATTTCGAGATCGCGAACTCCGCCTATCTCGGCGCGATCCAGTCCGGCCTCGTGCTGTTCTCGACCTTTATCGGCGGCACCGCGTTTTTCTTCGGCCCGATCCTCGGCGCGATCCTGGTGACCTATCTCCAACTCGGGCTGACCAACCTCACCACGGCCTGGCAGCTCTATTTCGGCATCATCTTCATCGGCATCGTGATGTATGCGCCGGGCGGCATTGCCGGCCTGTTGATGATGCATCGGCCGCTGATCCGCGCCGGGACGCTATGGACGGTGATCCCGTCCTATCTCGTTGCGATCGTGCCGACGGTCGCGCTCGCTTGCGGCGTGATCCTGGCCATCGAGACCGTCGCACGGTTCTCCGGCGGCGACGCAATCAACCTGTTCGGCATCGCCTTCAATCCGACATCGCCGGTGACATGGATCGCGGCGGCGGTCCTCGTTGTCGGGGGCTTCGTCGTCGCGCGGCTGACCTGGCGGCGGATCGCGGAGGCGTGGGACCGCGCCGGCACGGTGGCGCGGGACCGGGGGTATCTCGCATGAGCGGAGCGGTATCTGGAAAGGGCGCAGCCGTCGAAGTCCGCGCTGTCGAGAAGCGTTTTGGCAATGTCGGCATCATCCGCGACCTCAATCTCAGCGTTGCCGAGGGTGAGCGTCACGCCATCATCGGCCCGAACGGCGCCGGCAAATCAACCACGTTCAACCTGATCAGCGGCCACATCGCCCCGACCTCGGGCGAGGTGAAGCTGAATGGCGATGTGATCTCCGGCCTGCGGCCATTCGAGATCAACCGCCGCGGCCTGTCGCGCTCGTTCCAGGTCACCAACGTGTTCGCGCGCATGACGGTCTGGGAGAACGTGCGCTGTGCCGTGCTGTGGGCCACGGGGCATCGCTACGCGTTCTGGAAGAACGTCGACAGCCTGCCGGAGGTGCGTGAGCGCACGGCTCGGATTCTCGACGACATCCATCTGACGCATCGGCGTGACGTGCCGGCGGGTCTTTTGACCTATGCCGAGCAGCGCGAGCTCGAGATCGGCATCACCATCGCGAGCGGCGCCACCGTCGTCATGCTCGACGAGCCGACCGCCGGCATGAGCCACGCCGAGACCGACCGCGCCGTGTCGCTGATCCGGCGGCTGACCGAGGGCAAGACGCTCGTGATCGTCGAGCACGACATGAGCGTCGTGTTCGGCCTCGCCGACCGCATCTCGGTGCTGGTCTATGGCCACATCATCGCATCGGGCACGCCGGAAGAGATCCGGCGCGATCCGAAGGTCAAGGAAGCCTATCTCGGCGAGGAAGCGCACTGATGCTCGAGGTCAGGGATCTCCACGCCTATTACGGCAAGAGCCACATTCTTCAGGGCGTCGACCTCGATGTCGGCGCCGGCGAGGTCGTGAGCCTGCTCGGCCGCAATGGCGTCGGCCGCTCCACCACGGTCAAGGCGATCATGGGTGAGGTCGCCCCGCAAGGCACGATCCGCTTCAAGGGCAAGGACATCGCGGGCCTGCCCAGCTACAAGATCGCCCACCTCGGGCTCGGCTATGTGCCCGAGCATCGCGACATCTTCCCGAGCCTGACGGTTCGCCAGAACCTGCTGCTCGGCATCAAGGACACGCGCCGTCCCGGCAAATGGCGGCTGCAGGACATGCTCGACATGTTCCCCAATCTCGCCGCGCGTGCCGATACGGCCGCGGGCGTGCTGTCCGGCGGCGAGAAGCAGATGCTGACGACGTGCCGGACGCTGATGGGCGATCCCGATCTGATCATGATCGACGAGCCCACCGAAGGCCTCGCGCCGCTGATCGTGCAGCAGGTCGGCGATCTCATTGCGCGGATAGCGCAGGCCGGCGTCGCCATCCTCCTCGTCGAGCAAAAACTGTCGATCGCGATGCGCATCTCCAGGCGCGTCTACATCATGGGCCACGGCCGCGTGGTGTTCGAAGGCACGCCGGAAGAGCTCAAGGCCAATGCCGCCGTGCGGCAGGAATGGCTCGAGGTCTGACGGCTGCAAGCCGCGCATACGCATCTGAATTCTAAGCTACATCTCACGCCCGATAATCAAGGTATCGTCCCGCCTGCCGACATCGCGAGCGATGGGGTCGATGATAACCAAAAAACGAAGCGGAGGACGTTGACCGCGGCCTTGCGAGCCCGCGCGTCGATGCACTCTGCCAGGGAAGGAGATGCCGCGCATGCCCGGCCACCAATTCAAGTTCATCGCCGGAGTCGTCGCTCTGCTTGCCGTCCTGAGCGCTGCTTCGGTCGCGACGGCCGGAAATTACGACACCGGCGCGACCGACACGGGCATCAAGCTCGGCCAGACCATGCCCTATTCGGGACCGGCCTCGGCCTATTCCGCGATCGGCCGCGCCGAGATCGCCTATTTCAAGATGCTCAACGACAAGGGCGGCATCAACGCCCGCAAGGTCGATCTTCTCAGCATGGACGACGCCTACTCGCCGGCGAAGACGGTCGAGCAGACGCGTCGTCTCGTCGAGAGCGACGAGGTCCTGGCGATGTTCTCGATGCTCGGCACCGGCCCGAACATCGCCGCGCAAAAATATCTCAACGTCAAGAAGGTGCCGCAGCTGTTCCCGTCGAGCGGCGCCAGCCGCTGGAACGATCCGCATCATTTTCCCTGGACCACCGGTTCGCAGCCGACTTACAGGACTGAAGGACGAATCTACGCCAAGTGGATTCTGGCGAACAAGCCCGACGCCAGGATCGCGGTGATCACGCCGAACGAGGATCCCGGCCGCGACTATCTCGCCGGCTTCAAGGAGGGGCTTGGCGAGCACGTCAGCCAGATCGTGTCGGAAGCGGTGTACGAGACGACGGATGCGACGGTCGACTCCCAGATCGTCAAATTCAAGGCCGCAGGCGCCGACGTTCTGTTCAACGAGTGCACGCCCAAATTCGCGGCTCAGGCGATCAAGAAGGTCGCCGAGCTCGGCTGGAAGCCGCAGATCATCGTTCCCGCCGTCTCCAATTCCGTCGGCTCCGTGCTGGCGCCGGCCGGGCTCGAGAATTCCGTCGGCATCGTCACCGGTGCCTTCCTGAAGGATCCCGGTGATCCGCGCTGGGAGAACGACGCCGGCATGAAAGCCTGGCGCGAATGGATGAAGACCTACAATTCCGGCGCTGATCCCGCCGATATCTTCAACGTCACCGGCTACACCATGGCGCAGATGATGGAGATGGTGCTGCAGCGTGCCGGCAACGATCTCACGCGCGCCAATTTGATGAAGCAGGCGCAGTCCTTTAGGGATGTCGAGCTGCCGATGCTGCTGCCCGGCATCAGGCTCAACACCTCGGCGGAGCAGGTGACGCCGATCCGCCAGTTGCAGATGGCGCGCTTCAACGGAAAATCCTGGGAGCTGTTCGGCGACGTTCTCGGCGAGTAGGCTCACCGTGAATGCTTCCTCCAACCACAGTGAAGAGACGATGGCACCGACCGGCCCCCTCAGCGGCATCCGCGTTCTCGATCTGACGAGCGTGCTGTTCGGACCCTATGCCGCGCAAATGCTCGGCGACTGGGGCGCCGACGTCATCAAGATCGAGCCGCCGTCGGGCGACACCTGGCGCTACACCGGCGTGTTCCGGAACCGCGGCATGAGCGGCCAGTTCATGGCGGTCAACCGCAACAAGCGCAGCCTCGCGCTCGATTTGAAGCATCCGGACGGCAAGGCGGCGCTGGCGAAGCTGATCCCGACGGTCGACGCGCTTGTCACCAATGTGCGCCCCGCAGCGATGGCGCGGCTCGGTTTCGGTTACGGCGACTGCGCCAAGCTCAATCCCCGGCTCATCTATGCCTCCGCGACCGGTTTTGGCCAGGACGGCCCTTGGGCAGCGCGGCCTGCCTTTGACGAGATCATCCAGGCGGCCTCAGGCCTCGCATCATCGATCGGATCTGACGAGCAGCCGGAATTCGTTCCGAGCCTGATCGGCGACAAGATCTGCGCCATGGCGATGGTTGGTGCGGTGTCGGCAGCCCTGTTCAGGCGCGAACGCACCGGACAAGGCCAGATGGTCGAGGTGCCGATGCTGGAGACAATCGCGGGCTTCAACAGCATCGAGATGCTGGGCGGACATGCGTTCGATCCGCCGATCGGCCCGGCCGGCTACAAGCGCATGAAGAACCGGCGTCCGGTGAAGACCAAGGACGGCTGGCTGACGATGCTGCCTTATTCGGGCGACAATTGGTGCGCCTTCTTCGAGGCCGTCGGCCGCCCCGAATTGAGCGACGAGCTCGGCGTGCGCGATCCCGTGCTGCGCTCGCAAAACATCGACAAGATCTACGACCGCATGAGCGAGATCGGACCGACCCGCACCACGGCGGAGTGGGAAGAATTGCTGCTGCGGCTGGACGTGCCGCACACCGCGTTTGCCCGGCTCACCGAGATCGGCGATCAGCCGCACCTCGCGGCTGTCGGACTGTTCGCGGATATCGATCACCCGACTGAGGGACGGATTCGGCAGGCGCGTCCGGCGACAAAATTCTCCGAAAGCCCGGCCGGCATCCATCGCATGGCGCCGCGCCTTGGCGAGCATTCGCGCGAGGTGTTGCGCGAAGCGGGTCTGAGCGACGCCGAGATCGAAGCGCTCGTTGCGAACAAGGCAGTTGGCGCGCCGTAGAGCGGGCGGGCCAACTGACGCCGAGCGCTACCGCTTGCTGGCGGCCGTCCTGGCGCAATTCTCTGTGATTCCGGTCACATTCCCTCCTGCCGCTTCAGGTGGACATTCTGCCGCAGAGCGCGTCCGCCAGCTCCAGGCCAGCCCCGGCCGCGGACCGCCCTTCCGCCCGCGCGGGCCGTCGTATATGAGAGCTTTGTCGCCGGAACCGACCGAAAATCGCCCGATACGGAACGGATGGTGGCTGCGATTTCTTAATCTAGAGATCGCAATCTGATCGATGATCGACGCAAGTGCGGACCGGCAACCGGGGAATGGCATGAAAGACCTGATGACGACGGCGCAATCCAATGGAGCGATGCGGCGTTGGGGGCCTCCCGGAATTGTGATGTTCGCGGTAGCGGTTGCGCTGTCTGCAATGATCCCGGACACCGTGGCGGCGAAGCAGCCGCGCCAGACCGCCGAGGCGGTGGCGCAGCGCGAGGCCGGCGAGCCGATCATGGCGATCGTATCGATCAAGAGCCAGCAGGTCACGTTCTACGATTCAGAGGGCTGGATTCTGCGCGCGCCGGTCTCGACCGGCACGACCGGGCGCGAGACGCCCGCCGGCGTCTTCGCCGTTATCGAGAAGGACAAGGACCACCACTCCACCATGTATGACGATGCCTGGATGCCGAACATGCAGCGCATCACCTGGAACGGCATCGCGCTGCATGGCGGGCCGCTGCCCGGCTACGCGGCCTCGCACGGCTGCGTGCGGATGCCCTTCCCCTTCGCCGAAGGCCTGTTCGACAAGACCAATATCGGCATGCGGGTGATCATCTCGCCGAACGACGCCGCTCCAGTCGATTTCTCGCATCCCTCGCTGTTCGTGCCGAGCAAGGAGGCCATCGCGGCGGCACCGAATCGTGCCGACAAGCTCTCCGCCCAGGCGGAGGAAGCCGCGAGCGCGGCTGATGACGCCAAGAAGGCCGCGACGGCAGCCGCGAAGGATGCGCAATCGCTTCCGGCATCGCTGCGCAAGCTCGAGCAGCAGAAGGCGCGCGCCGACGCCGACAACGCCTATGCCGACAAGCTGGTCGCGAATGCCAAGACTGATCAGGCCAAGGCAAAGGCCGACGAGCTGAAGCAGAAGGCCGCGACCAAGGCCGCGGATGCGGCAACTCAGCTGGACGCCGCCAAGGCCGCCGCGCAACCGAAGCGCGACGCGGTTGCCGCAACAAAGGATGCTGCCAAGGCGGCCGCGGCCAAGAAGGCTGAAGCCGTGAAGGCTGCGACCGACGCAAAGCTCGCGCTAGAGCCGGTATCGGTCTACATCAGCCGCTCGACGCAAAAGCTCTACGTGCGTCGCAATACCCACAAGCCGGCGCCCGACGGCGGCGGCGAGGTGTTCGACACCAGCATCGAGGTTCCCGTCACCATCCGCAATCCCGACCAGCCGCTCGGCACGCACATCTTCACGGCGATGGCGAAGAACGACACCGGCCTGCGCTGGAGCGTCGTCACCATCGACGAGGGCGACAGCGCCAGGGATGCGCTCGACCGCGTCACCATTCCGCAGGAGGTGTGGGATCGCATCGGGCCGACCGCATTGCCGCGCTCGTCGATCATCATCTCGGACGAGCCGCTGAGCGCCGAGACCAACTACCGCACCGAGTTCGTCGCGGTCCTGAGCAACCATCCGCAAGGCGGCTTCATCACACGCAAGCCGACCGCGCCGCCGATGGAGGTGGCCACCGACGATGGCTGGGGCGGCAACGGCTTTGGCGGCAATGGCTTCTTCTTCTTTGGGCAGCGCGATCCCACCCCGCAGCCGGTCAATCCGCGCCGCCGCGGCGGCCAGTACCAGTACTATCAATCGACGCAACCGGTGCAGCGGAGCTTTTGGTAGGCGCGCGGCCGGAGCGTAGCGGCTCGCGCCGTTACGGCCGGGCCGTGATCACCAGGGCCTGAATCCTGGCTTCGACCGGTCCGGAGCCGTGGCGTTTTCGGATGGCTTGCGCAACGGCATCGGTTGCGGCCTCGAGCTTGCTCGCATCTCTGGCCTCGATCTCGCCGCGCAGTGGCGTTCCCTGGCAGTAGGCGATCGCGACATATTCCGCCGAAGGCGCGCGGCTCATTGCTGTCAGCGTCTCTATCGAGATGTCCTTGAAGCCCGCGCGTTCGAGATCGGCCTTGATGACAGCCTTGTCGTGGTAGCCGTGCGGCGTCCGCGCCATGAACAGCGGCGGATTGTCGGGAAACATCCTGCCGAGCGTGATCGTCGCGTCGTCCGCGAACACATTGTCCTCGATACGGTCCCAGACACTGAACAGGTACGCGCCATCAGGCTTCAACACCCGCTTCGTTTCCGCATAGCCCTTGCTGCGATCCGGAAAGAACATGGCGCCGAACTGGCAGCAGACGACGTCGAACGCGGCATCGTCGAAGGGCAGCGCTAGCGCATCCGCCTGTCGCCAGGACATGCGGGGGTCATCGCCCTGACGCTGCTTCGCGACCGCGAGCATCGGTTCGTTGAGGTCGGTCGCGACATAGCGGACACTGGGAGGCAGCAGCGCCGCCACGGCCCGCGTGACGGCACCGGTGCCGGCGGCGATCTCGAGCAAGTCCGAGGGCAACAGCGCCGCGATGCGCCGGGCAAGGTCGTCGGCATAGAAGGAGAAGATCAGCGGCACCAGATATTCGTCGTACAGCTTTGGGACCGAACCGGCGAAAACCTTGTCAGTGCTGGACATGGATGCCTCGCTGAAGGTTCAGCTATAACGGCCAGGATAACACAGACTGGCCGCCCTGGCCGCTCCCATCACCCGGGCGAGAGTGCCCGGCCGATCAAATGATCCAGCGAGACGCGTCCGGGTCCGTAGGCCATGATGCCGAGGGCCATTGCGGCCCAGGTGATGTGCACCGGCCAGCCGTCGGGCACGGTGAGCTCGACGATCACTGTCATGAACAGCAGCCCGAGGGCTGCGAACCGTGTGCCGAGGCCGAGGACCAGCAGGATCGGGAACGTGATCTCGCCGCACCCCGACAGGAAGGCCATCACCGCCGGCGCGGGATAGTGATAGGGGCCGCCCGGCAAATGCAGCATGAATTCGTCGGTGAACAGCGACACCGCGGTGTCGTTCAGCTTGAGGAAGCCGCCCCATTTGAGGATGCCGGAGCGCCAGAACGGCACCGCCAGCGCCAGCCGCAGCACGAGCTGGACCAGCGAGGGCGCAGCAATCGTCTGCACCAGACGATTGGCGTTGTCGACGAGACGCCCCAGTGGCGGCAGGCTTCCTTCGGCCGACATGCGTTGGTCCGTGATCATCATGCGTCTCCGAAGGCGATTGACGTGAATGCGCCGGCTTCGATCAGACCTGCGATGTTGGTGGCGATGTCGAAGTCGGGCGAGGCGTCCAGCGCCGATGCCGCAGCCTCGCCGAACGGCCGCCCCTCCGTCAGGGAGGTTGCGAACACCGCCCCGCCGGGAGGCAGGTGCCGCACGATGACATCGAAGCCGGGCCGCGTGATCAGCGCGTCTTCCGGTGTTGAGGCGTCGATGCGGCTCACGGGCGCGCTATCGCGGTTGGCGGCAAAGATCGTCACGGCGGAAAATTCAGCGCGCACGACCCGCGCTGCCGGGTGCGGTGTGAGAACGAGGTCGGCCAGTCGATCCGGTGCGACCGCCGCGAGTTGCGCCGGCGCCAGCGGCGTTGCGTCGCGCGCGTGATAGGCGTCGAGCCAGGCTCGTTCGATCCGGGCGACATCGGCGAGCCAGGGCACGGTTTGCGCGTGCTCATATCGTGCAATGAAGTCCGGAAAGCCGCGGCCATATTCGAACAGCAACGGCGAGGTCGGCGGGCTGCCGCGAACATGGGAGCGCGCCATCGCGCGGAAGAAGTCAGGGCCGATGATGCGTTGCACCGCCGGATAGATCGCAGCGAGCGCGTCGATCAGGCTCACCGTGACATTGTTGCGATAGACGTCGTAGCGCTTTCCGGCGGCCTTGCCGTTCGGGCCGGTTACGATCCGAGGCGCGTCGCGCGTCGGATCGAGCAGCGCCGGCGCGAACGCCGCGGCAAACGAGATCGGCTCAGGCGGCATGACGATCCTCCGCGGGCTTGGCGGTCCCGCAGCGATCGAGGATCGCCTGTGCAGCGGCGGCTTCCGCTTGCAGAACCGGCCAATCAGGAATCTTACTGTCCCACTCGATCAGCGTCGGCACCGGGCCGCAGCGTTCGATGACGATCTCGTAGAGCTTCCACACCGCGTCCGCGACCGGACCGTCATGGCTGTCGATCAGGAGTGGCTCGCCGTCATCGTCCGCCTGCTCGTCGTGCCCGGCAAGGTGGATTTCGCCAATGCGCGACAGCGGAAAATCAGCGAGATAGTCGAGCGCCGAAAAGCCGTGATTGGTCGCGGACACGAAGACGTTGTTGATATCGAGCAGCAGGCCGCATCCCGTGCGCTCCGCAACGCTGCGGATGAAATCGGTCTCGCTCATGGTCGTTTCCGTGAAAGCGAGATAGGTCGACGGGTTTTCCAGCAGGATCGGACGCCGGATCGCCTCCTGCATCTCGTCGATGTGAGCGCAGACGTGGCGCAGCGTCGCCTCGGTGTAGGGCAGCGGCAGCAGATCGTTGAAGAAGCTGCTCTCATGCGTCGACCAGGCCAGATGTTCGGACACCATCGCCGGCTGGTAGCGCGCCACCAGGCCGCGGAAGCGGGCCAGATGCGCCTTGTCGAGCGGCTGCGGCCCGCCGATCGACATGCAGACGCCATGCAGCGACAGCGGATGGTCGCGGCGGATTGCGTCCAGGGCGCGGTGCGGCGGCCCTCCCGCGCCCATGTAATTCTCGGCATGAACTTCGAAGAAGCCGCGTTGCGGGCCATCCGCGAGGATCGCCTTGAGATGCTCGTGCTTGAAACTGGTGCCGGCGATGCCGCCGATCGGAGACGGAAAGCGGAGGGGCGTGGATGTGGACGGGCCGGGCCCGATCGCTAGTGTCATGTCGCTCCTCCGCTTTCCCTGTTTGGCGATGTGCTGGTGTCAGACCGGCTTGAGCGAGCCCTTCTTGCCGTTCGGCAGGTCGATGCTGGTGCACGTGCCGCCCTGCACGAACTTCCACGCATTGCCCTGGAAATCGGTGGTCGAGGTGCCCTGGCAGGTGGTGCCCGGTCCGGCCGCGCAATCGTTCTGGCCCTTCAGCGCAACGCCGAAGCACTTTTCCTTCTTGGCGGCGATTGCCGCATCGGCCTCGGCCTTGGTCAGCGGAGCGGCGGCGGCGAGAGTGGCGAGCGCGGTCGACATGGCGCCGGCGAGAACGAGCGTGGTGACGGCAAGTTTGGCAGACATGGTATTCTCCTTTTCGGGATAGCATCGCTTGGCAAGCGAAGAGCGCATTGTCGGGTTCGTCACGTACGCAGCTCGTGTTACGCATAGAGCTGCTCACGAGTCCGTGAGCGTGTCCGCGAGACGGTTGGTTGGAAGGCGGTGGGTGGTGCCTGCCACAGGTAACGAACGCAGGCGCGCCACGTAGAGCGATAGCAGGAGATATGGCCGGGTCGCGGCCCTGCCGGAGAACGGAACCCACGATGAACGTTGATCCCGGACGGCACTTTCACGCGCTCGCCAGGCTGACGGTCAGCATCCGCCTTGCGGTCTCGGCGCTGGTGTTGACCGCGATCCTGCTGACCGCCGCCTTGTCCAGCCTGCTGTGGTGGCGGACGGCGGAAGCAACCAGTCGGCAACTGGCCGCGACCATCAACGAGCAGATCGTGGCAGCGGTCCGCAAGGAGGTCGCGGCCATCGTCGACGAGGCACGCGCCGCCCATACCGCCATCCGCACGCTGTTTTTGCAGAACGTGCTCGACACCCGCGAGGCCGACAAGCGCGAGTTCGTGTTCCTGTCGCAACTGCAATCGCAGGCGACGATCTCCTCGGTTGCCTTCGGCTGGCCGGACGGCTCGTTCTTTGCCGCTCACAAGCTCGGCGACCGCCGTTTGGAGATGATGGAGATCTCGCTGACCGATCATCCCGGCCAGCGCCGGATCGATGAATATGACGTTGTGCCCGGCGACATCGAATTCGCCAATCGCCGCTTCGAGCCGACCGAATTTCGCGTCGCCGACCTCGCCTGGTTCAAGACCGGCCTCGCAGCGGAGGAGCCGCAATGGTTCAGGGTCTCGAACCATCCGACCGGCGAGCGGCCGTCGATTGCCTTTGCGGGTCCGATCGACGTTTACCAGGAACGGCAGGGCGTGCTTGCGATCATTATCGAATACACCAGGATCGCGCGTTTCCTCTCCCAGCTCGAGGTCGGCCGTACCGGCGCGGCTTTCATCTTCGATGGCAGTGGCGAACTCGTGGCCGCGCCGGACATGGATGCCGACGAATTGCATTCAGCGCGTGAAGAGCAGAAGCTGTTGCCATTGGCGCGGCTGGCGCTGGCCCAGGCCGGCGACCAGGGCCGCAAGGAGGCGTGGCGAAGCCGGCTCGCCTCGCACGGCGCGGCCTACGAAGTCGCGCTGACGCCGTTGCCGTTCCCGGGCTGGTCGCTTGCAACCGTCATCCCCGAGGCCGAATTTCTCGGACCTGTCGAGACGACGCTGCGGCGGCTGATCGTCGGTCTTGCCGTCGGCGCGGTGCTTGCGGCCTTGGTGTCGGCGATGCTGGCACGTTCGGTGATTGCCGCGCCGCTGACGCGCGTGGTCGGCGAGCTCCGTCATGTCGAAGCCTTTGCGCTGGAGAAGGTTCGTCGGCACCCGTCGCGGCTCAAGGAGATCACGAGCCTGTCGGGTGCGATCGCCGAGATGGCGGCCGGTCTCTCCGCCTTTCGCAAATTCATCCCGGCAGATCTCGTTCGCTCGCTGCTACGACAGGGTGTCGAAGCGAAACCCGGCGGCACGATTCAGGAGCTCAGCGTGATGTTCATCGACATCGCCGGCTTCACCGGATTATCCGAGCGCATGGGCGATCGCATCGTGCCGCTGTTGTCGGGCTATCTCGACGCCGCCTCGGAAGTCATCGTCGCCGATGGCGGCACCATCGACAAGTTCATCGGCGACGCCGTCATGGCATTCTGGGGCGCGCCGCAGCCGCAGGCCGATCATGCGCTGCGCTGCTGTCGCGCCGCGCTCGGCTGCCGCAGGGCGATCGAGGCGTCGGGCCTTTCCGACGATTCCGGCCAGCCGCTCCAGATTCGGATCGGAATCAATTCCGGCCGCATGCTGGTCGGCAACATCGGCTCGGAACTGCGCCTGAACTACACCGTGATCGGCGATGCCGTGAATGTCGCAAGCCGCCTCGAGGGCGCCAACAAGTCTTACGGCACGCAAATCCTGATTGGCGAGGCGACCGAACGCCTCGCACGCGGCGCCATCGTCACGCGGGAAATTGACAGCGTCGCGGTTTACGGGCGGGAGGAGGGTTTCTCGGTCTACGAATTGATCGGACTTGCCGGGGAAGGCGACGGCACGACCGGATGGATTGCGGACTATGAGCGCGGCCTTGCCAATTATCGCGCGCGCTGGTTTGCCGCCGCGCTCGCCGATTTCGAAGCCGTGCTGAATGAGCGCGGCCATGATCGCCCGGCAGAATTGATGCGGGACCGTTGCCGGCAGTTCGCGACTGTCGCGCCCGACACGTCGTGGCGGCCGGTCGCCGCGCTGACGACAAAATAGCCGGGAGGCGAGGACCGGCGACCGTCCGAAATGCGCGCGGCTTTCGCGTTCTCCCTTCACCGGCTCCGAGATTCAGATTGCGCGCGATAGCCATTCCGCTTAATAGAATTGGACAAATGACCAAATAACATGGTCGCGCGCCGAAGGGCGCTGGTCGGGACGGGACGCGCAGCATGTCGCAGGACGGTTTTGGGCTGGCGGGGGTCATCGGCATGCCGGTCGCGCAGTCGCGCTCGCCGGTCATTCACAATTACTGGCTGAAGGCGCACGGCATCCGCGGCTCCTACGTCCCGCTCGCCGTGAAGCCGGAGCGGCTCGAGGATGCGCTGGACGGGCTGATCGCGCTCGGGTTCCGCGGCTGCAACGTCACCATGCCGCACAAGCAGACGGCAATGCCGATGCTCGACCGCGTCAACGAGACCGCCAGGCGCATCGGCGCCGTCAACACCATCGTCGTCGAAGCCGACGGCACGCTGTCCGGCTTCAACAATGACGGCAACGGTTTTGTCCAGAGCCTGCGCGACGCCAGGGCCGACTGGCGCGGCGATGCCGGGCCGATCCTGCTGCTGGGCGCGGGCGGCGCCTCGCGCGCGGTGGTCGTAGCGCTGCTGGAGAACGGCGCGCGCGAGATCCGCATCGCCAACCGCACGGCGGAGAAGGCGCAGGCGATCGCGACCGAATTCGGCTCCGCCGTCAGCGCCGTTCCGTGGGACGATCGCGCCGCGGCGCTCAGTGATGTCGCGCTGCTCGTCAACTGCACCGATCGCGGCATGGTCGGCAAAAGCGCGCTCGAGATCGATCTGTCGCGGCTGAAGTCAACGACACTCGCCGCCGATCTCATCTACACGCCGCTCGAGACGCCGTTCCTGGCTAATGCCCGCGCCCGCGGCTGCGTCACGGTGAACGGGCTCGGCCTGCTGCTCAACCAGGCGCGGCTCGCCTTCAAGGCCTGGTTCGGCGTCATGCCTGATGTGACGCCCGAGCTGATCAAGGCCATCGAGGCCACGTTCTGAACCGCGCGGGGAGCTTTGCGCCATGACCTTGCCGGCGGGCCCCAAGATCGACTGCCACATCCACGCGCTCGATCCCGTGCGCTTTCCGTACGGCGCCGATACGCCGTACCGGCCAAGCGGGCAGGAGATCGCGCCGGCCGCGCAGCTCATCCGCGTGTTCGATGCCTTTGATGTCCGCCACGCGCTCGTCGTCGCCACCAATACCGGCTATGGCAGCGACAGCCACATCCTGCTCGACACCTTGAGGCAGGGCGGCGGCCGCCTCAAGGGCGTCGCCGTGGTCGAGAACGACGTCGATATCCGCGAATTGGAACGATTGAAGGCGGCCGGCGTGATCGGCGTCGCCTTCAACGTGCCGTTCCACGGCGCCGACTATTATCGCAACACTGCCCCGCTGCTGGAGAGGCTGACGAGCCTCGGCCTGTTCCTCCAGATCCAGGTCGAGAACGATCAGCTGCTCGACCTGCTGCCGCTGATCGACAAATCGCCGGTGCGCCTGGTGTTCGATCATTGCGGCCGACCGTCGGTCGCGCAAGGCTTGCAAGGCAAGGCCTTCCAGGCGCTGCTCACGATCGGCCGCGAGCGCGACGCGCATATCAAGCTCTCCGGCTATTACAAGTTCTCCGAGCTGCCGCATCCTTATGAGGACATTTGGCCGTTCATCGCCGCGCTGGTTGAGGCTTTCACGCTCGATCGCTGCGTTTGGGGCTCCGACTATCCGTTCCTGCGCGCCGCGGAAAGGCTCGACTACGGGCCGCTGCTCGCGGTGCTGACAAAGCTGTTTCCGGATCCGGGCGACCGGCATCGCCTGCTGTGGCGGACGCCGGCGAAACTGCTCGGCTTCGACGGATCATAGAAAAGAAAGCAAAACGGGGAGGACATCATGAGACATCTTGCAGGAACGCTCGTCATCGCCTTGGCGGCATCGCTCGCGGCGGGAGCGGCCCGCGCGCAGAGCACGGTCTACATCCCCGATGTCATCGAGCTGTCCGGCCCCGGCGCCGTCTCCGGCACCAACTGGCGCGACGGCGTCGCGCTCGCGGTCGACGAGATCAATGCTGCCGGCGGCATTCTGGGCCGCAAGATCCAGACCGAGCATCTCGATACCCAGAGCAACCCCGGCATCTCGCGCGCGCAGGTGCAGAAGGTGCTGGACAAGGATCCCTATGTCGTGCTCGGGCCGATCTATTCCGGCTCGGTCAAGGTCAACATGGCACTGACGCAACAGGCCGAGATCCCGCAGATCGTCGGCGCCGAGGCCGCCGACATCACGACGCAGGGCAACCCCTGGGTGTTCCGCACCGCCTTCGGCCAGCAATTCTCCATGCCGAAGATCGCCAATTACCTGCACGACAAGCTGAAGGTGAAGAGCGTCGCGGTGGTCTGGGTCAACAATGATTTCGGCAAGGGCGGCCACGACAATTTCGTGAAGGAGATGAAGGCGCACAATATCGAGGTATCGGCCGATATCTCGACCGAGCAGGGCCAGGTCGATTTCGGCTCGGATGTCATCAAGCTCAAGAGCGCCAAGGCCGACGCCGTGTTCGTCTACACCAACGAGGAGGAGAGCGCGCGCTTCCTGATCGAGGCCAAGCGGCAGGGCCTGTCGACGCCTCTGTTCGGCGAGACGACGCTGCTCAGCCAGAAGGTGGTCGAGCTCGCCGGCCCCGCCGCCAACGGTGTGCGCGGCCATGTTGGTCTCAGTGCGGACGCGCCGGTACCGGCGATCGAGGCTTTCGCGAAGAAGTTTTCCGCACGCTTCAAATATCTGCCCGATCACAACGGCATCAAGGGCTACACTGCGGTCTATCTCGTCAAATACGTCACCGAGAAAATCGGCAAGTTCGACAGCAAGGCGTTTGGCGCGGCGATGAAGGGTCTGACGCTGACGCCCGACAAGGCGCCGGGCATGCTGATGGAAGCAAGCTGGGACCAGAACGGCGACATCGACCGCGCCAGCTTTCTCGCCGAGATCGTCGACGGCAAGCAGAAGATCGTCGAGACATTGCCGAAGCTGAACGGCGGCAAGAGCGAGTGAGGCGCGCGGCATCTCCCCAACGTCGTCCTGGCTTTCGCCTGGACGACGGCGCGATTTGAGGCCTGCGGCAATCGTGATATCGGTCTGCTCGCCCTTTTCGGACGAGCTGAAAAACATGAAAACCACGCTGCTGAAATCCGAAAACTATACCCGCTCGCCCTGGAAGAACGGCGGCGGCATCTTTACCGATATCGCGGATGCGCATCGGCCGGGCGCGGCGGTGAAGGATTGGGACAGCCTGCTGTGGCGCTTTGCCGCCACGCCGATCGTGGCGCCCGGGCCGTTCTCCCACATGGCGGGCATCGACCGCCTGCAGATGGTGGTCGGCGGGCGCGGGCTGGTGCTGAAAGCGCCGGGGCAGGAGTTCGATGAGCGCGAGCCGTTCACGACCGTGCGCTTCACCGGCGAGCTCGCGATCGTCACCGCGCTCGAGGCCGGTCCGGTCGAGGTCGTTAATCTGATGGCGCGGCGTGGCGCGGCGGAGATCGAGCTCGGGGCGCTCAGGGCGCCCGGCGAACGGCCATTGCCCGCGGGGACGCATTTGCTCTACGCCGCGCGCGGCGACTGCAGCATCCGTCTCGGCGGTCAGGATTTTCCGATTTCGCACGAAAACACGTTGAAGGTCGAATTGACCGAAGCCTCGACGCTCGCGCTGGTTTCGGGGCTGGCCGTCCTGGGGTCGATCGAAATCATCGGCTGAACGGCGATCCTGCCCACCAGGGCGATGCGCACAATCCGTGCAACTGGCTAGGTTGACGCGGCGGCGCCGGAACACGATATGTCGGGGACGAAGACCGCCGTCCAGAGGCAGATGAATGAGCGCGCCGCGAAACGATGAATTAATCCATTCCGGCAGCGACGCTGTCGTCGACTGGCTGACCAATGGCACGCGCGACCAGCGCTTCATCGACAATATCTTTGCCGAGATGTGCATCCGCCTCCAGCAGGCCGGCATTCCGCTCAAGCGGTCGACGCTTCATGTCATGATCCAGCACCCGCAATGGCTGGGGGCCCGTATCATGTGGTCCGACGGCATGCGCGAGGCCGAGATCACGCGGGTTGATTTCGATGTCAGGGGACGCTCCGAATATATCGGCAGCCCCGCCAACGAAATGTTCGACGGTGCAACCGAAGTGCGCGAGAATCTCGAACGGGATCCGGCGCTCGGCCGCAAGCACGCGCTCTATGACGAGATGCGGGCCAAGGGCCTGACCGATTATGTGGCCTGGCCGCTCTATCATACGCTCGGCAAGCGGCATCTCGTCACGTTCTCGACCGACCGTCCCGGTGGCTTCGACGACGCCCATGTCGCCGCACTGAGGAAGGTGTTGCCAGTGCTGGCGCTGGTCAGCGAGATCCGCGTCAAGAATCGCCTGGCGCGGACGCTGCTGGAGACCTATGTCGGCGCCCATGCCGGTGAGCTGATCCTCGCCGGCGCCACGCGGCGCGGCACCGGCACGACGGTGCGCGCCGCGATCATGATCTGCGACTTGCGCGATTTCACGAAGATCTCCGACAACTGGCCGCGCGACGACGTCATCGATCTTCTCAACGATTATTTCGACGCGATGTCCGAGCCGATCGCGCGCCATGGCGGCGAGATCCTGAAATTCATCGGCGACGGCCTGCTCGCCATCTTTCCGCTTCATGAGCCCAACGCCTGCGCCAATCTGCTGCGTGCGGTGGCCGAGGCGCGCGAGGCCATGGTCGCGCTGAACGAGCGCAACAAGGCGACCAGCCGCGCGCCGCTGAACTACGGCATCGGCGTCCATGTCGGCGACGTCATGTACGGCAATATCGGCTCGACCAGCCGGCTCGACTTCACCGTGATCGGTCCCGCGGTCAACATGGCCTCGCGGCTCGAGGCGCTCACCAAGCAGATCGGCAAGCCGGTGCTGCTGTCGCGCGATTTTGCCGAGCTGGTGACGCCGGAGTTCGAGCTCGAGCGGGTCGGCCAGCACGCCGTGCGCGGTTTCAGCGAGCCGATCGAGCTGTTCGCGTTTCACGGATGAGGATGCGCGATGCGGTCCCTCTGTGCGGCCGAAGCAAGCTCCGGGAGTCCGACGACCGACCGTGCCGCCACAAGATGTGACCAGAGGTCTTCCGCACGCCGGCTGAGGCGTCGCTGCGGCCGATAGATCCGGATGTCGAGATCGACATCCAGGTCCGGCAGCCCCGTGCGGACGAGACGGCCGCGGAGGATGTCTTGGTGGGTCGTGGTCAGCGGCAGCCAGGCGACGCCGAGCCCGGACAACGCCATCGATCGCAGCCCATCGGCCAGCGAGTTCTCATAGATGCGATTGAGCTGGGGCAGGTCGGTCGCCTCAGCGAGCTTCTGGTCGACGGCCCAGCCGAGCGAGCACTCGCTGCTATAACCGAGATAGGAAACCGACCGACGCGGCTCCGGCGCCAGATCATGGAGGGGCTGCTTGTCGCCGTCGACGGCTGACAGCGGCACGAGCTTCTCTTGGCCAATGGTCAGCCACTGACACCGCGAGATCGACAGCGTCTTTCCGCCGGCCGAATTCAGCCCGCTGGCCTGATCCATGTAACAGACGACGAAATCGACAGCGCCGTCGTCGAAGGCGTCACAGCATCCGGGAAGGTTGTCGGACAGGATCGTCAGCCGCGTCGATCCGATCGTTGCCTGGATTTGCGGCAGCCACTTTGGAAAGAACGTCACGGATAGCAGGTGAGGCGCGGCAAAGCGCACGCTCCTGGTTGCTTGATCCTGGTCCTCCCTCAGGGCGCGCCGGGTGGCATTGAGCCGCCCGATCACGTCGTTCGCCGTGGCCAGCAATTGTGTCCCTGCATCGGTCAGCTCGATCGGGGATTTGCGGCGGTCGAGCAAGGCTGAGCCTGCCCAGTTTTCGAGCGATTGCAGCCGGCGGCTCAGTCCGGACTGACTGACATTCCGCAGCTCGGCGGCACGCGTCAGGTTCTTGGTCTCCGCCACAGCGGCCAGATCCTCAAGCCAGCGGACATCGAGCATGATTGGTGCCTTCTCGCGATCTCTCGTGGCACGCACCATAGCCGGTTTCCGCCGCTCGGCCGATGCAAATTCCGCATCAACTCCGCGCGCATTCGCATTGGAAATGTCCGGCATCGGCGCAGTAGCGTCCTGCCGGGCAGACGGGCTGGAAGGGACATCCGATGAGACTGGGCAAATTCGGCATCGCGACAATGGCATCGATCGCGATGATAGCGTGCCTGGTCACGGCGGCTTCGGCGGAGCCGCTCCCCGTACAGCAAGGGCCCGGCAACAGCGTCATTCTCAAGCGCATCCTGGAGCGTGGTGCGATCAACATCGGCCATCGCGAGGCCTCAGTGCCGTTCTCCTACATCAGCGATGAGCAAAAGGTGGAAGGATATTCGATCGATCTCTGCATGAAGGTGGTCGATGCCGTGAGGCAGCGGCTGAACAAGCCCGATCTCAAGGTGACGTTCACGCCGATCAACGTGACCAACCGGATCCCGCTGGTGGCCAACGGAACGATCGATCTCGAATGCGGCACCACCTCGAATTTCCTGACACGCCAGGAACAGGTCGAGTTCTCGCCGATCTTCTACGTAACAGGCACGCAGTTGCTCGTGAAAGCGGCATCCGCGACCAGGGAGATCGAAGATCTCAAGGGCAGGCGCGTTGCCGCGCTGCAGGGTTCGTCGAACGAGGCCGCGGTCCGCAAGCTCAATGACGAGAAGGCGCTCGGCGTCCAGCTGGTCTATGTGAAGGATCTTCTCGAGGGTGCGCTCCTGGTCGAGAACGACCGTGTCGACGCGTTCGTCGCTGACGGTGTACAGATCAAGGTCTATGCCGCCACCAAGGCGAAGCCGGCGGGCTCGCTCGCTGTCGTTGGTCGCCTGCTCACCTACGACCCCTATAGCGCGATGATGCAGCGTGGCGATCAGGATTTCGCCTTGCTGGTGCGGGGCGCCTTCGCCGATGCGTTCCGGTCGGGAGAAGCCGAGAAGACCTATGCCAGATGGTTCGACCCACTGGGCCTGAAAATCGAGGGCGAGCTGCTCGCCGCCTTCCGGGTTCAGGCCCTGCCGCGCTGAATAGTCCGGGCAGGCACGCGATGCAATATCGCTGGAACTGGAGCATTCTGTTCGTTGAGCCGTATTTCGGATGGCTCCTCGCCGGCGTGACATGGACGCTTCTCGTTGCGGGCGCGGCATGGATCATCGCGCTCGCAATTGGCTGCACCGTCGGCGTGCTGAGCACGCTACCGAGCCGGACCGCGCGCCTCATCGCGACGGCCTATGTGGATTTGTTCCGCAACATCCCCCTGCTGCTCCAGCTGTTCCTCTGGTACTTCGTGCTGCCGGAGCTGTTGCCGGGATCGTTCGGACTTTGGATCAAGCGCGACCTGCCGATGCCCGAATACTGGTTCTCCGTGGCTGGGCTCGGCTGCTTCACGGCTGCGCGCGTCGCCGAGCAGGTCCGCGCCGGCATCGAATCGATCGGCGCTGGGCAGCGCATGGCAGCCGCTGCGATGGGCTTCACCGTCGCGCAGGCCTATCGCTACATTCTTCTGCCCCTCGCGGCGCGCAACGTGCTGCCGCCATTGACGTCGGAAGCGCTCAACATCATCAAGAATTCGTCGCTCGCCTTGACTATCGGGGTGCTGGAGCTGACGGGCCAGAGCCGCCAGATCGAGGCGAGCACGTTCCAGGGGATCGAGGCTCTGACGGCCGCGACCGTCATCTATGTCATGCTGACGCTCTGCGTCATCGTCGCGATGCGCGCCGTCGAAAGGCGGGTCTCTATCCCCGGCACTCTGGGGCGAGGCTGACCGTGCGAAACCTCGACTGGAGCGCCTTGGTTCACGCCTTGCCATTCCTTTGGCAGGGACTGCAGACGAGCTTTGTCCTGGTGGCGCTCGCGATGGCGGGCGGCATCTTGCTCGGGACCATGATCGCGGTTGTGCGCCTGTCGGCACCACGGCCCGTTGCCGCGCTCGCTGCCGGCTATGTCAACGGGTTGCGCTCGATTCCGCTGATCATGGTGATCTTCTGGTTCTATCTGCTGGTGCCGCTGTTCATCGGGCGGCCGGTCGGAGCGTTCACGTCCGCACTCATCGCATTCACCCTGTTCGAGGCCGCCTATTATTCCGAGATCATGCGCGCCGGCATCAACGGCATCTCCCGGGGACAGATGGCCGCGGCGCTGGCGATCGGCATGACCGGGATGCAGGCCTATCGCTACGTGGTCCTGCCGCAAGCCTTGCGCCGCATGGCGCCCATCCTGCTCACGCAGAGCATTGCCCTGTTTCAGGACAGCTCGCTGGTCTACGTCATCGGTCTCCATGATTTCATGACGTCGATCGGCATCGTGGCCAACCGGGAGGCGCGCTTGATCGAATTCTATCTGTTCGCGGCCCTGGTCTACTTCGCGATCTGCTTCTCGGCATCTCGCGCGGTGAAGCGGCTTCAGCACCGGATGGTCACCGCATGACGAGCGCCCATCTGAATGCCGCGGGTGCCGGTCTGATGCCCGAGAGCGTGGTTGCGGCGATCAAGTCCCACCTCGATCTCGAGGCCCGGCGCGGCGTGCACTGGGCGGCGGCCGATGCGAGACACGCCATTGAAGAGACGCGTATCCTGGCAGGCCGTCTGACGGGCGTCGCCCCGACGCATCTTGCCTTCGGCGAGCAGGCGAGCCGACTCTGGGCACTTGCCTTTGCATCGATGCCGCTCAAGCGTGGAGATCGCATCCTGATCGCGCGGAACGATTGGGGCGGCAATATCGTGAATGCCGTGCGGCGCGCGGCTGCGGCCGGAGCGGAGGTGGTCAGGCTGCCCATGACCGGACAGGGGCGGATCGACATCGAGCAGGCCGCTGCGCTGGTCGATGAGCGTACGGTCGCGATCTGCGCATCGGCGGTTGCCAGCAGTTTTGGATTGCGCCAGCCGGTCGAAGCGCTTGGCTCGATTGCGCGGCCGGACGCCTGCCTTTATTTCATCGACGGCGCGCAAGCCGTCGGTCAGTTCGAGTTGACGCTGCCTGGGGCATCTTCCGACGTCATGGTCGCGCCGGGACGGAAGTGGCTCCGAGGTGGTCGCGGGCAGGCCATGATGGCGCTGTCGGATCGGGCGCTGCGCCGTCTGGTCGAGCCGATCATCGTCGACCAGAGCGCCGGCACCTGGTGCCCGGATGACCGCTTCCTGCCGCTGGAGGATGCGCGGCGCTTCGAGGCATGGGAGTTCTGCGCTGCCGGCCGTCTCGGCTTGCGGGCATCTTTCCAGGAGCTCGATCGTATCGGCATTGCGAACGTTCGTGCGGGCAACGACGAGAAGCTGCGCCGGTTGGGCGCGAACCTGCGTGACATCCCCGGACTCACGGTGTTCGAGGACGAAGATGCCGGCGCGGCATTCCTGACGTTCCAACATGCGTCTCTGCCCGCTAACAGGATTGTGGAGGAATTGGCCATGCGCGGCATCGCGGTCGCGTCTGTGGGTCTCGATCATGCCAGATGGGAGCTCGAGGCGCGTGGCCTCGAGAGGATCGTACGCGTGGCGCCTCACATCTACTCGTCGGACGATGATATCGGGCGGTTCACCGAAGAGCTTGGGCGTCTTGCGATCCGGGCAGATCTGGATCGCGGGCGTTCCGCTTGAGATAGAAAAACCTTCGATTGGGAGTCCTGTTGCCAACGCAGGAACGTCCGACTACGTTTGACACCCAGTCCGCCCAAACGGTCTTTGCATCGGCCGCACGTTCATGCCCAAATTCCTTCGCATCGGCCTGCATCAGTCGAACGTGTCAGGATACACCTCAAAAGCTTGGTGTGTGCGGCGGGTCGGCTCGGCAGTGTTCCTGAAATGGGGTGCCGTGGAGGTGCAGGGCGCCGGCAAGGGACGCAAGGTTTACTGGACGCGTCTGCCGCAGGAGAAAACGATCCGCTGCGGCACGGTCGAGCGCGCCCAGGACTATACCAAATCCGCGATCGCGCGACGGCGCAGCCACGACTATGAGCCGCTGACGGGCGCTATCTCGGCCCGGCGCAAATCCGCCAACGGGAGTGCCGATCTCAAGCAGGCGCTCGCCACGATCCTGATCGTCGACATCGTCGGCTCCACCGCAAAAGCCGCCAAGCTCGGCGATGCGCGCTGGACCAAGGTGATCGGCCTCTATTACGCGGCGGTCCGCAAAGAGCTGAAATCTTCGCGCGGCAAGGAAGTCGTGACGACCGGCGACGGCGTGCTCGCGACCTTCAAGGCACCGGCCGCCGGCATCAATTGCGCAACCGCGATTCGGGAGGCCGTGCGCACGCTCGGGCTTGATATCAGGGTGGGCTTGCACGCAGGCGAATACACGATCAGCGGCGGCGAGATGGTCGGCCTCGCCTTCCACATCTGCACCCGCGTCGCCGCCAAGGCGCGCGCCGGCGAAGTCCTGGTCTCACGTGCGGTGAAGGATCTGCTCGCGGCACAATCCCAGATCCGCCTCAGGGATCACGGCAGCCACCAGCTCAAGGGCGTGCCGGCGCGGTGGCGGCTGTATCGGGTTGAAGGTTAGGCAGGCGCGAGGGGAGGTGCCGGCGCGTCATTCGTTTTGTCGTGGCTGCGCCGCGCGGACACCAGAGCCTCCAGCTCGCCGCGAACGCCTTCCACGACACTGGCCCAGTCGCCTCGCTTCGGCTGCCTGAACAGTCGCATCGACTGATACCATGGGCTGTTGTCTCGGTTGAGCAGCCAGCGCCAATCCGGGTTGAAGGGCAACATGGTCCAGACCGGCGCGCCGAGCGCGCCGGTGAGGTGAACCACGCTGGTGTCGACCGAGATCACCAGATCGAGACAAGACACCAGCGCCGCCGTCTCGCTGAAATCCGTCAGATGGTCCGTCAGGTCGATGATGTCCTTGCGCTCGTCGAGGAACGCGCGATCCTGGTCCCGCACACCCTTTTGCAAGGAGACGAACTGGACATCGCAATCCAGCAGAGGCGCAAGCGTGCGCAGGGCGATCGACCGGTTGTGATCGTTCTTGTGACCTGGATCTCCCGACCAGACCAGACCGACGCGGAAGCGCGTGCGCGGACCAAGCCGGTCTTCAAGCCGATCCTCCCACGTCGTCACGCGCGCCGCCGCCGGCGCAGGCAGGAAGCCTTGCGCGAACGGGATCGTGCCGAGCCGCGTCCCGAACGCCAGCGGCAGGCTTCCAAGCGGGCAGTGCAGGTCGAACGCCATCGACGTCACAGACGATCGATCGACACAATGTGCAACGCCGGGCAGGGCGGCCAGTAACCGCTGCACCGCAGGCTTCACCTCCAGGATGACCTTAGCGCCGAGCGCGGCCACGAAGGGCACATAGCGCGCAAACTGAATCGAGTCGCCCAGGGCCTCGTCGGCGTGAAGCAAGATGGTCTTGCCTTCGAGCGGCTGGTCACGCAGCCAAAGGGCTTGCGAGAATCCGCAATCGGCGAGGCCGAGCGACGACGCCTTCCAGCGCGCCTCGCGTCCCGCCAGGCCCCGCGCGAAATCTCCAGTCAGCATCTGCAGCAGCGCGAGATTCCAGATCGTGTCCGCGTTGCCGGGCTCGAGGGCCAGCGATTGGTGAAAGGCCGCGAAAGCCTCGTCCAGCAATTGCAGGCTCCACAGCGCCCGCGCCTTTTCGTTGAGCGCTGCGGGAAAATTCGGACGAAGCGCCAGCGCGCGATCGAAGCTGGCAAAGGCCTGCTCCATCCGGCCAAATCGCGCATGAAGCGAGCCGAGGTTCTTGTGCGTCTCGGCCTCGCTGGGGTTGAGCGCAATCGACCGCTCGAAGTCGGCCTGCGCCTCCTCGAACCGGCCCAGCCGCTGCAGGCAAAGCCCGCGCGTCTGATACAGCGGTGCGACGTCAGGATTGAGCCTCGCGAATGCGTTGAAATAGTCCAGGGCTTCGGCATACCGGCCGAGATTGAACAGCGCGTGGCCCTGTTTCGCGGCCTCGAGGCTCCTGGCGATCGCCAGATTCTGCGGCGTGATCCTCTCGGATTGCTTGGCCGCGGCCCGGCGTTCTTGGCGGTTCATGAGGTGACCAGAAAAGCTGTGCTTGCGGGTCTGCCGAGCGCGATCGGAGAGTCCCGTTGCAGCAGTTTCTGGTGCGAAGCTGGTGCGAGGCTGACGCGGAGTGGACATTCCGTGCCGAGATGCTCTCTCCACCGTCATTGCGAGGAGCCCTTGCGACGAAGCAATCCAGAATCTTCCCGGGGAAGGACTCTGGATTGCTTCGCTGCGCTCGCAATGACGAAGTATGAGGAAGCGCGAGGCAGTCCGCGATATCACCGCAACCCAATGATCGCCGATCCTGTTCTATCGGCGCTGGAGCAGCACGGCTTCCCAGAAAAACCGCGATGCTTCGGCGTGCGCTTCGTGCACGCCGATGCCGATGTCGTGGAGAAGCTCGGGCTTGTCCCTGAGGTCCGCGCGCAGCTCTGTCCTGAAGCGAGAGCGCTGCCACCATGTGGCGGGCAGGCTGAGGATCGCGCGGATGCGGAGGCCGTTATCGCCTGACGCCGACCCCGTTGCCGGTGTGACCGTCGCCCGATCGGGAACGGTGGCTTGCGCATTTGTCTGCAAAGCTTGCGATCGCATGTCAGAACTCTCCAAATCTCATTGACGGTCGCCGCGTGCAATAAGCCGCCGCCGTCGTTGCCGGCGTCAGTCAGGCGTCAAAGGAGCGTTATTTTTGCTTGGAGGGCCGTGACGCACTGGCGCGACGCGGTCGGGCATGTAGTATGGAAGCGCCGGAGGGGGAGCCAAATTGGACGGAATGAGTCTTCACGATCCCCTTTTCGCCACCTATGTCGTTGCTGCCAGCCTGATGATCTTGAAGGCCGTTGCGATGTCCTGGTTGACCGTGTTCCGGATGGTGAGAGCCCAGGGGGGCTACCGTTCGCCGGAGGACATCAAGAAGACACCAATGAATCCTGCGCCCGATCCAGCGCAGCTTCTTCCCAACGAAGGTGTCGAGCGGATCCGCCGGATCCAGATGAACGATGTCGAGAACCTGCCGTACTTCCTGGTCGCGGGCTTTCTCTACGTCCTCACGCAGCCGTCGCTGCTTCTCGCGCAATGGCTGCTCTACGGCTACGTTGCCTCACGCCTGCTCCATTTCGTGGCCTATTTCACCGCGCAAATTCACGACATTCGCGCAATTCTGTGGACCATTGGTTCGCTCATCCTGGTCTTCATGACCGTTCGCACGCTTCTCGCAGCACTCGGCGCGTGAGGCTCAGTCGGCCACCCCGGCTAGCTGCTGGGCCGAAAGATAGCGTTCAAGCACCTCGTGTTGCTTGAAAAAGCGCATGGCACGCAGATCGCGGATCGTGGTTTTTTGCGCCGCATCGCGAATCCGAGTGACCTCGCGAGCTTCTTCCAGGCGGCCGGAACCGACCAGGTTGGCCGCCAACATACGATGGCCGGTGCCGTTGCTCGGATTGTGTCGAACCGACTTCCGTGCCCAGGCGATGCCCTCCTCGTGCTGTCCGAGGGCGAAATAGGATGCTGTCAATCCCGTCATCCACAAATGCAGCATCCTGTCGTCGGGACTAAGCGCCAGGGACCGATGCAGGCATGCGAGGGCGTTCGCATAATCGCCTCCCATGGTGTCAATCATCCCGAGCACACCCCATGCGAAGGCCGAACTGGGATTGAGCCTTGCGGCTTCCGAGGCGTGAATACGTCCCTGATCGTCGGCGCCGGCCGGCCCAAACAGCGTGAAGCCATAGACTGCGTGAGCGAAGGCGTCCTCGGCATCCTGCTCGACGGCGCGACGTGCCAGGCCGAGCGCCTCGGCCGCGGCATCTGAGGATGTGTTGGCGCCGAGCGGCGGGGCCATGACGAGCCCCCAGGCCAGCGCCGCCAGCGTCGCCGTTCGCTCCTGATCGAGGCCCAGAGACTGCCGAAGCAGCTCGATGGCCTTGATGACACCTTCACGGGTGCCGGTCCACAAATGGTGAAGTCCACGCAGGTAGAGATCATAGGCCGATAGATCGGTTGGCGGTTTGCGGCGTGCTCGTTCGATTTCGGCGCTCCGAACGACGGGAGCGACGACTGCAGCAACGCTACTGCTGACGTCGTCCTGCAGATCGAATATATCGACGAGGGGACGGTCATAGCGATTGGACCAGACTTGGGCTTCGCTGCCGGTATGAGTGAGCTCGGCCGACACGCGAATGCGGTTGCCCGCTTTACGTATATGGCCGCTCAGGATGTATTGAACACCGAGCTGTTGCGCAATCTGCCGGCTGGTCATTCCCTTGTCCCGAAAGACAAAGCTCGATCCGGCGGCAATCACCACCAGTTCGCGAAAGCGCGATAGAGCGGTGATGATGTCTGCAGTGATGCCATCGGCAAAGTATTCCTGTTCGGTGTCACCGCCCATGTTCTGGAACGGAAGCACCGCTACGGAGGGCCTGTCGTTGCCAATCATGTGCTCGGCTTGTTCTGCCGCGATTTCCCCCATTGCCGGGGCCGTCTTCTGCTCCTGGACTTTGCGCAGCTCTGCAGCGAGCGAGTTGGTCGCAACATCGGGCCCGGTGCCAAGCTCTTGCTTCAGCAGGGCTACGACGGCCTGGTAGTATTTGAGTGCTTCGGCGTTGCGGCCAGCCGCCGACAACGCGCGCATGATCAGGCGGTGCGCATCCTCGCGCAGGCTGTTGAGCGCATTGGCACGCTGGCCGGCGAGGAGGGCATGGCCGGCACGCTCCTGTGTCAGTTCAGACTCGCCGAGGGCGACCAGGGCGCCAACAGCGAGCTCCGACAGCCGCTCGCGTTCGCCGGCCAGCCAATCGCGCCAGCCTTCCTCGCTGACGCCGATGTCATCAACGAGAGGCCCACGATAGAGATCTGTCGCCGCACTCAGCGCCTCGCGGCTGTCCTTCGCGACCAGCTCCTCAAATCGCCGTACGTCGCAGATGACCACTGCGGCGTTCAACGAGATGAACTCGCCATCGCTCCTGAGAGCGCCCTGACCAAGAACCTGGCGGAGCTTGAACAGCGCCTGCCGAAGATTTTGCTTCGCCTGCGCGTCGAAGTGAGATCCCCACAGCAGGGTCGAGAGTCTCTCCCGGTATTGAGGCTGAGGTGCCGTGCAAGCCAGATAGGCCAGCAATCCCGCGAGCTTCTTGTTGGGCAAGCTGACCACGCCATTCGGCCCGGTCAGCTCGAAACGCCCCAGTAGCGAGAGAGTAAAGCTTGGGCCGGGCGCAGACGCAGTTTCAGTCATTCCGCCTCAAAATTGAGCAGGCATGCTCGCAGGTATACATCCTACACGAGTTGCCAACTTTGCGAACAATATTAACGCCGTAATGACGATTGAATAACGCCCGCGACGACGCCGACGGGTTCAGATCGCGTCGCGACGGGATGCCGGTTGGCCTGATCGACGCAGAGCAATTTCATCCGGCAAGCCGACATGCGCGCGCATCACCTCATCATCATCGTCGTCAGCCTGTTCGTGGTCCTCGCCGGGTTCGACGCAGCGTTGAGTCCTTTCGCGCGCCCGACACTCAGGGCCGCTTCGGAGCCGGCACCTCCCGTCGCACCGCTCCTTTTCGGAGGCGACTGATCGCACCCCGAATGTCGGAATCGCCATCAACCAGGAGGTCGCATTGACCGATATCGTGCTGCTGGAAAACAAGCCGTACTATTTTCGCGCACCCGACGAGGAGCTGCGAATAATCAGTACGTGGAGACTTAGACTGATCGCATTCTATGGCTCGCTCCTCGCGCTGCTAATTGCCTTCGCTGCGACGAGCCAGGCGCCCCGAGAGCCCCAAGCGGATCTCGTCTCCGATGATTTCGTCACCCATTACATTTTTAACCCGCCGCTGCCGTAAACGATCCGCATCGGGCAACGGGGCCGCGCGGACCAAGGGTCCCCCCGCGGTCGCTACGCAAGCCAGCGCAACCGTAAAGAGGGAAGCCGTGAAAAACGACGTTCATGCCGGGTCTGCAATTCGGGCCGGATCTCCAATGCCGCGTGACACAAACGCAAGCCGAGGCGGCGGGACGCGCCTGATGATTCTCGTTCTTCTGGGCTTCGGCGCTGTTCACGCGATGGCCGCGATCCTCATGCAGCGAACGTCACCCGAGCGAGGTGGCGCTCCCCTGGGCATCGATTTGCGGTGCGACTGACGGGCACGCGTGGCACATCCAACTCACCGATCTAAAAAGCAAGGCGGCAACATGACGGCAATCAAGCGCGCAATTTCCCTCACGGTCCTCTCGGTCACCGGCGCCGGCCTGGCCAAACACGCCCTGCTGTTCTGTGCAGCTTGCGCGTTTGTGTTCGTGCTCTCTCTGACCGACGGCCTCGATTTGAGCCCTGGATTCTTCTGACCTTGGCCGGCGTCAACCGCTGTGGTGCACACCGCACAACACGGGCTGCTATAGCCGCGCATCCGGGGCGGCATCACGCCGATGCGCATGCAAATGAGGAGGCGATATGTACGTTGGCCGGATATTGTCCACACTTGGCGGACAAGGACCGATCCTTTTGGTGATCTCGCTTTGCGCAGGCCTGTTGATCTCGCCCTTCGCGCGCTTCGGCTACGGTCTTCTGCCTTTTTCAGCATTTCTTCTGACGCTTGGTTCGTTTCTCACGGCGGGTCTTGCTCCCTCCGAAGGCAGCGTTCGTCTGCCGCTGATAGGCCTGGTGCTCGGCTGGGTCGGCCTGGTGCTGCCTTTGGCTGCTGCGATGCTGCTGTCCTTTGTCCCGCTTGATCCTGCCCTGCGGGCCGGCGTTCTGCTTTCACTGCTGGCGCCGCCGGTCGGAAGCGCGGCCGCGATTGCTGGAATGCTCGGTTTGCGACCACGTCTCGCCCTGGTCGTCTCGATTGCGCTGACCCTGGTTACGCCGATCTCGATTCCGTGCTTCGCCACGATGCTCGGACTTGGCATTGCGTTCGACATGAGCGGGCTGGCGATCCGGCTATTCAGCATTATCGGCGCTGCCGGCTTGGTGGCCTTTTTAGCCATAAGGTTCCATCGTCATCTGAGTCTCGTTCTGCCGGATCAAAGCGCCGCCACCGGAATCGCCGTGATCGGGCTTATCATCGTGGGGCTTGCCACCTCGCAGGGCATAAGGGCGCAATGGACCAGCAACGCGCTGCGTTTCGACGTGATGCTCGCCGCGGCAGTCGTCCTCAATTTCGGCCTGTGCGGACTCGCTACGGTGACGTTCGCGAGACTGGGGCTGCAAACCGCCGGAACCATAGGCCTCGTGAGCGGAAACCGTAACGTTACTCTCGTGTGGGCGGCGGCCGGCTTCGGTCTGCCATCTCTCGCGGAGGGTTATGTCGCTGCATGCGTCATCCCGGTCCTCGCGCTTCCTCTCATCGTTAAGCTCTGTCTTGGACTACCTTCCTTCAGCCGTTTCATCCCGCAAAGCGAATGAAGAGCGCAAGGGCTGCGAGTTGCAATGCCTCACTGGCGCTTGCGACCGGAGGCATTGAGTGCCGCCACCGTAATCCCGCAACTCTCTCCATCGTCATTGCGAGGAGCCCTTGCGACGAAACAATCCAGAATCTTCCCGCAGGGAGACTCTGAATTGCTTGTCTTCGCCGCTTCGCTCGCAATGACGGAGCGTGTGGCGCCGCCTATGTTCCAACTACGCAGCAGGGGATCGGCCATACGTCACGGCGCCAGCAAATGCCGCAGCGTTCGACGCGCCATGTTGAGCGGCTTAGGGCTGCGCTCGACCTTCGCTGAGAGCACCGCGCCTTCCCAAAGCGCCAGCACCGTACGCGCAAGCTCGGTGGCGGGCACGTCGGTTCGTACGCTGCCGTCGCGCTGCCCATCCGCCAGGCACTGGGAAAGTGCATCCGTCCACTGGCGCCACAGGCGCGACAAATCCTGGCGAAAGGCGTCGAGTTGCGCGAGTTCGGCCGTGAGATTGCCGATCAGGCAGCCGTCCTCGCTATAGCCGAGGGCCGCGAGGTAGCGGTCAAGCCGCTCGAGCCCGGGAAGGCCGGCGTCCCGCAACAGGGCACGCGCTTTGGCGCGGTCCTCCCAGTAACGCGCCAGCGCCGCCAGGCCGAGGGCGTCCTTGCTTTCGAAATGACTGTAGAAAGAGCCCTTCGGCACACCGGCCGACGAGACGATCTCCTGAACACCGGTTGCATGATAGCCGCGGTGATGAAACGCCGCGAGGCCCGCGTCGAGGAGTGCTTCCTTATGATTAGGTTTTGGCATGGTCAGTTCAGGGTCCAATTCTCGGCGAAGGGCCGGATGACATGATCGAACGACCACGTGGAGGGGTGTTGATGCGCGATGTGGTAAACCTCGTCGGCAATCGCATCGGGATGCGCGAAATGGTCGCCCCGCTTATCCTGCCAATCCGGCAGCGGCAAGGTCTCCCTCCTCCATGGGGCATCGATCGCGGCATCGATGGTGATGTATCCAACATGCACGCGCTTCGGGCCCAAATCCTTTGCCAGGGACTGCGCGAGGATGCGCTGGGCGGCCTTCGTCGGCGCGAAGGCCGGGCGTAGCGGAATGCCCCGGAACGACGAGGTGTTTCCGGTGACCATGATGGCTCCCTCGCCGCGCTCGATCATCGCCGGCGCGAGTTTTTGTGCCAGGAAGAACAGCGACGTGGTGTTCACCTGAAAATTCCGCTCTAGATCCTCTACCGAGGCGTCGAGGATCTTGGCGAATGTTGCCGCGACGGCGTTATGGATGAGCACATGGGGTGGCCCGAGCTCGGTCTGCACGCGCTCGACAATTTCGCCGAGCCGGGCAAGGTTGGCGACGTCGCAAGGATAGCCGCGCGCACGAGGTATCTGCGTCTCGAGCTCCGCGAGCCGCTCGGCGTTGCGGGCGATCATCGCCACACGATATCCACCTTGTGCGAAGCGCCGCGAGAGCGCAGCGCCAGTTGCGCCGCCGACACCTGCGATGAGAGCGATCCGATCAGCCATGCTTTCCTCCATGCGCCTCAAGCCGCTACCCTTGTCAGTGCGAAGGGCGGTGCGTCTCGATACTCGGCTGCAAGCTCAGCCAGGGCGGGGATTGCGGGAAGGGCTTCCAGGTCCGGATTCGTCCGGGCGAGGTATTCCACCGCTACGATGGCGGTGATCGCTGCGGCATCCAGCGGGCTCGCCCTGAGCGGTCCGCCGTCGCGCGCGGCCTCGTCGAGCGCGCGCAAGCCTCCCAAAATCTGCGCTTTCCAGCGGTTGGCCTCGGTCTCAGGGACCTCGCGTCCACGGAACGACAGGCTGGTGGCCTGTTCATAGACGCCGTAACCGATTGCCGCGAGCTTGAGCGTCGCCCGGCGCGCGCTTGACGCGGCGGGGATCAGCGGCGCCGAAGGCGTCAGTTCATTGAGGTAGTCGAGGATGGCCGTGCTGTCGATCAGGACCTCGCCATCGTCGAGCACGAGCGAAGGTACCTTCGCCACGGGATTATAACGGCTCGCGGTCTCGAACTCCCGGTAACCGTTCACAGGTTCATGGTCGAAGGGCAGCCCGCGGGAGATCAGGGCCGCTGCGACCCGCCTCGCGTAGGGCGACAGATAGGTGCCAATCAGCTTCATGCAAACTCTCCTCGCACTTTGGAGACTAAGACGACCGGTCGTATTCACTATACGACCGGTCGTCTATAAGGTCAAGCGCGCCGGTCCAGCGCAGTGTGGACCAGTGCCCACACGATTGTCGCGGCACCTGCGGCAAGGCGCTCGCGTGGGGGGTGACAACGTCGCGCTGGCGACTGCGCAGCGGGTCGCGCTTGTGGAATTACGATTGACCCGCAAAGCGAGATTTTGGCTGGCGCAGCAGACCCGCGCAGTGATAGGGCTGCTATCGGTTACTGAGCGCGTCACGCATAGGCCGTCGATCCGTCTGGCCGGCGCGGCACCTTGCGCTCCCAATGAACGTAATCCTCTTTGCCGAGCACCTCCATGTCCATCTCGACGCCCCAACCCGGCCGGTCGGGCCGCAGTTCGAGATAGCCGTTCTTCGGCAGGTAGGGGTCCTTCACGTACCAGGCGCCCTGCGAGCGGTCCGGCGTGACGTTGGGGTCGCTGCTGCCGTCGCCGAAGGCGTAAGCCGCACCCTGCGGCAGTCGGTATTCAAGAATTCGGAAGTTCGGCTGCGCAGCGGAGAAATGCAAATTGACGGCGGTGGCGAGCGGTCCCATCGGATTGTGTGGGGCGACCGTCACGTAGTGCGCCTCGGCAAGGGTTGCGATCCGGCGCATTTCCGAAATCCCGCCGACCACGCAAATGTCGGGCTGGATGATGTCGCAGCCCTTGACCGATAACAGCCGCAGGAATTCGAAGCGGTTGTAAAGGGACTCACCCGTCGCGAGCGTGCAGGTGAGACCCCGTTTCAGGTCGCCCCAGGCCTCGATGTTCTCAGGCCGGATCGGTTCTTCGAAGAACAGTGGATCGTAGGGCGCGAGCGCATTGCCTAGCTGGATCGCCTGTCCGACCTCGAAGATCTTGGCGTGGGCGTCGAAGGCGATCTCGTAGTCGGTGCGCACCGTCTCGCGCAGCTTGCGGAAATACTCCGCGCTGGTACGTACGACCTCGCCCCAGCGTTGCGCATGCATGTCGATCCGGTAGGGGCTGAGCTTGAAGGCCGTCAGGCCCCATTCAGCGTTGAGCCTGTCGAATTCGTCGCGGGCAATCGCTGCGTCCGGCGCGGTATAGACACCGGCGTAAATGCGGACGCGGTCGCGCACGTTGCCGCCGAGCAGCCGGTAGACTGGGACATTGAGTGCCTTGGCCGAGATGTCCCAGAGGCAATGATCGATCGCGGAGATCGCCGCAAGGCCCAGCGCGCCGGGCGGAAAGCGGCATTGCTGCAACAGATACTGGATCAGATATTCGATCCGCCGCGGATCTTCGCCGCGGATGAAAGTGAACAGATACTCGAGCAGCGGTTCCAGCGCCTTGTCGGGCCCGTGATTGTAGCACTCGCCCCAGCCGGTCAGCCCGTCGTCGGTATCGATGGCAATGATCAGGCGAGGGCGGTCCTTGTCGCGTGACATAAAGGCCCGCAGGCGGTCGATCTTCACGGGTTATCTCCATCCATTTGCTTGTTGTCGCGCCCGAAAACGGACGCCGGGATTGTCTCAGGCCGCCGTGTGGCGGTGCCGCCGGTGGATGCTGCGCGCCCGCGGGTCCGGTCGTGGAATGGCTGACAGCAGCGCCTGCGTATAGGCGTGGGTCGGAGAGTTGCAGACCTGCTCGGCGGAGCCGGTTTCCACCACCCGACCGCGATACATCACCGCCACGCGATCGCACATGTAGCGGATCACGCCGATGTCGTGGCTGATGAAGACGTAGGACAGTCCGAGCTTGTCCTGCAGGCCCATCATCAGGTCGAGCATCTGCGACCGCAGCGAGACGTCGAGTGCGGACGTCGCCTCGTCGGCGACGATGATGCGCGGATTGAGGGCGATCGCGCGGGCAATGCCGATGCGCTGGCGCTGGCCGCCGGAAAAAGCGTGCGGGTAGCGCTCGCGCCAGGATGGCTCCAGACCGACCTGCTGCAGCAGATCGGCCACACGGTCGTCGAGCTGCTTGCCGGCTGCGATCCTGTTGACGAGCAGCGGCTCGCCGACAATCTGGGCCACGGTCATGCGCGGATTGAGCGATCCGACAGGATCCTGGAAGATCATGCGAATCTCGCGCCGGCAGGCCTTCAGTGTCTCCTTGTCCGCCTTGACGAGATCGAGGGTACTGCCGTCCGGCCGGCGATAATCGATTGCGCCGGCGCTGGGATCGTAGATCCGCAACAGGCAACGTCCCATCGTAGTTTTGCCCGATCCGGACTCACCAACAATGCCCAGCGTCTCGCCCGGCTTCACGGTCAGCGAGACATCGTCGACGGCCTTAAGCGCGTTTTTTCCCGAGCCGAACTGCATGCTGAGATTGCGGACCTGCAGCACCGGCAGCGTCTCGTCGGCGATCGGGGAGCGACGCAACCGGATCTCCGCCTTCTGCTCCAGCTTCAGCACTGAGCCGATCAGCATCCGCGTATAATCGTTCTGCGGTGAATGGAAGATGGCGTCCACCGTGCCGCTCTCCATCACCTTACCGCGATGCATCACCAGCACGTCATCGGCGATCTCGGCGACGACACCCATGTCGTGGGTGATGAACATCACGGCCATGCCGTGCTGCTGCTGCAGCCGGCGGATCAGGTCGAGGATCTCCGCCTGAGTGGTGACGTCAAGCGCGGTGGTTGGCTCGTCGGCGATCAGGAGGGAAGGGTTACAGGCCAGCGCCATCGCTATCATCACGCGCTGGCGCATGCCACCGGAGAATTCGAAAGTGTAGCGGTCGATGGCCCGCTCGGCATCGGGGATCTCGACCTGCTTGAGCAGCTCGATGCAGCGCGCGCGGGCCTGCTTCTTTCCCATGTCGAGATGCAGCCGCAACACCTCCATCATCTGGTCGCCGACGGTGTGGACCGGCGATAGCGACGACATCGGTTCCTGGAAGATCATCGCGATCTCGCGGCCGCGTACCGCACGGATCTCCCGTCCGCGCGGATTGAACTTGGCGAGATCCACCGACGTTCCGTCGGCTCGATGCAGCATCATCGCGCCGGACACGATGCGCCCGGGCGCGTCCACAATCTGCAGGATCGAACGGGCGGTCACGCTTTTGCCCGAGCCGCTTTCGCCGACGATGCAGAGCGTCTTGCCACGCTCGAGCGTGAGCGACACGCCATCGACGGCCTTGACGATGCCGTTTCGTACCGGGAAGTGCGTTACGAGGTCCTTCACCTCGAGAATGAGCGAAGGGGGTGTGGCCGAGCGCGCGCCAGCATGGGTTGCGAGATCGATCAGGCTCATTTGTTGTACGGATCTGCGGCGTCGCGCAGCCCGTCTCCCAGGAAATTGAGGGCGATCACGGCGATCACCACTGCGGCGCCGGGTGCAAACAGCCATGGCGCGGTTGCGATCGATCGGATGTTCTGGGCTTCGCGCAGCAGCACGCCCCAGGAAATGGTCGGTGGCTGCAGGCCGAGGCCGAGGAAGCTGAGCGACGTTTCCGCCAGGATCATAGCCGGAATCGCCAGCGAGATCGACGCGATGATGTGGCTGGTGAAGCTCGGCAGCATGTGACGGAAGATCACCCGCCATTCGGATGCGCCGTCGAGCCGTGCCGCGGTGACGAACTCCTCGGTGCGCAGGCTAAGGAAGCGGCCGCGTACGACGCGCGCGAGCTGGGCCCAGGCGGTGAGGGAGAGGATCAGCGTGATCATAAAGTAGTTGAGCGTCGCTGGCCAATCGTGCGGCAGGGCCGCAGACAGCGCGAGCCAGATCGGAATGCTGGGCAGCGACAGCACGAAATCGATCAGCCGCTGAACCGCGAAATCGATCCGTCCGCCATAATAGCCGGAAAGGCCGCCGAGCACGATGCCGATGGTCAGCGACAGCAGCACGCCGGCGAGACCGACCGACAGCGAGATCTGAGCGCCCTGTATGATGCGGCTGTAGACGCAGCGGCCGAGCCGGTCGGCGCCGAGCAGGAACAGCGGCTGGCTCTTGTTGTCGGTGGCGATCAGGTGCGTCGTGGTGTCGAACAGGCCGAACAGCTTGTAGGCGTAGCCGGTGCCAAAGAACCGGATGTAGCTCTTGCGCGTCTCGTCCTCGCGATAGACCGCCTGCAGCGTCTGCGGGTCACGCTTGAGCGCATAGGGATGGATGTAGGGCCGGACCGACCAGCTGCCGTCGGCCGCGAGGTCGATGAAATGTACGCCCTGGGGCGGATGGTAGGCGGCGCGCGCGTTCTGCTGCGATGGATCGTTGACAGCGAAGAAGCCGGGCGCTGCGGCTACGATGTAGAAGAATGCCGTGACGACGAGCCCGGCCATGGCGAGACGGTGGCGCTTGAATGCCCACCACACCAGTTGCCACTGCGATGCTACCGCGAGCTGGCGGCTGTCGACGTGTGAAATGGCGATATCGGTCATGATTCTGATCCCGGCCTATTCCAGCCTGATGCGCGGGTCGACGAGGGCGAGCAGGATGTCGCTTATGAGCGAGCCAATCAGCGTCAGTGCGCAGATCAGGAGCACGAAGGCGCCGGCCAGATACATGTCCTGGCTCATCAGTGACTGCAGCAGAAGCGGTCCCGCCGTCGGCAGGCTGAGCACGATGGCCACGATGATCGAGCCGGAGACGAGGTTCGGAAGCAACCAGGAGATCGTCGAAATGAAGGGATTGAGCGCCAGCCGCAGCGGGTATTTCACCAGGAGATGGAATTCCGACAGGCCTTTTGCGCGCGCCGTGGTGACATAGGGCTTGTTGAGCTCGTCGAGCATGTTCGCGCGCATGACGCGGATCAGGCTGGCGGTGCCGGAGGCCGCGAGGATGATGACTGGAATCCAGAGATGGTGCAGCAGGTCGAGGACCTTGCCGAAGCTCCAGGGCGCGTTGACATAAGCCTCTGAGAAAAGTCCGCCGACCTCCTGGCCGAATTCGACGGCGGCGATGTACATCAGCACCAGCGCGAGCAGGAAGCTTGGGATCGCGAGCCCGAGGAAACTGAGGAAAGTGACGACGTAGTCGCCGACCGAATATTTCTTGACCGCCGAGTAGACGCCGACCGGCAGCGCGATGCCCCAGGTCGCGAGCAGGGTCGAAAACGTCAGCACCAGCGTGAGCGCCATCCGTTCCCAGATCAGGTTGCTGACCGGCTGTTGCCATTCGAAGCTGAGGCCGAAATCTCCGTGCAGCAGAATACCGCTGATCCATTTCAGATACTGGATGATCATCGGCTGATCGAGCCCGAAGCGGGCGCGTAGGTCGGCGGCGGTGTTCTGGTCGACGACCTCGTTCGACGCGGCCAGCGTCGCGATAAAGGTCGTGACGTAGTCGCCGGGCGGTAGCTGGATGAGCACGAACGCCAGGAAACTCACCACGATGAGCGAGGGCACCATCCAGAGAAGGCGCTTGGCGATGAAGCGGAGCATGGTCCTGCCTGTTCAGGGAAATAGAATCCGGTCGCACCGCGCGGCGCGGCCGGGCTCAAGGCCGATCACGTCGAGAAGAAGAATTGCTGCGGCAGGGCCGGGCCTGGATTGGGCCACGACCACGAGTTCGGATATTTCGCTGGCACGTTCGCCAGGTTGGTCTTGCAGATGCCAAAGGCGTTCACCGCCAGGCAAATGCCGATAGTCTCGAAAGCGTCGGCCGTGAGATCGAACAGCTGCTTCATGATTTCGCCGCGCTTTTGCAGGTCGGCCGTGGCACGAGCCTGATCGAACAGCTTCATGCGCTGCTTCTGGCTCTCGGGCGGCTCCTGGCCATCCTTGCCGCCGGAGACGTACCATTGCGCCCACGGCACGGCGTAGCGCGAGCCCTGTGTGTGCTGTGCGAAGAAGTCGCGCGGATCGAGCATCGGATCGAGGCCGCCCGGACCGGGCCACACCGCCGCATCGTGGTCGTTGTTGTCGCCGCGCGTGTAGTAGAGCGCGCGCTCGATGGTGTTGACCTTGATGTCGATGCCGATATCGGCCCAGTGCCGCTTCGCCAACTCGAGCGCATCGACCTCGTCCGGGTAGAGCGTCGGGATTACGTCGATGGCGAAGAAGATCTTCTGTCCGTCCGGACGTAGCCGGAAGCCGTTGGCATCCTTCTTGGCATAGCCGAGCTTATCGAGGATGGCATTGGCCTGGGCCTGATCGAACTCGCTGAACTGCGTCGCTAGCGCGGCATGATACCAGGGATGCCCCGGCCGCGGCCCGGCCTGATAGGGCTGCGATTGTCCGAGATAGACCAGCTCGATGATCTCGCTGCGGTTCATGCCGAGCGACAACGCCTTGCGAAATTCCTTGTTGGCGAACATTTCCCGCATCTTAGGATCCTTGTGCGTGAGGTTCAGGTAGATCTGAACCTGCTGGGATCCGGAATTGATCAGTTCGATCAGGCGGTAGCCGCCCTTCTGCATGTTCTGCGACAGCGTAGGTTTGTTTTGTAGCGTGTCGATATGGCGTTCCTGGATGTCGAGACGGCCAGAGATCACATCGAGCATCAGCGACTCGACGTCCTGCGAGATGTTGAAGTTGAGCCTGTCGATATAGGGGAGCTGGTTGCCGGCCGTGTCGACCTGCCAGAAGTAGGGGTTGCGCTCCATCACCACGCGCGTCGCGCCGCCGGTGTAGGGTTCCTTGATGACCCATGGATCGAGCGTCGGTTTGTCGGCGTTACCCCAACGCGTGGGGATTTCGATGTCGCCGCACTTGCTGCGGAACAGCGTGCCCCAGTCGGAGAGGTTCGCGGCCTTGACGAGATCGGCCACCGCCGGATTGTACTTCGGGTGGAACTGGCTGCAGTAGTGCTTCGCGAACAGCGTGGGATGCTGTCCGAGCGGCGTTGCCATCTGCTCCAGGAACAGCGCGTAGGGACCAGCGAAGGTGAACTTCACAGTAGTGTCGTCGATCTTGGTGACGGTGCCGGCCTTGCCACCGATCACGATCGGGGTCGGCGGCGATTTATAGAGCTCGGTGTTCTTGGCGCAGTCCTCGATGGCGAAGACGATATCGTCTGCCGTGAACGGATGACCATCCGACCACTTCATGCCCTGACGGAGATGGAAGGTGAATTCGGTGGAATCGGCGTTGATCTCCCATTTGTCGGCAACATTCGGCAGCACCTCGGTGAAGGCGAGATTCCAGCGCACCAGGCCCTGATTGCCGACCATGCGCAGGATACCGTTGTGGTCTGCCGAGCCGCGCAGGCCGCGCCGCAGCGCGCCGCCATAGCGGCCGACCTTCTCGACGGTGACGACCATTGGGTTGGCCGAGATGCGGTCCGCCAGCGGTGCCAGCTTGCCGTCCACCACGAGCTTGGCAAGCGCCGGCGCTTCCTTGGCGCCCTCGGCGCGCGCCGCATAAGGCAGTGCGGAAATCGCGGTCGCGCCGGCAAATCCCTTCAGCACGGAGCGGCGGTCTAGTCGGCGGCAGTGGGGCGTCCTCTGCTGGATGTCCTCGCTCATGGTTCCTCCCGGTCGAGATGTGTGTTGCGGCCATTCGGCCTTGTGGTTCTTGATGGCGCCGTCGTGTAGTTCGCCACTGTCATGGTGATGGTCGTAATGTCATCATGTCACCGTGATCCCTACGCTGGCCCAAAAAACGTTTCGCCGGGATGCAGCACGCGCAGCGGATGGGGCGCCGCGGCCGGGTGCGACGCGGGCTTGACGAGGGTTTCGTCAAATCGGAAAGCGGCGTTGCGAATGCGGTTCGAATAAGGGACCAGCGGATAGGTGCCGGCTTTGGGCCAGATCAGCGGCTCAAAGTGGCCGGTGGCCATGGGAACGAGGACATCGATGCGACGGTTGCCAGGCGCCTCGCGCCAAAGCGATGCCAACCGTCCGCCCTCATGCGGCCGCACCGCCGCCCGCATCGCTCGCGCGGCCAGCTTGCAATCGGATGCACGCACGTCCGGCTCGTCGAACGCCGAGGCCCGCGCCGTCTGCGCTGTCTCTTTGCGCATACATTCCGTCCCTGTGGCCGGACTCTTGCCGGCTTATTGACATAGGGTGGATTTGATATATCAAATTTCACGGCTGTCCATAAAGCGTTTGGCCAATATCCAAAAAAATTTGGGCGCATGAACCTGCGTCCAGGGAGAGCAGCGTGCCGCCAAGGCTTCAGCCGGTCGATCCGGTTTATCTGAAAGGGCTGCGTGCTCATGTCCGCGAGGAGCTGCGTCGCGCCATCATCGCGGGCGAGCTGCCGTCCGGCGCGGTGCTCAACGAACGGCAGATGGCGGAACAGCTCGGCGTCAGCACCACGCCGCTGAAGGAGGCGTTGCGCCAGCTCGAAGCCGAAGGCCTGGTCGTGGCGGAGCCGCGCCGCGGCATCCGCGTGACCTTCGATGCCGAGCAGGCCGAAGAGATGGCGCTGGCCCGTGCCGCGCTCGAGAGCATGATCGCCCGCATGGCGGCGTCGCGCATCGACGATGAAGGGGTCGCGCGGCTGGCCGCCATCGTGAGCAAAATGGCCGAGGCGACCGCGGCGAGCGCGACCGACGATCTGATCAAGCTCAACGAGTTGTTTCACGATGCCATCCACGAGATCTCGCGTTGCAGTTATCTGCAGCGCATTCTGGTCGGGCAGCGCGTCTACGTGCATACCGCACGTCAGTTCATCCTAAGCGACGCGGAGGAACGAGGCCGCGCCCTTCGCGAGCATTGCACCATCTACGAAGCGCTGGCCCGCCGTGACAGTGACGCCGCCGAGCGGGAAATGCGCGATCACGTGGTCCGTTCGGCACGGCAGCACGTCAAGGCCGCGTTCGAAAACCGTGGGCAACCGCAAACTGCTCCCCAAGCTGTCCGTGCTACGAAGGAGCACAACTCTTGAGGTTGAAAAAAGTAAGAGCTGCGCTCGAGGGCATTTCGGGCGTGCATGTTACGCCCTACGCCACGAGCGGCGACATCGACCGGCCGTTGCTCAGCCGCATCGTCGACAGAATCGCGGGCGCGGGCATCCACAATATCGTATCCGCCGGCAATACCGGTGAGTTCTACGCCTTGGCAGCCGACGAAGTCCGCACCGTGCATGATGGCGCCATCGAAGCCAATGCGGGCCGCTCGCTGCTGACCGCCGGTGTCGGGCGCTCGCTGAAGGAGGCGATCGAGCTCGGCCGGCGGGCGAGAGACAAGGGCGCCGACGCCTTGATGGCGCATCAGCCGCTCGATCCGTTCGCAGCACCACAGGCGCAGGCAGCCTACTTCAAGGCGATCGCGGATGCGGTGGATGTGCCGCTCATTGCCTATGTCCGCTCGGACGCGATGAGCCTCGGCGACATCTTGAGTGTTGCCAACCATCCGAACGTCGCCGGCGTGAAATTCGCCACCACGAACCTGATGCTGCTGTCCGAGTGCATCCGCTCCAGCACCGGAGCGACCGCATTGTGGGTGTGCGGTCTTGCCGAGGGCTGGGCGCCCGCCTTCTACGCGGCGGGGGCGAGGGGGTTCACTTCGGGCCTCGTCAACATCGATCCCGCCCGTTCACTGGCCATCCATGCCGCGCTCGAGGCTGGCCGGTTCGACCGGGTTCGCGAACTCGTCGATACCATCGCCAAGTTCGAGGCGATGCGGACGCGTTTCGGCAACGGCGCGAACGTCACGGTGGTCAAAGAGGCGCTGCGGCTGATCGGATTTCCGGTCGGCCCCGTGCGGCTGCCCGGCCTGCCGCGACTCGACGACAGCGACCGCGCAATCCTCGCCGAAGTGTTGCGAGCGTGGGGTGTGCTGGCTCCCGACGCCGAGGCAGAATAGCTCTAGCCATCTCGACTGGGCCCCTGAGCCGTCCCCACCTTTTCAGAGCAAGAAGTTCTCGATGCCTGTCTCCGTAACCAAGCCGAGGTCCAGTTCAGCTCAGGCTGCGCTTTTCGGTACCGGTGTGTTGAGCAGCTGCTGCTCCCACAGGAACGCGATGCCACTGCCGCCGGCATGCTGCAGGATCACCTCGGTCAGCTTGGCGGCTTGGTCGGCCCTGGCCCAGTCGCGCTGCCATTCGGCCGCCACTGCCAACCAGGTCATCATGTTGGCGCCGGCGGTGATCATGCGCTGAATGGCGATCTCGTGGGCTTCGACCGAAACGGCACCGGACGCATCTGTCACCACAGTGACGTCCCAGCCTTCGCCGAGAGCCTGGATCGTCGGCATCGCGACGCATATCTCGGTCCACAGACCGGCGATGATCAGCTGCTTGCGGCCCGTGGCCTTGACCGCATCCACGACCTTCTTATCCTGCCAGGTGTTGATGAACGTCCGGTCGATCACCTCCTGTCCGGGGAACACTTCGGTGATCTGAGGGAAGAGGAGGCCACCTCGCTCGGCAATCACGCTCGTCAGGATCGTGGGAACACCGAAGGCCTTTGCTGCCTTCGCAAGAGCTGCCGTGTTGTTGATCACCATCTGCGGTTCATGGCTGTTCACGTTCGCAAGCTGGTAGGGTTGGTGGTCGATCAGAACGAGCACTGAGTCTTCGGGACGAAGAAGCGAAGCAAGGCCGTTACGAAGTTTCATCATGACATCCTTTGTTGCCGTTGAATGCGGCATCGGTTTTGGGGAGACGCTCGCCACAGGCGGCGTTACCTGGAGGGCTTATTGCCGTTCCCGTGTTCGATGCGGTAGTACCGTTTGGTGGCAAGCTGTGTCGCGAAAGCAGGAACGCCAAAGTGGACGTCGAAGAGCTCAGGACATTCGTGGAAGTTGCTGATGCCGGCGGAGTTTCGCCTGCTGCGCTCCGGCTCGGCGTCTCCAAGTCGATCGTCAGTCGAAGGCTGTTGCGGCTTGAATCGGAACTTGGTGTCCAGCTTCTTGCACGAACCACCCGCGGCGCCGCTCTAACGGAAGCTGGGGCGACGTTCCGAGACTATGCTGCGAGGGTCTGCACCGAAATCGACCTGGCCAAGGAAACGATCCTGCCTGCCGGCGAGCTTCGTGGACGCTTGCGAGTTGCCGTGCCGCTGTCCTTCGGCTCGAACTACTTCGCCCCCGTGATGGCGGAAATGGCGAGACGACACCCGAAGCTCCAGATCCAAGCCTGCTACAGTGACCAATTCGTTGATCTCATCGCAGAAGGTTATGACTGCGCGATCCGGATTGGCTATCTTCAAGACTCGAATCTGATCGCCAGGCGCGTCGGACCGATCTACGGCAAGTTCGTTGCGAGTCCCGGCTACGTCAGAGAGCACGGGTCGCCTGAGACACCCGAGGAACTCATCGTCCATCAAGCTCTCATGCAGGGCACCGAAGCCTGGCAGCTCATGGATGGCGACAAGATCATCACGGTTCGTCCGCAGGGTCGCTTCAAGGCCGACAACGGCACAGCCCTGGTGGCCGCGGCAACAGCAGGACTCGGGATTGCCTACCTCCCCGATTTCCTCACGGATGAATTGCTGGCATCGGGGCGGCTTGTTTCAGTCATGACCCGTCATCCACCACCTCCTGCGGGTGCCTATGTCATCCGCCCGCCAGGCCAGCATCCCGCGCGGAAGATCCGGGTCCTCACGGAATTGCTGATCGAGCATTGCGATCCGGTCAAGTGATCGATTGGCTGGTGGGCCCGGCAGGACTCGAACCTGCAACCAGACAGTGCTTGCAATGACGGAGTGCGTGGCGCCGCCTCGCGCAACTCTTTCCACCGTCATTGCGAGGAGCCCTGGCGACGAAGCAATCCAGAATCGTCCCGCGGAGGGACTCCGGATCGTTTCGCTACGCTCGCAATGACGAAGTGTGAGGCGCCACCTCGCGCAACTCTCTCCACCGTCATTGCGAGGAGCCCTTGCGACGAAGCAATCCAGAATCTTCCCGCGGAGGGACTCCGGATTGCTTCGCTCCGCTCGCAATGACGAAGTGTGATGCGCCGCCTCGCGCAACTCTCTCCACCGTCATTGCGAGGAGCCCTTGCGACGAAGCAATCCAGGATCTTCCCGCGGAGGGACTCCGGATTGCTTCGCTGTGCTCGCAATGACGAAGTGTGAGGCGCCACCTCGCGCAACTCTCTCCACCGTCATTGCGAGGAGCCCTTGCGACGAAGCAATCCAGAGTCTTCCCGCGGAGGGACTCTGGATTGCTTCGCTGTGCTCGCAATGACGGGGTGCGAAAGCGAGAGGCAATCCGCGATGTCACCGCACCCCAGTGCCTTTGCAGCGCTGGCACTTCACCACCTTGTCGCCCTTCTTGAGTAGGCCTTTGCCCTCACAATTCTTGCATTTCTGCTTCTTCTTGATGTTCGGGCCTTTTTCACTGACCATGAAAATCTCCTGCCTCGAGAGAGCGGTTAACTGGGGTTTTGTAGGGGGTGGGCGAGGGCGATAATCCAGACGGACCCGATTGCGCTGCCGTTTTCATTCGATATCCATCCCTGGGGCTCTTTTTTGAAGGCATGGGAGCTACAGATACCCGTAATGTCTTGCCGATCTACTCCGATGGCGCGCGAGCTGCAACGAGGAGCCGCTGCGGGACCGTACATTCACGGCTTCATCAAGAAGACCCGGAAGACGCCGCCCGATGATCTGGCGCTGGCGCACCGCAGAAACCGTGAATTCGAGAAATGAAGGAGATCGAAATGGTCAAAAAAGCAGTGACGAAAAGGAAGAAAGCAGTCCGTTCCATCGCCAGGCTCACCACGCTCGATGATTTCCTCGGCGAAGAAGGCAATCGAGAGGAGTTCGAAGCCATCGCCGTCAAAGAGGTCCTTGCGTGGCAGATCGAGCAGGCAATGAAGGAGAACAACATATCCCGCAAACAATCTGGCCCAGAGCATGAAGACCTCGCGCAGTCAGATCGGGCGCCTGCTCGACCCGAAGGACGGCAACGTCACGCTGACAACGCTTCAGCGCGCCGCGCGCATGGTGGGGCGGTCATTGCGGCTGGAACTGGCTTGAGAAGTGTGACGGCGACAGGTGCGCTCAATGAGCTTTCGAACACCGGCATTTCGTGCAGCGTCACCGTAATTCCAAGACGATCACTGCCAAAGCCGCGGTCACGCCCAGCAAGATCTGCCATCCGGCTCTCTGGAGCAGCCAGCCGGACAGGGAAGGTCGCGGCCGCGGTGCCGGCGATGTAGGTCGCGATGGGCAAGGTTGCCAGCGACTTGTCGCTGCCGAGCACGGCATAGCCCACCAATCCGTTAAGGCCGATGACGATGGTGTTATTCGTTAGGAGCGCTGCCAGGCACGTCGCCAGAGGCGCAATTACACGAAGCAGTTTGAGGTCCAACACGTCCTCCTGTCGGTTTTCCAGAGTTGACAGCAAGTTCTGAGCCGGATAGATAGCGAGTACATGCTATCTAATCGAGGACGCCAGAAATGCCCGAAGTAGCTTCGTCTCCTAGCCGCGAACGATTGCAGGCCGAAGAGCGCAAGGAGCAGATCGTGCAGACGGTCTTGCGATTGGTCCATGAACGAGGCGCCGAGTCGGTCAGTACGCAGCTAATTGCGGATACGATCGGGCGATCCCAAGGGGCGGTCTTTCGACACTTCCCTACAAAAGAGGCGCTCTGGACCGAAGTGCTGGCGTGGCTCCAGGGAAGCCTGGAGGGCGTTTGGACCCGCGCTCTCCTCGAGCGCGGAGGCGAATCGCCGCTCGCTCGTCTCGAAAGTATCCTGGTCGGCCACGTCGGACTGATCGAGAAGTTTCCCGCGCTCGCAAAGGTGGTGATGTCGGACGATCTTCGGCACCGCTACCCAACGCTCAACGAGCAGTTTCAACGGCTTCACATCCGATACGAGCGGCAGGTGACCGATCTGCTCAAGGAAGCGATTCGGCTTGGCCAACTTCCGAAGAGCACAAATGTCTCTGACGCGGCAATTCTCTACTTCTGCATCATACAGGGACTTGGTTTCCAGTCAGCTATTGCCCGTCTGCACCCGAGCAAGCTCGCAAGTCTCGCTTCGAAAATGTTCTTATTTTTCGTTAGGGCGCTCGAAAATCTGCCGGCCGAGGCGAAGACTCGGCAAGCCGACAGCGTCCAGAAGCGAAAATAGGAGTATCGCGATGCCCGAGATCATTCCGAATTGGCATCCGGTTTTTGTGCATTTCACGATCGCCTTATACGTAGTGGCGACGGCACTGTATGCGCTCGGTCAAATTGCTCGCGGACGCAACTGGGCAGGCGTTGTGATCGTCGCGGCTCGGATAAATCTCTGGACAGGAGCTGCGCTGTCGATCCTGACCGTGATTGCAGGAATCAACGCCTTCTTCACTGTTGCTCATGACGCGTCTCAAACGATGTTCATGATCGACCACCGGCGATGGGCGATCGCGACTGCCGTCATCTGGTGGTTCATCGCAGTGTTGGAGGCCGGTAGGGCAGCTCAAGGCAAGAAAGCGCATCTGGTGGTCGCATTGGCGCTCGTTGCGGCTATTGGTCCGCTCGCCGTTACCGGCTGGAAAGGTGCCGAACTTGTCTATCGAAATGGAATCGGAATCGTCGCGACGTTGGGATCGGTCCCGCGGTAAGCCGCCGGGGTGGTTAGTCCCGGCATTTGCTTGAGAGGAAATCATGTCGCAATTTCAATCATATAAGAGCCCGTAGTTTTGTCCCGAATGGCGCGCCAGCAAACTCAGGCACTTAGGTAGCCATCAGCCGCGTTCGTTGGGCCAGGTCGTCATCGTGGTGTGCTTGCCAACTGCGGGCCCGCCTTCGCCTTTTGGGCTTCGGCGCGGCAGCCTTCACTCGCTTCGCTTTTGATGTATGGCGCTGGCTTGCCTTGCCGAAGCTCGCGAAGCGAGCGAAGGCTAGTGGGCCCGGCAGGACTCGAACCTGCAACCAGACCGTTATGAGCGGCCGGCTCTAACCATTGAGCTACAGGCCCCGCCGCGGGACGGCCTGCGGGAAGTGCGCGGCCGGCAACGGTGCGCGGTTCGTTTACAGGGCCGGAGGCGGGGGTGCAATGCCGGGTCTGGCGAACTGAAATCGTCGGCGCTGTATTCCGGGTATTTCTAAATTACCGAAGTCTGGGATGATGCCCTTATGCGCCTGTTTTGCCCGACGGGTCAAGCGTTTTTCGCGGCGAGCCCGTTTTTGCGTCTGTAACCCACTGGAATTGCCTTCCTTTTCTACTGTGCATGGGGTTGTTTTCGCGACTCTTCCTGGGAGGGGACCCGCCGGTCCCCTCAACACGCTTGCTCGCGAGCTCTCAGCCCGTGGCAGGCTGTCCGCTCAGTCCACCGAGACCCCGGCGAATGCCACGACCTTGCGCCACTTCTCGGTCTCGTCGGCGACGAGCTTGCCGAACTCGGCCGGCGTCATCGGCTTGGGGATGCCGCCATTCTCGGTCAACCGCGCGGTGACCTTCGGGTCCTTCAGCGCGTCGCCGACGGCCTTGTTGAGAATCTCGACCACTTCGGGCGGCGTGCCCTTTGGCGCGGAGATGCCGTAGAAGCCGACCGCTTCGAAGCCCGGCACGGTCTCGGCGATCGCAGGCACATCGGGCACACCAGGCCAGCGCTGCGGCGAGGTCACGCCGATGGCGCGGACAGTGCCGCCGCGCGACTGCTCGAGCGCGGAAGGAAGGTTGTCGAAGATCAGCTGCACCTTGTTGGATATGATGTCGGGGAAGGCGATCGCAGAGCCGCGATAGGGCACGTGCACCATGTCGCACTTGGTCATCGCCTTGAACAGCTCCGCCGACATGTGCACCGAGGTGCCGTTGCCGGACGAGGCGAACGAGATCTGGCCGGGATTGGCCCTGCAATAGTCGATGAACTCCTGGACCGTCTTCACCGGCATCGCATTGGAGACGACCAGCATGTTGGTGAGCTGCATGATGCTCGCGACCGGCACGGTGTCGCGCAGGAAGTCGAACGGCAGCTTCTTGTAGAGCGAGGTCGAGATCGCGTTGTTGGGCGCGACGAACAGCAGCGTGTAGCCGTCGGGGGCTGCGTTGATCGCGGCACCGGCTGCGATGTTGCCGCCGGAGCCGGCGCGGTTCTCGACGATGAATTGCTGGCCGAGCCGATCCGACAGCGCCTGCGCCATGATGCGCGCCACGATGTCGACCGGGCCGCCGGCGGCAAAGCCGATCATCCAGTGCACGGGGCGGTGGGGGTAGGCGGCGGAGGCGGGAGGGGAGGCTGCAAAAACACCGAACAGAAAAACCAGCCCGAAAACAGCGCACCGCAAAATTCGCAACATGATGCCTCCCATTGTTCTATTGTCGTTGGCGGCATGCTTTCACAAAAACCGCCCGCTGCCTACATCGCCTCAAGTCGATGTTGACGCGGACGCAGCCGGAACGACCATGAAATTCGCTATCAGGATTCTCATCACTGCGGCGCTGCTCGGAAATTCCCTTGCAGGCCCCGCTGCCGCTCAAACCGGAGGCAATGCCATTTCCACCACGACGATCAGCCTGGGCACCGCGACGCCCGGCGGCGGTTTCCCGCTTTATGGCAACGCCTTTGCGGAGGTGATGAACGCGGCAGATAGCACGCTCACCATTGCTCCGCGCAACACCAAGGGCAGCAACGAGAACATTCCGCTTTTGGAGAAAGGCGAGCTCGATCTCGCGCTGGTCGCGGGCGAGCCGGCCTATGAGGCGTTTGCTGGCATCGGCCGCGCGAAGGTAGCGCTGAAGATCTTGACCGCGATCTATTCCAACCCCGGCATGTTCGTGGTGCGGGCGGACAGTCCGTACAAAACGATTCATGATCTCGTCGGCCAGCCGGTTGCGTTCGGCGCCAAGGGCTCGGGCCTGCCGATCCTGGCGCGCTACGTGCTCGACGGGCTCGGCCTGAAGCAGGACGAGGATTTCAAGGCTGTTTATCTCGACCGCGCCGGCGACGGCCCCGCGATGGTCGAGGATGGCCGCGTGGCTGCACTGTGGGGCGCCGGCATCGGCTGGCCGGGCTTTGCGGCGGTGGCCTCGAGCGCATCAGGCGCGCGCTTCATCGCGCCCTCTGCCGAAGAGATCACGCGCATCCGCGCCAGGCATGCGTTCCTTAAACCCCTGACCGTGCCGGCCGGCTCCTATCCCAAACAGTCCGAGCCGATCGCCTCGCTCGGCTCCTGGAGCTTTATGCTGACGCGCGAGGATCTGCCCGACGATGTCGCCTATCTTCTCGCGAAGACGCTGCACAGCGCCGAAGCGATCTTCTGTAGGAAGCTCGCCCAGGCCTGCGAGACCACCGCGGCGAACACGGTCGCGGCGGCACCGAAGCCGGAGCTGATTCATCCGGGCGTGATGCAGTATTTTCGCGAGATTGGAGTCGTGAAGTGACGATCGCTTTAGGCGCTCGTCACTTCTTCAGCATCGGACACGCCGGGTCCGGCGGGCCGAACGCCTTGTCGCCCGAGATCGTGGTGAGGATCTTGTAATAGTCCCACGGATATTTGCTTTCCTCCGGCGTCTTCACCTGCACCAGCCAGAGGTCGTGCACCATCAGATTGTCTTCGCGCAAGCGGCCGTTGCGGGCGAAGAAATCCTCGACCGGTGTCTCGCGCATTTTCGCCGCGACCTTGAGCGGATCGTCGGTGCCGGTTGCCTTGATGGCGTTGAGATAGTGCATCACGCTGGAGTAGACGCCGGCCTGCCACATCGACGGCATCTTGTTCATCTTGGCGAAATAGCGCTTCGACCATTCGCGCGTCTTGTCGTCCATGTCCCAATAGAACGACGTCGTCAGCAACAGGCCTTGGGCTGCCTGCAGGCCGAGGCCGTGGATGTCGGTGATCAGCGCGAGCAGCGCCGCCATCTGCTGGCCGCCCTTGAACACGCCGAACTCCGAGCCGGTCTTGATCTCGTTCATGTTGTTGGGCGGGCCGGCCGCGATGCCGATGATCTTGGCCTTGGAGGCCTGCGCCTGCAGCACGAAAGAGGAGAGATCCGGCGTCGCCAGCGGCGGCTTCACCGAGCCGAGCACCTTGCCGCCATTGGCGGTGATGACGCTGGAGGCATCGCGTTCGAGCGAGTGGCCGAAGGCATAGTCGTCGGTGATGAAGAACCAGCTGTCGCCGCCGCGCTTGACCACCGCGTCCGCGGTGCCGACCGCGAGCGCGCGGGTGTCGAACACCCACTGTATCGCATAGGGCGAGCAGAACTTGCCGTGGAAATCGGCGGTGCCGGTGGAGTGGGTGATGAACAGCCGCTTCTTCTCGTTGGCGACGTTCTGCACCGCGAGGCCAACGGCGGAAACCGGCACGTCGACGATGAGATCGACCTGGTCGACATCGTACCAGCGCCGCGCGATGCCGCCGCCGATATCGGCCTTGAGCTGGTGGTCGCCGATCACGATGCTGATCGGCTTGCCGAGCACCGTGCCGCCGAAATCGTCGATCGCCATCTGCGCCGCGGTCACCGAGCCCTGGCCGGTCGGCGCGGAGGCCGGGCCGTTCATGTCGGTGAGCACGCCGATCTTGACGATGTCGTCGGACACCTGCGCCATTGCGGCGCCCGACAGCAGCGCCGCCGCCAAGGGCATCGCTATAAAGGCAGCCGCGACCGGCAGTCCAAATCTCGCTGGATTCACGCTTGTCCTCCCCTGATCCGGCTCGTTGGCCGAAGTTGCCTGTCCCGGGTACGGCCCGGCTGAATTGGTTTCTTTTGCAACTATTTTGGGGCGGGCGTCAATGTCAGGCCGCGAAGCGGATCTGCCCGGCGGGGGAGGGATCGTAGCCGGTCAGCTCCTCGGCGCGCCGGCGCAGCCGCCGTTCGCTGAGGAACCGGATCAGGGCCTGCATGGCGGGGCGGAAATAGCTGCGCTGCCGCATCGCAAGGTCAAAATTCTCCCAGACCAGCGGCACGAAATCGAGACCCGCCGAGCGCGCCGCCGCGCGCGTCGCAACGCCGCAGTCGGCCTGCCCGGCGCGGACCACTTCGGCGAGATCCGGCCCGGTGAGGGCAGGCGTCTCCACCCGGCGCAGATCGCGCGTCGAGGCGCCCGCGCGCAGCAGCAGCACGTCGAGCAGCATCTGCGCGCCCGTGCCCTGTTGCCGCGTCGCCATCCGCGAGCCGAGCGCGAGCACGTCGGAGAGACCGCGCAGCCGCTTCGGATTGCCCGGCGGCAGCACGAGACCCTGCTCGCGGCGCACGAAGGCGACCAGCAGCGCGTCATGCAGGTCAGGCGCGTCCCGCAGCGCCGCCGCGCTGGCGTCGGAGGCGAGATTGCCCTCGGCATCGAGGCTGTGGAAGTGCACGGCGACTGCCATCACCTCGTCACGTTGCAGGCGCTCGAGCCCGCGCGCACTGCCTTCGGTCATCGATCCCAGGCCCGAGCCGGATTCACGCAGGCTCCAATCCAGGAGCTCGTCCTGGCTGCCGCCCACGACCGGCGGCGGCTCCGCCGTCAGCATGCCGGCCGGACGCGCCATGCCCGACAGCACCCAGAGATCGAGCTCGTGCCGCGGGAAGAGCCATTTGCCGGTCACCTTGGTGCACGGGATCGCGCCATTGGTGACCAGTTCGTAAAGCTTGCGTTCGCCGAGACGGAGATAGTCCGCGGCTTCACTGGTCGTCAGGAATTCCATCCTGCATTCCTATGCAAATTCTTGCTTCTTTTTGACGTTAAACGCAGGTGGAATTCTGCACTTCGATTTTTGTCCGCGCGAACCATGCCCGATGATCTCGTTGCTTTGCAACACATCCTGACGCGTGTTTTGATTTTGGTTGACGATCTTGCTGGGCTCGAATGGTGCGGGCGTTGCGGCCGTTGCGCTCGTGATTGCAGTCAACGTGGCGGTTGATTGATTGCCGAAATTTCCCGGATAACTCGTCTTCGTCCGCTCGCCGACGCGTGGTGAACTTGCCTTTCGGTGGTGGTCAGGCTCAAGCTCTATCTCCTGTTGCTGTGGCAACTGGCAAGTCCGTCACGAGTGCGGCGCAATCGAGCATCATGATCGCGTCTTGTTCAATGGGAACCCGTCATGGCCGTTCGCCGACTGACCGTTGCATTTGCGCTTCTCTGCGGCCTCGCCGGAGGCATTGCGGCCTCGTCTGGCGAGGAGCGTGCGATCGTCCTGGCCTCGACGACATCGACGCAGGACTCCGGCCTGCTCGACTATCTGCTGCCGATTGTCCGCGACAAGACCGGCATCGAGGTGACGGTGATCGCACGCCGCAGCGACGAGGTGCTCGACGTTGCCCGACGGGGCGAGGTCGACGTCGTGTTGATGCATGCCCGGCCGCAAGAGGAGAAATTCGTCGCTGACGGTTTTGCCACGAAGCGCTACGACGTGATGTACAACGATTTCGTGCTGATCGGGCCGAAGAGCGATCCCGCCGGCGTGAAGGGCAAGGACATCGCCACCGCGTTGAAGGCGATCGAGGCCAAGGGTGCGCCGTTCATCACGCGTGGCGATCGTTCCGGCACCCACGCGGCGGAGCTTGCTCTCTGGATCGTTGCCGGCATCGACATCGCCAGTACAAAAGGCGCCTGGTATCGCGAGAGCGGGCAGGGCATGACCGCCGCCCTCGACGCCGCACGCGCGGCGAATGCCTATGTGCTCGCGGATCGCGCCAGCTGGATCGCCTTCAGGGATCGCGGCGATCTCGACATCGTTGTCGAGGGCGACAAGCGGCTGCTCAACCAATACGGCGTGATGCTGGTGAACCCGGAGAAGCATCCGAACGTCAAGAAGGAGCTGGGCCAGACCTTCGTCGACTGGTTGATCTCGCCGGAAGGGCAGGCGGCGATCGCAGGCTTCAAGGTCGACGGGCAACAGGTGTTCTTTCCGAATGCGGACAAGCCCTGATTGGCCGAGGCACGAGCGGTTGCCAAACCGAGCGATGCGTGGTCCACCATGAGGCATGACCCAGCGCCTGCCGCCCTCGCTGACGCCGCTCGACACCGCGCTCGCTGTTTTGCTGCGCGGCATCGGTCCGGTCGCGCCGGTCGAATTGCCGCTGGCTGAAGCAGTCGGCTGTATCGCCGCGGGGATGCCGCAGCTCGCAGCCTATCCGCCGTGCGACATCGCCGTCGTAGATGGCTGGGCGTTGCGTGCCAACGATCTGGTCGGTGCGTCCTCCTATTCGCCGCTGCCTCTGACCGGGCTTCCCGTGTGGGTCGACGCCGGCGATGCGATGCCGGCAGGGTGCGACTGCGTGCTCGATGCCGGCGCCGTCGAGGTGTCGGGCCCGCTCGCCCAGGTTCTGGCCGAGGGCGTTCCAGGGCAAGGCGTCGGGCGTGCCGGCGGCGACACCGCAGACCGCTTGCCCGCGGCCACAGCGGGACTTCCCATCGATGCAACGGCTCTGTTGCTCGCGCGTGTCGCCGATGTCGAAAGGCTGAGCATCAGGCGACCGCGGCTGCGCATCGTCAACGTGCCGGGCGCCACCGCGACGATGCAGATGATCACCGACCTCGCGCGCGCGGCGGGATTGGAGGTGACCGCGCATGAAGCCGGCTCACGTGATGCGACATCGATTGCGGAGGCGCTCGATGTCTCCGTCTGCGATCTGCTGCTGACGATCGGCGGCAGCGGAGCCGGTCGTGCGGATGCCTCGGTAACGGCGCTGGCCCAGCGTGGAGCCGAATTCGCCCACGGCCTCGCGCTCCAGCCCGGACGCACCGCAGCCGCTGGGCGGCTCGGAAAAGTTCCCGTCCTTGCCTTGCCCGGGGCGCCCGCTCCGGCCCTCGCGGTCTGGTTGGCGCTTGTGCTTCCGCTCATCGACAGAATGTCGGCGCGGCAGCCGCGCCGCACAGTGACCCTGCCGCTCGCGCGAAAGATCGCGTCCAGCGTCGGCATTGCCGAGATCGCTCTGCTGGCCGAGGAACATAAAACGTGGATGCCGCTTGCAGTCGGTGAATGGCCGCTCCACGCCATTGCCGGAGCGGATGCATGGCTGCTCATTCCCGCCAGCCATGAGGGATTTGCGGCGGACGAGCCGGTCGATGCTTATCTGATGCGGGAATGATATGGGTTCCGGCATGACGATGATCCCAAAACCGCCAGATCGCAGCGCGCTCGAACAGGAGCAATTCCTCAAGATCCTCTCACGCGAGGAGGCGCTCGCGCGGTTCGAGGCGGCCCTGTTTCCGCGCGCGATCCCGAGCGAACAGCGCAAGCTTGCCGATGCGCTCGGTACGGCACTGGCTGAAGACATCACCGCACCGATCGACGTGCCGCCCTTCGACCGCTCGAATGTCGATGGTTTTGCCGTACGCTCGGCGGATCTTTCCGCCGCCGGTGAAGGCGCATCCGTGCGGCTCGCGCTGAACGGCGAGACCATTCACTGCGGCACCGTGCCCAAGCTGCAAGTCGCCGCGGGCACCGTAACGCCGATCGCCACTGGCGGCCCCGTGCCGCGAGGCGCCGATGCTGTGGTCATGGTCGAGCACACCCAGCCGGCCGGCCCCGACGCGATCGATGTTCGTCGCGCCGCCTCGCCGGGGCAATTCGTATCCTATGCCGGATCCGACATCGCGCGCGGCGAGGCGCTGCTGCGCGCCGGCACGATCATAGGCTCGCGTGAGATCGGGATGCTGGCGGCCTGTGGCATCGCCGAGGTGAAGGTTGCGCGGAAGCCGCGCGTCGCGGTGATCTCCACCGGCGACGAACTGGTGCAGCCCGGCGGGGCGCTTGCGCCGGCCGCGATCTACGACACCAATGGCGCCATCGTCGCGGCCGCGATCGACGAGAACGGCGGCGAGGCCATCTTCCTCGGCGCCATTCCCGACGACGAAGCCAAGCTCGAAGCCGCCATGCGCCAGGCGCTGGCGGACGCCGACATGCTGGTGCTGTCCGGCGGCACGTCGAAGGGGGCGGGCGATCTGTCCCATCGCATCATCGGCCGGCTCGGCCAGCCCGGCATCATCGCGCATGGCGTTGCGCTCAAGCCGGGCAAGCCGCTGTGTCTCGCGGTATGCGACGGCAAGCCGGTCGTGATCCTGCCGGGCTTTCCGACCTCGGCGATGTTCACCTTCCACGACATGATCGTGCCAGCGCTGCGCAAGATGGCCGGCCTGCCGCCGCGCTCCGATGCCAAGGTGAGTGTCACCGTGCCGGTGCGCATGCCTTCCGAGCTCGGCCGCACCGAATTCGTGATGGTCTCGCTGGTCGAGGGCAAGGACGGCCTGATCGCCTATCCCTCCGGCAAAGGCTCTGGTGCGATCACGTCCTTCGCGCAAGCCGACGGCTTTTTGCGCATCGACGCGCTCGCCGACCAGATGCCGGCAGGGACCGAAGCAGAGGTCACTCTGTTTACGCCGCATGTGCGGGTGCCTGATCTCGTCATCGTCGGCAGTCATTGCACCGGCCTCGATCTCGTCACCGCACCGCTCGCGCATGCTGGCCTCACCGTGCGCTCGATCGCCGTCGGCAGCCTCGGCGGACTTGCGGCAGCGAAGCGCGGCGAATGCGATCTCGCGCCGATCCATCTGTTCGACGACAAGAGCGAGACCTACAACACGCCTTACCTCGCCGAGGGACTCGAGCTCGTGCCGGGCTGGCGGCGGATGCAGGGCATTGTGTACCGCAGGGGCGACAAGCGTTTTGAGGGGCTCGGTGCGAAGCAGGCCGTTGCTGCCGCGCTCGCCGACCCCGCCTGCATCATGGTCAGCCGCAACCAGGGCGCCGGCACGCGGATCCTGATCGACCGCCTGCTCGAGGGCGCCCGTCCGGACGGCTATTGGAACCAGCCGCGCTCGCACAATGCGGTCGCCGCAGCCGTCGCGCAGCATCGCGCCGATTGGGGCATGACCATTGCGCCGGTCGCCCATGCGGTCGGACTCGGTTTCATCCCGCTCGCGGAAGAGCATTATGACTTTGCCTTGGTGACGGCGCGCAGGCAGCGGCCTGCTGTGCAGGCCTTTCTCGACGCACTCGGCTCGGAAGAGGCCCGCGCAGCGCTGGAGCGCGCTGGCTTCCGGCCCGCGTAAACGATAGACGACGCGGCATTCAAGCCGCGCGGACAATAGGGTAGGGGAAGCGATGGCAAGGCCGCTTTCGGTTGCCGTCGTCGGTGCCGGCATGGGTGGGCTCGCGACCGCTGCGGCGCTCAGGCGCGTCGGCGTCGGCGTGATGGTCTACGAGCAGGCCTCCCAGTTCGCTCGCATCGGCGCCGGCATCCAGATCGGCTGCAACGCGATGAAGGTGCTGCGCGCGCTGGGACTGGAGTCGCGAATGCGCAGCCAGTCGTTCTATCCGCGGTCCTGGAACAACCGCGCCTGGAAGAGCGGCGACATCAAGTTCGACATGATCTTTGGCGAGAGCGCGGAGGAGAAGTTCGGTGCGCCCTATCTGCTGGCGCATCGTGGCGATCTCCACGCAGCGTTGGCGAGCGTCGTGCCGGATGAGTGTGTGAGGCTCAACCACAAGCTCGTCGGCCTCGACGAGGCCGGCGAGGGCGTTCGGCTGAGCTTCGCCGACGGCACCGGCGCTGTTGCCGATGCGGTGATCGGCGCCGACGGCGTGCATTCAGCGGTGCGCGACATTCTGTTTGACACCACGCCGGTCAAATTCACCGGCCGCATCGCCTACCGCGCCACCTATCCGGCCGCACTGCTCGGCGAGAAAATCGACGATTGCACGAAGTGGTGGGGCGAGGACCGCCACATCGTGATCTATTACGTCAAGCCTGATCGTAGCGAGGTCTATCTCGTCACCAGCCAACCGGAGCCGAACTTCCTGATCGAGTCCTGGTCGGCGAAGGGCGACGTGCGCGATCTGCGCGCCTCGTTCGAAGGCTTTCATCCGCAGGTCGGAAAGGTGCTGGCGGCGTGTCCCGACGTGCACAAATGGGCGATCATGGATCGCGATGCGCTGGAGCGCTGGGCCGACGGCAAGGTGACGCTGCTCGGCGACGCCTGCCATCCGATGACGCCCTATATGGCACAGGGTGCCGCGATGGCGATCGAGGACGCCGCGGTGCTGTCGCGCTGTCTCGAAAGTGTCGACCGCGACGGCATCGTGGATGCTTTTCGCCGCTTCGAGGCGACGCGCAAGGTGCGGACCACGCGGGTGCAGGAGACCTCACGTGCCAACATCTGGCTGAAGGAGCGGACAGATACGAGCTGGGTCTACGGCTACGACGCCTGGTCGGTGCCGCTGGCGGCTTGAGCGTCATCCAGCGCCGCGAGCCGCTCGGCCTCTGCGATGTCCTCGACTGTATTTGCGTTGAAGAACGGATCGAGCGGCTCGGCCGGCCACGTCACCGTCGCCAGCGGGTAGCGCGCGGTCCAGCGGTCGATCTTGCGGAGATTCTCGACGACCAGTGCGTGACGCAGCTCGTTGCGCAAGGCGACGCGCCAGAGGCCGATGACCGGATGCGACTGGTCGCCTGACGCTGCGACCGCAAGCTGCGCGTTCCCCCGTGCCCGGGCCTCATGCAGCCGCGCGACGAGGTCGCGTGGCAGGAAGGGGCAGTCGCCGGCGGCGCTGAGCACCCATTCGATCTCCGGCCGGTTCGCCGCGGTCCAGTCGAGCGCGGCCAAAATGCCGGCGAGCGGGCCGGGGAAGCCGGGGACGTCATCGGAAATGACCTGCAAGCCGAACGCGGCGAAGCGCGCTGGATCGCCATTCGCATTGAGGATCAATCCGTCGCACTGGGGCGATAGGCGCGCGATCACGCGCTCCAGGATGGTGCGGCTGCCGATGGTCCGCATCGGCTTGTCGCCGCCGCCCATGCGGCGCGCGAGGCCGCCGGCGAGCAGCACGCCAAGAGTTGATGGAATGCTCGTTGCCGGAGTCCTAGTCGTCACCACCTTCGCCCTTACGCTTGTGCCTCGCCGATTCCTCTTCGACGTAATCGAGATTCTGGTCGTAGACGATCCGTTCCTCGCCGGCGAGCGCGATGAAACGCTTTCCGCGCGTGCGTCCGACCAGCGTCAAACCCACCTGCCTTGCAAGATCGACGCCCCAGGCGGTGAAGCCGGAGCGCGACACCAGGATCGGGATTCCCATCCGCACCGTCTTGATCACCATTTCCGAGGTGAGACGTCCTGTCGTGTAAAGGATCTTGTCGGACGCATCGACGCCGTGGCGATACATCCAGCCCGCGATCTTGTCGACGGCGTTGTGGCGGCCGACGTCCTCGGTGTAGCAGAGCGGCTCGCCCTCCCTGCACAGCACGCAGCCGTGGATCGCGCCAGCCTCCAGATAGAGCGAGGGCATGGTGTTGATGGTCTGTGTCATCTGGTAGAGCCAGGAGGTGCGCAGCTCGGCTTTCGGCAGCTCGACGCTTTCGACCGCCTCCAGCAGGTCGCCGAAGGCGGTGCCTTGCGCGCAGCCTGAGGTCTGCGTGCGCTTCTTCAGCTTGGCCTCGAAATTGGTGTGGTGCTCGGTGCGCACCACCACGACCTGGAGGTCGTCGTCGTATTCGACCTCGGTGACGGCGTCATTATATTTCAGCATGTTCTGGTTGAGCAGGTAGCCCAGCGCCAGATATTCCGGATAGTCGCCGATCGTCATCATGGTGACGATCTCCTGCGAGTTCAGATACAGCGTCAAGGGCCGCTCCATCGGCACCTTGATCTCGACCCTGGTGCCGGTCTGGTCGGTCCCGGTCACCCTCTGGGTCAGGCGCGGGTCGTCCGGGTTCGGAATGACCAGAGGCACCGGGGCTTTGTCGATCTTCATCATGGGGGCGACGTTAGCATGACATTCGGGTCAAGCCGATATAAGCATGCCCTGGAGAGCACGAAATGCCTCCGTTCGTCATTGCGAGCGTAGCGAAGCAATCCAGAAATGCATCCGCGGAGACACTCTGGATTGCTTCGCTGCGCTCGCAATGACGGGGAGAGGCTGGAGGTTCCATCGGCTGGTAGGCTGTCGGCGGAGATCGGGTTGCGATGAAAGTCATCGGCCTTGCAGGCTGGAGCGGTGCGGGCAAGACCACGCTGTTGACGCGGCTGATCCCGCATTTCAACGCGCAGGGCCTGCGCGTCTCCGTCATCAAGCATGCGCATCACCGGTTCGACGTCGATGTGCCCGGCAAGGATTCCTGGCGCCATCGCGAGGCCGGTGCGGCCGAGGTGCTGGTGGCCTCGTCGAACCGTTGGGCCCTGATGCACGAATTGCGCGGCGCGGCCGAGCCGCGGCTGCCGGAACTGTTGAACAAGCTGTCGGCGGTCGATCTCGTGGTGGTCGAAGGCTTCAAGCGCGAGCCGCATCGCAAGATCGAGGTGCATCGCGCCGCCAACGACAAGCCGCTGCTGTTCCCTGACGATCCCGGCATTGTCGGAATCGCGACCGATGTGGCGGTTGAAACCCAGCTGCCGACTGTCCATCTCGATGACATCGAGGCCGTTGCTGCATTGCTGCTGCGTGCGGCGATGCCGGTCGAGGAAGCGGTTGCAAGAAGCGCGGCGATGCGCTGACGAGGCACCATGGCGCAACTGTCGGACGATTGCTTTGCCTTCGGTGGACCGATGATGTCGCTCGATGAGGCTGTTGGCCTGATCAGGGCACGCGTCAGTGCGATTGCCGATCTCGATACAGTGGCGCTCGTTGACGCCGACGGGCGTGTGCTGGCGCGCGATATCGCGGCGCCCCTGCCGCTGCCGCCTTTCACCAACTCCGCCGTCGACGGTTACGCCGTGGGCAACGCCGACCTTCCGCGAGAAACCGAACAGGCATTCCCGCTCGATGGCCGCATTCAGGCCGGCGGCCTTGCGCAAGCACCGATCAAGCCCGGCCACACCGCGCGCATCTTCACGGGCGCACCGATGCCGCCGGGGGCCGAGACCGTCTTCATGCAGGAAGATGTCCGCATCGATGCTTCAGGCAAGATCGTGCTGCCACCCGGGCTGAAGCCTGGCGCCAATGTTCGTCCGGCAGGCGAGGACATTCCTGTCGGGCACGTCGCGTTACGCGCCGGCCAGCGGCTGCGGCCCCAGCATGTCGCGCTTGCCGCAGCCTTCGGTCTGACCCGGCTCGATGTCGTCAGGCGTATCCGTGTCGCCGTTTTCTCCACCGGTAATGAGCTGGCCTCGCCCGGCGAGCCGCGCGCGGGCTCGCAGCTGTTCGATTCCAACCGCTTCATGCTGATGGCAATGCTGCGCCGTCTCGGCTGCGAGGTCTCCGATCTCGGCATCCTGCGCGACGAACGCACCTCGCTCGCCAACGGATTGAAGCAGGTCGCAAGCAGCCACGATCTGATCCTCACCACCGGCGGCGTCTCGACCGGCGAGGAAGACCACGTCAAGGCGGCGGTCGAAAGCGTTGGCTCGCTGGTGCTGTGGCGAATGGCGATCAAGCCGGGACGGCCCGTGGCAATGGGCATCATCGGCGGCACGCCGCTGATCGGGCTGCCCGGCAACCCCGTCGCGAGCTTTGTCACCTTCGTCCATGTGGTGCGGCCGACCGTGCTGGCACTCGCCGGCAGTCTGCCGGAAAAGCTCATGCCGATCCCCGTGCGCGCGGCCTTCACCTACAAGAAGAAGATTGGCCGGCGCGAATATGTTCGCGCCTCGTTGCGACCGGGAGACGACGGCGCGCTGGAGGCAGTCAAGTTCCCGCGCGAGGGCGCCGGACTGCTCTCGTCATTGGTGGAGACCGACGGCCTTGTTGAGCTCGGCGAAGACATCACGCGCGTCGAGCCGGGCGACAGTGTAGGTTTCCTGTCCTATGCCGATCTGATCTGAGGCGACGCGTTGACGTCATCGACCCCTCCCGCCATGTTGCGCTCATGACCAGAACGACGCTTGATCTCACCGGGCTGAAATGCCCGCTGCCCGCCTTGAAGACGCGCAAGGCGTTGAAACCATTGCAGCCGGGCGATCAGCTCGAAGTGCACTGCACCGACCCGTTGTCGGTGATTGACATTCCGAACCTGATCCGCGAGACGGGCGACACGGTGGAGATCACCGAGCGCAACGACGCGCGCATCGTGTTCTTGATAGAAAAAGCGAATGGTTCGATAGACGCTGCCAATGCTGCGCTGCGTTCCTGAGCGCGTTACCGCGCGGATACCGACCTTTTATCTATCGACATCGACCACGGCTTCTGCCCCAATTGACTTTCCCCGTGCAGGCGCGGAGGTTGAGTCTTGTCCGCGATACGCAGATCAACGGGCCACTTACGAAGCTCGCAAATCGTATCGGGCATAGAGCCCCGCTCGAGGGGTTAACTTTTCACACGCGCGTGACGATCCTGGCGCGCGTCGGGTAATTGTGCGGAGCAGCAGGGACAACAGCTGCGCCGCAATGGGCTGAGGAATAGGACGGTAGCGGCAGGATGCTCAGAAGGGCAGCTGCAGGGGAGGAATGCATGACGACAATCGAGAGCGCTGGAAGGGTTTCAGGCGCAGGCGCGGGAATTCTCGATCGTGAGCACACGATCGCCAAGGCCGGGTTCAATCGCTGGCTGGTGCCGCCCGCGGCACTCTGCATTCACCTCTGTATCGGCATGGCCTACGGCTTCTCGGTGTTCTGGCTGCCGCTGTCGCGTGCGATCGGCGTCACCCAGAGCAAGGCGTGCGCGGACATCTCGCTCTGGCAGGAGCTGTTCACCACGACCTGCGACTGGAAGGTCGCGAGCCTGGGCTGGATGTATACGCTGTTCTTCGTCTTGCTCGGCGTATCCGCCGCGATCTGGGGTGGCTGGCTCGAGCGCGCCGGTCCGCGCAAGGCGGGCGCCGTCGCTGCCTGTTGTTGGGGCGGTGGCCTTCTGATCGGCGCTTTCGGCGTCTACGTCCATCAGCTCTGGATCATGTTGCTCGGTGCCGGCGTGATCGGTGGCGTGGGACTTGGACTCGGCTACATCTCCCCCGTGTCAACCTTGATCAAATGGTTTCCGGATCGCCGCGGCATGGCGACCGGCATGGCCATTATGGGATTCGGCGGTGGTGCCATGATTGGAGCGCCTCTGGCCAACCTCTTGATCAACTATTTCAAGACGCCCAACTCGGTTGGCGTCTGGGAGACCTTCGTCACGATGGGGGTGATCTATTTCGTCTTCATGATGATCGGCGCCTTCGCCTACCGCGTGACCCCGGCCGGCTGGCAGCCCGAAGGCTGGACCCCGCCGAGCGAGAAGAAGTCGATGATCACCGAGCACCATGTGCACCTCGACAACGCGCACAAGACGCCGCAGTTCTGGCTGATCTGGTGTGTGCTCTGCTTGAACGTCTCGGCGGGCATCGGCGTGATCGGCATGGCCTCGCCGATGCTGCAGGAGATCTTCGCAGGCAAGCTGATCGGGCATCCGGAGTTGACCTTCAGCCAGCTTTCGGTTGAACAGAAGACAGCGATCGCTGCGATCGCCGCGGGCTTCGCCGGCCTGCTGTCATTGTTCAACATCGGCGGCCGGTTCTTCTGGGCGTCGATGTCGGACCTCATGGGTCGCAAGAACACCTACTACACGTTCTTCATCCTCGGCATCGCGCTCTACGCACTGGCGCCGACCTTCGCGGCGATGGGCTCGAAGCTGCTGTTCGTGCTCGGCTTCGGCATCATCCTGTCGATGTATGGCGGCGGATTCGCGACGGTGCCGGCCTATCTCGCCGACATGTTCGGAACGCAGTTCGTCGGCGCCATCCATGGCCGGCTGCTGACGGCATGGTCCACCGCGGGCATCATCGGTCCCGTTGTCGTGAACTACATCCGCGAGTTCCAGCTCGCGGCCGGCGTGCCTCGCGACCAGCTCTACAACACCACCATGTACATCCTTTGCGCCATGCTGATCGCCGGCCTGATCTGCAACTATCTGATCAAGCCGGTCGATCCGAAGTGGAACATGAGCGAGGCCGAGGTTGCCAAGCTCCAGGCCGCAAGCGCCAAGAGCGATGCGTCGATCCAGCACGGCTCGTTCGGTATCGGCAAGGGCGGGCTGGACGTCAGGGCCGCGCTGTTCTGGGCCTTTGTCGGCGTGCCGCTCGCCTGGGGCGTGTGGAAGACGCTGGAGAGCGCGGTGAAGATCTTCTGATCGTAATATGATCGCCGCGGCGCGCCGCTCGCGCGCGCCGCGGTCGCCACACCGTAAAAAAGAACATCTGGGGGATTTCGATGGTTCGCAACTTCGCTTATGTCGCCGCCGTGCTGCTCGTTGCCGGAGCGCTCCACTCCGCCTCAGCGCAGACAGCAACGGCTCCCGCTGCCCCGGCGCCTGCTGCAACGACCGAAGCTAAGCCGGGCAAGATCAAGCTCACCATGCAGAAGCTGAAGGACATGAAGGCAAAGTGGGCGGCCAACAAGCCGAAGCTGAAGGCCTGCCGCACTGAGGTGAAGTCCAAGGGCCTAGCCGGCGATGACCGCTGGTTCTACATCGAAGAGTGCATGAACAAGACCTGAGGTCGGGTTCCGCGAACCGCTCGAGATAAGGGGCACGTGGCTTGTTGGCTGCATGTCCCTTAAATGCTTATTGGGACGTATGAATTCTATTGGCATCTGGCATGCCAAAGGCTAGGATTGGACCTGTTCTAAAGAAGGTTTACGAGACGCACCGATGAGCCATGACGTGCACGAGGTCCGCTCGTTCGAACATCCGGGCGAGGGACGCAAGCGAGCCAAGGCCACGCCCAAGGGGCGGCAGGTCGATCCGACCGCCGCGCACGAGATCGAGCAATTGCTCGGCGATCGCCCGCGGCGGCGCGATCTCCTGATCGAGCATCTGCACCTGATCCAGGACAAATATCGCCAGATCTCGGCCGCGCATCTTGTCGCACTCGCTGACGAGATGAAGCTCGCCTTCGCCGAAGTGTTCGAGACCGCGACCTTCTACGCGCATTTCGACGTGGTGAAGGAAGGCGAGCCCGATATCGCGTCGCTGACGATCCGCGTCTGCGACTCGCTGACCTGCGCGATGCTCGGCGGCGAGAAGCTGCTTGAGGATCTGCAGAGCGCGTCGGGCCCCGGCATTCGCGTCGTGCGCGCGCCCTGCGTCGGCCGCTGCGATACGGCGCCGATCGCAGAAGTCGGCCACAACTTCGTCGACCATGCGACCGTGGCCAATGTGATGGTCGCGGCAAAGGCCGGCGATACCCACCCGCATCTACCGAAATACATCGACTACGACGCCTATGTCGCCGGCGGCGGCTACAAGCTGCTCAACCGGATGCTCTCCGGCGAATTGCCGAAGGACGATCTGCTGAAGGCGCTGGACGATGCCTCGCTGCGCGGCCTCGGCGGCGCGGGTTTCCCGACAGGGCGCAAATGGCGCGCGGTGCTCGGCGAACCCGGTCCGCGCCTGATGGCGATCAACGGCGACGAGGGCGAGCCTGGCACGTTCAAGGACCGCGTCTATCTCGAAAGCGATCCGCATCGTTTCATCGAGGGCATGCTGATCGGCGCGCATGTGGTGCAGGCCTCCGACGTCTACATCTATCTGCGCGACGAATATCCGGCCTCGCGCGAGATTCTGGAGCGTGAGATCGCGAAGCTCCCCGCGGGTGGTCCGACGCTCCACATGCGCCGCGGCGCCGGCGCTTACATCTGCGGAGAAGAGTCTTCGCTGCTCGAAAGCATCGAGGGCAAGCGCGGCCTGCCCCGGCACAAGCCGCCCTATCCGTTCCAGGTCGGCCTGTTCGGCCTGCCGACGCTGATCAATAACATCGAAACGCTGTGGTGGGTGCGCGACATCGTCGAGAAGGGCGCCGACTGGTGGAAGGGCCATGGTCGTCATGAACGCCATGGCCTGCGCAGCTTCTCGGTGTCGGGCCGCGTCAAGACCCCCGGCATGAAGCTCGCACCATCAGGCATCACCGTGCGCGAGCTGATCGACGAATATTGCGGCGGCATGGCCGATGGCCACCAGTTCTACGCGTATCTTCCGGGCGGCGCGTCCGGCGGCATTCTGCCGGCATCGATGGACGACATTCCGCTCGATTTCGGAACGCTGGAGAAATACGGCTGCTTCATCGGCTCGGCGGCGATCGTGATCCTGTCGCACAAGGACAGCGTGCGCGCAGCCGCGCTGAACCTGATGAAGTTCTTCGAGGACGAAAGCTGCGGCCAGTGCACCCCGTGTCGCGTCGGAACCCAGAAGGCGGCGCAACTCATGCAGAAGCCGGTCTGGAACCGCGCCCTGCTGGAAGAATTGAGCCAGGCGATGCGCGATGCCTCGATCTGCGGGCTCGGACAGGCGGCATCGAATCCGCTGTCCACCGTGATCAAATATTTCCCTGACGAGTTCAAGGAAGCGGCCGAATGACCAGAATTACGTTCGAGCTCGACGGCAAGCAGGTCGAAGCCAGTCCCGGCGAGACGATCTGGCAGGTGGCCAAACGCCAGGGCCGCGAGATTCCGCATCTCTGCTATTCGCCCGCGCCCGATTATCGCCCTGACGGCAATTGCCGCGCCTGTATGGTCGAGATCGAGGGCGAGCGCGTGCTGGCGGCGTCCTGCAAGCGCACGCCGTCGGTCGGCATGAAGGTGAAGACCGAATCCGCGCGTGCAGTGTCGGCGCAGAAGATGGTGATGGAGCTGCTGGTCGCCGACCAGCCGGCGCGCGAGACTTCGCACGATCCGGATTCGAAGTTCTGGCACTGGGCCGAGACGACAGGCGTCACCGAGAGCCGCTTCCCCGCCGCCGAGCGCTGGGAGACCGATGCCAGCCATCCGGCGATGCGCGTCAATCTCGATGCCTGCATCCAGTGCGGCCTCTGCGTGCGCGCCTGCCGCGAGGTCCAGGTCAACGACGTCATCGGCATGGCCTATCGCAGCCATGGCTCGAAGATCGTGTTCGACTTCGACGATCCCATGGGCGAGTCCACTTGCGTCGCCTGCGGCGAATGCGTGCAGGCCTGCCCGACCGGCGCGTTGATGCCGGCCGTGATGCTGGACGACAAGCAGACGCGCGTCACCTATGCCGACCGGAAGGTGGATTCGCTCTGCCCGTTCTGCGGCGTCGGCTGCCAGGTGACCTACGAGGTCAAGGACGAGAAGGTGATCTATGCCGAGGGTCGCGATGGCCCCGCCAATCACAACCGTCTTTGCGTCAAGGGCCGCTTTGGCTTCGACTATATCCACCACCCGCACCGCCTGACAAAGCCGTTGGTGCGGCTGCCGAATGCGAAGAAGGATTCCAACGACCAGGTCGACCCCGCCAACCCCTTCACGCATTTTCGTGAAGCGAGCTGGGACGAGGCGCTCGACATCGCCGCCAAGGGTCTCGTCAATATCCGGGATGAGAAGGGCGTGAAGGCGCTGGCAGGCTTCGGTTCGGCCAAGGGCTCGAACGAAGAGGCCTATCTGTTCCAGAAGCTGGTGCGCACCGGCTTCGGCTCGAACAATGTCGACCACTGCACCCGTCTGTGCCACGCTTCGTCGGTGGCGGCGCTGTTCGAGGGCCTCAGCTCGGGCGCGGTGTCGGCGCCGTTCTCGGCGGCTATGGATGCCGAGGTGATCTGGGTGATCGGCGCCAATCCGACGGTAAATCATCCCGTCGCCGCGACCTACATCAAGAACGCGGCCAAGAACGGCGCAAAGCTCTTCGTCATGGATCCGCGCCGGCAGAGCCTGTCGCGTCATGCGACCAAGCATCTGCAGTTCAAGCCGGGCTCCGACGTCGCCATGCTGAATGCGATGATCAACACGATCATCACCGAAGGCCTGACCGACGACCAGTACATCGCCGGCTATACCGAGGGCTTTGAGGATCTCAAGGAGAAGATCAAGGATTTCACGCCGGAGAAGATGGAGCCGATCTGCGGCATTCCGGCGCAGACGCTGCGCGAGGTCGCCCGGACCTATGCGCGGGCAAAATCGTCGATCATCTTCTGGGGCATGGGCATCAGCCAGCACGTCCACGGCACCGACAATGCACGGTGTTTGATTGCGCTCGCACTGATCACCGGCCAGGTCGGCCGTCCTGGCACAGGCCTGCATCCGCTGCGTGGCCAGAACAACGTGCAGGGCGCCTCCGACGCCGGCCTGATCCCGATGTTCCTGCCGGACTATCAGCCGGTCGGCCGCGACGACATGCGCGGGGCGTTCGAGAAGCTGTGGGGCCAGGACCTCGATCCCGTCCGCGGCCTGACCGTAGTCGAGATCATGAACGCGATCCATGCCGGTGAGATCAAGGGCATGTATATCGAGGGCGAGAACCCCGCGATGTCCGATCCTGATCTCCAGCACGCGCGCCAGGCGCTCGCCATGCTCGATCATCTCGTGGTGCAGGATCTCTTCGTCACCGAGACCGCGTTCCACGCCGACGTCATCCTGCCGGCCTCGGCCTTTGCGGAAAAGGACGGCTCCTTCACCAACACCGACCGCCGCGTGCAGATCGCGCGCCAGGTGATCAAGCCACCCGGCGATGCGCGGCAGGATCTCTGGATCATCCAGGAGATCGGCAAGCGCATGGGCCTGCCGTGGAATTACGCCGGCCCGGGCGAGGTCTACACCGAGATGGCGGAGCTGATGCCGTCGCTCAAGAACATCAGCTGGGAGCGGCTGGTGCGCGAAGGCGCCGTCACCTATCCGGCCGACGATCCGAACAAGCCCGGCAACGAGATCATCTTCACCACGGGCTTCCCGACCGCGAGCGGCCGCGGCAAGATCGTGCCGGCCCATGTCATTCCACCGGACGAAGTGCCCGACGACGAATATCCGATGGTGTTCTCCACCGGCCGGGTGCTGGAGCACTGGCACACCGGGTCGATGACCCGTCGCGCCCAGGTGCTCGACCAGATCGAGCCCGAGGCGGTTGCGTTCATGTCGCCAAAGGACATGCGCAAGAAGAAGCTGCTGCCCGGCGATTTCATTCGGCTGGAGACCCGCCGCGGCGCGATCGAGGTCAAGGTTCGCTCCGACCGCGACGTGCCGGAGAACATGGTGTTCATGCCGTTCTGCTACGCGGAAGCGGCGGCGAACCTGCTGACCAACCCGGCGCTCGATCCGTTCGGCAAGATCCCGGAATTCAAGTTCTGCGCGGCGAAGGCCGAACGCGCGGAGATGCGGGACGCGGCGGAATAGCAATCCGCGAAAACAACCCCATGCACAGTAGAACGGGGGTTGAAAGGCTTGAGGAATTTTCGGTCTTGCCGAAACGACTTGCAGCGTCGGGCAAAACACCTGTATCAATGCACGGTCACCACAGCGCCCGGATTTTCCGCTTGCAAGGACGGTGGTAAACGTAACCATGTCCAAAGTCACCCCAGCCACCCGCGCGCTCACCGCCGCTGGCGTTGGCTTCATCATCCACGCCTACGATTACGATCCGGAGGCCGAAAGCATCGGGCTGCAGGCGGCCGCCGCGCTCAGTGAGGATCCGGCACGGGTCTTGAAAACGCTGATGGCGCTGGTGGACGGCAAGCCGGTCTGTGTCATCGTTCCGTCCGACCAGGAAGTCTCGATGAAGAAGCTCGCCGCGGCCGTGAGCGGCAAGTCGGCGCAGATGATGAAGCCGCCGGAGGCCGAGCGCGTCACCGGCTACAAGGTCGGCGGCATCAGTCCGTTCGGACAGCGCAAGTCCGTGCGCACGGTGATCGAACAGAGCGCGCTCGCGCACGATCTGGTCTATCTCAATGGCGGTCAGCGCGGCCTGCAGGTGCGGATGAAACCAGCCGATGTGCGGGATATCCTGAAGGCGATCGCAGCGGACGTGCTCGCCTGAGTTCGCGGCTACTGTTTCTGCAACAGTTTTAGCCGGCAACGCAGCGCCTCGCGGATATGCGCGCGCGCGAGCTGCTCGGCCTTGTCGCCATCGCGTGCGGCGATGGCCTCGATGATGGCCTGATGCTCGCCATGGCTGGTCGAGGGGCGCCCCGTCACGGTGAAGGTGGTCGGGCCGAGCAGGGCGATCCAGTCCTGCAATTCCCGCGACGCGTTGTCGAGATAGCGGTTGCGCGCGGCGCGGCAGATGGCTTCGTGAAAGGCGCGGTTGAGCCTTGCCATTTCTCTTGCCATTTCTCCTGCCATCCCGGCGGCATCGGTCTCGGGCGCCTCGACAAAGGCCTGCTCGATATCCCTGAGCGCGTGGATCTCCGGCGCAGACGCGTGCTCGGCGGCGAGGCGCGCGGCGGCGCCCTCCATGATCTCACGCATGGCGTAGAGCTCGAGCACCTCCGATATGTCGAGGTTGCGGACGATCAGCCCGCGGCCGCCGGCGGGCTCGACGAAGCCGCGTGCCGCGAGACGGCCCAGAGCTTCGCGCACCGGCGTACGGCTGACCTTGAGTCGCTGGGCGACCTCTTCCTCACGCAGGCGATCGCCGGCGCGGTAGCTGCCGGCCTGGAGCGCCTCGCAGAGCGAGCGGAACACCGCTTCGCCCAGCGCCACGCCGCCGCCACGTGCGATCGATCCGCCTGCCTTTGCCGGGCGTCTGGCCATGAATCCTCGGGCTCGCAATGCGCATCCTGCCCATGCACAGATGCCGCTTTGCACCAAGTGTATATCTTTGTATACAAAAGTACGCAATGATGGATCGGCTTGACCGGGGCGGCCCGCGGGCAGAATGTCTCTAACCTCGTCGCATCGGACAGACGGCATGGGCAGCAAATACGATGTGCTGGTGATCGGCGGCGGCAACGCGGCGCTGTGCGCAGCGATCAGCGCCCGCCGCGGCGGTGCCTCGGTGCTGGTGCTCGAAGGTGCGCCAAAGTTCTATCGCGGCGGCAACACCCGTCACACCCGCAACATGCGTTGCGCCCATGACGCCGCGACCGAAATCCTGACCGGTCCCTATACCGAGCAGGAGTTCTGGGAGGATCTCCTGCTCGTCACCGGGGGACAGACCGACGAGGTGCTCGCCCGCCACATGATCCGGGAGTCCAAGGACATCCTGAACTGGATCGTGGAGCAGGGCGTACGCTGGCAGCCGTCGCTCGGCGGCACGCTGAGCCTGGGCCGCACCAACTCGTTTTTCCTCGGCGGCGGCCGTGCGATGCTGAACGCGCTCTATCTCACCGCCGACCGGCTCGGCGTCGACGTCGAATACGACGCCGAGGTCACCGACCTCGTGATCGAGGACGGCATGTTCGTCGCCGCGCGCCTGAAGCGGCCGATCAACGGCGAGACCGAGATCCGCGCGACCTCGCTGGTCGCCGCGGCCGGCGGGTTCGAGGCCAACATCGAATGGCTGAAGCAATATTGGGGTGACGCCGCCGACAATTTCCTGATCCGCGGCACGCCCTATAATCGCGGCTCGATCCTGAAGATGCTGCTCGACAAGGGCGTGCAGGAGGTTGGCGATCCCACCCAGTGCCACGCGGTCGCGATCGACGCCCGCGCGCCGAAATTCGACGGCGGCATCATCACGCGGCATGACTCCGTCGTGTTCGGCATCGTCGTCAACAAGCATTCGCAGCGCTTCTACGACGAGGGCGAGGACATCTGGCCGAAGCGTTACGCGATCTGGGGTCGGCTGGTTGCGGCGCAGCCCGACCAGATTGCTTACATCATCTTCGATTCCACTGTCGTCACGAGCTTCATGCCGACGCTGTTCCCGCCGATCGCCGGGCAGACGATCGCCGAGCTTGCAGCCAAGCTCGACCTCGACCCGGCCGCGTTGGAAAAGACCATCATCGAATTCAACGCCGCAGTGCGGCCCGGCACCTTCGACCACACCATTCTCGACGATTGCGTGACCGAAGGCATCACGCCGCCCAAGACGCACTGGGCGCGGCGGATCGAGACGCCGCCTTATCTCGCCTATCCGGTGCGGCCCGGCATCACCTTCACTTATCTCGGCACGCGCGTAGACAAGCAGGCGCGGATGCTGATGGCTGACGGCAAGCCGTCGGCCAACATGTTCGCCGCCGGCGAGATCATGGCTGGCAACGTGCTCGGCAAGGGGTATGCCGCAGGCATGGGCATGACCATCGGCAGCGTGTTCGGGCGGATCGCAGGACGGGAAGCGGCGAAACATGCACGGAACTAGAATTTTGGACGAAGCCGACCGTCTGATGACGGTCTGCAATTCCTGCCGCTACTGCGAGGGTCTCTGCGCAGTGTTTCCCGCGATGGAGATGCGACGCGCCTTCTCCGATGGCGATCTCAACTATCTCGCCAACCTCTGCCATTCCTGCGGTGCCTGCTACGTCGACTGCCAGTTCTCGCCGCCGCACGAGTTCAACGTCAACGTTCCCCAAACGCTGGCGGTGGCGCGCGCCGAATCCTATGCTGCTTATGCGTGGCCGCAGGCGCTGTCCGGAGCTTTCGCACGCAATGGACTCGTCATCAGCATCGTTGCCGCACTCAGCATGGCCGCCTTCATCCTCGGCTTTGCGGCGCTCAACGACCGCGGCGTGCTGCTTGGCGTGCACACCGGTCCCGGCGCGTTCTACAAGCTGATGCCGCATAATGCGATGGCCGCATTGTTCAGCGCTGCCTTTCTCTATGCGATCCTCGCGCTGGTCATGAGCGTTCGCGCGTTCTGGCGCGACATCGGCGCACCGATCGGCGGCCGGGCCGACGGCGGCTCGATATTCCAGGCCATCCGCGACGCCGGCGAGCTGCGCTATCTCCATGGCGGCGGGGTCGGTTGCTACAACGAGGACGACACGCCGACCGATCGGCGCAAGCTTTTCCATCACCTGACGTTCTATGGCTTCCTGCTGTGCTTTGCGGCAACCTCGGTTGCCACGCTGTATCACTATCTGCTCGGCCGCGAGGCGCCGTATCCGTGGTGGGATCTGCCGGTCGTGCTCGGCACGCTCGGCGGCATCGGTCTCGTCGTCGGCCCCATCGGGCTGCTCGTCGCCAAATTGCGCCGCGCGCCCGAGCTTCTCGACGAGACCAGCTACGGCATGGATGTCGGCTTCATCGCCATGCTGTTCCTGACCGGCCTCACCGGCGTGCTGCTTCTGCTCCTGCGCGAGACCGCCGCCATGGGTCCGCTGCTGGCGCTGCATCTCGGCGCGGTGTTCGCGCTGTTCATCACCATGCCCTATGGCAAGTTCGTGCATGGCATCTACCGCTTCGCGGCGCTGGTGCGTTACGCGCAGGAGCGGCGCAGCGAAGCCGGCTCTTGAGATTCAAGCAGAATGGAAGCGGCCGTCGTGCAGAAACGCGATCGTCTGCTCGATCGCTGCGGCGTGACGCGGCAGTCCGGTGTGCGATGCCTTGACGATGATGTGGTCGGCCATTCCGGCCAGCTTCGCGCTCGCAACTGAAACCCGTCCGTCGTTGGGGCGCGGCAGAACAAAGGCCGACGCGATCGGCGCGAAGGTGCGGCATCCGGCGATGATGCCAATCGCATAATCGGGCGCCGGCAGGTCGGCGAGCACCGGGTCCTGGGTGGTGGTAAGCTGCAAGCCGGCCGGGCCGAAAGCGGCGCGGTAGAGCGACAGGTCTTTTAAGAGATCGGCGACCTCGCTGCCGCCATTGGGCGTGCCCAGCATCACGACGCGGCCAAGCCGCACCGGCCGGTATCGCGCGATGTAGACCCGCGTCAGCAGTCCGCCCATGGAATGGGCGACGAAGTGAATCGCGCCCTCGCATTGTTCGGAAAATGCGGCGATCGGCGCCTGGATCTCCTCCGCGAGTGCCTCGAGCGGCTTCTTGCGGCTGGAGTAGTCGAGATTGAGCGTCGCGAAGCCGCGACGCTGGAGCGCTCGATCCAGCTTCTTCAGCGTCCAGGAGCCGACGCCGATGCCATGCAGCAGCACCACGCCGTCGCACAGCGCATGCGCCAGTGCGACGGCCGTGGGCTGCGTGTCAGGCAACTTCGCGCTCCGATGCTGCCGTCGCCTGCTCGCGGGCCATCGTCGTTGCCGTGACATAGTCGGTCTTGCCGGTGCCGAGCAGCGGCACCTTGTCGACCACCATGATCGTCGCGGGCACCGTCAGCTCGGAGGCGCCGATCGCCTTGGCCTGGGCCTGCATCGTGCTGCGCTCGGCATTCTTCTCCGTCGTCAGCAACACGATGCGCTCGCCCTTGCGCTGGTCGGGGATCGACACCGCGACCGATACGGCCTGCGGCCACAGCGTCGTCGCGATGCTCTCGACCGCCGACAGCGAGACCATTTCGCCTGCGATCTTGGCAAAGCGCTTGGCGCGGCCCTTGATGGTGATGAAGCCGGCCGCGTCGATCGCCACGATGTCGCCGGTGTCGTGCCAGCCCTCGGCAAGCGGCTCGAGCACGCCGGGATTTTCGGCCCTGAGGTAGCCGAGCATCACGTTCGGTCCGCGCACCGACAGGCGTCCGCCTTCCTCGATGCCCGGAACCGGATCGAGCCGGCTTTCCATCAGTGGCGAGAGGCGGCCGACAGTGCCGGGACGGTTGGCCATCGGCGTGTTCATCGCCAGCACAGGCGCCGTCTCGGTGACGCCATAGCCTTCGAGGATGCGGATGCCGTAGCGCTCCATGAATACCTGCCGCGTGCGGTCCTTGACCGCTTCGGCGCCGGCGATCACCAGCCGCAGCGTGCGGAAGTCGTAGGCGTGCGCCGAACGCGCGTAGCCAGTGAGGAACGTGTCGGTGCCGAACAGGATCGTGGCGCCGGTCTGGTAGATCAGCTCGGGCACAATGCGGTAGTGCAGCGGCGAGGGGTACATGTAGATCGGAATGCCGGCGAGCATCGGCATCATCATGCCACCGGTCAGCCCGAAGGAGTGGAACACCGGCAGCACGTTGAACACCTTGTCATTGGCGTTGGCGTCGACCCGCGCCAGCGCCTGTGCGGCGTTGGCGAGGATGTTGCGGTGGGTCAGCACCACGCCCTTGGGCGTACCTTCCGAGCCCGACGTGAACAGCACGACGGCTGGATCGTTGGCCTGGCGGGCAACGCGCGGCGCGCTGCCGGCGAGCAGGCCCTTGAGCTTGTCGGCCGTACCGATCGAGGCGCGGACGTCCTCGAGATAAACGACGCGCGCCTCCGCGGAGATCGCTGTCATCAGCTTGTCGAGCTTGCCCTTCTCGATGAACGCCTTTGAGGTCAGCACCGTCTTGACCTGTGCAGCCTTCATGGCGGCGAGGACGTTGACCGGGCCGGCGGAGAAGTTGAGCATCGCTGGTACGCGGCCGATGCTCTGCAGCGCCATGAAGACGACGGCGACGCCCGCGGAGTTCGGCAGCAGCACGCCGACATTTTCGCCGGCCGAGGTGCCGGCTTCGAGCTTGCGGCTCAACACCTGCGCACCGAGGATCAGCTTGCGATAGGTCAGCCTGGTGCCGAGCGCGTCCTCGACGATGACCTTGCCGGTGTCGCGGTCGCGGTAGGCATGGCCGAGCGCCTCGAACAGCGTGTGGTCGAGCATGGCGTTCTTGACCATCGCATCGATCATCACGTCCTGGAGCGCTGCGCCCGCAGCATTACGGCGCGCCTTGCCCTTCAGCGCCGGATCGACCGGAAGCTTGACCGGCGGCAGGATCGTCACCGTCACCCGCGGAAACCACGAGCGCTTGATCTGGCTGCTGTCGAGGTAGCTGAGATGCGAGCGCTGGGCGCCCTCGATGCGAACCGGCACGACGACGGCGTCGGCCTTGTCGGCGATCATCGCGGTCCCGTCATAGACCTTCATCAGCGAGCCGGAGACCGTGATGCGTCCTTCCGGGAAGATGACGACCGGTTCGCCGGCAGCCACGAGCTTGATCAGGTCGCGTGCGGCCAGCGGCTTGCTTGGGTCCATGGTGTAGTGCTTGACCACACGCAGGAACGGCTTGGCCCACCACGCCTTGGAGATCCCGGTATCGACCGCGAAGCTCGCGTCGATCGGCAGCACGGCGTGCAGCAGCGGGCCGTCGATCAGGCTGACATGATTGGGCGCGATCAACATGCGCGTGCCTGATGGCGGCAGGTTCTCGAGCCCGCGCACCTCGGTGCGGAACAGGGCGCGGAAGAAGAGCCCGCCGAAATCGCGCACGCCCTCCTTGCCCCATTTCGTCAGCACGAACCACACCGCGCCGAAGCTTGCGACACCCAGGCCGAGGAAGATCCAGCCGACATGCAATCCGGCCGCCTGCAGCAGCGCGACGAACAGCGAGCCGACCACCATGAAGGCGGCCTGCAGCACGTTGCCGGCAGCGATGATGCGGGCGCGCTCGTTCGGCGCCGACCAGGCCTGCACCGCGGCGAAGGACGGAACGACGAACAGCCCGCCGCCGAAAGCGAAGGCGACAAAGTCGATCAGCATGCGCAGGCCCGCAAACGAGGTTGCGAAATCGACCGCGGCGATGTCGTTCCCCTTCACGGTGACGCCGATGGCCCAGGCAAGGTCGATGCCGGCAAATCCCATCATGATGGCACCGATCGGCACCAGCGCGAGGTTGGGGCGAACGTGGCTCAGGCTGGCCGCAAACAGCGAGCCGATGGCGATGCCGATCGCGAAGATCGCCAGGCACAGCGTCACCACGCCTTCGTTGCCACCGACGACGTCCTTGACCAGCGCCGGCAGCAGCGACAGCACGATCGCGCCGATCAGCCAGAACCAGGAGACGATCACCGTGCCGTCCCACAGTCGGTGATCCGCATGGAGCGTCTTCAACAGGCCGAGCGTCGAGGTCCAGGGATTGGCATCGACGGGCAGATCGGGCGCGGAGGGCGTTGTTTGCGGAATGCGGGAGGCAAAGGCCCACGACAACAGGGCCAGCACGACCACGGCCGATGCGACCCAGCCCATATGGGCGGAGCCGGCCACGAACTGGCCGCCGGCGACGGTGCCGAGCAGGATGGCCATGAAGGTCGCGCCTTCGACCAGCGCGTTGCCGGTCGCGAGCTCACCGAGTTCGAGCTGGTCCGGCAGCATGGAGTATTTTACGGGGCCGAACAGGGCGGCGATGATGCCGAACAGCGCAAGCGCCGCGAACAGCAGCGGCACCGAGTGCAGGAAGAAGCCGGCGGCGGCGAAGGCCGCAGCGAAGATCTCGGTGAATTTCAGCCGCCTTGCGACGACCGATTTGACGTATTTGTCGGCGAGCTGGCCGCCGAGCCCGGACAGGATGAAATAGGGGAAGATAAAGACGGCGCCTGCGACCGTCACCAGCGCATCGCCGTGGCCGGTCGCGGCGCTGTAAAGCAGGATGATGACGAGTGCGTTCTTGAGTACGTTGTCGTTGAGCGCCGAGAAGAATTGCGCCCAGAACAGCGGCGCAAATCGGCGTGACGACATCAAATCCCTGATCATGACGAGTCCTGTTTTGGAAGAGCAGCCTGAAGGTGTTGCGTTATCGGTGAAACGTCACGACCGGAAGGGTGTGGGAGGAACGACTGCAAGGCGACGACGGTCATCGGCCTGCTCTGTCCCCTCGGTCCCTCCGATCCTGTTGGTCTCCAAGTGGTCTCGTCAGGTTCGCAAATATCCGGTTGCGGCCGCGGGTTCGGGCGGAAATGCCGCGCTTACGGGGATTGCCCTAGCCGATGAGCAAAAGCTGAATCGTCTCTCTCTCACAACCGCGGGATCGGCCACGAATGTCCGGACATAATAAGTCTTTGTTGCGGCCTGTCCTCGCATTCGAACCGACTCGCATGCGCACCGGTTTCTCTTCAGGTGAGGTGAGCGAGGTGGCGAAAGGGGTTTAAGCGGCCGAGCACGCTGAAGCGGCGGCGCTCGTGGCGGGAACGACGGGTGGTCCGCCACATCCGGAAGGTCGCGCGGCGCCCAGCGAGCACGCCGGCAATATCGCAGGCATTCGCGATCCGATCGATAGGGGCCATGACGACCCGCAGTAGGGCGCGGCCGAAGCCGCTCAAGAGAGCCGCGGCGTCGTCGACGAAGGTGGAGGCGATATCGACAGCGAGGGTTTGCATTTTGCAGGTCTCCGGGTTAGTTTGAACAATGTTCACGTGAGTAGCTTTAAAATGAACAATGTTCAAGAAGAATCATTGCGGGACCAGAAAAAAAATCGACGGCGTCTCCAGATCCTGGAGATCGCCCGCAGCATTATTGCGACTAAAGGATTGAGATCGTTGAAGGTTCGAGACGTGGCCGAGGCCGCCGGCTGCTCGGTCGGCAGCGTCTATAACGAGTTCGGCGACTTCGACGGGGTGATCCTGACGGTCAATCGGGAGACGGTTCAGGCGTTGACGGTGCGGCTGGGCCGGGTTCCGGCTGAGGACCCGGTCCGCCAGCTCTATGGTCTCGCCGAGACCTATCTCGAATTCTTCGCCGACAACGCCAATCTGTTGCGCTCGCTGTTCGAGCATCGGATGGAGGACGACCGTCCTTATCCCGACGACATTCTTCAGATGGTGATGGACGCCTTCGCGTTGATGCATCCGCCTCTGGTGCGTTTGCTACCGGATGCGGATGACGTGAAGATCGCACTGCTGTCGCGGACGTTGTTTTCCGCAGTGCATGGGATCATCTCGCTCGGCCTCGAAGAACGCATGGTCGCCGTGCCGCCGCAGATGCTGCGCCAGCAGGTCACGCATTTCCTGGACGCGCATCTCCTGGGTCTCGGGATCTTGCCGGGACAATAGCGGTGACGCTCACGCGCGGGCAGCTTCCCGCGCCGGCGCAGCGACGAGAGCGACGTCCGGCTTTCCGTTGTCGACTTGAACCCGGTTACGCCCCTTTTCCTTGGCGCGATAGCAGGCGGCATCCGTCCGGCGCATCGCCTCCTCGAGCGTGGTGTTGGCGTCGGCAATGCAGGCAACGCCGATGCTGGCGGTCACCGCAAAATAGCGATCGTCCCAGGCGAAATTGAACATCTCGAGTGATCGCCGCAGCCGCTCGGCGATATCGACGGCGTCGTACGGCGCGCATTGCGGCAGGATCAGGCCGAACTCGTCACCGCCGAGCCGTGCGACCAGATCGTGCGGCCGCCGGTCCTGCTGCAGCAGGCGCGCGACCTGACACAGCAGTCGATCCCCGGCAAGATGGCCGCAGCTGTCATTGACGCTCTTGAACTGGTCGAGGTCGAGCAGGATCAGGCTGAGTGAATTTTCGCCGCTATCATCGAGCTCCCTCTGCAGGCGCGCCTCGAAGGCCCGCCGGTTGGCGATGCCGGTCAACCAGTCATGCGAGGCCTGATAGGCGAGGCGCTCCTTCTCGGCATGCAGCGCATCCTCGAACGCCTGCCGCTGTAGCACCAGTCGTCGCGTGTGCCAGATCAGGAGCAGGATCAGGATCGCGGCGGTGGCGATGTTGAGCCATGTCAGCGTCAGCTTGATGGCGCGGGAGCCTTCGCCGAGCACGGTCGAGAATCGCTCGGCATGCCCTGTGAACTGCCTGTTCAGCTCCGAGAGGCGGGACGATAGGAATTGCAGACGGTCGCTGTCCCTGACGGGACCGTTTTTTAGTTCACTCTTGATGACTTCACCGAAGACGCTGAGTTCCAGCAGCATCGGATCGGTGGCAGCCCACTCCCGGATCGCTTCGCGGAGGAAGCTGACTTGGTTGAAATAGCGGAACAGCCAAATCAGGCCGGGGACGTCATCTGGATGGTTGCCACCCTGCAGGAAGCCGATGCGCGCGAGCTCGACGTCGACCGGATCGCCCTCGAGTGCCCATCTCGCGTATTCGTCGCCGATCGGGACGGCGAGCGAGGTCTGATATTGCGCGAACTGGCTGGCCTGGCCCGAATGCAGATAGAGATTGAGGAAATAAACGGCGTTCTTCTGCGAGCGCGACCACATCGCCTCGCCCGCGACATAGGCGCGAACCGATGACATCACCTCTAAGCTGAATCCCGCGATCGCCGCCTGAAGCACGACGACCGTCACGAAAGGCGAGACAAGCTTGATGACGTGAAGGAAGCTGCGTTCCTTCGCCGACGTTGCTGTTCTACGAAACACCCTGCGTTCCCCAAATCGCTCAACGATCCCAGCGGAGCGTTCCGCTCATAACGCGAATGAGGCGGGAACGCTGCTTAACTCGACCTCGAAAAGCCGAGAGACTGTCTCGCAGAGTGAAGGTGTCGTGAAACGGATTCGTGCAGATCGCCGCAAATGCCGCCAAACCGGAACCGGCGCGCCGATGCCGCGAATCCGACCCTCGCGATTTACTCGATTGAGAGAATTTGGATCGGGGCTAGACCAGCACAGGCTTGCGCACGCGGCCGGCATCGCCGAACACGCGCAAATAGCGCTCGATCTCCGAGGGAAGACCGGTTGCCTTCTCCGGATTGTCGGAGAGCTTGACGGCCGGATGTCCGTCGACCGACGACACCTTGCACACGATCGAGATCGGATCGAGATCGAATGAGCCATCCGGCGCGCAGCCGACGAAATCGTTGGTGAGGTTGGTGCCCCAGCCGAACGAGAGCCGCGAGCGGCCGGAGAAGTGGTGATAGGTCTCCTCGATCGAGCCGACATCCATCGCGTCGGAGAACACGAGCAGCTTGTCCTTGGGGTTGCGGCCCTTCTTCGCCCACCATGCGATGATCTCTTCGCCGGCCTGGATTGGCGGCGCGCTGTCGGGGCGGAAGCCGGTCCAGTCCGCCACCCATTCCGGCGCATCGCGCAGGAAGGCTTTGGTGCCGAAAGCATCCGGCAGCGCGATCAGCAGATTACCGCCATAGGTCTGACGCCACTGGTCGAGAACGCGATACGGCGCCCAGCGCAATTCTTCGTCGTCCTTGGCGAGCGCGGCGGCGACCATCGGCAGCTCATGCGCATTGGTGCCGATGGCTTCGAGATCGTTGTCCATCGCCAGCAGCACGTTGGAGGTGCCGATGAAGGACGAACCCAGGCCCTCCTTCACCGCTTCTACGCACCAGCGCTGCCACAGGAAGCCGTGGCGGCGGCGGGTGCCGAAGTCGGACAGCCGCAAATTTTCCAGCTCGCGCAGCCGCTCCACCTTGGTCCATAGCTTGGCCTTGGCGCGGGCATAGAGCACGTCCAGCTCGAAGCGGCCGCGGCCCTTCATCGCCGAACGCGAGCGCAATTCGTTGAGGATGGCGAGCGCCGGAATCTCCCACATGGTGGTATGGGTCCAGGGCCCGTGGAAATGCAGCTCGTACTGGCCCTCGACCTGGCGCAGCTCGTATTCGGGAAGGCGGAATTCGGCGAGCCAGCGGATGAAATCCGCGGAGAACATGTGCGTCTTGCCGTAGAAGGTGTTGCCGGCGAGCCAGATCAACTCCTTCTTGGTGAAGCGGATGGTGCGGGCATGATCGAGCTGGGCGCGCAGCTCGCCCTCGTCGATGATCTCGGCAAGGCGCACATGGCGCGAACGATTGATGACCGAAAACGTCACCTGTTGATCCGGGTATGATTCCCGAATCAGCTGTAACATCAATAGCTTATAGAAGTCGGTATCAAGCAGGCTGCGGATGATGGGATCCAGCCGCCAGCTGTGATTGTAGGTTCGGCTCGCGATATCGGTCACTGTCATGTGGGAATTCTAGCGTGGCTCTCCCTGCGCAACCAGTGGGTTTGGCGAGGGGCGGGCTTCCGAAACTTGGGACGGGGTCTCAAGTCTCCGCGGCGGTCGCGGCCACGGCTTCGAGTTGGGCCCTGATCCAGCGATGCGCCGGGTCCTTCTGATAGCGCTGGTGCCAGACCATGAACATCGGCAGTTCGGCCAGCGTTCGCGTGCGTGAGGCCAGCGGTATCAGCGCATGCGCGAAGCCACGCATCACGCCGGAGGCCAGCAGGCTCGGCATGCTCGCCAGCATCTGCGTCCCGCGCAGGAACGACGGCACGCCGGAGAAGCTCGGCACGGAGATGGCAATGTCGCGGTGGAAGCCGTTCGCGGCGAGCCGGCGGTCGAAATCGAGCCGCTCGTTGTCGGTATAGACCACGGTGATGTGGCGCGCTGCGAGATAGGCGCTACGGCTGCCTGGTGCGGTGCGCGCCTTGGGATCGTAATAGCAGACGTAATGATCCCGCAGCAGCCGCTTCTGCACGATGTCGATGCCGGACGGCGGCAGCGGTGTGATCAGGAGATCGCAACGATTCTCGCGCAGCATCGCAGGCGAGGGCGACTGCGATGGGATTAGACGCAGATTGAGGCTCTTCACCTGCGCGGCGACATGTCCGAAGAAGCGCGGCAGCAGCAAATCGCGCTGAAGGTCGTTGGCAGCGATCGTCAGCGAGAGCTGCGCGCTCGCCGGCTCGAACGTGACACCGCCTGCGAAGCTGCGCATCTCGTCGATCAGCGCCCGCGCTTTTGCGGCCAGAGCCTGGGCGTGGGCGGTCGCGACAATGCCACGGCCGGATTTGGCGAACAGCGGATCGCCGGCGATCCGCCGCAGCTTGTTCAGGGCGTGACTGACGGCCGACTGTGTCAGGCCGAGCCGGATTGCGGCAGCCGTCACCGAACCTTCCTCCAGCACGGCGAGGAACAGTTCGAGGGCGTGGCCGTCGAGCGCCAAATGATCGATTTTTTTCATGCAATATATTATAATCGATCTATTTATCTGTGGAATAGGCCGGCCCATGATCTCCCGATAGGCCGTGCGCCAGGACCGGCCGCAGCCAAAGGGAGAGACAACGCCGATGAATGCCCAGGCGCCAGCCTTAAGGGATCGCCGCCTCAACGCTCCCGAGCCGTTTACGCCGCGTGACGGCGGCTTCTTCCAGCGCGACCGCGCCATCCATCCGCCGGCCTACGCGCCCGGCTACAAATCCTCGGTGCTGCGCTCGCCGCGCCAGCCGCTGCTGTCGCTGGAGAGCTCGGTCTCGGAGATCACGGGGCCGGTGTTCGGCCACAACGATCTCGGCCCGCTCGACAACGATCTGATCCGCAACTACGCCAAGGACGGCGATCCCGTCGGAGAGCGCATCATCGTCCACGGCCGCGTGCTGGACGAGATCGGCCGCGGCGTGCCGAACACGCTGGTCGAGTTCTGGCAGGCCAATGCCGGCGGCCGCTACCGGCACAGGAAGGACACGTATCTGGCGCCGATCGATCCGAATTTCGGCGGCTGCGGCCGCGCGCTGACCGATAACACCGGCTATTACTACTTCCGCACCGTGAAGCCTGGGCCCTATCCCTGGCGCAACTTCGTCAACAGCTGGCGTCCCGCCCACATCCACTTCTCGGTGTTCGGCTCGGGCTTTGCGCAGCGGCTGATCACGCAGATGTACTTTGAGGGCGATCCGCTGATCCCGGTCTGCCCGATCCTGACGACGATCCCGGACAAGGACGCGCTCGATCGCTTGGTGGCGCCGCTCGACCTCAACGCCTCGACGCCGTTCGACTCACTCGCCTATCGCTTCGACATCGTGCTGCGCGGCCAGCGCTCCACCTATTTCGAGAACCGTCCCGAAGGGAACTGAGCCCATGCCGCAGCCGCTCAACTATCTCAAGGAAACCGCCTCGCAGACCGCCGGACCCTACGTTCATATCGGCCTGATCCCGGCCATGGCCGGCTTCGACATTTTCGAGAAGAACTTTTCCAACGTGCTGGTGACGCCGAACACGAAGGGTGAACGCATCACGCTGCAAGGCAGGGTGATCGACGGCAGCGGCACGGTGCTGCGCGACGTTCTTTTGGAGATCTGGCAGGCCAACGCGGCCGGCCGCTACAACCATCCGGCTGATCGTTCGGCCGGCGCGCTGGACGAGGACTTCCGCGGCTGGGGCCGTGCCGGCTCCGATTTCGAGAGCGGACTCGTCACCTTCGAGACCATCAAGCCGGGTGCGATCGTCGACAGGGCCGGGCGCAAATGCGCGCCGCACGTCGACATCTGGATTGTCGCCCGCGGCATCAATATCGGGCTCAACACCCGGCTCTATTTCTCCGATGAAGAGGCCGCCAACGCCGCCGATCCCGTGCTCAATCTGGTCGAGCCTCCGGTGCGTCGCAACACGCTGATCGCCACCCGCAGCGAGCGCGCCGGCAAGGCTGTTTATTCCTTCACGATCAATTTGCAGGGGCCGGACGAGACAGTGTTCTTCGACGTCTGACGATCCAGGGATCGTCAGGCCAAGATTATTCCAGCTGGTCGCTTCGATTCACCGTTCCGCGCGCGATGAATTGCGGCGGTTGCTGACGCATCTCGCGCGATCCCGGCCGTTCCGCCGGATCGCGCCCCACTCTCGGCTTCAGTTCCGCCAGGTCAACGAAGATGTCCGCCTGTCGGCGCAGTTCGTCGGCGATCATCGGCGGCTGGCTGGCCAGCGTGGAGATGACGGTCACCCGGACGCCGCGGCGCTGCACGGCTTCCACCAGCGAACGAAAATCTCCATCGCCTGAGAACAACACGATCTGATCGACGTGCCCGGCGAGCTCCATCGCCGTCACGGCGAGGTCCACGTCCATGCTGCCCTTCACCTTGCGGCGGCCGGTGGTGGCGTCGACAAACTCCTTGGTGAGCTTGGTGACGACGGTATACCCGTTATAGTCGAGCCAATCGATCAATGGGCGGATTGACGAGTATTCCTGATCGTCAATGAGTGTCGTGTAGTAGAAGGCCCGCAGCAACACGCCTCGGCCGCGAAATTCGCTGAGCAGACGCCTGTAATCGATGTCGAAACCGAGCGCCTTGGAGGTGGCATAGAGATTGGAGCCATCGATGAAGAGCGCGATCTTCTCAAACGAAGACATTAAGCACGAAACTCCAGTTTCGCATGGAAGCCGGCAGCTTCGACCGCGAGGGCTCGACGTGTCGGCCGGGAAAACACCGAGGTCGCTGACGGCTTGCTGAAAAAGCAGCGCAGACGACCGGACAGGGTGTGGCCGTCTTGCGCCAAGGTTAGGGAGGTCCGTGCCACCAGCGTCTGGGGCGCCGAATGCAGCTACGATAAGGCGTGCGCATTCCGCGCTCAATCGTACGGAGGTAAACGAATTCTATCCAAAGGGTTGGTCGCGCTATACCAAGGTAAGTAGAAGCGCCGGGAATAGTGGCGGGCCCGGTCCGAATTCGCCTGATCCCGGCTATGGCCGCCTTCGATTTTCGAGCGACGAGCGCGCTGTCAAGGTCGTGTATTCTTCGCGATCAACTTGCAGGGGCCGGAGAAGGTCTTGTTCTTCGATGTTTGCTTCACTTGATCAGGAATGAGCCGGCCGCATCCGATGACGAGGCCAGCTCTCTTGTCGTGGTGGAGCTTGGACCGCCGAGCTCCGTCGGTGACGCGCTAGCTAAAATCCGGTCGGTCCCACCGCTCCGACCCAGCGCTTGACCTTGGTGGGATCTTTTTCGTCCATATAGAAGAAATGGGCCATCGTCGGTCTCACGGGTTCGATGCTGGGATCGTCGAAGCGCATCGCGACCTTGCCGTGGAAGATCTTGAGCTCAGGGCTGTCCCAGTACTCGACGACGTCATGCAGCGCGGTGAAGCCACGGTCGATGAACTGCCGCAGATTGTTGCGGATCGCCTCACGGCCGTGCCAGTCGGCCACGCCGAGATTGCAGATAGCCTCTTCGGCGAAACAGTCAAAACCCTTGCCAAAGGTCTTGTCGTCGATCTCCTTCCACATCGCGAGAAGCCATTCCGGCGGGGCGGTCTTGGTAAAAGTCTTCGTGGTCATGGTCTCTCCTCGAGGCTGGACAGCGGCAACTTAACCGGGCACGCTTTGGCGCAAATGCCAAAGAGCCCTCGCTTTTCGCCAAGTACCATTTCGCGCGCCACGCGGAGTTCCGTGCGCGTGATCGAAGTGCTGGCTTATCCATCGGTACAGCTGCTCGACGTCACCGGACCGCTCCAGGTGTTCGCGACCGCCAACGAGCAGATCGTGGAGGCCGGCGGAACGCCGCCTTATGCGCTTCGCGTGGTGGCGAAAGATCGCGCGCGGGTGACGGCGTCCTCAGGATTGGCAATTGCAACGGAGCCGCTGCCGCGCGCCGGCAGCGGGCTGGACACGTTGGTTGTCGCAGGTGGTCCGGGTGTCGATCTCGCCGCTTCCGATCCGGTGCTGTTGGACTGGCTGCGGCAGCGCGTGAAGAAGGCGCGGCGCGTGGCGTCGGTTTGCACCGGCGCATTTCTGCTCGGTGCATCCGGCGCGCTCGACGGACGCCGTGCGGTGACCCATTGGTCGTATTGCGCCGAGCTCGCGCGGCGTTTCCCGGCCGTGCGCGTCGAGCCAGATCCGATCTTCGTGCGCGATGGCTCGATGTGGACCTCGGCGGGCGTAACCGCCGGCATCGATCTGGCGCTGGCCCTGGTGGAGGAGGATCTCGGCCGCACCACCGCGCTGGCCGTGGCGCGTTATCTCGTCGTCTTCCTCAAGCGGCCGGGCGGGCAGGCGCAGTTCAGCGAGGCGCTGTCGCTGCAATCCGCCGAGGATGAATTCGGCGTGTTGCACCAATGGATCAGCAAGCATCTCGCCGGCGATCTCTCTCTGTCCAGACTGGCACGCGAGGCCGGCATGAGCGAGCGCAGTTTCAGCCGCCATTATGCCAAGGCGACCGGACTGACGCCGCTGCGGGCCATCGAGCGGTTGCGGGTGGAAGCTGCGCGGCGAATGCTGTCGGAGACGCGCCTGCCGGTGAAGCGGATATCCCAGCGCTGCGGTTTCGGGTCGGAGGAGACCATGCGCCGCAGTTTTCTGCGCGTGCTGGCCACGGCGCCGCAGGACTATCGTCGTCGGTTCGGTTCCTGAGCGAGACCAAAGTCTAGCCAATAAGCCCACGCCGAATGGGAACCAAATCGCTTCCCAGTCTTTGCTCCGACGGGTCCCCCGCGGAGGGTGTGTCATGAGCAGGCTGCAAGAGCGCGAAACTGTCCCTGACGTCTATAATCTGTTTCTCGCCGCCGTTCTCTTCATATCGCCATGGCTGTTCAAATTGACAAATAGTCAGGGCAAGATCGACCTCTGGGTCACGAGCGCGATCATCGTCGTGCTCTCGCTGGCAGCCATCATCGCTTACCGGGACTGGGAGGAATGGATCAACGTCCTGATGGGCGTCTGGCTCATCGCGTCGCCCTGGCTGCTCGGATTTCCGCATACGCGGGCGATGCATCTGAGCATCGGCTTCGGCGTCCTCATCGTGCTGCTGGCGCTGCTCGATCTCTTCCTGCATTACGAGAAGCGGCATCCGGACGAAGCGCCGGTGGAATCCGCGCAGGAGCGAGCGCACCAGTAACATGTGGATCAGCCTTCATCGCCATGAATCTGAGCGCGAAAGGCGCGCGGTGACAGCCCGGTGGCTGCGGCGTAGACCCGGCTGAAATAGGCGGGGTCCTCGAAGCCGAGCGCATAGGCGATCGTCGAGACCGGAAGATTTGTATAGACGAGGTTGCGGCGTGCCTCGCGGATCAGCCGGTTCAGGATCAGGTGCGAGGCGGTATCGCCGGTTGCCGCGCGCGTGATGCGGTTGAGATGGGTCGGCGTGATCGCCAGCGCGTTCGCGTAGTCCGCAACGGTCCGGCGCTCCAGATGATGCTGTTCGAGCAGGGCTTCGAAGCGGCGGAACAGATTTGATTCAGAGCTGCTGCTGGTGCCGCTCTCGGCTGTAAGCGCTCGTGCCACGAGGCCGATCATGGCGGCCGACAGCGCGCGGAGCACATGCGCGCGGCCGAAATCGCGCGCAGCGTGCTCGGCAAAGATCTGTTTCATCGTCGCGCGGATCTGCGGCGTGCCGCGAACGACGGCCGATCGTGACAGCACGCCGCGCAGGCCCTCGGCGGCGAGCAGTGCCTCGTCCAGGATTTCCGCGGCGATGGTCAGAACCCAGCCCTGGGTCTCCCGCACGAAACGGAAGCCGTGGACATGGCCGACCGGCACGTTGACGATCTGCATCGGCCTGAGCGGCACCACGCGTCCGTCGAGTGTCGCCTCGCCGCCGCCGCGCTCGATCAGCAGCACCTGGTGCAGCCGGGCGTGGCGGTGCACGGCGAGCGTCCAGTCATGCAGCACCGAGCGCGACGCAATCGTCTCGCAATGGACGACGTCCGGCAGGTCGCCGGCTTCACCGAACAGATTGTAGACCCGGATGGCCGGGGCGGGGGCTGCGGTTCTCATGTTCGAATAGTACAAGACAATGGCGAAAGCCTCCATCGGTACAGGCGGCGGAATCTGCAAAAAAGTGCCGACGGGAGGACGGAAAAATGAAAGTTCAGGTTTGCATCATCGGCGGCGGGCCGTCCGGGCTGCTGCTGTCCCAGCTCCTGCACCTGAAGGGCATCGATACCATCGTGCTGGAGAAATACAGCCGCGAGCACGTGCTGGCGCGCATCCGCGCCGGCGTGCTCGAGCATGGCTTTGCCCGGCTGATGCGCGAGGCGCAATGCGGCGAGCGGATGGACCGCGAGGGCGAGATCCACAACGGCTTCGAGATCGCCCATGACGGCGTGCTCTCCCATGTCGATCTAAACAAGCATTCCGGCGGCAATTCGGTGCTGGTCTACGGCCAGACCGAGCTGACGCGCGACCTCTATGAGGCGCGCGACCGGCTCAGTGGCAAGGTCGTGCATAATGCCGAGGACGTGACGCCGCATGATCTGACCTCCGACCGGCCCTACGTGACGTATCGATCGAACGGCGAGACCGTCCGCGTTGATTGCGACTACATCGTCGGCGCCGACGGATTTCACGGCGTCAGCCGCAAATCGATCCCGAAGGATGCGCTGCGTGAATATGAAAAGGTCTATCCGTTCGGCTGGCTCGGCGTGTTGTCGCGGACCAGGCCGGTGTCGCCTGAGCTCATCTACGTGAAGCATGCGCGCGGCTTTGCGCTCTGCTCGCTGCGCTCACAGGTGCTGAGCCGCTATTACCTCCAGGTGCCGCTGACTGACAAGGTCGAAGACTGGTCGGACGATGCATTCTGGGCGGAGCTGAAGCGTCGCCTGCCCGATGAGGTCGCAGACCGCTTGATCACCGGCCCCTCGATCGAAAAGAGCATCGCGCCTTTGCGCAGCTTCGTCGCCGAGCCGATGAGCTATGGCCGACTGTTCCTCGCCGGCGATGCCGCCCACATCGTGCCGCCGACCGGCGCGCGCGGGCTGAACAGCGCTGCTTCCGACATCTATTACCTCTACCACGCGATGCTCGCGCACTATCAGGATGGCGACGATTCCGGGCTGGCGGGCTACTCCGCCAAGGCATTGGCGCGGATATGGAAGGCGCAGCGCTTCTCGTGGTGGATGACGATGCTGCTGCACCGTTTCCCCGATCGTTCCGAGTATGAAGATCGTCTCCAGCAGACCGAGCTGGAGTACCTGTTGTCGTCCGAGACGGCGCAGCGGTTGCTCGCGGAGAATTATGTGGGGCTGCCGTTTTAGGTTTGTTACGTCTGATGCTGGCTTCTTTCCTTCTCCCCTTGTGGGAGAAGGTGGCGCGAACCGCCGGATGAGGGGTTTTCTCCGCGGATGTCGCCGCCTGAGAGTTATGTGCGGATAGAACCCCTCACCCGTCTCGCCGCTGCGCGTCGAGCCCACAAGGGGAGAGGGTGCATCGGTGCACCTGGCTCGCGCCGCTACTTCCCTTCCAGCGTATTCACCGCCGTCCAGTTGGCCGGCGGTGGATGCGCCGCCAGTGTCCGCGCACGCTTGGCAAAATATCGGCACGGCGGATCGTCGCCGGCGGCGCTCTCGAACAGCTCGGCCGCTTTGGCGAAGTCGCGCGCACGCCAGCACGCAAGCCCGCTGGCGTAAGTTGCCGTGCGGATGCCCTGCTCCTGCGTCTCGTGGTTCTTCTCGGCGAGCGGCTCGTACACCCTGATCGGCTCGTCGCGTCCCTGCACCCTGACCATGTCGAGCTCGCGCCAGGTGTAGGCGCTGCGGCTCTGGTTCACAGTCATCTCGGACGCCATGATCACGGTGCCAAAGTATTTGTTGGCGCCTTCGAGCCGCGAGGCGAGGTTCACGGTATCGCTCATGACGGTGTAGTTGAAGCGCCGGCGCGAGCCGATATTGCCGACCACGGCTTCGCCGCTGTTCAACCCGATGCGGTGGGCGAGGCCGCGGCCACGGAACGCGGGATGGCTTTCGTTGAGCTCCTCGAGCCGGTCGCGGCATTGCAGCGCGGCAGCGACCGCGTTGCGTGCATGATCGGGATCGTCGGCCGGCGCGCCGAACATCGCGACGATGGAATCGCCGATATATTTGTCGACATAGCCGCCGTGGCTTTCGATAATGTCGGTCATGTCGGAGAGATAGTCGTTCATCAGCGCGACCAGCTCGCTTGGCGTCATCTTCTCGGCGATCGAGGAGAAGCCGCTGAGGTCAGAGAAGAACATGGTGATGTTGCGCATCTCGCCCCCGAGCACGGGCATCTTGCCGGAGGCGACCATGCCGTCGATCACCTCGGGTGCGAGATAGAACGCAAAGCTCTTGCGCAGGAAGCGCTCCTCGCGGTCGGCGATCACGAAGCGGTAGCCGATCATCATGGCGAGCGCTGCGAGACCGGCGAGCACGGGCTCGGTCAGGGGCAGCGCGATGGCATGCGCGAATGTGCTGACGGCGATAGCAGCGTAGGCGACGGTGAGCCCAAGCCAGGTAACCGCCGCGCCGGTCGGAGCGAGCAGGCAGGCGGCAGCGGCAATGATCGCCGCGAAAACAATTGTCAGGATCGTCCGCAGCGGGAAGCCGAGCTCGGTGATGGCATCATGCTCGAGCAGATTTCGCACGACCGTGGCGTGAACGAAGACGCCGGCGACCGCGTTGCGGGCTTGTTGCGCGGTGCTTGCAGGCGCGGGCAGGGCGCATCGCGACCCGGGTGTCCCGTCATATCCGCTGGCCAGGCGCATTGAGGTGAGCTTGCGGTCTTCGAAATTGAGGATGCTGCCGAGCAGCACGATCTTGCCCTCGAAGGCGCGGCGGAAGAACTCGGTGTCGCCCTTTTCGACGCAGGCGCGCAAATCGGCGAAGGAATAAGTGGGGACGTCGCGGCCCATGCCGCGGAAATTGAGCGTGAGCGTGTTGGTGACCGCTCTCGGGATCGCGTAGCCGGACAATTTCGTTACGCCGATCGGCCCGGTCTCGGGCTTGGCACCGAGTGCGCGCGCGGCGAGCTCGACGGCCATTGCGGACACTGGCTGGCCCGCGATGGAAAAGCTTAGCGGCATTCGCCGGATTACGTCGTCGGCGTCGGTATGGACGTTGAGGGCGCGGATGTTGTCTTTCACCGCCAGTTGCTGCGCGCGATCCGGCCGCTCCGGATGGTCGTTGCTGAGAATTTCGCCGAGCACGAGCTTGCCGCTGTCGGAAAGCTTCCGCACGGCGATAAGGTAGTCCCGGTCAAATCCCTTCAAACGGGTGCCGAACGACGCATCGCCGAACGGAATCGCCGATTGCTCGATCGAGCTTTGAAAGATCACGTCGAAGCCGATGATCTTGGCGCCCCCGTCAGTGATACTTCCGAGCACCCGGCCGATCTCGCGCGTCCATGTCTGGGTCGGCGATCCCTTGAAAGGCGGCGTGTCGTAGGTCTCCCCATCGATGGCCACGACGACGACCGGTGACGTCGCGGGATCGCGGCGGTCACCGATGAGCTTCCAGCGCAAGGCCGTGAGGATGTCGAGCGAGAGCCCTTGCAGGGTCTGGAGCGGCGGAGACGTGAAAGTTGCGCCCGTAACGAGCGCTATCATGATCGCCGCAACGATGTCCCACCTGCCGATCCGCCGCATCGTTGCTGTCGCTGGCCGGCTATTCGAGCCGAAGCAGACGGCCGACGATCGGCGTCGGCGACGAGGTCGCGCTGGCGTCGACCTGGAAGGTGTAGCGCTTGGTGCCGAGCTTCGCGAGGTAGCTGCCGCCCGGCGTCAGCGACTTGCCGGCTTTCGAGAGGTCATAGAATTTTCCGGCGATCATGATGTCGTTCTTGAGCGGGAGGCTGATCGTGGGCTCCTTGCCGTCGGTGCGTTCGATCACCAGCGTGCTGCCGCTCTTGGCCTGAATCAGTGGCGCTGTGCCGTAGATCGTCGGCAGCTTGGCCGGCGCACTGTTGGCATCGGATCGCATGGTGCGGAACGTGGTTGCCGCGCTCTGGTTCGCCTCGCGCTCGGAGAGCTGCGCGGCGTTGGCGTCGCAGGGCACCTTGACGCGCTGGACGTTGCCGAGTTGCACGGTGCTTTGCTCCGCGCCGACCAGCACGACGCCCTCGGTGATGGTCTCGCGCAGGCAGGATTTCAGATAGCTGAGCGTGATGCCAGCCTTGGGGCCGAGCTTGATGATCTTGCCGGGCGCCACGTAGTCCATGAATTCGATGCCGTCGACCTTGCCCTGCACGTCCTCGACGATGGCGGCGGGCGTCTCGGCAATGGCGGGAGCCGCGAGGCAAAACACGCCGGCGATCGCGCCGATCAGGCTTCTCATGACTTTTTCATCCAGTTCGAACAAGGTACCCGAGTGATCCACGTGCCAGCGGGAGCCTAGCAGGGGATCGCCCAAGCAAGTGTGATCAGAATCACTCTTGGTATTGGTGCACCCTGGCAGGAACAGGTTCAAACCGGTGATGGCAGAAAACGGCGCCGCGGCAAACCGTGACTCTAGACGCGATGGCGCGACGGCAGACGGCCGGGGTGGCTTCGCCCGCGGTCCAGGTCCGGATGGCTCCCGGCCGCGCCTATATGTGCGACGGTGGCCTCTGGTTTCGGCAACGGCGTCGCAGCTTGCCCGGCGGCGGCCCAGCTCAGGGGGACGCGCAGCGCGAGTTCGGCGGCGACATCGGCCAGATCATCCGCGCGCTGTCGGCGATCCTGAACGATGCAAGTGGCGTCGTCGGTCACGGCCGCACGCTGTTCGGTAGCGAGAACGGTTCTTCCGCCTCGTTCCTGACCCGCATCAAGCAGACGCTGGCTCACGCCTCGACCCTGATCGGCACTTGCGAGAGCGCCGGACGCTCGGTCGACCAGGCGCTCGCGGTCGTCGAGGATACGCTGGCAAAATTCCGTCAGGCCATTGCGGGGCTGGCGGAAGCCACGGTCGACATCACCCTGATCGGCATGAATGCGGGCCTCAAGGCGAGCCATCTCGCCAGCCGCGGCAGCGCTTTCGTCGTCATCGCGAACGAGCCAAGAAGACCGCCGATCAGGTCTCGGCCGGCGCCGGCCGCTTGCGGCCCGTGCTCGACGGCATCGAGCGCTCCGCCAATGAGTTGAAGGAGCTTCGCGTCCAGGGCGATCCCACGCAGCTCACCAATCTGGAGCCGCAGATCCTCCGGGCGCTGCGCGAAGTCGAGGCCGGTAACGAGCAGCTCGGCAAGCTTATGAGCCGGCTCGTCGACGAAGGTGCCGAATTCGAGGGCCTGATGAATTCGGCGCAAGGCCTGATGAGCTCGCTCGGCGAGTCTTCTGCGACGTTGCCCGCCGTCGCTGCGCGCCTGGAGACGGCAAGCGCAGGCGCGCATCGGCCGCGTCCGCAGGACGAGGCGCTGCTCGACGATCTGTTCGCGCGCTACACGATGGAGCGGGAGCGCGACGTCCACCGGGAATTTTTGCAAGCCCTCGGGCTGTCGTCGAGCGCCGCGGCCCGCCGGGTCGAGGCGGTCGTGCCTGCGGATGACGGCATCGAATTGTTTTGAGTTTGCAGCCGGCGTCGCGCATGCGGCACCGGAAATTTGACGAATTGGTTTTGCAAGGCATTAACCGTGCCGGAATACGCGCCGCATCAGTCATTGTCGCGCCCCAGAGTTCGTCGCAAATACGTTTGAATTTTACGACGGATGTTTTTCATGCTGAGAGACGGCAAATACGCTGCCTGGTTTAGAACCCCGCGTGGCCAGGGCACAGGCCTTGTCGAATTGATCGAGGGGCGGATCTCGGGCTGCGACAGCTTCTTCACCTATGGCGGCTCCTATCAGGTCGATCAGCAACGCTTCACGGCTGTCTTGGCAGTGAAGCGCCATACCGAAGGCAATCCGAGCGTGTTTGGTCCTGATGAGGTCGAGGTCAATCTGACCGGCCTCTGCAGCGGCGCGATGGCGACGTGCTCGGGCACGGCGCGAGAGGCGCCGGAGGTCAGGTTCGAGTGCACGCTGATCTACAGCCAGGAAGAAGCGCTTGCAGCCGACGCCAGATGCGCGGTCGTCAAGCTCAATCCCGACAAGCTGCCCAAGGGGCTGGACAGCCGGTCGCGGCCGCGGCCGCCGTTTACGCCCTCCAGGCCTCCCGCGTCCTGATGTGTCCTGCGCCTTAGCTTTGCGTTGACGCTGTTGCCGCGAAAGCGCCTGAAGACCGCACCGCGGCAAGAGTGCTTTTAGATGTGAAATCTAGGTTGAGGCCTATAACAAAAGGCGGACAGGGATATGCCTCAGATCTGGATGACTTATGACGAACTCGCGACGCTCAGCGGCTGCAGTGCCGCCGAGGCCAGGGTGCTGGCGCTGCATCTGTCGCTCGATCGCCGCAAGAGCCGCGATGGAAACACCCGCGTCAAGCTGGACTTCGCCTTGACGACCCGGTTCTTCGAAACCATTCGCGAGGGCGAATTCGGCGTCGATGACGCGATCACGGCGCTGCGCGAAACCCACCGGCAGATGTCGGGCGGTTTCACCTCCGGTCAGCAGAGCTTCAGGCGCGGCGTGGCGTAAGTCCGCCGCTTCCGGCCGCAGTCGGCTCCGTTCGAATCAGGCATAATCACCCAGCCGGAATTTGGCGCGACCTCTGGTGTTTCACACCGGAGCAGGTCGAAACCAATGAGATCCGGGCTGGGAGGTTACCATGATGAGAGCCGTGTGCCTGGCGGGTGCGTTGGGTTTTGCGCTCCCGTCTCTTCTTGCGACGGCGGTCCGTGCCGAAGTGATCAAACTGCAGGCGGAACTCAGGGGCAGCAACGAAGTGCCGCCTAACACGAGCTCCGGCTCCGGCAAGGCCGAGGCGGCTTTCGACACCGATACCAAGATCCTGACCTACACGGTCACCTATGCGGATCTGACCGGTCCCGCGCTCGGCGCGCATTTCCATGGACCGAGCGAATCCGGCAAGAATGCCGGCATCGCGCTGCCGTTCAAGTTAACGCAAAGCCCGATCCACGGCACCGCAACCCTCACCGAGACGCAGGCTGCCGATCTCTTGGCCGGCAAATGGTATGCGAACATCCATACCGCGGCCAATCCAGGCGGTGAGCTGCGCGGGCAGATGGCAAAATAATCTGCCGGACCAAGCTGCGCATCGCGCTCGCGATGTGGGTCGACGCCGCTCGCGTCAGGACGGCGGTCTGGGCAGAAAAGCCAGAATGGTCTGGGCCAGGCTGACGCCGAGGATGCCGCCGGCTGCCTTTTGCAGCACGTCGATGAACCGCGGATCGCGGTCGGGCACCATCGCCTGCAACATCTCGAGCCCGACGGCGACGGCGATCACGAATGCGCAAGCCAGCCTGAAGCGTCCCGGCAGCAGGAAGGACAGCAGGAAGCCCAGCAGGCTGTAGGCGCTGAAGCGCTCGATGACCACGACCCAATAGGCCTCGGCATGGCCCATCAGCACCGGTCTGCCCGCAAGCGTAGCCAGCGTGGCATAGACGATCAGCGCAAGGCAGATGGCCGCAGCTGCGATGAGATGATTTCGGCGCATTGCAGCATCATAGCCGGTCGACCGGTGTGCCGCTCTCGAAAGCGGAGAATATCGTTAAGGGGCGTATGTGGTCGATTGTGTGTGCACGACTGGTGGTTCGCACCGGGACATGTTCGGATGACAATTGTTCGAATTCGGGCCAGCCGGCCCGGTCAGGCCACCAGTGCAGTGTCGCCGGCTGGAGCCGCGACTGCGGTCGCCGCACGCCGCGACGCCATCAGTTCGCTGAATTTCGCAAGGGGCAGGGGCGCGGCGACGAGATAGCCCTGACCCTCCTCGACACCGCACGAGATCAGCGCGCGGACCTGCTCCTCGGTTTCGACGCCTTCCGCAACCACGGTCATGTGGAAATCCCTTGCGAGCGTCACCAGCATCTCCACGATCGTCGTGGTCGAGGCGTCGACCGTGATAGTGTCGACGAAGAACTTGTCGATCTTGATCGTGTTGGCGCCGAGACCCTTCAGCCGCGACAGCCCGCTATGGCCGACTCCGACGTCGTCGATGGCCACGCGAAAGCCGTAGTCGCGCAACTCACGCACAACGGCCGCGGCGCGCGCGAGATCGTCGAGCTCGTCGCGCTCGGTCACCTCGATCACGATCTGCCGCGCGGACACGCGTGCCGCCGTGACGGTGCTGCGGAGCGTTTCGATGAAGCCTGCGCCGAGCATGTGCCTGGGCACGACATTGAACGAGAGCTTGAAATCCTTGTCGGCTTTGAGCTGCGGCTGGAGGTCGGCCAGCGCGCGGCCTAGCAGCTGCCAGGTCATGGCCTCGATCCGTCCGCTGGATTCCGCCAGCGGGATGAAGTTCATCGGCGGCACCACCGTGCCGTCTTCGCGCAGCCAGCGCGCCAGGATCTCGCAGCCCCTGATCTCGCCGGTGCGGAGATCGAAGATCGGTTGGAAGTAAGGCTTGAATTCACCCCGCGCCAGTGCACGATCGAGATCGGCGACGGGCCCCTCCAAGCGCTGCGCCCGCGACAGCAGCATGCCGAACAGTGCGCCGAGCACGAGCGCGGCCGCCATTGCCGGCCAGTAGGCCTCGCTGTTCCATGTCGACAGTACCGATCTGTCAATGCGGATGACCGCGCGCAACGGATAGCGCGCTGAGCTTTTCTCAAAATCAATCGGATGCGGCAGCGTCTTGCCGGCTTCGAGCGCGAACTCGCCGAGCTGTGCACCGTTCCTGAGCGCAAGCAGAACCTCGCTGTGGGCGCGCAGCTCGGCCGGCATGATGTCGAACAGGCTGGAATTGATGCCGAGAATGGCAACCAGTGCCTTGTTGTCGCCTATGTCCCTGAGCACGCCGAGCGCGTCGCCGCCGAACTGCTCGACACGAAACAGCATCAGCTTCGAATCGCGCGACGCAAGCATGTCGGCCCGATCGACCCAGCCCTTGTCGAATTCGAGCGTCTCCGAATAGGCCGAGCAGATCACCGAGCCGTCGGAATTGACGAGGCGGACGTCCTTCACGGCGGAGCGTTGGTAGACGTGGAGGCGGATCGCCTGGAGCGATGCGGGATCGCATGTGGCGAGCCCGCGGCCGGCCAGCTCGTCAAGGCTCGCGGTCGCGAAGTCGACAGCGAATTCGGACCGGCGCAGCACGACTTCGGTCAGCTCGTCGAGCTGGCGTGCCTGCTGATCCCGGATGAACCGCGTCGCCGCGATGTGACCGGCGAGCGCGAACGCAACCATGCCCGCAAGCACGGGCACCGCCAGTGAGAGTTTCGGCCATGCTGCTTTCATCCGGGCCGCAGAGGTTCAGAGAGAATGACCAGAACTCTAACCGCGGAGGCGCTAAGATAGGGTTTAAGGCGATCGCATGCGGTTGCGTGACCGTCGGTTCAGCACCCGAAGGTCTCCGCCGCGACGGGTGGTGTCGGCCGCGTCAGGCGTGGCGGCGCAAATGCGATTTCACGCTGACGGGACTGAGATGGCGAGCACCGGTGCCCATTTTCCAGCTATCCGGCCTGGTCACCCACAATCGCCACGCCACGAACAGGATATTAACGCCGAACCAAATCGACATCACAATTAGGAAAGAGTTTGCCATGATCGGCTCCGCCTTCCGCATTCCTTTAGGGAACAATGCCGAGGCGGCCCTGGAGTTCCGCTCGTGGGTAAGCGATCGGCGCCGGTAGGGCGCGGCGTTCAACGCCGATTGTAGGACCAGCCCTTGTCGACATCGGTCGGGTAGCGGGCCGCGAAGTATGGGTTCTTGAGGCAGTTGCGCGCGGGATCATAGATCCGGTCCGCACATTCGTGGAAATTCAGGAATCGACAATCGAAGCCAAACGCACACCAGGGTGCCCCCTTCGGGAATCCGAACCCCACGGGAACTTGCGCCGACGCCACGGAAGGCAGAGCCAGGAGCAAAACTACGGCGAGTGTGCGGGACAACATGGTGCAATCCTCCATCAGACTATCGATCCGATACCGAGGCTTCGAGCAATTGCCTCGGCGACAAAAAGTCGATGTTCAATCGGAGAGTCTAACACCCGCGCACGGAGAGATCGAGAGCGCCGAAGCGTCTGGAATGCGTCGTTTTGCGACTTGCATTCGGCTGGTGCCGACGGCAATGGCCCGTATCCACGAAGTGTCGCTCGCGGCGTACGCCCGCTAGCTCTTCTTGGCGGCCTTTGACTTGAGCGCCAGGCCGAGGCGCAAGGCCATGCGCTTGATTGCGTCGGGCGATCGCCCGAGCTGCCTCGCTGCCTCCTCCAACGACGTCGAAGATTTGGCCAGCTCCATGAGCCGGCGGTCTTCCTTGAACGACCAGGGCTTCCGCGCCATAACCGAAATGATCCTCTTACATCGACATAACGACAAAGCCGCCAAGCGGACCCATGTCGCTCGACGGCCTTGCTTGGGTGGGGCCGGGCTCTTGGGGAAGCCCGGTGCGAAAATGGATATGCGATCGGTGAGACTTCGCAACAAACAACGGGGATTAAGCTAACCTCTCAACCTTACCGCGAGGAAATCGGCGCCGGGCGCTCCGTACAACTCCGGGGTTTTTCTGATCTCGCGCCGATCGGCGACGGCAGCAGCCATCCGCCCCTACGCCCCGCCACGACGTCCGGTTGCCGCAGAACCGGTCTGCCCTCCCGCAAGGCCGCTTGTGAAACTTTTCGGATGCGATCGGACGATCTCGCGTAAAAGCTGCAAACTGTTGAGTCGTTCAAATCCCGCTCAGGCGCCCATCGGAAAAATTGTTCCGTCACCCCGATGCTGGGCGCCGCATCGATTCAAAATTCGTTGAAGATCGATGTCGTGCAGGAGTCCGCGTGCACATCAACCGATTCTCGTCTGCGTCCGTCACGAGATCGTCGAATTCGTTGGGCTATGATCGTGCGAGCGATACGAATAAAAAAGAAGAACGGTATGCTTCAAAAAACGCTATCCGCAAAGCCTCTGGCGAAGATGAGAGAGCGGGCATTCGAAGGTGCCTTTCTCGGCATTGCGCTGATCGCAATGGCGGGCTGGGCCTATTTTATCATTCTGCTGTCAGTCAAATTCTTCTTCTGGCTGGTTGGTTGATGCAAACGGCCAGGAAGCAAGCACGCTGCTGCCCAAAAATTCCTGCCTGTGACGACAAAATCAGCGGCCATGATCACGATCTCGACACAACTCGAAGATGAGAATGTTCGCTAGGCGAATGGAGGCGACTGACGCGCGCCAAATAGAGAGACCTTCAAATGAGTTGGGTTTCGATTCTGATTTCGATCTTCGTTGGCTTCTGCATCGGCTACGCGACGCGCGCGCGGCGGGCGCACGGGGAGCAGCGACCGGTCCATGCGGCCTGGGAGCGCCAGCACGTGTCGTTAGCCAGGGCGCGCCGTGCGTTCTGAGTGGATTCAGCCGAAATCATACCGCGCGAAGGTAACCATACGAGGCCGGTCAGGCCGTGCCCGATGCTGTTCCCTTCGCATGCCCTCATCAAGTTGCGCACGGTTCTTGCAGGCACCTGATGGTCCTTGCGTGCGTGACTGAGTTTGGGAATCCGACACGGATGGTCCGGCAATTTGCCCTTGGTCGTTCGGACTTGCGGGTGGTGTCCTGTTGGTCTGAACGGCCCATGGATCGCGAAAGAGGTGCGCCATGACGAGCGTCAGGAACAACAATGCGCCGCGGCGATATTTTGTCGATGCGGTCGGCAGGCGTGTTCTGATCGGTCTGACGCCCGAGGAGACCTATGAGTTCGAGCGGCTCGACCGCGAGCCGGATGGCGGCCGAACCGGAGCCAGCTGGATCGAGCGGAGCTCTCAGCCTGCTCCCGGCGAGCAGCGCTGGCTGGAGCTGTACGCCAAGCATGAAGACGCATGGAAGGTCTGGATGGCGCAGAGCCGGGTCGATCAACCTTATCTCTAGTCTCACGCGCCAGAATCTCAGGCCAAATCGTCCGGGAAAGGCGGCGCGGGAAAAAGCTTCGCGAGGCGGTCCAGCCCCATCCCACGCACTCTTGCGTCCAGGGCATGCCGCGCCATGACGTGCCTGAACTTCCATTCAGGGCCGGAAAACTGGTCCGCGTCCCAGATCTGTGGCCTCGGACGACCATCCAGGCCGCGAATCCAGACGAAGTAGGATTCGTGCATCCTCGTGTCAGTCCCTCCTGCGGATCGACGCGGTCAGCCTGCCGTCACCTCCTGCGCGACGGCAGCTGCCACGAAGGGGTGGTCGACCCGCTAGCTAGCCGAGGCCGATCCGCTTCTGCTGATAGCCGCGATCGAGAATGGCTTGCCACCAGATGCGGTTGTCGAAGAACCAGCGAACCGTCTTGGCAAGGCCGCTTTCGAAATTCTCGTCAGCGCGCCATCCGAGCTCGCGCTCGAGCTTCGAAGCATCGATCGCGTAGCGGCGATCGTGACCGGGGCGGTCGGCGACGAACGAAATGAGGCCGCGCCGGGGGTCTGCCGTGCGCGGCGACATTTCGTCCAGCATATCGCAAATGCTTTCGACGACGTGCAAATTGGTACGCTCGTTTCGACCGCCGACATTGTACGTCTCGCCGATCGCACCGCGCTCGAGCACGAGCGTGAGCGCCTTGGCGTGGTCCTCGACGTAGAGCCAGTCGCGGATGTTCTGTCCGTCGCCGTAGACCGGCAGGGGCTCGCCGGCGAGCCCCTTGATGATGATGTGGGGAATCAGCTTCTCGGGGAAGTGATACGGCCCGTAATTGTTCGAGCAGTTCGTCACCATCGTCGGAAGGTCGTAGGTCTCGCGCCAGGCGCGAACCAGATGGTCGGAGGATGCCTTGCTCGCCGAGTAGGGCGAGTTCGGTGAATAGGACGTGGTCTCGGTGAAGTAACCGTCCTTGCCGAGCGACCCGAACACCTCGTCGGTGGAGATGTGGAGAAAGCGGAATTGCGAGCGGCGATCCGGGCTCAGGGCCCTCCAGTATCGCAGCGCCTCCTGCAGCAGTGTGAAGGTGCCGACGATGTTGGTCTGGATGAATTCGCCAGGGCCGTCGATCGAACGATCTACATGGCTCTCGGCCGCCAGGTTCATCACTGCGACGGGCTGGTACTTCTCGAACAGCTTGCGAAGCGAGGCTGCCTCGCAAATGCATTGCTGCTCGAATGCATAGCGGGGGTTTGCCTCGGCGTCAGGGATCGACTCGAGGTTCGCCGCATAAGTCAGCTTGTCGATGTTGACGACTCGCGCGTGCGTGTCGCGGAGGAGATGACGGACGACTGCAGAGCCGATGAAACCAGCACCGCCCGTGACGAAAATCGTGGAGCCTTCGAAACGCATGTGTGATCTGCCTCAGTCTTGAGCGGCGAAGGAGCGGGCAACCGATTGCAGATACTCGCCGTAGCTGCTCTTGGCGGTCTTCTCTGCAACTTTCTTGAAGGCTTCGAGAGAAATGTAACCGCGCCGCAAGGCGATTTCCTCGGGGCAGGCGATGCGCAAGCCCTGGCGCTGTTCCAGTATCTGAACGAAGTGGCTGGCTTCGACCAGCGAGGCGTGCGTGCCGGTGTCGAGCCAGGCAAACCCGCGCCCGAGCACTTCGACGAACAGGTCGCCGCGCGCGAGGTAGGCATTGTTGACGTCGGTGATCTCGATCTCGCCCCGCGCCGAAGGCTTGATCCCCGCAGCGATGTCGACCACGCTGTTGTCGTAGAAATAGAGGCCGGTGACGGCCACATTCGACTTCGGCTGCTTGGGCTTCTCTTCGATCGAGCGCGCACGTCCGTCACTATCGAGCTCGACCACGCCGTATTGCTCGGGTGAGTTGACGACGTAGCCGAAGACCGTGGCACCGCTCTTGCGTGTTGCCGCCCTGGCCAGCATCTCCGGAAGTCCGTGGCCGTAGAAGATATTGTCGCCGAGAACCAGGGCGACTGAATCCGATCCCACGAATTCGCGGCCGACGATGAAGGCGTCGGCAAGACCGCGCGGGGTGTCCTGCGTGGCGTAAGAGAAGTTGACGCCGATCTCCGATCCATCACCGAGCAAGCGCTGGAACAACGGCTTGTCCTGCGGCGTCGAGATGATGAGAATGTCGCGAATGCCAGCGAGCATGAGCGTCGACAGCGGATAGTAGATCATCGGCTTGTCGAAAACCGGAAGCAGCTGCTTCGATACCACTGTCGTGACGGGAAAAAGGCGCGAGCCTGTTCCGCCGGCGAGTATAATTCCCTTCATTAGGTCCCTCTGGTTTACCAATTTGAAAATATCAGATAGTGTGCGCTGCACAAGATTGTTGTATGTGCGGAGCTGAAGGCGCTGGAATGAACGTAATCAAGACAGATCTGCCCGAAGTTTTGATCATCGAGCCGAAGCTATTCGGCGATCAACGCGGCTTTTTCTTGGAGACCTACCAATTCGAGCGCTACGCGCAGAGCGGGGTTGCGCAGCCGTTCGTTCAGGACAACCTGTCACGCTCGCGTCATGGAGTGTTGCGGGGGCTGCACCTACAAAATCCGGGCGCGCAGGGCAAGCTGGTCACGGCGCTCCGCGGCCGGGTCCTGGATGTTGCAGTCGACGTCCGCGTCGGTAGCCCAAATTTTGGGCGTCATGTTGCGGTCGAGCTGAATGAGGAGAATCGGCGGCAATTGTGGGTCCCTCGCGGCTTCGCCCATGGTTTTGCCGTTCTCTCCGAGACGGCCGATTTCTTCTACAAATGCGACGCGCTCTACAGCCCGAAGGATGAGATCTCGGTTCGATGGAACGATCCGGCGATTGGCATCGACTGGGGCGTCGGAGATCCCTCGCTTTCGCCCAAGGATGCCGATGCGCCCTTGCTCGCGGATGTGAAGAATCTTCCGCGTTACGGGGAGATCTGACATGAAGATCCTTCTGACGGGCACTGCGGGGCAGGTGGGCGGTGCGCTGCTTCCGCTGCTTCAGGGACGAGCCGATATCGTTGCACCGGCGCTGGAAGAGTTCGACCTGTCGCGGCCGGACGAGCTTGCCGGCAAGCTGGATTCGATCAAGCCGGATCTGATCGTCAATCCCGCCGCTTATACCGCCGTCGACCGTGCGGAAGACGAGCGAGAGCTCGCGTTTCGGATCAACGCGGAATCTCCCAGGGCAATCGCCAAGTGGGCGGCGCCCCGCGGCGTGCCGCTGGTGCACTTTTCGACGGACTATGTCTTCGACGGCTCCGGCGATCGTCCGTGGCGCGAGGACAGCACGCCGGCGCCTCTCTCGGTGTACGGCCAGAGCAAGCTCGCCGGCGACCAGGCCATTGCCGAGGCGGGTGCTTTGCATGTGATCGCGCGCACGTCCTGGGTGTACGCTGCCACCGGCGCGAATTTTCTCAAGACAATCGTGCGCCTTGCCGGAGAGCGCGAGCAGTTGCGGATCGTCGGCGACCAGATCGGCGCGCCGACGACAGCCGATACGATTTCGCAAGCGGTGGTTGCAATGCTGCCGCGGAGCGGCGACGATCTTCGCAAGGCGTTCGAGCAGCGAAGCGGCGTCGTCAATCTGGTCTGCGCGGGCGAGACCAGCTGGTACGGCTTTGCGACTGCGATCGTTGCCGGGCTGCGATCGAGGGGCGCCAAATTCGCCGTGAAGGAAATCGTTCCGATCCGTTCCGACGAATTTCCGGTCAAGGCGAAGCGGCCCTCCAACTCTCGCCTAGATCTCACGCGGCTGCGCGAGCGGTTCGGCATTACGCCGCCGAGCTGGCAGCAGGCGCTCGATCGCGAGCTGGATGCCCTCAAGGCGACGATCTGAACGCCGGTTCGCAGGGCCGCGTCGGAGTACAACGTCCGGCAGCCTTTAAACTTTGTTAACCATCCAGGGCCCATTTTCCGTTCTGGCGCCTCGAACCGGAAAGTGCACGCATGTTTCAGCTCTTCTTGCGGGCCCGCACTCACAATTTCCTGAAAGACCGCTTCGGCGGAGAGCAGACATTCCGTGCCCGCTCGCCCGAGCGCGACGCCGACACTGATCGCACGCGCATCGAAGCCATCATGGTTGCAATCGAGGATGCGCTGCATGCGGCGGAGCGCGAGCAATCGGGGCTGAACCGCCGGGTGGAGGACGTGCTGGCGCGCGCGGCTGTGACCATCGGCAACGGCAATGACGAATATCTCGAGCGCGAGGCGCTGGACAATCACCATCAGGATCTGTTCGACAAGGAAATCCTGAACGGCCAGCGCAGGCTCAAGGAGCTCAGCGCCTCGATCGCCCACTTCAAATTCCTGAAGGCAGCGATGCTCAGTCGGTTTCCGGAATACCGGCCGCCGGCAAGCCAGACCAATTGACGCTTCGCGCCGGGCGCAGGCGTCGCTAGCTTGCTAGATCGCGAGCATGCTGTTGCCCTGAATCGACAGCAGGGTCAGGTTGCCGGTCGCATACGCTCCGGTATCGATATTGGCACGGTTCTCGAGCAGCTCGGCCTGGCGCACCGGCGTATGGCCGTGCACGACGTATTTGCCGAAACGCTTCCTGCTCTGGAGAAACTCGTCCCTGATCCACAGCAGATCCTGCTCGCGCTGCTCAGACAGGGGGATTCCCGGACGAACGCCGGCATGCACGAAGAAGAAGTCGCCGCATGTGAATGTCGGCCGCAACTGGCGCAGGAACGCGATGTGCTGCGGCGGCATCGCGGAAGTGAGCTCGCGCACGAGATCGGACTGTTCGTCCTTGCTGAGATCGGGCGTTGCCGAGATTCCGTAGGACATCAGGGTCTGGAGGCCGCCGAACTGAAACCAGTCGGCGGTGCGCGAGGGATCGCCCAGCACGGAGGTGAAATAGGCTTCGTGATTGCCCTTGAGAAAGACCGTGTTGCGGCGGCGGCTGCGGTCGATCAGCAGATCGAGGGTGTGACGCGAGTCCGGTCCGCGATCGATGTAGTCGCCGAGAAAGACCTCGATCGCGCGATAGGGCCGGCTGTTCGCCATGTCCGCATCGATGACGGCGAACATCTGTTCGAGCAGATGCGCGCAGCCGTGGATGTCGCTGAGCGCGTAGATACGCACGCCGTTCGGCAGCTTCGGCCGGGGCGAGTTCTGAGTCGGGGGCGTGACCATGGGGTCCAACTCTTTCAGAGAGCTTCGCCCGAGATGTCAATATGCTATCGACGAATTCGGGTCCGCACGAGCCGCTTTTTTCGTCCACGCCACGTGAACGCCGGTTCGTGCGGCTGTCTTATCACCCGTGTGGTCCAATGAGGCGTCGATTTGCCGCGCGGGGTGCGCTCAGCCGAAGCTGCGGCTGTCGAAACGACGGTGCGGTCTCGTTGCGATACGCTGTCGCACGCGTGCGGATGAGAAGCGCGCCGCCGAGATAGCCGAGCTGGAGCACGGCCGCAAAGACAACGATCATAACGACAATGTGAGCCGGGCCCTGTCCCTGCCATGCAGAAACGGCGCCAATCATCGCGCCGCCCAGCACGATCGCCGGAGGCAGAATGAAAATCCGGAATCGGCCGCCAAGCAACGATCCGATCAGCAGACTGAAAATGGCGACGGTACTCACGGCACACTCCCAAGAAACTGCCACGAGTGTTAATGGCGCCGGCCTAAGGTCGGCTTAAGCAACAGGGTTGAACAACCGTTCAAATGTGCGCGCAACAATGCGTAAAATTAGAATGATTTGATGCGAAGCGCGACGCGATGCTCAGATAAATGTCAGGCTTGTGGCGACACTTTGAGCACGCAACGTATGCAGGCGCGGCATTGCAGAAAATAGATTTGATTTTTTTGGTGCGGTGCCGCATTGTTGCTTTGTTTAGTTAAGACATTGTCGAGGACGCACCGCACATTTAATCGACTGCTTGCAATTCGGCGGTTGCGCGTGCGTGACGAGGCAGCGAGGTTCGGATGGCTGTAGCAACTTATGGTTCGGAAAACTATTATTCGGTTGTATCGAACCGTCGGGGTGCCCTCCAACGTCCCCTCCAGATCGCTCTGATCGCTGGTGACTTTCTAGCGCTGCTGTTGAGCTATTTCGCGGCGAGCGGTCTGTATCGCCTGCTCGTCGCCGAGCAGGAATCGTCGGTCGGCGCGGGTCTCGTGGTCGCCGCGGTGTTCGTGACGATCTCCTACTTCCAGGGCGTCTACGATCATCATCGTTTGCTCAACACGGTCTGGCAGCTTCGCAAATCGCTTGCGATCTGGGCCATCTCGCTGACCATTCTCGCGGTCGAGGCGTTCCTGCTCAAATCCTCGGCGGATCTGTCGCGCGGAACCACGTTGCTGTTTGCTGCAACCGGCGGTGCCGCCTTGGGCGGGTTGCGGGTGCTGTGGCGCATCGCGCTGAACTCGAGCTATGCCAAAGGCCGCCTGGTCGATCGCAAGGTCGTGCTGCTCAGCCTCAAGCCGCTCGATTTCACGTCGAGCCGTTTCAAGGATCTGCGCAAGCACGGCTTCAACGTCGTGCGTCATTTCGTTCTCGGGCCGTCCGAAGATGGCTCTGGCTGGGATCACGAGATTCGCGACGTCGTGCGTCAGGCGCGCGCAGCCGATGTCGAGGAATATCTCCTGGTCATCGACTGGGACGAGATGCCGCTGCTCCAGAGGCTGAGCCAGCACCTGCGCGTGGTTCCCCAGCCGATTCGCCTGTTGCCGGACTTTCCGATCGCCGATCTCGTCTCACGGCCATTCCAGCCGGTCAGTGGCACGGTTGCCATCGAGATCCAGCGTGCGCCGCTCACCGTGTTCGAGCGGGCGCAGAAGCGCTGCCTGGATATCGGCCTTGCCTCGTTTGCCCTGTTGCTGCTGGCGCCGCTGCTGGTGACGGCGGCGATCATGATCAAGCTCGACTCGATGGGCAATGTGATCTTCAAGCAGTCCCGGCGCGGGTTCAACGGCAAACCGTTCCAGATCTGGAAGTTCCGTTCCATGACGGTGGCGGAAAATGGCCACACCGTGACGCAGGCGACGAAGTCTGACGCTCGCGTCACCCGCGTCGGTCGCGTGCTGCGACGGACCAGCATTGACGAGTTGCCGCAGCTCTGGAACGTGCTGCGCGGTGAGATGTCGCTGGTCGGACCACGTCCGCATGCGCTCGCGCATGACAATTATTACGACCAGCTGATCAGCAACTACGTGTATCGGCACCACATGAAGCCGGGCCTGACCGGTTGGGCCCAAGTCAACGGTTTCCGCGGCGAGACGCCGACCATCGACCTGATGGAGAAGCGGGTCGAGTACGATGTCTGGTACGTCAGCAATTGGAGCATCTGGCTGGACATCAGGATCATCCTGAAGACCGCTCTGGCCCTGATCCATCAGGAAGCCTACTGAGAAGCGCGGGCCGCTGTCCGTCGGTGGCGAGATATTTTCCACGGCATCGATCATGAGCTGACGTGGCGCTCCGGTCCGCGCGCTGTCGGTGCAGCCGGGAACGGCCGGCTAATTCTCGAGCAGGTAGCGCGGACGGTCGTCTGCCGGATAGCACCGATGCTGAATCTTTCCTCCGGCCTCCCGGACGAGATACCAGAAAGCCAATTTCTCCCGTTCGGACCCGTCGCAGGTCAGATCGAGAAGTCTGCCGCGTGCCGAGGCCGGGGATTTGACGTAGAGCGCGGCGGCGCTGGGGTACAGCCGGTCGTGGAAGACGTCGTTGAAATCCTGTACCGTAGCGTCCGTCAACGCCGTGGGCAGCGCGTCGAATGCCCGGAAGGCGAGAGGCACGCGCATCATTTGCAGCCAGACCTCATGCGGTGCGAGGCGGTAGGATTGGCCGAGAAGCGCTACGCTTCTGGCCGTTAGCCCGTCCTGGCGGGAGCCAGCCCAGAACGCCGCCAGCCATCCGAGCGACTCGGTCGGAGCGCATCCCAGCAGGATTCTGCTCATCCGCTGGACGGCATCAACATCCGAATCCGCCTGTGTCAGATCAGTGCCGCGGACGGTCATGTCGGTGGCCGACAATTGCAGGACGAGCAACTCCCGAAGCGCCTTTGGTTCGCACTGGTGCTGAGCCGCGGGCAGGTTCGCCGCCACGATGCGCCTCAGCAACGGCGCGTCGTAGCTCTCGCCGGCGGCGATTTGCCGGGCAACCCGCGATACCGTGGGATCGGTCAGATTGGGGAGAGTCGATACCGCCCACGCGAGGGCGGAGGCCGCCAGCAAACAATTGGCGCCGCGCGCGAGCCAGCGCGAGCGACCAGGTGCGCCGGCCTCGGCCTTAGGCTCCCTCGACATAGTAGGCGTTGTAGTGCGAGCCTTTGTAGCCCTCGATGCGCTTCAGCATCTTCGGGTTTGCACCGTTGAGAACGGTGCCCAGCACCTTCTTCTGAATGCCTTCGGAGCTCGACATCGATTCCTGCAGGGCCGTACGCGTGGTGCGGCCCCATTCGATGACATAGACATAGGCGTCAATGAGGTGGCTGATGGCCTTGGCATCGGTGACCGGCATCACCGGCGCCAGATCGATGACGATGTAGTCGTATTCGTTACGCAGCAGCGCCAGCAAATCGGCCATCGCCTTCGAGGCCATGATGTCGGCGGAGTTCACCATGCGCGAGACGGCAAAGGAGGGCAGGAAATCCAGTCCGGTCTCCGCGCTGCGCCGGATGTGGTGTCCAACCGCTTGCGGATTCTTGAGAGCCTCCAGCAACCCGCTCTTGGCGGTCGGGTCGAGCTCCTTGGTCAGCGAGCGCGTATGGAGGTCGCCGTCGATCAGCAACACGCGCTTGCCGGTGAATGCGGTGAGGTGCGCGAAGTTGGCCGAGACCGTGGTCTTGCCTTCTTTCGGAAGCGACGACACGATGCCGATGATCTTTACCTCCCGCGACAGGCGGGCGAGATCGATTGAGACCTTGATGTTGCGCATGGTCTCGGCATAGCGCGAGAAGGGATGGTCGATGACGTAGCGGGAGAGCTGGCCGCTCGCCTCGACCGGCGCGCCATCGGCCGATCGCGAGCCGCGCATCTTCGGCAAGCCCATCGCCCTGGCGCCGATGGCGGGGAGCACCCCGAGGCATTTGACGCCGATCTCGTCCTCGACCTCGGTCGGAGAGCGCAGCACGTCGCTCAGCATCTCCCGGGCAAAGGCGGCGCCCAGGCCGAAGCAAAGACCACCGAACAGGGCTCCGATCAGCGAGAGCACCGTCTTCGGCGAGCTCTTGCGGTCCGGCTTGACGGCGGTGCTGATGATGCGGGATTCGCTGATCGGGAAGCTCTGGTTCTGCAATGCCTGCTGCTGCTTCTCCAGGAAGCTGTTGTACAGGTTGCGGTAGGTGTCGGCCGCGCTCTCGAGGTCGCGCAGCTTCACCTGCGCCTGTCCGGTGTTGCCGGCCTGGCTGACGAGATTCTTGAGGTTTTCCTCCAGCGAAGTCTCACGGCTCTTCGCGATTTCGTAGTCGCTGCGATAGGCATCGCCGATACGCTTGACCTCGTCCGCGATCGACTTGCGCAGCTCATCCATGCGATTGGCAAGATTGACCGACGCCTGATGAGTCTTGCCATACCGGCTCGACCAATCCGAGTACTGCGCCGAAAGATCGAGATATTGTGCGCGCAGCCGGGTGATCACGGGATTGTTCAGCGCGTCGGTGACGGTCGGCTGGGCGAGATCCTTGTCGCTGATCGCGTCGATGCGGTCCAGCCGTGCCTTGGCTTCGGCGGTGGCCGCACGGGCCTGAATGAGCTGCGTGTTGACGTCGGTCAGCTGCTGTTCGTTCATCAGGCCGCGGCTGGTGCCGACGATATTGTTCTGGCTCTTGAAGGTCTGCACGGCGCGGTCGCTGGCGGTCGCCTGCTCGCGCAGCTCGGCGCTGCGCTGCTGCAACCATTCGCTGGCGCGTTTGGTGGATTGGTACTTCGCGTCGAGGGCGCCGACGGTATAGGCATCCGCGATCTCGTTGGCGATCTGAGCGGCCTTGTCGGGGTCTCGCGAACGGAAGCTGGCCGACAGCACGTATGTTGTCAGGACGCGCTCGACCTTCAGGTTGGCCTGCACAGCGCCAACCGTTCCACGCTCGATGCGCTCTTTCGACGCCGGCCCATCTGATCCGAAAAGTCCAATCACCCTGCCGATGATCGCCGGAATGAGGCCCGGATCCGAACCGTTGAACTCGGGATCTTCCGTCAGCTTCATGCGGCGAACAACAGACCGGATTAGATCGTCGGAGGTGATGATCTCGACCTGGCTGTCGACGAAGCCGGGGTCGATCAGCGCATTGGAGACGCCGGTGTCCTTGTCGAGCACCTGGGTTTGGCGGGTATCCATCAGGATTCGCGTGTTCGCCGTATACATCGGCGTCGCGGTCAGCAGGTAAACGACGACGAGTGCGAAGGCGCCGCCGACGATCGTTGCGATCAGCGGCCACTGCCGTCGCAGGATGCCCAGAATACGCTCGACGCTCAGCGTCGCTCCCGCCAGATCTAGCGCGGACCTCTCTTGCAGGTGAAACTGCTCTCTGGGCTGGTACATTTGAATATTCATCAACCTGACGTGAGGTTATTGGGGAGTCGGTGCAGGGGCAAACGGATCGGCGATGTCCGTGTTCCATTCGCCGGTCATCAAGCTGTTCGCAGAATCAGAAGGTTTTTTGGTTGGTGACGATCGCGCACCTCCCGCCGACTGCGAAGCCACTGAATTCGGGTCGAACTCCACAGCCTCCAGTTCCGCTGAGTACCCTGAACTCACGGCCGAGTCCGCCAGCTTTCGTACAAAATCACTGATCTTCTGGGCGGTTTCAGGCTTGCGGGAGACACAGATCAGCTGCGCTCGGCGCAAGGCCACGCCGATCGCGTTGCGATCGACGTTTGCGGACTCGCTGACGAGGTCGCGCACTCTTGGCAGGATGGAGATATCGGTCACGATGTAGGCAGCGAGGCGGTCCGCGAGCTTGCTTCGATCGTTGCGGATCTCCCGCAGCAGTGATGCGGGTTCAGTCTGAAAGGCTTGCAGGACAACGGCGGGTACGCGGTTCGCTTGCTCGACGCACTGAGCTTCGCAGCGGCCGGCGGCGCACGCAGCAATCAGCAGCGCCAAAGCGATCGCCAAGCGGTAACCGCCGGCGCCGCGATCGGCAGATTGTCGTTGTCGAGGCAGGGCCAAACCACTCATCGCGTTCATTCAAACAAACCGCCGCAAAGGCTTCGCTAAAGCCGAGTGTCGCGCTTAACTATGTCAAATTCTTGTGCGGTGCAAAATATAGTCTGAAACCTCGGAAATTCATAGCAAATTTCGTCATGCGGCGAATGCCGCATTGCGAACAGCGTATGCATCAACGCCCGTGGCGAAAGCCACGGGCGTTGATGCACGATGCCCCTTGATTGAGGGAAGTGGGGATTGGACGTGCGGCCGATCAGAGCGACGAACCGGAGAGGGAAGCAAAGCGCTTCTCGCGAAGCTTGCGTCCGTGATCGCCGATGTTCACCCAGAAGCGCGGATTGGTACCGGACTGCATCGAGATCCATTCGTAGCCGAGCGAATTCCAGGGGCGAACGCTCGAGGACAGATTGTCCAGCACCACGTCGCCCTCCGAAAGCCGTGCCACCAGCACCAGGTGACCCTGTCCGCCGTCAATCCGCACAACCGCAAGACGCAGCGCCGCCTGCGGCCATCCCATCGCGATCAATTGGTGTCGCTTGGTGACCGCGTAATCGTTGCAGTCCCCCGCTGACGGCGAGACCGTCCAGTTTGCGGTCACCGGATCCGTCGGCTTGCGCATCGGCGCAATGGATTCGTTGACCGAAAGATTCACCTGACGAAGCATCGCCATGGCGGTGTCGGCAGGCGGCAGTGTGCGCTCGCTGGTATCGGTGCCGCATTCCGCATCGTTCTTCATGCAGAACTTGACGAAGTTCATCGGCGCAAGTGCGTTGTCGAATTCTTCGATGAACGAAGCTCCGGCCGGACGCTGTGCGCTATCCGATTCGGCCTTCGCGGTGCTGCCGGCGCAGGCGATGAGGGCTGCGAGCAACGGCGCGTACAACAGTTTCATGTCATCCCCCGTTATCCGTCTTTCTTGACGCAACAGGTCTCGCACAAAGCTTTTAGAGCGGGGTTCCCCGAACCTCTAAAATTGAATGCAAATGACCGGCCACGTGTGCGCGTGGCCGGCTTGGTTAATTAATAGGCTGAGCTTGAATTCGTTCCAGGGCTAGCGCGACGGGCTAGTGGCCGTGAGCGACGAGGTTCCTGTTGACGCCGCGAACAGCGTCGTCGTCGACTGGGAAACCGGGCCGGCTCCGGTGGAGAACGAGGGTGGCGGAGCCGGGCTGATTGCACCGCCGGCGCGCGGTTCCGGAGCAGCCGCCTGTCCACCGCCTGCGGTTGTATCGCCGTTGGCGTCTGCGCCTGTGATGGCCTCGGTCGGGATCTCGCCGGTGATGCTCGTGAAGGACTGGATCAGCCCCGGCTTTTCGGTCTTCAACACGACCGCCTGAATCTCCTGCGCGAACTGTGGCTGCGTCAGCACGCAGACGGCAGCGGCGGTGCCCATTCCGGCGCCAATCGCGCGGCCCTGGTCATCCGAGCTCGACTTGGCGAGCGAGGCCATCCCTTCCAGGCTTTCTGGCCGATTGGTCAGGAGGTCCCGGACCTGGGCGGCGAGGCCGCCCTGACCGTCCTTGAATTGGTCGAGAAGTGCCTCAGGATTACCGAGGAACTGAGTTGCCCGCTCGGAAGTGATCGCGGGATTTGGAACGCAACCGTTTTGTGTTGCAAAAGTAGGCGTCGCTGTTGTCATCGCAAGCAAGGCAGCCCCGAGCCCCACGGATCTACGCATTCGACTCCCCAACCTGCAATCGAGTAAAGTTTGATTCAACATATTGCCAAAGCCGCAATTACGCTACTTTTTTTGCTCGGATGAAGGCCTGCTTTGCGCCAGCCCGCAGCCGGTGATCGCCGCAAAAAAAACGCCGAAACCTGGAATCTGCAACGAGAAATCGATGCTCGTATGCAGGAAGCCAAGCGCCGCCACACTTGCACCGATAATCGGTATGTAGCGGTCACGCCGTCGATGCAAGCTTCCATTTAACAAATGGTAAAGATACCAGAGACATGTGACTATAATCAAGCAGGCCGCAGGAAGGCCGAGCTCGACTGCAAGCTCGAGCGGCGTACTGTGCGCGCGGTCCCATACTCCGAGACTGCCGAGTGAATCCGGCCTGTAGGCGGGAAATGCGCTTTCGAAGTTTCCGTAGCCGATCCCAAGCAGCGGATGCTCCTCGATCATGGTCAGTACGGTTCGATACATCGTGAACCGCTGTTCATCCACGAGGCCGTAAGTCAGGATTCGTCCTGCCACTGCGCCGCCGACGAGCTGAAACAGCAACAGCGCCGCCACTGCGATTCCTGCGAGCCAGCCCCAGCGGCGAAGCTTGCCGATGCGCAGCGGTGCGAAGAAGAGGGCGGTCGCCATAAAGACGGTCAGGATCAGCAGCAGAAGCCCCGCGCGAGAGCCTGTCATCGCCGTTGCAACCATGCAGACGACAAAGCCGCCTCCCAGCGCCACGGGGGAGGACGCATAATACGCGATCAGTGCCGTCATTTGTCGCGAAGGCGGTCGATTTGGCCGATCCTGGCGATAGATGAAGCGCAGCAATGGCAGCAGAAAAAGCAGGGCGCAGCTCGCGAAGAAGGTCGCAGCCGTGTTTCTGTTGACGAATGTGCCCGTGACGAAGCCGATATAGGCCTCCTTGCGGCGGAGCAGGAGCGTGGTCGGATCGCCGATCCCCGCGAGGATTCCGTAGAGAGCATAGGCAAACCCCGTCCAGGCGAGGATGCGCAGCAGCTGCCGCGCATCCTCCGCGTCGGTGGCGATGTAGACGGCGCGCGTGAAGGCAAGCACAAGCAACAGCGGGTAGCCGAATGCGAGCCATGGGCCGTTGGCGGTGATCGAGACGCGGCCGGGCAGATCCGCTCCCACTACGCCTCGCGCCACCGCCCATGCCGCATCGACTTCGTGAAGCGGTGAATTCGGCCATAACTGAACCGTGATCACGGCCGCGACGACGACGAGAACGGCGAACAGCGGCAGCAACAGGTAGAAATCATCGAGCGTCGCGCTGCTTAGGTCGGCGGTGGCGAGGCTGAACGCGAGCAGCATCGTCCAGACGCAGATCCAGACCGTCTCGGCGGAGCCGAACGGCAGCGGGGCCAGCACGAACACTCCAATCGCCGCAAACCGCGAAACCTTGTCCAAGATCCAACTCCCGAGGACCGCATCGCGGCTCCGCGTTTCAATTCCCAATCTCGGTGCTCTTTTGCCACATTCGTGCCGAATGAATAGGCTATTTCCGCGGCTTCGCGAGCAAGTGAGACGTACAGCATTAGCGCGAACCGTGCGTCGCGCGGGAAGTCCGCGTCTTCTGCTGCTCGCTGCTCATCTTCGATGCAGACAGCTGTTCATCAGCGCGACAGGCGAGTCGCCCGCGACAAATTAATTGTCACGCTGTTCATCCGACAGACACAACTCCTTCAATGGAAATGCATGCGACAACTGCTGGGCCGGACATTGTATTCGCCTCGAATGCCCAGTAGAAATGCTGCACTGCAAAGTGCAAGGGAATTGCCGTGACGGTGACCGTTCATCGCGAGAAAGCGCATGTCCTCACTCTGGACAGCATTCGGGGAATTGCCGCGGTCACCGTGGTGATTCACCATGTGATCCTGATGCCGACCTTCCTTGCGGCATTTCCGAATCGTGCGTGGATCGACTGTGCGTTCTTCCGCAGCGGCGGATTTCTGGTCGACCTGTTTTTCGTACTCAGCGGCATGGTGATGTCGTTGAGCTACCTGCAGTCGGATTTCGGTCATTTTTCCTTGCGCGACTTCATGGTCCGGCGCTTCGCGCGTGTTTATCCGCTGCATGTCGTGATGCTTTTCGTCACGCTTCTGTTTCGGCTGGTCCGCATCGGGCTCGTCATGGCCGGGATTATCGTCGCGGTCCCAACGGTGTTCGAAGTCAACAATGCATATTCGTTCTTCCTGAACGTCTTCCTGCTCCATTCGTTGGGTTTCGTTCACTACTTGAATTGGAATGCGCCGAGTTGGAGCATAAGCGTCGAGTTTTACACCTATCTGGTCTTCGGTGTCGTCGTGCTGATTGCGCAGAGGCTCGGTTCGCTTGGCTGGCTGTATGTTTCGGCGTTGCTTCTTGCTGCCGCGAGCTGGTTCACGCTTGCGGTGATCCTCGACAAGCGTGATCTCGGAGCACAGTACGATTTTGGTCTATTGCGCTGCTTTACGAGCTTCTTCCTCGGTGTGCTCGCGGTGAAGATCGTCTCGCTGTTGCCAAGCGCCATCCGTGGCGCCAACGTGTATCTGCTTGGCGCGTTTCAATTGGCGTCGATGGTCGCGACCGTCGCGAATGTCTGGCTTGTGGAGGCCTATCCCTGGATCTCGTTCGCCGCACCTCTGACCTTTGCGGTGTTCCTCGGCTCCCTTCTCGCATTTCCCAATGCTGCCGTTGTGCCCCCGATGCTTGTTGCCAGGCCGCTGGTTTGGCTCGGCGCGCGGTCATATTCGATCTATATGATCCATGCCTTTGTCGTTCTGCTCGCGGAGTATTTCGTCCGGGCGTTGGGAGCTCGGCCGGTGGCGGCTCTTGATGCCGTGTATCCCGGGCTGTCCACGACCCTGAACCTGGTTGTCGTTCTCGCCGCCGTCCTGGTCCTGTCGAATCTGACTTACCTCCACATCGAGCTTCCAGCAGGCAGGTGGACCAGGAACATCCTCGGCAGGATTCCCAAAGTGTCGTCGTCCCGCGCCGTGCCGTCCGCACGGCCATCGAATTAGGGAGTTCGGTGCGGATGATGGCCCACACGGTCGCGCCCCAACACAGGTTAAAGCTTGATTTCGGCTTCAATCTCGAAGCCGTGGCGCTCACGCTCTACATATTCCGCGATGCTTTTGGCGGCGTGGCGCGATATTACACGAGTATTCTTCACGTCGGCGCACTCTGGTTTCTGCCGGATGTTGTTGCGATGCTGTGCATCGGCCTGTTTGTTCAGCGCTGCATTATACGAAACAGAAGTATCGTCGCCGCGCTCGTTCTGCTCCAGATCGTGCTCTCGCTCGGCATCGGGTATTTTTTTCTGGGCACGATCAACGCTCTTTCATCATCCTTCAAGATGATGCTTCCCGTGTTCGTCGGTTTCTCTTTCTGCGACAGCAATTTTGGTTCCTACAAGAAGCTGCTGATGATCTTCACGGGTGTATTCTACGCCTCCATCATTGGCGTGTTCCTGTCCAAATATACGACCATGCCGTGGACCGGCTTCAAATATGAATCGTTCGGCGCGGTTCGAGAGGCGGGGCGGTTGTGGTGGGCCGCCGCGGAGCAGCGTCTCTCGGGCTTTGCAGCCGACAACACGATGGCGGCGTTCTTCATCCTGATCACCTTTGTCGTGACTTCGATCCGGAAAAGCACCTTGTGGTGCCTCATATTCGGTTCGATCGCGGTCTACGCAATCAAGCTGACGACGAGCAAGACAACCATGCTCGTGCTCCTGCTTTACATGGTGCTGCTGTTGGTTGTCCGGAGCCTGCCGGAGCGCATGAAGTTCACAGCGGTGCGGAGGATCGCATTGTGGTCGTTCGCCTCGATTTTCGCACCATTGGTTCTCATCCTGCTTGCCTCGGGTGCGTCGGTTGGCAACAAGGATCTGCTGTTCAGCATGATGGACCGGATCAACAACAGCTGGCAGCTGCCTTTCGTGTACATGAGCGAGTTGATGCCGGTTGGCTTCATCACCGGGTGTGGCGCCGGTTGTTTCAACTACCCGCAGCAATTGTTCTCGAACCTGGTTTCGTATTGGGTGCCGGTCGATAACTTCTATCTCGGTACGTACCTGATGTTCGGGCTGCCGTTCGTCGTCTTCATGTGGATGGTGTTCCGGACGACTTTTCTGGTCACCGATATCTACAAATTGTCCCTGATATTCACGGTCAATCTCTTCACGATCACGGTTCTGAACTATGGTCCCTCGACGGGGCTGTTGATGATCGCGCTGAGCTTCAGTGAGGTGTTCTCACGTCGCGCGTCTGTTGCTCTGCAGGTGCCTTCTCGACGGCCGGATTTGGGACGCGCAAGTCTGTCGGAAGAAGAACGTTCTGCCATCGGAGCGAGCGTGCCGCGGCCCGCTTCGTAGGTCGAGCCAGGGAAGAATTGTGATGCATAAACGATTGGCATTCGTTGACACGCTTCGCGGCATCGCCGTGCTGTCGGTCGTGCTACAGCACGCGCTGGAGCAGATTGTGCTCAACCAGCCGACCGGAAGCTACTATTGGGCGTTTCACTATGCGCTCGGAGAGTATTTCAATTTCGGCCGCTTTGGCGTCGTGCTGTTCTTCTTCGTCAGCGGCTTCGTGATCCCCTACAGCTTTCCGAACAGCGCCGCGCCGGTTCGGGATTTCGCCATCAGTCGCTTCTTCCGCCTTTATCCGGCGTACTGGCTGTCGCTCGTCGTCTTGTTGGTTCTCTCCCCGGTCGTCGAGGGAAAAAGCTTCCCGCTGTCGCACGTCGCGGCCAACGCGACCATGTTTCAGATGTTCATGGGCGTTCCCAACATCCGGATCGCCTATTGGACTCTGGCGGTGGAGCTGATCTTCTACATCACCTGTATTTTCTTGTTCGCGACCGGCTTTCTCACACGCCGCCTGACTGCGTTCCAGATTGTCATCGCGACGTGCGTCGTCGGCATCATCGCTTTCCCGGTCGTCAAGATTCATGCTGCGTGGGGCGTGCTCGAACTAGCCCTTGACTTGACCGCGATGTTCTTCGGCAAGGTGATCCGCGACGCCGTCATGGAAGGCAAGCTCAATTGGCGTCACGTCGGGATCTGCGCCGTCTTGTACGTGATCTTCGCTGCGGGCGTTGCGTACAGGCGTTACGGCGTCGACTACCAGGAGAATTTCTTCTGCGCCTACGGAATGGGGGCCGCCTACATTCTGGCAGCCTTCGTGTTCATTAGCTTCGCAGCTCTTGGCGAAAAGGCTGCTTGGAGCTTCATGTCGTTCGTCGGAACGATCAGTTTTTCGATCTATCTGATGGGATCGATTGCCATGATCGTGATCTTCTACTTCTTTGGCGTCGGCAATGGTCCCCTGCAGTGGCTCCTGTTTACAGGCGCCGTGGTCGCAGCTTCGATCCTCGTCAGCTGGGTGACCTATCTGGCTGTCGAAAAGCCCTGTATCAACTTCGGCCATCGGTTCAGATCGCCTCGGGCCTTTGCTTCCGTTCCGCTCCAGCCCTCCTTGCGAAGCCAGGGGGCAGAGTGACGGCGCCGGCGCACGCGACGTCCTATGCCGAGACCGGCGGCGGCTTTGTTCCGTCCGTTCAGGGGCTTCGCGGCGTCGCCGCGTTGAGTGTGCTGATCGACCATTTTTGCGACATGCCGAAGGGAGGCGTCTACGACATCCCCGATCCCGGTTTTCTGCCGCCGATCTGGCCGTGGCTGCAATCGGTGATCAACTCCGGCGGGCATGGTGTCGAGCTGTTCTTCATGATCAGCGGCTTTCTGATCCCCGCCAGTCTGGTGCGGCACGGGTCAATCGGAAAGTTCATGTATGATCGCATCCTGCGCATCATGCCGGTGTTCGTCGTGCTGCATTTGGCTTTGTTCGTGGCCGGCCCCATCGTTGGATACAAGTTCTTCCGGGGCATCGATCTGCCGACCTACCTCCAGGTCTTCTTCGCCAACCTGTTCTTCGTGCAGGACGCGATCGGGCTTCCGATCGCCCAGCAAAACGCCTGGACGCTGACCTACGAATGGGCCTTCTATTTCCTGTTCGCGTTGTGCTTCGGTGCCGTGATACGGCTGAAGAGCTGGTGGCTTGCGGCGCCACTGATCCTTCTCGGGTTCCTCTGCATCCTGCAATGGCCGATTACCGCCTTCTTCGTGATTGGCATGCTGTTCAGCGCGAGCAATTTGCGCTTTCGGATTACGGGGGCAGTGGGCGTCATGGCCGGGCTCACTTGTTTTGCCGCCATGTATGCCGCACTCGACGTGCTGCATCCGTTTGCTGCGCTGATCCCGGGCTTTCTGCTGTTCGGAATGGTGCTAGCGACGGGATCGGGGATGGCCGGCTTGTTGAGTTTGGCGCCGCTGCAATATATGGGCAAGATCAGCTACAGCCTCTATCTCGTTCACCCCTTCGTGCTGTTTCCGTTGCAGGTCATCGGATTGAAGCTGGTCGATCGCGGCGTCGATCGCTGGCTACTGTGGAGCGGGTTCGTGATTTTCGGGCTCGCGCTCGCCTTGATCGCGAGCGCGCTCAGCTACGAGATCATTGAAGTACGCTTGCGCCGGATCATCGACGGGACGCTCCGGCACATCTTCGCGCGGAAAATGGCCCAGAGCCCGGCGGCCTGATCGCGTTAGGCCGGCCTCTGGTAGAACCGGCGCAGCCGCAGCGCCGGCTTTTCGATGAAGTTCCAGGAGAAAGCCGCAAAGCCGAGCGTCAGCACGATGACAATCGGCAGGATCATCGTCAGCGAGAGGCGGTGATCCGGCCCCAGCACGCGCTGGAAGATGTCGATCGTCGCCTGCGTGATCGGGAAGCCGTAGAGGTAGATGCCGTAGGAGAGATCCTGGCTGAACAATCGATCGAATGCCTTGAAGCTCTGCATGCCGATATAGACCGTGCAATAGGTCAGGAAGATCCCGGCAAGCGGCAGCAGGACGTTGAGCCACATGATCGCCGCGTAGCAGAGCGCCGACGCAGCAAAGATCGCCCAGTGGATCGGCACGTATTTCGCGTGCAGGCGGAACACCATGCCGAAGAAGAACATGAAGACGAGGTACCAGCCGGCCAACCTCGTCGAATCGGACCGGACGTTGAAGGTCACGGAATCGACGAAGTAAGCGACCAGCTCGGCGAGGAGCGCTGCGCCCACCAGAAGCGTGATCCAGCGGATCTTTCGAGCCTCACCGGAGATCATGCGCGCAAGCAGGAGCGCGAAGGCGAAGACGTAGCACCAGAGCTCCCAGGGCAGGGTCCAGAGATTGGCATTGACCATCTCCGGCCAGGGATTGTGCAGGAACAGGCCCGGCAGCTCGAACGTGACGTGACCGACGATGTTGCCGAAATAGCGGTAGAACTGGTACTCGGACAGATATTGCGACAGCGGCAATTGCGTCAGCAGCGGCCCGACCACGAGCGCGCAGAGCGTCACCTCGACGCTGAGCGCCGGGATGATCCGCAACACGCGGTTGACGAAGAACGTCTTGAGATCCGGGTTCTTGATGGCGCTGCCGGTGACCAGGAAGCCGCTCAGCGCGAAGAACATCCCGACGAGCGCGATCAGCCCGGGTCGGAGCAGTTCCTGGACGATCTCGGACGCATGGAGGTGGCTGAAGGACAGCGCGGTCAGTCCTCCCATCTTGTCAAAGGCGGCGGCGCCGGGATCCCTGAGGACGTAGACGGCCATTCCCGGTTCATCGAGCTTTTTGACGAAGGCGGCCCCGGCGAACAGGCCGGCGACAGCGACTCTGCAATGATGCGACAGGATGACCAGCGACAGCAGGTGCCGCATCATGTTGAAGCCCGGTCCGAGACCCTTGTTCCTCGCCAGAATGCTTTCCGCGGTCTCCTGCCGCGCCAGGCCAGTCTGGATGGTGTCCGGCAGCCGCCAGAGGCGCGTCGGAGCGGCGGGGCGCTCGCGGCCGAGTGCGCCCGGCAACGAAACGGTCGCGAGCTCTGCGTCTCGATCCGGTTGCGACATTCTCGTCAGCCTTTCGTGCGCCTGTTTTGGCGGCATCAGCGGATGCCACGGAGTTGAAGCCAATTCATGGCCGTGAGGCCGCCTTGGCATAAGCTTGGCATAGCATCGAATTGCGGCGTTCGCCCGATCGATCGCCGCTATGCGATAATCGAACGGCGGCGTCCGAGCCTGCGGCAATAGGCAATGAGCGGTTGCTCGACATACCAATGAATCAGGATCCCGGCGAGGACCGATGCGACCACGGCTGTCATGACGAACAGCGCGGACGGCAATGGATTGTGGAGACGCGCGGATATCTGAATCAGCACGACCGCGGTCGCGGCGTGGGTGAGATAGATTGAATAGGAGGCGTCGCCGAGCAGCATGCCGAGGGAATGCAGCGGCCCCGGCTTCTCGGTCGAGACGACGCCCAGCCAGACGACGATTGTCGCGAACAGCGTCCACCACAGGGCGCGGAGGCCGTTGTCTTCCGACAGTGTCGCCCCGACAAGAGCGGTTGCCAGGATGGTCGCAGCGAGTGTGAGCAGGAACGCCGCCGGGAATCGACTTTGCACGAGGGGATTCCCCTTCAGCCACAGCAGACCCAGCGCAAACCCCATGCCGAACTGGAGGTTTGGCATCATGATGTTGCCGTAACCAACCACGGTCGCAAGCGCGAGCCCCGAACTCTCCGGCTGCAGCAGTTCCGGCCACGCCAGCAGGTGAGACGTCGCGTGCCACGCCAGCGGCGCAAGGAACCAGGCGGCGAGCACATATGAAAGAGGGCGCGGCCGCAACATGGTGATCGCGAACAGGATGTAGAAAATGAACTCATGCCTGAGCGTCCAGACCACGTGGGGCCGCAGCTCTCCGATCGGCCACAGCGCCATGGCTCGCAGGCCGGGCAGAAGATCGATCCTTGCCGTGCCGGCCATCGACAGCAGGTTGTATCCGATCACGCAGACCCACATGAAGGGAATGATGCGCACGAAGCGCCGGGCGAAGAATTCCGCGCGCGTGTTGCGGATCGGGCCGAATGAAACAATCGTGATGATAAAGCCGCTGATGACGAAGAAGATCGCGACGCCGAACAGCCCGGTTTCGGCGAGCGCAAACGGGCTCTCGCCGTAAGACGGCGGCAGGCTGACCAGCCAGTTGACGTGCCAGATCACCACCAGAATGGCTGCAAAACCGCGCAGGTATTGAATTCCCGGTACGATCCCGCCCTTGGGGGAGCGTGCACCCTCGATGTCGGTCAATGTCGCCTCAATGCCGCGCTGGTGCTCGATTTTACCGATCGCATCCGCGATCGGTCAAATCCTGATTTTTGGCGCGATGATGATGGATGAGGCAATGCCGCAGCGATAAGGCGGCCACATGCGGGCGTGCCGCCGATCCCGGGTTGCGTGCGGCGAGGCCGAGGCCCGCCGCACGCAATTCCGGCTCGCTCAGACGAACAGGAAGTCGTTGCTGGTCACGTTCGCGGCGACGACGCTCTTCAGCAGGATGGTGTCGTTCGCGGTGACGTGGATCACGGTATCGGCACCGGACTGGCTGAGCTGGAGATGGCTGTAGTCTGTGGCCATCAGCTTGGCGATCGCGACCGTGTCGTGACCGGTTGCCGAACCGGCGTGGAAGCCGTTCACCGTGTCGTTGCCGCCGCTGAACGAGATCGTGGTCGATCCGACGCCGGCCGCAGCAAAGGTGTCGTTTCCGGCGCTGCCGGCAAGCGTGATGCCCGCGACCTTGGCCGACGAATTGTGCGTGCCGTCCGAGTTCAGGATGTCGACATAGGCCAAATTGCCAGCCGTGTTGTAGGAGTCGTGCTCCGTGTTGGTCGCGTTGAAGTAGAAATTGTCGTGCGACCCGTCGGCGTTGTTGACGTACATCTTTGCCTTGACGCCGTCCGTGTAAACGGTCGTCGCGTTCGAGCCGTCGGTGTTCTGGACGTAGTCGCTGGCAATCTTGCCGCTCGAATAGGTCTGGGTGTCCTTCGAGCCGTCGGCATTGGTGATGTAGACCGACGTCTTCACGCCGCTGCTGAAGTTGGTCGTCGTGGTATTGCCGGACGCCTTCGCCACCGTCTGGGTCACGCTGCCGGTCGTATCGTAGGTGGACGACAGGGTCGAGCCGTCGGTGTAGTTCTGCACCTCGGTCGCCTTGTGACCGGTCGAGTCGTACAGATCCGTCGTGATGCTGCCGTCCGAATTGACGACCTTGGTGTATTGCAGGGTGCCGTCGGCGTGCAGGTCGGTGATCGACGTGATGGTGCCGTCCGCCTTGCTCTGCTGGATCTCGGTCGTGTAGGCCTTGCCGGTCACATTGTAAGCAGTGTTGGTGTGCGTGCCGTCGGCATGGGTTTCGTAGGTCGCGGTCTTGATGTCGTTGCTGTAGACCGTCGTCGACGACGAGCCGTCGGTCTTCTGGATCAGCGTGCTGGTCAGGTGGCCGGCCGTGTAGAGGTCGGACTCCTTCGAGCCGTCGGCGTTGGTGATGTAGACCGACGTCTTGACGCCGCTGCTGTAGTTGGTCGTCGTGGCGTTGCCGCTGTCCTTCGCCACCGTCTGCGTGACGTTTCCTGCGGTATCGTAGGTGGACGTCAGCGTCGAGCCGTCAGTGCTGTTCAGGACCTCGGTCGTCTTGTGACCGGCACTGTCATACTGGTCGGTGGTAACGCTGCCGTCGGAGTTGACGACCTTGCTGTACTGCAGGGTGCCGTCTGCGTGGAGGTCGGTGATCGCCGTGATGGTGCCGTCGGCCTTGATCTTCTGAATCTCGGTCGTATAGGCTTGGCCGGTGATGTTGTAGAAGGTGTTGGTGTGGGTGCCGTCGGCGTTGGTGACATACACCTTCGATTTCACGCCGCTGGCGAACACCGTCATGGTCGACGACCCGTCGGTCTTCTGAACGAGATCGCTGGCGATCGCGCCGGCAGCGAACAGCTTGGTTTCCTTGGTGCCGTCGGCGCTGGTGATGTAGATCGAGGTCTGGACGCCGGCGCTGAGGTTCGTGGTCGTGGTGGTGCCGTCGGTTGCCTTGGACACGGTCTGTGTTGCGACGCCTGAAGTATTGTAGGTCGTCGTGAGGCTCGATCCGTCAGCGTAGTTGCGCACCTCCGTGATCTTCTGGCCGGCGGTGTTGTAGAGGCCGGTGGTGGCGCTGCCGTCCGCGTTCAGGACCTTGGTATACTGCGTCGTGCCGTCGGCGTGCAGCTGAGTGAGAGCGGTCACCGTTCCGTCGGCCTTGGTGGTCTGGATCTGCGTCGTGTAGGCTTGGCCGGTGATGTTGTAGAATGTGTTGGTATGGGTGCCGTCGGCGTTGGTGACATACACCTTGGATTTGACGCCGTTGGCATAGACCGTCGTCGTCGACGATCCGTCAGTATTCTGGACGAAATCGCTTGCGATCACGCCGGCCGCGAACAGCTTGGTTTCCTTGGTGCCGTCGGCGTTGGTAATGTAGATCGACGTCTGCACGCCGGCGCTGAGGTTGGTCGTGGTCGTGGCGCCGTTGGCAGCCTTGGCGATGGTCTGGGTCACGACGCCCGAGGTGTTGTAGTTCGTCGTCAGGCTCGAGCCGTCGGCATAGTTGCGTACTTCCGACGTCTGCTGGCCGGCGGCGTTGTAGAGGCCGGTGGTGGTGCTGCCGTCGGCGTTGACCACCTTCGTGTACTGGGTCGTACCGTCGGCGTGCAGGTCGGTGATCGACGTGACCGTTCCGTCGGCCTTTGTCGTCAGAATCTGGGTTGCGTAGGCCTGGCCGGTGACGCCGTAGAACGTGTTGGTGTGCGTTCCATCGGCATTGGTCACATAGACCTTGGATTTCAATCCATTAGCGTAAATGGTGGTCGTGACCGTCTTGTCGGAGCCGACAACCGTTTCGCTCGAGATGCTGCCGTCCGAATTGTAGTTGATGGTCTGCTTCGCGCCATTTGCGCTGACGATCGCTTCCTGCGTCTTGACGCCGGCCGCGTACAGGATCGTGTCGCTGCTCCCGTCAACGTTGACGAGCGATTTGCTGGTGATGACGCCGTTAGAGAAGTTCGACGTCTGCGTCCCCGTCTGCGTGCCGGACGCGTTGAAGAACTTCGTTTCACTCCAGGCCGTCGTGGAGGTTGTGACGGAGAACGAGTAGCCGCCCTGGATCGCCGCGAGCGCGTTTCCGTAGTGCGAGATGATGTAGTTCATCGTCGACACCGACGCGACGGCGAGCACGTGGGTGTCCGTCAGCGTGATCGACTGCAGGGTCGTGGATGCGGAGAGATCGGCGAGCTCCGCGACGATCGTGGCGGCGGTGCCGGTGACGTCGGCCGCCTGGGAAGGATTCGACGCCGATCGAGCCACGCCGTCGATCTCGATGATGATGGGATGGTCGCTCACTGGAATCGTGAATGAGCTGACATTGGCGAAGGTCTCGATCGGGTCGGTTCCGCCGGTCGGATCGTAGACCTTGATGGACTGGTGCACGCCGTCGAGCTGAACCGTGACGGTCTGGCTCGGATTGCTGATCTCGGTCTTGGTGTACGGATCCCAGACCTTCGGCTCGGCCCAGACGACCAGATCGTAGGCGCCGTTGCTCTTGCCGAGCACCAGGCTGTTGCCGGACTCCGGCATGTTGCTGAGCGTATAGCTCAGCGGGCTGGTCGGCTGGCCGCTGCCGCTTCCGTCGTCGTTGAGGATCGTCGTCAGGTTATGGACCGCGGTGGCAGCCAGCTTGGGCGTGCCGTCGTCATAGAACAGTCCGAAATGGCTCTGCGGATCGGTATTGCTGCTCGACGAATTGCGGTCGAGCAGTTCGTAGAGATAAGTCGTGCCGACACCGTCCTTGAAGGCGTCCATCAAGGTGTTGAGGATCGACTTCGCCTGAACCGCCTCGTTCACGCCGAGATACGGCGTGGTGCTCAACGTGGAGTAGCCGGTTTCCGTGATCACCGAGGGATCGCCGGGAGACACGGAGCTCGCGAGATTCAACGCCGCTGCCAGTGCGGCCCCCGGCGTGGTGCCGGTGCTGACATAGGCGTGTGAGTTGGCGTAGTCCGAGGACGAGCCGAGATTGCCGAGCTTGGCGAAATCGTTGGGGTCGTCGTAGGCGAGGGTCAGATTGTAGACCGGAAGCTTCGAAAGGTTCGCGTCGGCCTTGATCGCGGTGTAGAGCGCCTGCTGAAATTGCGCGGCCGCCTGGATCGTCGAGCTGCCGTTGTAGCTGAACGCCTGGAGATTGGCCTCGTTCAGGCCTTCGAGCGCGATAACGCTGCCCGGGTGTGCCGCCTCGAACGCGTCGAGCGCGTTGATATATTGCTGCAGGCCGGCTGCGCCCGCTGCCGGGACCGACGATGAAACGCCGAGATCGAACTTGTATCCAGCGTTCGCCAAACCGTCGAGCACCGGCTGTGCTCCCGGGATATTCGTCAAGCTGTCACGAAGCGTGGTGACGCCGAGATATTTGAGGTCGGCTTCGACGAGTGCGAGATTGTTGTAGCTGCCCCACGCATATGAGACGTGCGTGTTGACGCCGATTGAACTTGTGAATGCGCTTGCCGAGAGAACAGTTTGATCGCTGCTGGTGATGGTCGTCATGAGTCACTCTGGTGATGCACGCTGTGTTGCTTCATGCGTAGCGGCAGAGTTTGTCAGTGACGTTAGAAAGAAGGCTAAAGATGTAGGTATCCGCGGCTTTTCGCGGGACGAACTGCAAGTATTTTCAGCACATTGCGCGACACTGCTTGTTCCGCACGGGAACTCGCCGCGATTGCCCAATTGCGATTCACTATTGGCCCGTTGTTCTACGGAATGTTCCATGAGAGCGACGTGAATCGAATCGTTTGCGCAAACGAAAATGATTCGTCGCGCGCTAACGCGCGGACGTGGTGCTCGATGGTGATGCGCCGGGCAATTGATACTCGGTTCGCCAACCGAGTCGCTGGGCATCGCCGTCGGCGATGGCTTCGAGCAGCGGACGAAGTGCCTTTCTGGCGGCATTAAGATTTCGATAAGCCAGGATGGCCTCGATCGCGAGCAGGCCGACGTAGCTCGTTCGGTTGATACGATAGACAATCGGGGAGGTCGTATACCGTTTCTCAATCAAGATCCGGTTCCGGCAGGCATAATAGAGCCGCCACGCCGGCGCGTCGGGGCTGACGAGCGCGCTTCGCGCGCTGGTGCTCGGCTTCGTGTCCCAGGATTCTTCCGCGTCGTTGATGCAACCGACATCGGTCAGATAGATGGCAACGCCGGCGTCCATCAGGCGCAGCGAGTAGTCGTGGTCGTCACTATAGAGGACGAACTCCTTGTTCGGAGGCGAGACCTTCCGAACCGCGGCAATCGGCAGCAGGAGCCCGCCATACGGAGCGGTCTCGATCCGGCGCAGATGAAACCCTCCGTAATTCTCCGGAACTCGCCGCGCGGAACGCGCCAACCGCCGCCACAGTTTCGACGGAAGCGAGGCGAGATGAAAGTTCAGGAACGAGTTGGCGCGGATGGCCACGGCATTCTGATCGGCGAGCAACGTCGGATAGATGCCCCGATGCCTGCGCAATGCGCACAGCCCGATATCGTCCGTCGCGCCAAGTGCCGTATGCAGCGCGAGCAAGCGGTCCAGGAAGCCGTCCTCGCCGACATTATCGTCGTCCAGAATGAGGACGAACCCCAAATCGTCGTCATCGAGCCGCTGGGCGGCGGTGATGCCGGCGTGAAAGCCGCCGGCCGATCCCAGATTTGAGGCGAGCCTGATGACATCGACGGGGGGCTTGGTTGCGAAATCGTCAAGCATCACCGGCCGGTTGCATCCATTGTCGACCACGATCACACGTTTGACCGCGGGGCTGGCCTGAACGGCGGCAACGGTTCGCCGCACCAGCTGCTCGCGTCGCCCGTAAGTCACGATCACACATGCGACCGAGCGCCCCGCTTCGGTCGAGCGATTGAGGACGATCTGCGGCTTCGATTCGAGGGGAGCGTTCGACAATTTACTCTCGCTTGGCGTTAAGTCGTTCCATCCGGGCGACATTATAGATACTCAGTCGAATTGGAACGGCAATTCCTCCGGCAATTTTCGCCACAAAAGCGTGCAAACGTGTCGTTCGCTCCGGCAGCGGCGGCGCTTTGCCGGTGAGAGTCTATTGTGATCATATTGTGAAGGTCGGTCGCGCAGATGCAGGTGATGATGGATCGGAAACGGATGCATGCAGTGTCTCGGGCGCACGGAGGCGCAATGTTCCTGGCAATGAAGAGAGTGGTTCTGGCCGCGCTGTTGCTGGCACTCGGTCTGGTGGCATCCGTCGAGAATGCCGGTGCAGGTCCGCTCACCTGGGGGGTCGACGGCCCGGACGGACGGCGCGCAGACCTGAAGGCGATCTTCGAGGTCATGCGAGCCCGCGGGCTCACGCAGTATAGGGTCAGTGCAAATCTCGCGCGGGACACCGATCCCTACGAGGTCCAGATGTACCGGGACATGCTGGCGCTGGCCAAGACCTACGGCATCACGCTCAAGCCGATATTGGCGACCCCGTTTGCCTGGGGGGATCGCACCGATGGCGGCAAGTATCCGGCCGGCGACTGGAATGCGCTGTATCAGCAGGCCTATTCGAGAACCTACACCTTCGTGATCAATTTCAAGGATCAGATCAAGGACTGGGAGATGGGCAACGAGATCAACCTTCTGGCGCTGGATCCCGCCGGCAAGAAGCTCTACGGCCGCGGCTGGACCGCCGAGGAATTCGACATGCCGGTCATGAATGACTGGGTCGCGATCCTCAAAGGCATGTCGGATGCGATCGACAAGATCAATCGCGAGCACGGGCTGCATTTGCGGCGCGTGCTCAACACCACCTCGACGATGTTCGGGTTCCTCGATTTCATGGCGTCGAAGGGTGTCGGATTCGACGTCATCTCCTACCACTATTATGAATCCCTGAATCAGAATCCAAACCGCGCCTGGGGCGGCAGCAGGCAGCCCTACAATCTGTTCAAGAAGCTCGCGACGTATGGCAAGCCGGTCGTCTTCAATGAGGTCAATTGCGCGGAGATCTACAAGCCGGCCTATGAGAACGAAGCCGGCAAACCCCTCACCGAGGCGTGCTACAAGAGCCTGCACGCCACGTTGAGCTTCATCGCCAATCAGGTCGATGCCAACGTCGAGAGCGTGCTGATCTACGAGTTGTTCGATGAGCCGAAGAAGGCGCCGCCGGAAAACCGCTTCGGCCTGATGTACGACCTCAACACACCGAAGGTCCCGCTCTATATGCTGTCACGGTTTGCAGGAAAGAACCTGGCGCCGCACGAGGCGGAGGAGCTGACCAAGCGAGGAATGTAGGCGCGGCAAGAGCCGCACCCAAGAGCCGCGTCCAGGAGCCGCGCCCAAGAGCCGCGTCAATGGCAACATTCGGCCTAGATCCAGAGCCACGGGCAAACGGTGTCCAGTGCGACCCGGATGTAGAACTTCCAGATGTTGTCGGTTGCATATCCCTTGTTGTCGAGGCCGCGGATGCCGCTGACGAGCGGCACCGTCCGGAACCGTGGAACGAATTTTGACGTTTTCGGCGCCGCCTCGAAATCGTCGCGCAGCGCCTTTTCGGGAAACGCGGCAGCGGGAGAGTCCTCGTAGAGCTTGCATCTGCCCTGGAGATATTGGCGATAACCCGCAGTGGTCCACGCCATCATGTACATGTCGACCACCCTCTTGGGGTAGTTCCGCATGTTGCAGTAGAAAGCGAACCCTTTCGGGGTCTTCCGGATCAGCTTGGCGAGATTCAGGACGATGTAGCGGCCGGTGACCTTCCAGATCGGGGTGTTGGCATCGCATTCCCTGATGAAGCGCGAATTCGCCATCGCGTGGTCGAGCAGGAACAACTCGCCGTAGCCGCGGCCGTACATCTGGGGATAGTCGAGCCCCGGAAAGGAAATGAACTCGATCTTGTCGGCGATGTTCAACTGCTCGGCGATGGCCTGGAGACTGGACAAGTCGGATTCCGAGTTCTCGACGAAGACGATCTGGTCGATGCACTGGCCGACCAGCCGGCCGTAGAACCAGAGCGCATCCTCATAGTCCTTGCGGCGGAGGGCGGGATCTTTCCGGCCGAGGCTTCGCACGTCGGCTTTCGGCGTGATGGTCGCCGTCATGATCAGGATATTCATGGGTCCTTTCGATGTCATCTCATCAATCCCTCGCGGTCCGGCGCGAGACGTTGCGGCAATGCTGTCGATGGCTCGTCGAAGTCTTGCAGGTTTGTCCGATGGTGTGAAGGGTTCCAGGCCGTTCGCGCGCGCGGCCATCGAGCGGATGGCTAGATGGCAGCGACGCGCTCCTTGTTCAGTTCGAGATCGCGCAGGCCGAGCAGGCTTCGTGCCAGCTGGCGATGAAACAGCAGGTAGCTGATCGCGATCGTCAGGACGTATGCGGTCGTGCCAAGCAGCCAGGCTGACTTCGGCGTGGCGGCCATCTCCATGACGCGATTTGCGGCAACGAGGCCGAGCGTCGTGGCGACCGTTGCGGGCGCGAGCGCCTTGACCAGATCGAGCACCGGCAGCCTGGTTTCCCAGCAGGTGATCAGCATCGTGGCGACGGACACGATGAGCGTCACCACAAGATAGATCTTGATGATCCCGATGAGCCCAAATCTCAGGCCGATGACGAACGCCACGATGGTCGAGATGCTGTTCGCGGTCGAAACCCAGAATTGCAGCTGAGCCTTGCCCCGCGACAGCAGCATGGCGCCGCTATAAGCAGTGATCGACTGCGCTGCGCCGGCAATCGACATCAGCCCGACCAGCGGAATGATGCCGGTCCACTTGGCCGGAAAGAACGCGGTGAAAAGATAGTCGGCGCCGAACGTGAGATAGAGCATGCCGGGAAAGACCGCGGCGGCCGTCAGCGACAGCACGCCGCAAATGATCTCGTTGCGCTCCTGCAGCGATCCTTTTGCGGCCTGGCGGCTGAGTGTCGCCATGAGCACGCCGCTGCCAGGCCAGGTGATCACCATCAGCGGAAGGATCATGATCTGGTAAGCCAGACCGTACAGACCGACGGCGGCCGCGCCCACGGCACCGCCGATCAGGACGTTGCCAACCGCGCGACCGGCAAAGTTGAGAAGATTGCTCGCCAGCACCCAGCCGCCGAAGGTCAGGATCGAGCGCACGCGGCCCCATTGAAAGTTGAGCTGTACATCCTTTCGCGCGATGATGGCGAAGGCCGCGGCGCGAACGATCTGGACGACGACATAGTAGGCGACCAGCGCCCAGACGCCCCAGCCCAGGAAGGCGCCCAGAACGCATGTGAGCACCGACACGATGACGGCGATGATCTCGACGCTCGCCACGACCTGGTAGCGCAGGTGCCGTTCGAGCACGGCACGCGGGCCGAGAGCGGCAATGGAGAGCACCACCGAAATCGACAGCGTGGCGAGCACGCTTCCCAATCCCTCCATCTCGAGACCGGCAGCGAGAGGCGCGGAGATGACCGCCAGGATCACGGCGCAGAGCAAGCCGATGGCGCAGATCAGCGTGATCGCGGCACCCGCGTCGTCCCGATCCAGCGTCGGCCGCTGCACCATGGCGCTCGACATGCCCAGATCGGTTAACAGCGCGATGAATCCGACGAACGGCAGTGAAAAGGTGACGAGACCGAATTCGGCCGGTGCGGCGAAATACGTCATCATGACGGTCATCGCGAACTGCAGGCCGGATTTGAGAACGTTCATGCCGGACATCGACAGCAGATTTTTCAGCATTACGTCGATCTCCGGGCGCCACGGGATGACGCCCACTCAGGTTCCATACGGCCCAGCCCTGCACCCGCGCGTTTATCTCGCACATGCACAACTGGCAAGACAAGCAATCGGGCAGCAGGCATTGCCAAGTTGTTGGGCAGGCCATTTTTCATTCTGGGCAGCATCGCGGCGTCACGCCGTCGTTACACATCCGATCGGGATGCGCCGGCAGCCTCGAGGAAGCGCCCCTTCCACGCGAGGAGTGCGACGATGGCGGTTGCGGCCGCAATCTTCGCAACCAGCGCAATCGCGGACGCCGAGGGCACGGCCGAAAATGCGCCGATGAAGGCGGCGCCTGCGATGGATGTCGCCAGCAGCCCCCATCGCGGCGCTGCGCCGAACCGCACCATTGGTCCCGCCGCGAGCACGATGACGATCGCAGTTGCGACGATCGCACCGACCAGGACATAGGTCGGCGCTCCTGTGATCGCCTGCGTCGGCACCGCCACCGCCAGGACGAGCAACAATTGGCACAGGGCGACGACGACGAGGCGCGTGGCGGACTTCGTCAAATGGGGTGCGATCGCGAGCGTGGATTGCAGATGGCAGTGCATGAAATAGAAGCCGGCTGCGGCCGCCGAGGTCTGGAGAAAGCTTGCCAGGATGGGCGCGGGGACGAACAATTGTCCCGCGTCCGGCAGAAAGCCGATCAGGCCTCCAAGCATCACCAACGTGGCGCAGATGATGAAATCGAGGAGATGCGCGACGGCGGCGCGGGAGTCGCCGGCACTGCCGCGCTCGTATTGATGGACGACTTCGGGATAGTTGACGGTGTGGATGGCCGCGACCAGCACTGCAAACGGCCGCTGCAGCAGGTCGATCGCCATCGAGAAGCCCGCGGTGACCGCGGGAGCGCTCGCACCCAGCGCTGAAACGACGACGAAGCGTATCGAGACCGGGACGGAGAGGTGGAGCACCGAGGCGCCGGCGGCGAGCATCCCGTAGCGAGCGAAGCCGCTCCAATCCTCCAGCAGGGCCGGACGCGTCACTTTCTGAAGTTTGTGGGGATGCAGCAACTGCCCGGCGATCAGGCTGGCGATTTGGGCGCCCAGCATGCCGAGCAGCGCCGCGTGCGCCGTGCCGTGGAGCCACGCGCCGGCCGTCGCGCCGCCCACCATCAGCGTGGCCCTCAGAATGAGGAGAAACGCGGCTGCGCCAAGCCGGTGCGAGACGCGGACGACCATGAAGTGGAGATCGGTCGCGCCCTGGGCTACGGCCAGTGCAAGGCCGACCAAGCCTATGCTCGTGGCGATCGGAGTCGCGATCGAAACGGCGAGGCCCCCGATCGCCAGAAGTGCGAGCGCGCTGGCGAGCGCGGCGCCGAACAGGGAAGATCTCAGTCGCGCGGCGTCGTCCTGCACGGCGGCGGCCAGAAAGCGCACGCCGGCCAATTGCAGCCATTCGAACATCAGCACGCTGAGCAGCTGACTGGAGGCGAGCGTGAGGGAGAAATTGGCGTAAGCGAGCGGCGAGAGGATACGGCCGAGCAGAAAGATGAGGATGATCGCCGCCGCACTCTGGTAGACGACCCCGACAAGCGCGAACAGACGGGTCATGGGCTATTGCTTGTGCCGGCTCAGGAGCTCGAAGGCGTCGCGATATTCGGCGATGACGTCGGTGAATGTCCGATGGTCGTTCTTCTCGGCGAGCTCGTCGACCATCGCCGCCAGCTCCTCGGGATTCGACATGATGCGCAGAATGCTGTCCGCGAGCGACTTCGGGTCGGGCGCGGTCAACCAGCCGACGGCACCGCGCCTCACGGCCTCGGGAATCCCCCCGAATTGCGTCCCGAGGAAAGGCTTTCGCGCCGCTTGGGCGTCGGCGACGACGAGCGGACCCGGCTCCTCCCAGATCGGCGGAATCACGACGACGTCGATCTGGCTGTAGAACGTCTCGGGCTCGACGAAGCCGAGAAATTCGATGCTCGCCTTCGGCGCCAAGGTCCTGAGCTCGTCCTGCATCTCCGCCTCTGCGACACCCGCGATGACAAGGCGCACCCGGTCATGGGGAAGATAGGCCAACGCCTTGACGAGATTGTAGATGCCTTTTTCTTCGGTCACACGGCCGATGAATCCGAGGGTCAGGACGGGACCCGCGGAATACTTCGAAGGCGCGGAGACCGGTACCGTCGATGCGTGGGGGATGATCTTGCGCAGCTGCGTATCGGCGAACAGGCCCGCCTCCAGATGGATGTCGAGGATGCGCTGGCTCACGCCGACGACGCCGCGCAGATATCTGGTTGCGCTTCGGCGGTTGATGGTCAGCAGCCTGCAGCTCATGCAGGTATGCTCGCAGGCCTTCCCCTTCGAGAAGCGCGAGCACCGCGGGCAGGTGAGGTAGTAGTCGTGCAATGTGTGGAGCACCGGCACATTGAGCTCGGCCGCCGTCTTCCATACCGCCGTGGTGAGGCCCGAGAGGTTGTTCGAGTGCAGCACGTCGGGCTTGAATGCCTTGATCCTGTCGGCAACAAGTTCGGCGCTTTGACGCCAGTCCTCCGTCGCGTGCCACAATCCGCGCGCAGGCGCGCTTCGCTGTCCGGTGAAGGGCCGGTAGATGTTCTTGACCGGCGCCGAATACACGTCGATGCCGTTGCTTGTCTCCATCGCCTGCTCAGGAAGCGAGGCGGCGCGAACGACTTCGACTTCATCGCCATTCTTCAGAAGGCCGTCGGCAACGCGGCGCACGAATATCTCGGCCCCGCCGACCACCTTCGGTGCGCCCGGTGTCGGGTACAGTGACGATGTGATCAATATCCTCATGGGAAGGATCTCATCCAATAATCATCTGTGAACGAACCCCGAGAGCCCTTCTCATCTTTCTCCATCGGTGTTCGAGCTGCCTTCTAAATAGACGTCGAGATATTGTCCGGTGACGGCTTCCGGTGTGAAGCTGTCTGCAAAGTCAGGCCGAGGCGGAAAAGTCTGCTTCCATTTCGGCGCTTCGCTGATGGCCTGCTTCATCAGTTCGGCGAGCTTGTGGAAGTCACTTGGCTCGTACGAGCCGAGTGTCGTCGAGAAATGAGAGATTTCTGGTATTCCGCCGGCGGTAGAGCAAATGGTCGCACGTCCGGCATTGATGCTTTCTATCAGTGTACGCGGCAACGGCTCCGGCCAAACCGAGCTAATTAGGCAAACATCCACGGCGGAGTAAAATTCCGCGGACCTTACGAAGCCAAGCCATTTGATCCTCGGATTATCATACCGTCCCTTCAGCTCTCTCACGTAAGCTTCAAGGCCCTTTCCGGCGATTTTGAGTTGCCAGCCCGAATCGGGGAGCAGGGAGACTGCTTTAAGGACGACATCGATGCCTTTTTCGGGCTCAATCCGGCCGATAAAGCCGAAACTCAGGTCGGCGTCCGGAGACGGCGGGGCAAGTCCCGCGCTGGCGTCCGCGATATTGTAGATCACCTTGTGAGGTACGCCTGGGAAGAAGCCGGGTTTCAGGTGCCGCTCCAGCACATACTGGCTGTTGGAGACCACCGCATCAACCATGCGCGAGGCGTAGAGATATGGCATGGTCATCGTCTTGCATGCCAGGCAGCGCTGCTTGCACGTGTCGCCCTTGCTGAACAGCGTCGACCGTTTGCAGATGAGCGAGTAGTCGCGCAGCGTATGGACGACGCGGATGTTGCGGCGCTTGGCCTCCGCCCACAGCGACACGGAGAATCCGGTCAGATTGTTGGTGTGGACGACGTCCGGCTTCTCGGTGTCGAGGATCGCGCCAAAGCGCTTGGCTGCTCGCCTGTTCCAGGTATCCCGCAGATGCCATCGCAGTCGGTCGAGCCGCGGCGGCTTCCGCGTCTGTCCGAACGGCCAGTATGTATTGTCGATCTGCACCCGGTAGGTGCGGATGCCGTTGCGATCCCCGACCGACACGTCGCCCGCCTGCTGCAGGCAGACGACGGCGACCTGGTGGCCGTTGCGCATGAAGGCTTCTGCGAGCAGCGATACCGATACCTCGGCTCCACCCATGATGTCGGGAGGATAGAGGGTGTTCACGATAAGTATCTTCAACGATCGCCTCATGCGTTGATCGTAGATGGGAGCGCACCTCGCTTGCCACGCAATAGCTGGCTCTGCAATCGCATTCGAGCCCAAAACGGCGTGAACGATCACGTCGGAATGAGGCCGAAATAGTCACACCATATTCAAGAAGCGGGCCATGACATCCTGCCCGGACCTCGCGCGTGGCGAGATCCGGGCAAGAGAGAGTCTCGAGCGTGGCCGCTACTTGTGGCCGTTATTTGGAGTTGACCACGACGCTGGAGATGTTCGACGCGTTCGTTGAAGCTGCGTCCAGCGGGGCCATGACCTTGATGAATTCGGTCGATGGCGATTCAGCGACCGAGACCACGTCGTGATCGCGCATCCTGAACGTATCGGCCTGGAACCAGCCGTCAGGCTTGCTCATGTCGAACTTGTAGACGGCCGGGACGGTCGCGGTCGGGAACTGCGACACGTCGACACCGATCTGCTGGAGCAGCGGCTTCGGCTCGAAACGATAGACGTAGATGGACTTGGAATCGGCCCGAGAACCATCGAGACCGCCGGCCTTCGCGAGCGCCTCGGCAAGCGACATGTTGTCGTTCTCGAAGGTGAAGCGGCGGTTGTTGGTGCCGCCGATCGAACCCGGCGACGGCGTCGAGCCGAACGCCATGTACACCCTCGGAATACGGGTGAGGAAGACGACGTCGCCAGGAGCCAGCAGCACGTCCTCGCTGGGATGATGCACGACCGATGACATCGACTCGTTGTAGGTGCGTCCTTCGCGCTTGATCGTGATCGTGCTCTCGTAGGACGGATATTTTGGGCCGCCGGCGCGCGCGATCGCGCCCATCAGGCGGATGCCGCCCGGGTCGACCGGGAAGCGCTGCGGCGAATTGACTTCGCCGAGCACGCTGATCTGGTTGCCGCGCTGTTCCGCGACGCTCACGACCGCCTGCGGATCGATGGCGCGATCCTTGAGGCGTTCGCGGATGATGTTCGAGACGGCGCGCGGCGTCAGGCCGGAGACCTTGATCGATCCGGCGTAGGGGATGTTGATGTTGCCGGACTGGTCGACCTGCTGGCGCGGGATGTCGACGAAATTGCCCGGCCGCACGCTGGCTTCTCGCGGAATGAACAGGCCGCCCGCCTGCGCTTCGTAGACTGTCACGGTGACGATGTCGCCGACGCCGATGGTGACGTCGCGATAATTGCCGCCGGGGAGGCGGGAGAACAGCAGTCCGGCGCTGTCCGTAAACCCGTTGGTCGCCCGCAGCACGGCCGGATTGGCCGGCAGCAGGGCATAGGCGAGCGGCGCGGTCGGCTCGGTGACCAGCGCGGCATTTTTTTGCGTGGATACGGCATCGGGAGCGTCTAGGGGAATGAAGCCCGCGCAGCCGGTCAACGAGATGCTGATCGTAGCGACAGCCAGAATCCGGCCAATTCCGAAATCCAAATGAGCCTGTTCGGTCTTAGCCAATGTCGTTCCCTCGTACGCACCTAAAATCTGAATCACCGTAGCAACTGTCCAGCTACTGAGTCACTGCTGCCTCTTCGTGTTTATGGTAAAGCACTTATGGCTGTGACCTTATTGCCACTTGTGAACCGTGATACACGAGCAAATTTCTGTCCAAAAATTGTGCGGAATACGCTCTTTTTGATGCAGTTCGCAGCGAGGCCATACGAGTGTCAGATCGATGTCATGATTAAGGCAGATGCCGCTCTTGTGAGCGGTGCTGACGTCGGCCCGCGTGCATCCGACAGCCTCGCCGCGAAGCGACATCGCCGTAAAGTTCAAGTGTCGGATTCGGACCTCGGCGTACCCTGCGTTGCAGAAATCCTGCACGGATACTGCGTCGATATTTCAGTAACGGGATTCCGCCTCCGTTAACGCTTAGATTTGGAAGCTGGCGTCACGCTGGCGTCCGTAAGGTCTTCCTAATCCCGATCCGGCTAGGTATCGGCCAAACAAAAGGGAAGGCGAAGACAATGTTGCAAACCGGGCTGCTCGCAGCCGGCTTTCTCATTTGTGCGATGGCCGTCATGTTCGCGATCGCGTGGTCGTTCTCCGATCAACGCGTCATCGATGCCGACCTGGCGCAGGGCGACGTCCACCGGATGGCCTGATCGACAGGTCCCTACGGTCGCAGATTGTTCGAGAAGTCGGACTGCAGCTTTGCCTCGCCGGTCTCGCTCTCGCCCAATTGCAGGACGTCGGCATAGACCGCGCTCAGGTTGCGATGGGTCTGCTCGATGTCGTAGAGGCGGGTGAAGCGCTCATATCCGGCCCGGCCGACCGCAGGCAGATCGAGCCTGGTGGCGCGCTTGAATCCTTCAATCAGCTTTTCGGGCGAGACTTCGTCGCACAGCACGCCGGTGGCGCCGTCCTCGACGATTTCCGGCAGGGCGCCGATGCGGAATGCGATGATCGGCTTGGCCGCGCGCATCGCCTCGATGGCAACGAGGCCGAATGCTTCCCAGCGCGACGGAATCGCCACCATGTCGGCCTGATCCAGTTCGGCCTCGATCTGGTTGCGGTCCATCCAGCCCAGCAGCGTAACGTTGGAGGGCAGATCGCTTCTCCGGAATTTGCTGACGACCGAGGCGCCGATGAGGCGCACATCCAGCGTGGCTCCGAGCGCGCGGGCCGCCTCGATCAGGAGATCATATCCCTTCTGGCGGTCGAGGCGTCCGATGAACAGGACCTTGATCTTCTCCGACCGCCACGGTGCTGCGCGCGTATCGAGCGTGGGGCGCTGCTTGGAAATCCCGTTGTGCACGAGGACGAGGCGTTTTGCCGCAATTCCGGCCCGCCTGGCGTCGACCCGCTCGCTCTCCGAGATGCAGACGATGCGATGGGTCAGCTTCGACAGCACAAGTTCGGTGAACTCGGTGACGGCGCGGCTGAGACGGCCCGTCTCGCGGCCGAAGGCCCATCCGTGCGGACAATAGACGATGCGAGAGCGCCGGTAGGCCAGCCACAGCACCGGCCGCACCACGAGCCCGGCGAATGACGAATGCAGGTGAATGATGTCCGGCTGCTGCTGGCGGACCGCGCGCATGGTCGCGGACAACATGGCAAACAGGCCGACAGCGTTGCGGCCGTCGCGCGGGAAGGTGGTGACGGCCTCATCCTCGATGTTGACCAGGTCGCCGCGATGGTCGGACGGAACGACATAGCTGACGTTCCCGCGTCCGAAGCTCGCGCTCTGATGCGGATGAAGCTCGTTGAGGTAGGTTGCGATGCCGCCTCTCACCGTCTCGGCGACATGCAGAACCTTCAGGCCGCTGGACAACGGTCGATCCTTCCTTGTCTCGCAGAGACCATGTGTACCGTCTCCAAGCAGCAATATTTGGGCCGAGTCATGGTGCCGCTCCGCGGGATGCGGCCTGCGGAGCCGATTTGGCGAGCACATCGAGCATGGCGGCGGCCGATTTGGTCCACGAATATGTCGCGAGCCGCTCCCGCTGCTTCTCTTGTTCCGCCGGCGAAATCCTGCCGAGATCAATTCTTTCGTGCATCCGTGCCGACAACTCGCCGGGGTTGAGCGGGTCGAAGTAGACGGCGGCGTCAGCGCAGGTCTCGCGAACGGCTTCCGCGGAACTCGCAATGACCGGGCAGGCGAAGTACATCGCCTCCAGGGGAGGGATGCCGAAGCCCTCGTACAGACTCGGAAACACGAAAGCTGCAGCCCGGGCGAAGAGCGCGGCGACTTCCTCGTCCTTGAGGCGGCCGGCGATGACGATTCCGGCTTTCGACTCGGTCGCGCCGCCGCCGAAGACCTTGCTGTTGTCGCCTCCGACCACGACCAGCGGGAAATCCGGACGGCCGAGCCGCTCGGCCGCACGAATGGCTGTGTCGACATTCTTGTTCTTCGTCATCGAGCCGACAAAGAGGAAGAAGCGGTAGGGTTCGAGGCGCAGGGACTCGATGATCGAGAAATCGGGCGCGACCGAGGCGAAGTGCTCCGCACTGTTTGGAACGATCGGGATCGATGCGGGATCCAGCGAGAGCGCGTCGGCAAGTTCGTTGCGTGAAAACGCCGAAACCGTTGCAATGGTTGCGGTGCGTGCCAGCAAATAGCCGAGCGATCGATGCAAGACGAGGTATCGCCAGCTGAAGAAGTCCGGCCGTTTGAACACTTGTGCATCGTGAATGACGACAAGATGGTCGCGGTGGAGCACCGGACCGGAATTGGCGAGGCTGACGAGACGCGTGCCGGCGGCCGCGCGCGCCAGATCGATCTGGTCCCATGCGTGCCCGCGCAAAGTTCCGACCTGCTTGAACTTGATGCGGCCAAGACCGGCGAGCGCCTGTGCATCCGGCGGCACCAGAATCTGCCACTCCGCATCCAGGAGTTGCGGTGCCGCCTTGCCGCTCGTGAGCAGGCGGTCCATCGCTTTGACGATCTCGGCGGCATAGCGTTGCACGCCTGTCAGCGATTGTGTCAGGAACCTGCCGTTGATGGAAAGTTTCAAAGCCGATCTTTTTCTTTGCGCGTGTCTTGCGCGAACAATGCCTCAAGACTGGGCATCCGCGCGGAATGGACGGTCGATATGATCTCTAGCACATGCAGCGCTATCGTCCGAGTATGCTCGCAGCCGGATAGCATGCGTGGATGCATGATGCCATCATGTTTCCTACACAATTCGATGCGCTTACATGGACGACAAGCCTGACTCGATGATGTCGTCATCGTCAAAACCTTGCCTCTCATGTCCTGGTCTGGCATTGCATTCGCGGAATGAACGAGATGACAACTTTGCGACCAGTGATCGTGACCGGCGCTGCCGGCTTTATCGGAATGCACGTTTGTGAACGGCTGTTGGCGCGTGGCGAGCAGGTCGTTGGTATCGATGCGTTCACGCCGTATTACGATCCGGCGCTGAAGCGCGCGCGCCTCGAAAAGCTCAAGCACCTTCCCGGCTTCAGTTTCCACGAGATCGACCTTGCCGATTTTGCCGCGGTGATCCGCGTATTCGATGAAGTCGCGCCCGATCGGGTTGTCCACCTTGCAGCGCAGCCGGGCGTCCGTGCCTCGATCGACGATCCCATCACCAGCATCCGTGCCAATTGTGACGGCTTCGTCACCGTGCTCGAGGCCGGCCGGCGCCATGGTCTGGCGCATCTCGTCTACGCCTCGTCGAGCTCGGTCTATGGCGCCAATCGCACCCTGCCGTATTCGACCGAGCAATCGGTCAACCACCCGGTCAGCCTCTACGCCGCGAGCAAGAAGGCCAACGAGCTGATGGCGCACACCTTTGCGCATGTTCACAAGTTGCCGGTGACCGGTCTTCGCTTCTTCACCGTCTACGGTCCGTGGGGGCGGCCCGACATGGCCGCTTATCTGTTCACGCGCGCGATCTTCGCGAATGAGCCGATCAAGATTTTCAATAATGGCGACATGTGGCGCGACTTCACCTATGTCGACGACATCGTCGAGGGCGTGATCCGCACCCTCGATCGGCCCGCAGCTCCGAATCCCGCGTGGAACGCGGAGCGGCCTGAAAATTCGTCGAGCTATGCGCCGTACCGCGTCTACAACATCGGCAACAACAGGTCGGTCAAGCTGCTCGAGTTCGTCGAGACGCTCGAGAGGATCATCGGCAAGCCTGCGATCCGCAAGCTGCTGCCGATGCAGGCCGGCGACGTCCTGGAGACGCGCGCCGACATTTCCGCCCTCCAGCGCGACGTCGGTTTCGCGCCGTCGACGCCAATCGCGGAAGGCCTCGCGCGTTTCGTCGAATGGTATCGAAAGTACCACGGCGTGTGATCGCCGAAGCGACGGCAGGACACAAGAAAATACCCGGGCGGCGACGGCTAAGGTTTGTTCGGCTGCGCAAAGCAGCCTGCCCTAATGTTGGGCGTGCGGCCGGATAGAGAAATGGTCTAGGGTGTTCAGTGGAGCATCCGTCGTCAACGGAAAGAGTTTCTCATGCGAATTGCGATGATCGGCACGGGGTATGTGGGACTGGTGTCCGGAGCCTGCTTTGCGGATTTCGGTCACGACGTCACCTGCGTCGACAAGGACGAGAAGAAGATCGCGGCGCTTCATCGCGGCGAGATCCCGATCTATGAGCCGGGCCTCGACGAGCTGGTCGCGACCAACGTGAAGGCCAAGCGGCTCGACTTCACCACCGACCTGTCGAAGCCGGTTGCGGATGCCGATGCCGTGTTCATCGCGGTCGGCACCCCCTCGCGTCGCGGCGACGGTCATGCCGATCTCTCCTACGTCTACGCCGCCGCGAAAGAGATCGCGCAGTCGCTGTCCGGCTTCACCGTCGTGGTGACCAAGTCGACCGTGCCGGTCGGCACCGGTGACGAGGTCGAGCGCATCATCCGCGAGGCCAATCCGCTAGCCGACGTTGTCGTCGCCTCCAATCCTGAGTTCCTGCGCGAGGGCGCCGCGATCCGCGACTTCAAGTTCCCCGATCGCGTCGTGGTCGGCACCTCCGACGAGCGCGGCCGCAAGGTGATGGGCGACATCTATCGTCCGCTGTCGCTGAACCAGGCGCCGTTGATGTTCACGGAACGCCGTACCGCGGAGATGATCAAATACGCTGCCAATGCGTTCCTCGCGACCAAGATCACCTTCATCAACGAGATCGCCGATCTCTCGGAAAAGGTCGGCGCCAACGTCCAGGAGGTCGCGCGCGGCATTGGCCTGGACAACCGCATCGGAACCAAATTCTTGCACGCCGGTCC
>NZ_JBEPOS010000012.1:0-214646 GCF_040546885.1 Bradyrhizobium sp. S3.2.6 | reverse complement strand
GCCCGCCGGCCTCCCGTCCCGGCGGGTAGCTTGAATCACCAAAACGCTGATTTGTGAATCCCCAACGATTCAGTCAGATGGGCTAACGCTCTAGCGGCGCGCTCCATTGCTGCTCTGGGCAGCAGGAGCGTTCTGCTCGTCAACCTTCGCCTCGTTCCACAGCGCATCCATCTCCGCCAGCGATGCCTGCTCCAATGTCCGGCCCTGCGCCTCCAGCGCCCGTTCGATGAACGCAAAGCGCCGCTCGAACTTCGCGTTGGTCGCGCGCAACGCGGCTTCCGGATCGGCGTCGACATGGCGGGCGAGGTTGACGAGGGCGAACATCAGGTCGCCGGTTTCTTCTGCGATCTCCCGCTTGTCGTTGCGGTCGAGCGCCGCCTCGATCTCGTCGGCTTCCTCGCGGATCTTTTGCAAGACTGCGCGCGGATCGTTCCAGTCGAAGCCGACGGTCGAGGCCTTGCGCTGCAGCTCCATGGCGCGCGTCAGCGCGGGCTGGCCGGCCTTGACGCCCGACAGCAGCGATTTATGCGGCGGCGTTGCCTCCGGCGGCCGGCGCGCGGCGCGCTCGGCCTTCTCTTCGGCCTTGATGCGGTCCCAGACTTCCTTGACGTGGGAGGCGGCGAGATTGCCGTCCTTGTCGGCGAAGACGTGGGGATGACGGCGGATCATCTTGCGGGTGATGGCCTCGACGACATCGCCGAATGCAAACGCGTTCCGCTCCGAGGCCATCTGGGCGTGGAACACCACCTGCAGCAGGAGGTCGCCGAGCTCCTCCCTGAGATCGTCGAGATCGCCGCGGTCGATGGCGTCCACCACCTCATGGGCTTCCTCGATCGTGTAGGGCGCGATGGTCGCGAAATTCTGCTCGAGGTCCCAGGGGCAGCCGGTCACCGGCGTGCGCAGCGCGGCCATGATCTCGATCAGGCGGGAAATGTCGCGGGAAGGGGTCATTGCGGGGCAGTCTCCTGGGTCCAGAACCTTATGCCAAAAGCGGGCCGCCGATCCCAGCACCGGCATGCGGAACAGGCCAATTTCCACCGATTGGCGGGCCGCTTCCGCAGTGCTAAAGCGCGGGCCATGAGTGACGCATTTTCATCACAAACCGCGCTGGTGCTGTTCTCCGGCGGCCAGGATTCCACCACCTGCCTCGCCTGGGCGCTGAGCCGATTTGCGCGCGTGGAAACGCTGGGGTTCGCCTACGGGCAACGCCACGCTGTCGAGCTCGATTGCCGCGACCAGTTGCTCGAGGGCATCAAGGGTCTTCGCGCGGATTGGGCCGCAAAGCTTGGCGAGAGCCATACGCTGTCGATCCCGACGCTGGCGGCTGTCTCCGAGACCGCGCTGACGCGCGATGTCGCGATCGCGATGGGCGCCGATGGATTGCCCAACACCTTCGTGCCCGGCCGCAATCTGGTGTTCCTGACCTTCGCCGCGGCACTGGCCTACCGGCGCGGCATCACAGACATCGTCGGCGGCATGTGCGAGACCGACTATTCCGGCTACCCCGATTGCCGCGACGACACCATTCGCGCGATGCAGGCCGCGCTCTCGCTCGGCATGGCCCGCAAGTTCGAACTGCATACGCCGCTGATGTGGATCGACAAGGCCGCAACGTGGAAGCTGGCGCATGACCTCGGCGGCGCGGGACTCGTCGATCTCATCCGCGAGCAGTCGCACACCTGCTATCTCGGCGAACGCGGCGCGCGGCACGAGTGGGGTTATGGCTGCGGGGAGTGTCCGGCGTGCAGCTTGCGGGCGAAGGGGTGGCAGGAGTTTGTGGCGGGAAGGTAATTCCGCCGTCATTGCGAGGAGCCCTTGCGACGAAGCAATCTAGACTGCCTCTACGGAGAGATTCTGGATTGCTTCGCTCCGCTCGCAATGACGGAGGCCTACCGAAAATCCTCGTCCCGCAGCTCGATCGGCTTGCCGTGCGGCGTGCGATCCGCCGCATGGTCCCAGGCGTCGCGATAGCGATGCAGCGTCTCCGTCGATGCGACGCCTTTGCGCGCCACCAGCCCTTCCAGCGTCGCGAGCCAGTGCAGATAGTAGGTCTCGCCGGTGTCGGGGTCGCCGGCGGCCTGCGCGCGCTTGATTTCGGAGGCCAATGCTGCGGCCCATTCCGGCCAGGTGAACACGCCGCGGTCGTGCAGCGTCAGTGCCATCGCAAAGGCATGCGCTTCCCAGGGCGCGCGGAACACCGGGCCGTCGTCATCGCGCGGAATGCTCGGAACGGCCGCCGTCGCGGCGGCAGCAGCCTTGCTGCTCATCACGCCGGATCCAGATACGGCTCGAACGCGTCGATCGACACCTTCAAGGTCGGATCACCATCCGCGCCCCAGAGATCGCGGCCTTCGAACACGACCGTGTAGAGCCATTGCGGGTTCTCGCCGAGCTCCATCGCCGCCGAATCCGGAAACACCTGGCAGCCGTGGTTCAGCTCGACCACACCGACATGCCCGCGCACATAGCGCGGCAGCCGTGTGTGCGTGGTCGGATGGATGTTTTTCGCACGGACACGATCGCCGATCCTGAACCTGGCGGGCGCAGGCGCTGGGCGGGCGAACTTGCCGCGCACCATGATGCGCTCGACATTGGCGAGGTCGAACTTGCCATGCTTGAGCGCCTTGCCGGGCTGCATCGCATGGCCGGCGGCGACTTCCTCGCGGGTGAGGTAGCCCTTCTCGATCAGCATCTCCTCGAGACCGAGGAACCATTTTTTGTAGTAGGAACTGGAGAGGTAGACATGCGGCGGCAGCGTCTCGCGATAGAAGCGCGAGGTGTCGATGTTGAACGCGCCGGCCGCGCCCATCGCGCGCACCATCGCCAGCACGCGGGACTCCCACGCCTCGTGGAACATCGGCTCGTTCGGCTCGGGCTCGACCTTGCCAAAACCGTCCATGCCGCCCATGTCGTGCACGCCGTTCACGACGGGGCTCCGGGCGTCCTGGGGAATCCCGTACCGATCATCGAGTCTCGCGTAACGAGGCCGGCGAGCTGCTCCTCGCTCCAGCCTTCCGCGCCCGCGGGGCGCATCGGCAGCACCAGGAAGCGCGTCTCTGCCGTGGAATCCCAGACCCGAATTTCCATGTCCGTCGGCAGCGTCACGCCGAAATCGGCAAGCACGCCGCGCGGATCCCTAACCGCGCGCGAGCGGTAGGGCGAGGCCTTGTACCAGACCGGCGGCAGCCCGAGCATTTCCCAGGGGTAGCAGGAGCACAGCGTGCACACGACCATGTTGTGACGCTCGGGCGTATTCTCGACCACGACGAGATGGTCGCCGACGCGGCTGACATGGCCGAACGTTCCGATCGCCTTGCTGCCGTCCTCCAGCAGCGCCTTCTTGAACGCCGGATCGCTCCAGGCCTTGGCGACGACGCGCGCGCCGTTATGCGGACCGATCTTGGTCTCGTAGGCCTGGATGATGGCGTCGAGCGCGGCCGGCTCGACATAGCCTTTTTCGGTCAGAATCGTCTCGAGCGCGCGCACGCGCAGCTCGGTCTCCGACAGTTCCGAATGATCGTGGTCGTGGTGATGATGGTGGTCGTGATCGTGGCTCATGGCGAAAGATTAAGCGAAACCTTCCCTGCCTGTCGAGGGTTCGTTGCAGCGCAATCCAGCCACGTATTCGTGACGCCGTTTGTGCGCTACGATCAGGCAAAAATCAGCTTCGGAGACGCGCCATGAAGGACTTCGTCAAGATCGAGAAGGGCCTCGGTCCCGAGGGGCGGATCGCGGTGGTGCGGTTCGACCGCCATGATGGCATCAACGCCTTGTCGCCGGAGGCGATGCGCCAGCTCACGGCGGCGGCGCGCAGCTTCGAGGATGATGCGGCGACGACCGCCGTGGTGTTGACGGGCAATGCGGGCGCATTCAGCGCCGGCTTCGACCTGAAGGACGCCGAAGGGCGCTCGCGCAAGGAGATGGATCTTGGTGCGCTGCGGCGGCATCTCAAGCTCGGGCCGCGGCTCACCCATGCTTGGCATGAGATGGAGCAGATCACCATCGCTGCGATCGAAGGCTTTTGCGTCGGCGGCGGCGTGGCGCTGGCGGTCGCGCTCGACTTCCGCGTGATGGGCAGCGACGCGCATCTGCGCGTTCCCGAGATCGGGCTCGGCATGAACATGAGCTGGCAGAGCATCCCGCGCATGCTGCATCTGATGGGGCCGGCCCGCACCAAGCAGGCGGTGATCCTGGCCGACGAGCGCATTTCGGCTGACGAGGCCTATCAATGGGGCCTGGTGGAGCAGGTCGTCGATCCCGGCAAGGCGTTCGACGCGGCGATGGAGCTCGCGTGGAAGGTCGCCGCACAGCCGCCGCTCTCGGTCGCGATGACGAAGCTGACCGTCAACCGGCTCGCGCATGCGCTCGACGATCTCGCCAGCCACATGGATATCGACCAGTTCGCGCTGGCGAGCCTCAGCGAAGACCACAAGGAGGGCGTCGAAGCGTTCCTGACGCGGCGCAAACCTAAGTTTAGAGGAAGGTAGCCAACCCTTTCTTTACCGCTTTGCGCAGGAGAGACGCGCCGCAAACCCATTCTCAATGCCGCCTGCGATATCCACCCCGCATGTTTCTGCCCAGGGGTGGGCGCTTGTGGTTAAGGGATTGCAGCCATGGCATTGCGGGGCATGTTGGGATCGGCGCGGACGCGAACCATCGCCGCGACCGGTGCCATTCTCGTTGTTGGGCTTTCGCTGACCTTCGCGGCGCGCGTGCTGTCCGAAAGGATGCTTGCCGCCGACATGCAGCGCCGCTTCAGCGCCGACGCCGCCGATATCTCCGCAGCCGTCGGTGAACGCCTGCGCACCCATGCCGAGGTGCTGGTCAGCATGCAGGGGCTCTATGCCTCGATCGGCGGCACCGTCGACCGGGCGCAGTTCCGCCGCTACATCGACGTGCTCGACCTCGGCCGCCGCTATCCCGGTTTCCAGGCGCTGCAAGCGCTCCGTCATGTCACACCAGACGGTCTCGACGCATTCCTTGCCGAAGTGCGCGCCGACGGCAGCGTGGATTCCGCAGGCCAGCCCGATTTCGCGCTGAAGCCGCCCGGCAAGCGCGCGGTCTACGACATCGTCGAATTCGTCGAGCCGATACGCGGCAATGAGGATGCGCTCGGCTTCGACGCCGCAGCCAATCCGGCGCAACTCGATTCCCTGCGGCGCACGGCCGAGACGGGCCGCATCGTCGCGACACCGCCGGTCAAGCTGGTGCAGGATCGCTCGGGCGGCCTCGGCTTCATCCTGCGCGCACCGATCTATCGCGCGGGCGAGCCGGCGCAGACCCCGTCGCAGCGCGTTGCCGCATTGCGCGGTTTCGTCGCCTCGGTCTATCGCATGAACGATCTGATGCGCGGCGTGCTCGATCCGCGCTCGCTGCAGCAGATGCAGGTGCAGATCGTCGATCGCGGCTATGCCAAGCAGGCCAGGGACGGCACCATGAGCGGCGAGGCGGAGGACCCGACCGCGGCCTCGACGCTGATGTACAACAGCACCGAGCCGAACGTCAGCCTGGTCTCGCAAGTCGCCGAGCCCGGCGGCGTCGCGGCCGATCGTTCGCTGGTCGTCGGCGAGCGGGTCTGGCGCCTCGTGTTCAATGCCCGGCCGGGATCGATCTATGCGGTCGACCATGTCGTGCCTGATCTGGTGCTCGCCAGCGGAGCCGTGATCACGCTGCTGATCGCGTTGATTGCGGGCATTGGCCTCCGCTCGCGCCGGCTGTTTGGGAACCTCATGGCGCTCGACGCCGAGCAGCGCGCACTGGTCGACAATCCCCTGGCCGGCATCCTGTTCACCCGCGGGCACAAGATCCTGCGCAGCAACCGGCGCGTCGCCGAGTTGTGCGGACGATCGTCCGACGAGCTCCAGAACGAAACGGTGGAATCGCTGCTCGCATCCGACGCCGACAGTCAGGTCTTCGGCGCGACGCTGACCAAGATCCGCGACAGCGCGATGGCGAGCGCCGCGCAGCTTCACCTGCGCCGCAAGGACGGCTCCACGGTCCTGATCGACGCCTATGGCAAGCCGCTGCCCTCGGGGCGCGGCGGCGAGGGCGAGATCCTCTGGATCGTCCAGGACAAGACCGACGTGATGCTGGCGGAAGCCGAACGCGCCGAGCATGCCAGGCAATTGCAGGACACCAACGCGCGGCTGACGTCATCGCTGAAGGCATCCGAGATCCGCACCAAGGAAATCGCGCTTTTGACCGAACTCTCCGGCGTGCTCCAGTCCTGCCAGAAGCCGGACGAGATCTTTGCGGCTGTGGAAACCTATGCCGGCTTCCTGTTTCCCGACGAGGCCGGTGCGCTGTACCTGATGAACGATGCCCGCGACGGCGTGACCCGCGGGCCGCGCTGGGGCGAGGTGACCTCGACCGCGCAGGCATTCGCTCTCGACGATTGCTGGGCGTTGCGCCGCGGCACCAAGTTCCCGGTCTCGGAGGCGAGCCAGGGCCTCGTCTGCGGCCACGCCTGCTGCGAGGCCGGAATCGGCACTTACCTCTGCCAGCCGCTGATCGCGCAGAACACGCTGCTCGGCGTGCTCTATCGCGAGGCCGCCGGCACGTCGTTTGCCGACGATACCGATCAGCTCGCAACGATGCTGGCCGAGCAGATTTCGCTGGCGCTCGCCAACCTGCAGCTTCGCGAGCAGTTGCGCAGCCAGGCCATCCGCGACCAGCTCACCGGGCTCTACAACCGCCGCTTCCTCGAGGACGCGCTGGCGCGTGAATCCGGCCGTTCGATGCGCACCGGCGAGACGATGGCGCTTTTGATCATCGACGTCGACCATTTCAAGAAGATCAATGACACCTTTGGCCACGAGTCCGGCGACGCGGTGCTGCGTGAGCTCGGCACTGTGCTCGAGAAGACGATCCGCAAGACCGATATCGTCGGCCGCTTCGGCGGCGAGGAATTTTTGGTGCTGATGCCGGGCGCCGATATCGATGCCGCACTCGCGCGCGCCAATGCCGTGCTCGATGCTGTCAGGGCGATGCATGTCGACATCCCCAACGGCGCGCCGCTGCGCAACATCACGGCGTCGATCGGCCTGGCCGTGACGCCACTCCATGTGCCGAAGGGCGACATGCTGGTGGCGGCCGCCGACGCTGCGCTGTATCAGGCCAAGGGGCAGGGCCGTAACCGCGTCGTCGAATCCGACCGCCGCTCTCTCATGGCACCGCCGGCGCCGCTCGCCAAGACGGGGACAGACGGCTAGGCGGCTTCGCGCAGGCATTGAAACGCCCGCCGATCTGTGCCGTAACAGGCTTTGGCGGCAGCGGCTCGGTCAGCGATCCCGCGCGCGCCGCGGGAGGGACCGGGAATGCATCGCTGGAAGCTGATCGCGCCGCTGGTGGTATGGCTGGCGATTTATCTGTGGCCAGTGCCGGCAGGTCTCAACGTCAATCAGTGGCACTATTTTGCCGTGTTCGCGGCCGTCATCACCGGGCTGATCCTGGAATCGATGCCGGTCGGGGCGGTCGGCCTGATCGGGCTGACGGTCGCCGGCGTCGGCGGCTATATCGATGCCGATCCCGGCAAATCGCTGCGCTGGATGCTCGCCGGCTTTGCCGAGAGCACGGTGTGGCTGATCGTCGGCGCCTTCGTGTTCTCGATCGGCTATCGCAAGAGCCAGCTTGGCCGGCGCATCGCGCTGGTGCTGGTGCGGCGCCTCGGCACCAACACGCTCGGCCTCGGCTATGCGGTCGCGATGTCGGACTTCCTGCTTGCACCCGCAACGCCGTCCAACACCGCGCGCAGCGGCGGCATCGTCTATCCCATCATCAGCAACATCCCGCGCATCTACGGCTCCGAACCGGGACCGACCGCCGGCAAGATCGGCACTTACGTGATGTGGACAGCCTTCGCGGCGACCGCGATCACGAGCTCGCTGTTCTTCACTGCGCTGGCACCGAACGCAGCAGCACTCGCGATCGCCAAGAAGACGGTCGGCGTCGATGTCAGTTGGGGCCAGTGGTTCATCGGCTTCGCGCCGCTCGGCATCCTCCTGATGATCCTCGTGCCGCTGCTCAGCTACGCGATCTGCCGGCCGGAGGTGAAGCGCAGCCCCGAGATTTCCGAATGGGCGGCGAAGGAGCTCGCGGAGATGGGGCCGATGTCGCGCAACGAGTGGATCATGCTGGTGCTGATTATCCTCGCGATGTTCCTGTGGATCGCGGGCTCGAGCCCGGACATCCACGTACCCTTGCTCGGCTCGAACTTCGTCAATGCCACGACCGTCGTCTTCATCGTTATCTCGCTGATGCTGGTCACCGGCGTGATCGAGTTCGCCGACATCGTCAGCGAGAAGAGCGCCTGGGAGGTCTTCTTCTATTTCACCTCGCTGTTGACGCTGGCTTCGGGACTGAACGAGATCGGCTTCATCAAATGGTTCTCCAATGAATTCGCCAAGCCGCTCACAGGGCTCACGCCATCGACCGCGATGATCCTCTTGGTCGCGCTGTTCTTCTGGATCCACTATTTCTTCTCGAGCATCACCTCGCATGCGGCGGCCGTGCTGCCGGTGGTGCTCGCTGTCGGCTCCGGCATCCCCGATCTGCCGGTCCCGACGCTCGCCGCGCTCTGCATGTATTCGCTCGGCCTGATGGGCGTGATCTCGCCTTACGCGACAGGGCCGGCGCCGATGTATTACGGCAGCGGCTATATCGGAAAGCGCCAGTTCTGGGGTTTTGGGCTCATCTTCGGACTGCTTTATTTCGCCGGGTTACTTGTGATTGTGATGCCCTGGCTAGCAATGGTCCGGTGAGCTCTGCCGCAGGCGGATACCCCCGGCAGATGAATTTTCTTTCCAGCCGGGGGATTGGGAAAACTTCGCCCAACTCCCCGCAAATATCTGAAATTGCAAGAAAGACCGGAAAAGGCGATGGTGTGTTGCAGCGCAGCGTCGCCGTTGGGCGACTGCCTTGTTCCACCCTCCGTCGCTTGGACAGCGAGAGACCTTGTTTTCGTGCGCCTTCCGGGCGGACGAGCTAAATATCGTGCATGAAAGCCGCTTCCATGAATGCGCACCCATCGCTGGTGATCGGAGAGCCGGTCGAGATCCAAGACGCCGCGGCTCAGCCGGAGGCGATGGTCCGGTTCGAGAATATTTCGAAGACCTATCCGGCCTATCGCGGCAAGCCCGGCGTCAACGCGCTGCAAGGCATCGACTTCGAGATCGCGCGCGGTTCCATCACAGGCGTGATCGGCCGCTCCGGCGCCGGCAAGTCGAGCCTGGTCCGGCTCATCAACGGCCTCGAGAAACCCACGACGGGCCGCGTCGTCGTCGATGGCAAGGATATCTCGGCGCTCACGGGGCGGGACTTGCGCCTGGCGCAGCGCTCGATCGGCATGATCTTCCAGCACTTCAACCTGCTGTCGTCGCGCACCGCGGCTGACAACATCGCGCTGCCGCTGGAGATCGCCGGCTGGTCAAAAGTCGACATCCGCGCGCGGGTGGCCGAGTTGCTCAACCTCGTCGACATCGCCGACAAGCACGACCGCTACCCCTCAGAACTGTCCGGCGGCCAGAAGCAGCGCGTCGGCATTGCCCGGGCGCTGGCGACGCGGCCGAGCGTGCTGCTGTCGGACGAGGCGACCTCCGCGCTCGATCCGCAGACCACGCGCGCCATCCTCGACCTGCTCGCCAACATCAACCGCGAGCTCGGGGTGACTATCGTGCTGATCACCCATGAAATGTCCGTGGTGCGCCAGCTCGCCAAGGAAGTCGTCGTGCTCGATGCCGGCTACGTCGTCGAGGGCGGCCACGTCGCCGATATTTTCATCCACCCCAAACACCCGATCACGCAGTCCTTCCTGGCCGAGGTCACCGGCGACAGCCTGCCGGTCTCGCTGGCCAGCCGGATCGTGCAGGAGCCGGGCAGCCAAGCCGTGATCCGTGTCCAGGTGCGCGGGGCAGGGGCCGGCGACACGCTGATCGCCCGGCTCGCCCGCGAGCTCGGTCTCGATGTCTCGGTGCTGTCGGCGCGTATCGACGAGGTCGGCGGCCAGCACGTGGGATCGCTGGTGCTCGGCATACCTCTTAGCATTTCTCGCAGCGAAGACGCGGCAACGCGCACGCTGGCCTGGCTGTCTCAATATCAATTCTCGGCGGAGCGTCTCGGCTATGTCGCCTGAACTCGTCAATCTGATTATCCAGGCGACCTTCGAGAGCCTGTACATGGTCGGCATCGCGGCACTGCTCGGCACCGCCTTCGGCCTGCCGCTCGGCGTCTTCCTTGCGACCAGCCGGAAGGGCGAGCTGTTCGCAGCTCCCGCCGTCAATCGCGTGCTTGGCATCGTCGTCAATGCGACGCGCTCCACGCCCTTCATCATCCTGGTGGTCGCCATCATCCCGTTTACGCGGCTGATTGCCGGCACCTCGATCGGCTCGACCGCGGCGATCGTGCCGCTGACGATCGCGTCGGCGCCGTTCATCGCGCGGCTTGTGGAAGCCGCGATCCGCGAGGTCGATGGCGGCCTGATCGAGACTGCGTCCTCGTTCGGGGCCTCGCCGATCCAGATCGTGTTCAAGGTGCTGATCCCCGAGGCGCTGCCCGGCCTGCTGCTGGCGCTCACGCTCGCAGTCGTCAGCCTGCTCGGCTATTCCGCCATGGTCGGCGCCGTCGGTGGCGGCGGGCTTGGCGATCTCGGCATCCGCTACGGCTACCAGCGCTTCATGCCGGAGATGATGCTGGCCGTCGTGGTCGTGCTGATCGCGCTGGTGCAGCTGGTCCAGAGCGCCGGCGATTATCTGGCTCGCCGGGTCAACCGCCGGCTGCGGCACCGCTGACAGGAGTCAGGCGGCAAGTTTCGCGCGCCGCAACGTCTCCGAGGGAAGCTCGGAGAAGTGGCGCTTGTAGTCGAGCGAGAACTGGCTGAAGTGCCAGAAGCCATGCTGCACGGCGACGTCATAGACTGACGTCCCGGCGCCGCGCTTGAGGTCGCGACGGACCCGGTTCAGCCGCATCGCGCGCCAATAATGCATCGGGCTCGTGCCCAGAACTTCCTGGAAGCAATAGCCGAGCTTGCGTGGGCTGGCGCCGACGGTCTTGCAGACCTCAAGCAGGGAGAGGGAGCGGTCGCCGCTGCCATGCATCAGCGCGCGGGCGCGGTCGACGGTGCGCTTGCGCGCTGCAGCGCTGCGGCCGGGATCGGCAGAGCGCGCCGTCGGCAGCATGTCCATGATCTCGACGAGGAGGGCATCTTCCAGCGCCTGCCGGGCGGCCGGATCGTCGAAACGCCCGGGCGCGCTTATGATCGTCTCCTGGATCGCCGTGAGAAGCTGGCGCAGCCGCGCGACCGGCGCATCGGCCATCTCCATCGCCCGCAGCTGGTGCCAGACCGCGCGTGGCAGCTCGATGTCGAGGTTGGCAGCCAGCTCCTCGATCAGCGCCGCGCTGGTGACGACGCCGCGAAACTCGAACGCTTTCGGCGTGCACATGTCGACCTCGGCGTCGATGCAGGCGATCACCTGGGTGCCTGCGACGCTGGCGCCGTTGCAATTGATCTCGCCGTCGCCGTGCCAGCGCAGGCCGATGCCAAAGCTGCCGGCACCGAGCTGGCCGTATTGGCGGACCTGCTGGCTGGTGATCTCGCGAAACACCTCGACGCGCGGCAGGGAGAGCTGGGTAAAGCTTCCCGCGAATGCGCCGGCACTGATCTGGTCGTAGCTCAGCCGCCAGCGGCCGAGCGCCGCGCAATGCTCGTCCACATCGTTGCTATTCGCCTGAAACAGGCTGGCAGCCGAGTCTTGAATCGGAAGAGTTGCGCTTAAGGCCATGACAATACGTCGGAATCCGGTAATCGAGCAGCCAGCAAGAACCACGCCAGACTGGCATGGCTATCGCGCCTGTCCAGCAAAATATTGCCGGATCTCGATAACGCCCGATGGGGCCGGCGTGCAGTCTTCCCATTGCCATTCCCGGCATCGGGGCCGGAATCACGTCCTGCGGAGGGATCGAGATGCGACCGACCGAGATCATGCGCGGCAGCCCGCCCGCGCCCGAGGCCCAGGTAACCCGTGCCAATTGGCGCAGCTCTCCAGCCATCCGCTGGGGCTTTACCCACACCCGCGAAGTGCTGCCGACCGCCGAAATCCGCCGGTCGGCACATCCGACGCCTATCGCGAGCGCGCCGCGCGAATTGGCAAAACTCGGCTACACCGCGCCCGACGGCAAGGCGACCACCATCGAAGCCACGTTGCGCGAGACGTTTGCCGATACGCTACTCGTCATGCACCGAGGCACGCTGATCCATGAATGGTACGGCGACGGCATGAGCGTGACCACGCCGCATCTGATCTGCTCGATCAGCAAGGCGGTCGCCGGCACGCTCGGCGGCGTGCTGGCCGCGCGCGGCCTGGTCGATCCGGAGGCGAGGGTAGTGCGCTATGTGCCGGAGCTCGAGACCTCGGTCTACGGCACCTGCACGGTCCGCAATCTCCTCGACATGACGGTCGCGATCCAATTCGAAGAAGACTACGAGGACCCGGCCGGCGACGTCGCGCGCTACCGCTTCTCGTCAGGCTGGGACGTGCCACCGCCCGGCGTCGAGCCTGGCCATCAGCGGACCTATCTCGCCACGCTCCGCGGCACCGGCAAGCCGCATGGCAAGGTGTTCCACTACGTCTCCACCAACACCGAGGTGCTCGGCTGGGTCTATGAGCGCGCCTGCGGCATGCCCTACCATCGCATCCTCTCCGAGTATCTCTGGCAGCCCTTGGGCGCCGAGGAGGACGGCTCGCTGACGCTGGACAGCCACGGCATGGGCCGCCTCGCCGGCGGTATCTCCGTCACCGCGCGCGACCTGCTGCGCTTCGGCGAGATGATGCGCAATCGCGGCGTGGTGGAGGGGCGGCAGATCGTACCGGGCTGGTGGATCGACGACATCCGCGAGAACGGCGACACCAAGGCGTGGGCCGATGGTGACCTCGCCGAGTTCTTCCCGGGCGCGCGCTATCGCAGCAAATGGTTCACGATCGATCCGCAGCGCAACGCGCTGACCGGGATCGGCATTCACGGCCAGCACCTCTATGTCGATCTCGATTCGGACATCGTCATCGTCAAGCTCGCGACGCAGCCCAAGGCAATGGACGTCCCGATCGACCAACGCTGGTTCGCGGCCTTCCGCGCCATCACGACACATCTAGCTCCGCGCTGACGTCAGGACATCACATGCTCGATACCGTCAAAGAAAAATCGTCGATGCAAACCGCCGCACCGCATCCACTCGATCCGCTAACGGCAGACGAGATCACCGCCGCCTGCACGCTGGTGCGTGCCGCGGCGACCTCGCCGGAAAACTGCCGCTTTCCGACGGTTCGGCTGGAGGAGCCGACCAAGCAGGAGCTGGCCGCAGGCGGGACGCCGCGCCGCGCCTTCGCGCTGACGCTCGACGTGGTGACGGGCGAGGCGATCGAGCATATCGTCGATCTCGTAAACAGCGAGATCGTCGTGCGGAAGGTCGTTCCGAACCGCGAGGCGCCCTATGGGCAGCCGTCGGTGATGCTCGAGGAATTCTTCAAGTGCGAGGCCGTGGTCAAGGCCGATCCGGGCTGGCGCAAGGCGATGGTTCGGCGTGGCCTCACCGACAAGGACATCGAGCTGGTCCAGGTCGATCCGTTCTCGTCGGGCTTCTTCGATTTCGCGTATGAGCGCGGCGCGCGCATCGTTCGCGCCGTCAGTTTTTTCCGCGAGCAGCTCCAGGACAACGGATACGCCCATCCGATCGAGGGCGTGGTCGCCGTCGTCGACCTGATCGGCGGCAAGGTCATCGATCTCACCGATGCGGACCCGATCGTGCCGATCCCGCGCAAGAAGCGGAATTATGGCCCGCATGAAGCCACCAATCCGCGCACCGATATCAAGCCGCTGCATATCGAGCAGCCCGAGGGCGCGAGCTTTCGCGTCGATGGCTGGAAGGTGGACTGGCAGAAATGGAGCTTTCGCGTCGGCTTCACGCCGCGCGAGGGGCTGGTGCTGCATCAGCTCGGCTATCAGGACGGGATGCGCAAGCGGTCGCTGATCCATCGCGCCAGCGTCACCGAGATGGTGGTGCCTTACGCCGATCCGACCGCGAACCATTTCTGGAAGTCGGCGTTCGATGCCGGCGAATACGGGCTCGGCACGCTCGCCAATGCGCTCGAGCTCGGCTGCGACTGCCTCGGCAACATCCATTATTTCGACGTGCCGGCCGCCGACAACAATGGAAAACCCTTCGTCATGCAGAACGCCATTTGCATGCATGAAGAAGACTACGGAATTGCCTGGAAACACTACGAATTCCGCAACGGCCTGTTCGAGGTCCGCAGATCCCGCCGGCTCGTGATCTCGTTCTTCGCCACCGTCGGCAATTACGATTACGGCTTCTACTGGTACCTCTACCAGGACGGCACGATCCAGCTGGAGACAAAACTCACCGGCATCATCCAGACCGCCGCCGTGCAGCCGGGCGAAAAGTACAAATGGGGCGGCATGGTCGACGACAATCTCGGCGGGCCGACGCACCAGCACTTCTTCAACGTGCGCCTGCACATGGACCTCGACGGCGGCGGCAACACCGTCAGCGAGCACGATTTCGTGCCCCGACCCTGGGGCCATGATAATCCGCACGGCAACGCGTTCGACACCACGACGCGCGTGCTGTCACGCGAGCGCGATGCCGCGGCCATCGCCAATGGCGAGACCGGCCGGTTCTGGAAGATCAGCAATCCCAACGAGACCAATTCGGTCGGCAATGCGCCCGCCTACAAGCTCGTCGTCAATCCGAGCCCGCTGATGCTGGCCCAGGAGGGCAGCTACGTGCGCAAGCGCGGCGGCTTCGCGACCAGGCATGTCTGGGTCACCGCGTTCGATCGGGACGAAAAATACGCCAGCGGCGATTATCCCAACAACCATGCCGGCGGCGATGGCTTACCGCGCTACGCTGCGCAGAACCGCAACATCGAGAACACCGATATCGTGGTGTGGCACTCCTTCGGTCACACCCATATCTGCAAGCCCGAGGATTTTCCGATCATGCCGGTCGAGTATGCCGGCTTCACGCTGAAGCCGACCGGCTTCTTCGCGGCCAACGCCGCCGGCGACATCCCGCCGGAGCGCAACAGCCGCAGCGTGCTGGCCGGTGATCCGCAGAACGCGGACGGCGCCTCGTGCTGCCACAAGGGCTAGCGGAGGAGGGGCTCGAATTTGTCGCTGGCGCCCAGCCCGGCCGGCGGCATTGCGATCGACGCCGGGCCTGCCACGAGACTGTCGAGATCGACCAGCAGCAGATCGGCCATGTGGGTAAGCTGGTGCAGAGGGATGCTGATCTCACCGCTCTCGGCACGTGAGACGAACTCGGGCGAGACGCCGACGAGGTTCGCAATCTGGGCCTCGGTATAGCCACGCGCCTCGCGCGCGCCTTTGACCTGAGCGCCAATATGCTGCCTATGCAAGGCCTGCTCTTCCTCCGTCATCATTAGCGCCTGCTCATCCGCGCTGGCGACGCCATCGGCGAACGCGACGCCGAGCAGGCGGCGCTTCTGCCAGGCCACGCGGCAGGTCTTTCGCAAGCCGTCGGCAAAGACCAGCGTGGCCTCTTTCGGGAACGCCAGCGACCAGTCGAGCTTCAGCCGTGCGCCGGTGCCGGACACGTCCGCGATGGTGCAGGGAATGCTCACGGTGCCCCTGGCGCCGTCAAATTCGATGATCCCGGTCCTCGCCGTGGATTGCCTGGTCGCAGCGCGCAATTCGCTCATGGACGTCGCTCCCGGATGCCCGGCACTTGCTGAAGAATCTGCAGCCGATTTTACCTCTCGGGTTCCCTGCGCTCAATCGAACCCGGCAGGCATGGTGAAGGATTCGTTCTCGGGCCGAGCAGGATGAACCTTCCGACCCTGCACGGTCACAAAGACTGGAGATCGCTCCCAGCCTTCCGGAATTTGCAATGAGATCGCTTGCCTTGCTCTGCCTGCTCGCCTTCGCCGCGCCCGCACATGCGGCCACGCCCGAGCAGCACTATCTCGATCTGCGCGACCGCTACATCGCAAAATTCTCCAAAGCCAAGGAGAGTGATGAAACCTTCAAGCAGCACGATGCGGCGCTCAACGAGCTGACCGGGATGCTGCGCGGCCTGGTCGGTCCCGTCACGATCAAGGGGCTGCCGGCAGAGGGCAAATCGAACGCCGACACGCTGTTCAAGGGCGACTCGGGCTTCGGCCATCTCGACGGGCTCGGTTTCGCCTCAGAGGGCGACAAGCTTCAGGCCGTGGTGACCACGACCACTTTGCTCAAGCACTGGCTGCGCGAGCACCGCGAGGACGGCATGCCGCAGGAGATCGATGCGGCGTCTAGGTCGGAGCGCTTCTACTATCAAGCGATCCAGGACTCCGCCTTCGCCAAATATGCCGAGCTGCCGATCATCAAACCCACATCCGCGAGCGCCGCAATCGCCGTGCTCGGCGTGCGCGGCAATGGCGACCTGAAAGGGCCGCCGCACGAGATCGACGTCGTCGCGATCCAGGGCGAGAAGGTGTTCTTCCTCGCCGCAACCGAGGCCGTGAAAACGGCCGAGATCCCGGCCTGCGAGAAGGTCTGGAAGCAGATGATGGCCAAAAAGGTCCCTCAGGATTCCATGGCTAGGGAAGACCAGGCGATGGACGCCTACACCAAATGCTTCGCCAGGGAGGCGCCGAGCCAGAGCTGGTACGCGGCAGCCGTCAAGAAGGCGCAGAGCCAGCTCGAGCTGCTGCCGCTGCGCTAACCGGTCAGGAAACGGTGTTCCGGCAGACCCTGCGCGACGCCGTGAATGGCAAGGACATGACCCGCCTGAGGCTCGACGCTGAGCTGCCGCTGATCCAGGAATTTCCGCGCCGTCGTCACAAACAGCGTTTTGAGGTCGCTGCCTCCGAAGCAAAGGCAGGTCGGATTGGTGACCGGCAGCGCAATGACCGTGTCGATCGTCCCGTCCGGCCGATAGCGCGCCACCCGGCCGCCCGAAAAGAATGCCGTCCAGAGCCCGCCGGCAACGTCGACGCAGGCGCCGTCGGGTCGCTCGTGCGAGGCGCCGTAATCCGCAAACAGGCGTCTGTTGCGGATCACGCCGTCATCGAGATCGAAGTCGAACGCCCATGTGCGGTATCGCCGGGTGTCCGTGAAATAGAGCGTGCGATTATCAGGCGAGAACGCAATCCCGTTGGTCACGATGACATCGCCGAAGATGCGTGCCACCTGTCCGTCTCCGGTCACGCGATAGAGCGCCCCATTCGGGCGATGCAGCTGATTGTCCATGGTGCCGATCCACAGCCGGCCACGGGCGTCGACCCGGCCGTCGTTGAGACGGTTGTCGAGGCCGTATTCGACGTCGATGACGGTCTGCCGATGGTGGAGGGTCAAATCCTGCGCGAGCAGATGCGAACCGTCTGCCGCCAGGGCCTGGCTGCCGAGGAATTGGCAATCGTAGGAGGTCACGTGATGGGCGCCCGTCGCCGGGTCGAAGGACTGATGCAGCCTGCCGTCGATGTCGATCCACCACAGCTTGCGGGAACGGTCGCACCACAATGGCGTCTCGCCAAGGATATCCGTGCTGGCGATTGCGGTCTCGACCTTGCCAGAGGAAATCGAATTCATGGTCATGTCGACGATTTGGATCTTGCGGGCAGGCGAGGGCGATCAGGCGTCCTTCCAGGAGGACAGGGCATGCGCGACGCAGCCATCGATGTGCTCGCTCAGCACGGCCCGGGCGCTTTTGATGTCGCGCTTCAACGCGCATTCCAGCAGCGCCTTGTGCTGGTTGATCGTCTCCGTGCCGCGATAGCGCAGCGCATAGCGGAAGTATTTGTCGAACACGACCGCGTGGGTATGCATCAACTCGCGCGACCCGCAGCTCGAAATCAGCGCCTGGTGGAATTCGCCGTCGTAGCGCTTGCGCAGCTCGGGATCGTCGCCCTCCCTCAGCACGGTGCGCTCGGTCGCAGCCAACTTGTGATGCGCCGAGACCACGCGGCCTTCCCACTCGACATCGCCGGCGCGGAACGACTCGGCCATGGCATGGTGCTCCAGCAGGATGCGCAGATCGGCGAGCTCGCGCAGGTTCTGGATCGAGATCGGCGCCACCTCGAATCCGCGCTGGCCTTCGGCCACCACGAACCCCTCGGACGTGAGGCGATTGAGGATCTCACGCAGCGTCGAGATGCTGACGCCGTAGTCTTCCTTCATCGCATCGAGCCTGAGACGCCCGGAGGGCGTCAGCACGCCGAAAATGATGTCGGAGCGGATGCGCTGATAGCCGCTGTCGCCCGCCGACAAAGGCCGTTCCTCGAGTGCCGTCATGCCTTCTGATCCCGATTGTCCGGACCGCCGTTCGCCCTTGCTGCAGGCGAACCGTCAATGTTGCCAGCACTATAGCAGACTCCAAACATCTAACGTCTATAGAAATCTCATATGAAATTGATAATGTCGTTTGACATGAAAATATATCTATGATGTCTGAATAAGCTGAGGGTACGGAAAAATGAGCGCTTAAGCCGCCGTTCGTGCCCGAGGGAACAGGGAGGAAACGATGAGCTTGTTGGTACGGGCGATGTCGGCGACGGCGATCTGCGTGGCGCTGACGGTCGGCGCATCCGCCGCGGATGACATCCAGGAGCGGACGATCAGGTGGGGGCACCTGAACAACACCGACCACCCCGTCAGCTTTGGCGTACGGAAATTCGCCGAGATCCTGCTGGCGAAGAGCGGGGGCAAGATGAAGGTCCGCGAGTTCGCGGCCTCACAGCTCGGAAACGAGTTGCAGCAGCAATCCGCGCTGCGCGGCGGCACCCAGGAGATGCTGTCGGCCTCGACGACATCGCTCGCGACGGTCGTTCCGGAATTTGGTCTTATCGATTTCCCATTCCTGTTCAACACGACCGAGCAGGCCGATGCGCTCGCGACCGGCAAGTTCGGCGCGGCAATGCTCGATACCTTGCCGTCGAAGGGGCTGATCGGCCTCGGCTATTGGGGCCTCGGCTTCCGCAACGTCACCAACAGCACTCGCCCGATCACCAAGCTCGAGGATTTCAGCGGCCTCAAGCTTCGCGTGATTCCGAACCCGGTCTATCTCGAGACCTTCGGCGCCTTTAAGGCCAATCCGGTCCCGATGGCCTTCGGCGAGCTCTATTCGGCGTTGGAGACCCGCACCGTCGACGGCGAGGAGAATCCCTACACGGTCATTCTCTCCAACAAATTCTACGAAGTGCAGAAATTCGTCTCCGCCACCAATCACACCTTCACGCTGAACATCATTCTGGTGAGCAAGATCTTCTGGGACAAGCTGTCGCCGACCGAGCAGCGCCTGATGCGGGAGGCCTATGAAGAGAGCCGCGGCTACCAGAAGGAGCAGACGCGCCTTCAGACCGAAAAAGCGCTGGCGGAATTGCAGGCCAAGGGCATGCAGTACAACGCAATCGCTCCCGAGGAGACCGAGCGCATGCGCAAGACGTCGCAGCCGGTCGCGGACAAGATTGCTGCCAGTCTTCGTCCCGAGACCGTGAAGCTCTTCAACGACGAAGTCGAGCGTATCCGCAAGGACGTGAAGTAGCCGACTTCTTTCATCACGCGGGCGGCGGAGCCGGCCAATGGCCTGCTCACCCCTCATTTGCCCGGACGTCACGCATGGCGCGAGCTCTTGACCTCTATTGCAGCTTCCTGAAGGCCGTCATTGCCGCGTGTCTTGCGGTCATGGTCGTGCTGGTGTTCGGCAACGTCGTTCTGCGTTACGGCTTCAACTCCGGCATCGCGATTTCCGAGGAGCTGTCGCGCTGGCTCTTGGTCTGGCTGACCTTCCTCGGCGCCATCGTCGCGCTGCGCGAGCACGCCCATCTGGGCGTCGATAGTCTGGTCCGGATGTTGCCAGCCTCCGGCAAGCGCATCTGCTTCGTCGCCAACTACTGCCTGATGCTGTTTGCCGATTGGCTGCTGCTCTCGGGCAGCTGGCGGCAGACCATCATCAACATCGACGACCGGGCGCCGGCGACCGGCCTGTCGCTCGGTATCTTTTACGCCGTTGGCGTGATCTTCGGCGCGTCGGCAGCGGTGATCCTTCTCTACGACCTCTTCCGTGTCCTCGCTGGGCAGGCCAGCGAAGCCGACATGGTGGCCATCAAGGAATCGGAAGAGCACTGATGTTGCCGCACCGAATCTTGCCGTTTGGCACGCGCATCCTGCAAACCACCAGGACCATGCCATGACGATTGCCGTCTTCACCTTCTCGCTGCTCGGCGCCATGGCGCTCGGCATGCCGATCGCCTTCGCGCTGATCGTTTGCGGCGTGGCTCTGATGAGCACGATCGACATGTTCGACGCCCAAATCGTGGCGCAAAACGTCATCAATGGCGCGGACAGCTTTCCGCTGATGGCCATTCCCTTCTTCATGCTCGCAGGCGAGGTCATGAACAAGGGCGGCCTGGCCAAGCGCATCGTCAATGTCGCGCTCGTTGCAGTCGGGCATTTTCGCGGCGGACTGGGTTACGTCACGATCCTGGCGTCCTGCATTCTCGCCTCGCTGTCGGGCTCGGCCGCGGCCGACGCCGCGGCGCTTGCGGCCCTTCTGGTGCCGATGATGGTGGCGGCTGGACACAAGAAGTCCTATGCGGCGGGCCTTGTGGCAGCCGGCGGCATCATCGCCCCCGTGATTCCGCCCAGCATCGGGTTCGTCATTTTCGGCGTCGCCGCCGGCGTCTCGATCTCAAAACTGTTTCTGGCGGGCATCGTACCCGGGTTGCTGCTCGGAGCAGGGCTTTGCCTCGCCTGGGCCTGGGTGGTGCGGCAGGAGAACCTGACGCCACCCCCGAGAGCCTCCTTGCACGAGATCATGAAGGCTGTCATCGACGGATTCTGGGCGCTGATGCTGCCCGTCATCATCGTGGTCGGTCTGCGTTTCGGCATCTTCACGCCCACCGAAGCCGCGGTCGTCGTCGCCGTCTATGCGCTGTTCGTGGCGACCTGCATCTATCGTGAATTGAAGCTGTCTCAGCTTTATGAGGTGTTCGTTTCCTCCGCGGTGACGACGAGCATCGTGATGTTCCTGGTCGCGGCCGCGCTGGTGTCCTCCTGGCTCATCACCGTATCGGAGATTTCCGCACAGGTCGTTGATCTCCTGAAGCCATTCATGGGCAACAACACATTGCTGATGCTCGCAATCATGGTCGTGGTGGTGATCGTCGGAACCGCGCTCGACATGACGCCGACGATCCTGATCCTGACGCCGATCCTGATGCCGATCATCAAGGCCGCGCATATCGATCCCGTCTATTTCGGCGTGCTCTTCATCATCAACAATGCGATTGGCCTCATCACGCCGCCGGTCGGTGTGGTGCTGAACGTCGTTTGCGGTGTTTCCAGGATCAGCATGGAGGACATCATCAAGGGTGTCTGGCCCTTCATGATCGCGCAGCTGATCGTCCTGTTCGCGATGGTCTTGTTCCCGGGACTGGTGACGATCCCGGCCAAGTGGTTCGGCGGCTAGTGTATCGGACATAACGGAACGGAGCAGGGCAATGGCCGCGAAAATCATGATCCTCAATGGGCCCAATCTCAATTTCCTCGGCATCCGGGAGCCGCATATCTACGGCCGGACGACGCTGCAGGAGATCGAGGCGAGCTGCCAGGCGCTGGCCGACCTGCTCGGCGCCTCGATCTCGTTCCACCAGTCCAACATGGAGGGCGAGCTCGTCGGCCTGATCCAGTCCGCTCATGGCAAGGCGGATGCGATCATCATCAACCCGGCCGGCTATTCCTTCACCTCGATCGCGCTGATCGATGCGCTGAAGATTTTTGAGGGCGTGAAGATCGAGTTGCATATCTCCAACATCCACGCGCGCGACGAGCTTCACCGCCATTCGATCACATCGGGCGCCTGCGCGGCCGTCATTTGCGGGCTGGGCCCATACGGCTATCTCGCCGCGATGCTCGCGGCCGTCCAAAAGCTCGGACAATTGCCTGCAACAATCCCGCCGGCTCTGCACGGGCTTGCGGCTGCGGGTCAGGCGTAAGCCAGGAGAACGCAATGCGCGGATCGGGATTTCTCGCCATCTGGAGCGACGTCGCGGCGCAGGACCTGACCGATTACCGGCACTGGCTGACGCGCGAGCACACCACTGAGCGGGTCACGACCAGGGGTTTCCTGGCATCGCGCGTCTTCCGCGCGATGCGGGACGACGTCAATCGCTTCTTCATCCTGTACGAGCTGGAAACGCCCGAGGTCCTCGATGGCGAAGCCTATCTGGCGCGCCTCAACGCACCGACGCCGTGGTCGCAGCGCATCATGCCCAAGCTCGACAATTTCATCCGGGGCGGCGGCACCATGGTGGCGCGGGCAGGGCGCGGCGAGGGGGCCACGATCACTGCGCTACGGATCGAGAAGCTGCCCGGGAATCCGCAAAAGTTGGCCGAGGCGCTCGTTGCATGCGACGGGGTCGCGGCCGTGCAGATCGGCGCGAGCGACGAGGCACGGACATCGGTGCCGACCACTGAGAAGGGCATGCGCAAGGAGGAGGGGTTCTTCTCAGGCCTTCTGTTGATCGAGGCGCTCGACCTGACCTCGCTGCAGGCCACCTTGCAGCAGGCGCGCACGATTGCGCCTGACGTTCTCGGCCGGGCGAGCGAGCCGGAGGTCTATCAAGGCATGTTCGCGCTCGACGCCCGCATCGCGGATTTCGGCTGATGGCAAGTTTCTCGCTCGCCGCCCTGACCGTGCTGGAGCTTGCGCCGCCCGAGATGATCGAGCTGGCGGCCCGCTGCGGCTACGAGACAGTCGGGCTGAGGCTGCTGCCGGCAACGCCGGGCGGAATTGCTTATCGCCTGATGGACGATGCACCGCTGCTGCGGGAGACGCTGGCGCGGCTGCAGTCGACGGGCGTGACCGTCGCCGATCTCGAAGTCGTTGCGTTCCGGCCGGAGACGGACGTTGCGTCCTTCACACCCTTCTTCGAGGCGGGTGCGCGCCTCGGCGCCAAGCATATCCTCGTTGCCGCCTACGATCCGGATCTGGCACGGTTTTCGGATCGCTACCGGCAGTTTTGCGAAGCGGCCGCAACGTATGGACTGACGTCCGATCTCGAATTCATGCCCTGGACCAGTGTTCCCGACCTCAAGGCCGCGATGCGGATCGTCGGCGATGTCGATCATCCCGCTGCCGGCATTCTGGTCGATGCGCTGCATTTCGATCGATCGCAGAGCTCCCTTGTCGATCTCCGCACCATCCCGGCGCGTCGGCTTCACTATTGGCAACTCTGCGACGGCCCGGCCGAACGTCCGGCCACGACGGAGCAGCTCATCCATGCCGCGCGTGAGGAGCGCATGTTTCCGGGCGAGGGTGCCATCGATCTTATTGGACTGACGAAGGCGATGCCGGACGACCTCACAATCAGCATTGAAGTCCCGACCGTTCAACTGGCGAAGACCGTTGATGCCGAAACGCGAGCGCGCCGGGCGCTCGCGGCGGGCAAGTCCGTGGTCGAGAGGGCGCGCGCGAATTCCTGAAGGAAGGGTGCTCCGGATGCCGCAAGGCGATCGCTGCTTTGCCGTTGAGACCGATCTGCTGGTCATAGGCGCCGGTGCCGCCGGCATGACGGCCGCGTTGGTCGGTGCCCTCGAAGGGCTCGATGTCATTCTTTGCGAAAAGTCGGACATGGTGGGCGGCACGACCGCGACTTCCGCCGGTACCGTCTGGATCCCGGGCAATCGGCAGGGACAACGCGCAGGCACCCCTGACACGATCGAGGCTGCGCGCACCTATCTCGCCGCGATGCTCGGCGCGCACGCGACAGACGAACGCCTGGACACATTCCTGAAAGTTGGCCCGATCGTTCTCGACTATCTCGAGCAGAAGACGAGCGTGCAGTTCGCCGCACCGCCGGTCCATCCCGATTACAAGAACCTGCCGGGCGCCGCGATCGGCGGTCGAGCGCTCGGTGCGGTGCCGTTCGATGGTCGCAAGCTCGGCAGCGACTTTGCCCGCATCGGGCCGCCCCGCCGGGAGTTCATGGCTCTCGGCGGCATGATGATCGGGAAGGCGGACATTTCGCCTTTGCTGGCACCCTTCCGCAACTGGACGACTTTTCGACACGTCGTCGGCCTTCTCACGCGCCATGCGCTGGATCGAATCCACCACAGGCGCGGAACGCGGCTGATCATGGGCAATGCGCTTGTTGCCAGACTATTTGACAGCGTCCGTCGCGCCGGCGTCGGCTTGCGATTTGAGACAGCACTTCACGAGATTATCTGCGAAGGCGACGACATCGTCGGTGCGGCCTTGTCGTCTCCGGGCGGAGAGGTGGCTATACGTGCCCGCAAAGGCGTGGTGCTGGCGACAGGCGGCATCGGCTGGAGCCGCGACCTTCGTGAGCGGCTGTTCCCGGACGCCGCGCGGCGCTTTTCGCTTGCGCCATCATCCAACACCGGAGACGGCATCCTCGCGGCCGAGCGTGTCAACGCCGTGATCGAGCGCGACCTCGAAAGCCCGGCCTTGTGGATGCCGAGCTCGGTGATGGCGCAGGCCGATGGCCATGTCTCGGTCTTCCCGCACATCATGCTGGATCGGGCCAAGCCGGGGCTGCTAGCCGTGAACAAATCCGGCCGCCGCTTCGTGAATGAAGCCGATTCCTACCACGACTTCGTCGCAGCGATGCTGCGCTCGAACGCGTCGGAAGCGTCAGCTACGCCGGCCTTCCTGATTTGCGACCGCAGCTTCATCAGGGATTTTGGCCTCGGGCTGGTTCACCCCGGGACCAGGAATTTGAGTGGCTTCCTCGATGCCGGATATCTGATGGAAGGCGAAACCATCGAGGCGTTGGCCCGCAAGATCGGCGTGGATGCCGACCACCTTGTGCAGACGGTCGAGCGATACAACGGCTTTGCAGAAACCGGGATCGACGAAGACTTCGGCCGAGGCTCCAGCGAACTGAACCGGTTCAATGGCGATCCCAGGGGCAAACCGAATCCTTGTCTGCGGCGGATCGGGCCAGGACCGTACTATGCGGTGGCCGTCTGGCCGTCAGACCTTGCCAGCAGCGCCGGCTTGCGCACGGATTCGTGCGGCCGGGTCTTGTCTCGAGATGGGAAGATCATATCCGGCCTTTACGCGGTCGGCACCGATGCATCCTCGATCTTCCGCGGCACTTACCCGGGACCTGGCACAATGATCGGCCCGGCGATGGTGTTCGGTTGGTGCGCCGCAATGGATGCTGCGGGAGCGCTACGCAGGTTTCTCGCCTGAAGCGTGGCTCCAAATCTTAGGGTCGCCCGCGACACTTCACAAAAAGTCGGGCTGAGAAATTCGTCAGCGCGGTAGGCTGCCCCCGAGATTCCACCCGCGGCCACCCTCGCCGAAAATCTCGTGCCCCGTCGGCGTCACCACGACCGTGTCCTCGAGCTTGATGAAGCCGCGCTTCGGATGCTTCATGGTGGTCTCGATCGACACCACCATGCCGGGCTCGAGCGGCAGCCGGGCATCGGTGTCGTCGTAGGGCACCGGACCCGTGGCTGTCAGGTGAGGGGCCTCGTGGCTGACGAGGCCCATGCCGTGGGCCAGGAAATCGGTGCAGCCGCGCTGGCTGATTCGGGCGAGCTGCCGCTCGGCCGCGACGTAGATATCGCCGCCCATGGTGCCCGGCTGGACCGCGGCGAAGGCCGCGCGCTGCACCGCCTCGATCTCGGCGAGATAGTCCTTCAGCTCCGTGTCGGGCTCACCGAGCACGGCCATGCGCGCGAGATCGCCGATATAGCCGTGATAATTGCCGCCGGAGTCGAGCGACAGCACATCGCCTTGCTCCCAGCGCTGCGACGACGGCGCCCGGTTGTGGCTGCTGCCGCAGGCGAGCAGGCAGTATTCGAAGGTCAGCCCGCGGTTGGCTTCGGCGACGCGCAACGCGTCCGACAATTGCTGCTTGGTGGTGCCCGGCCCGTGCTTGCCAATCACCTCCAGCATCGATGCGATCACGAGCTCCGAGGCTGTCTTGAGCTGCCTCAGCTCATCCGCCGACTTCACCGCCCGCAGCCGCTCCAGCACCAGCAGCGCGTCCTTGAGCTCGGCGCCGGGCAGGGCGTCGGCCAGCGCCTTCCCTGCGTCCATCGGCAGGAACGCCATCTCGACGCCGACCCGCTTCAGCGGCACGCCGGCATCCCGGATCAGCGCCACGGCGCGCGTGATCGCGTCGACCGAGCCGTTGGACTCCGTGCGGACCTGCGGCACCCAGGGCGGCGCGACGGCGCGCTGATGGGTCTCCAGCCGGTGGCCGATATAGACAGCCTTGTCAGGCGCGCCCTTGGGATAAACCAGCACCGGCAGATAGCGGCTGACGCCCATGGCATCCATATAGTCGAAGAAGATCGCGCGCTCGGCGCCAAGCAGGTACTGCACATTGTGCTTGGAGGTCGCGATCAGGACGTCGAGCCCTGCGGCCTCCATGAGACGATCGAGCTTGGCGGCATCGAATGGAATGGCGCGCGAGCTGCCGGCGCGGGCGACGTTCTCCTGCATGACGAACCTCCGTTTCTCGTTGTCGGCCGGTTTGAACGGCCTGTTCTCCCTACGAGATATTGATTGTAGGTCGAAGGCAAGGGTTTGGGCATCGTGAATTCAGCCGGCCTGGCGAGATCCCAACGCATTCCGGCTTTGGACCGGCGAACGTGCACCCAGGCGACATTTGACCTTGATCGCCGCCCGCGCGCCGATTCGGCGGTGTCGGTGGAACTTGAACACGTCGAGACGGTTGCCTTGGCGGTCCGGAACCGAACGGGAAGAACAATTGAACCGCCGCCACTTCTTGGAAGCCTCGGCATTGATGCCATTGGCGACATCTCTACCGGGTGCATTCCCTGCGGCATTGGCGGAGGAGGTCCCGTTCGGGACCTCCTATGTGCGCGAGCTAGCCCGCAATATGGCGAGTAAGCCGTTTGAGGCACCGGAGGAAAAGCTCCCGGACGGAATCAAGGATCTCGACTACGATCAGTATCGGTCAATTCGCTTCCTGCCGGAGCGGGCGCTTTGGCGCAGCGAGCAACTGCCCTTCGAGATCCAGTTTTTCCACCGCGGTTTTTTCTACAAGAACAGGGTCGACTTCTACGAGGTCTCTGGTGGACGAGCCGCGCCGATCCGGTACCGGCGCGACGATTTTGCGTTCGGCGACAAGATCGGCCCGGTGCCCGATGTCGATCTTGGATTTGCCGGCTTTCGCATTCACGCCCCGATCAACCGGGCCGACTACCATGATGAGGTTTGCGTTTTTCTCGGCGCCAGCTACTTCCGCGCCGTTGCCAAAGGCGAGACCTATGGGCTGTCCGCGCGCGGTCTTGCGATCGACACCGGCGAAGCCAAGGGAGAGGAGTTTCCCTTCTTCAAGGCCTTCTGGCTGGAGAAGCCCGCATCCGGTGCCACATCCATCGTGGTTCACGCGCTGCTCGACAGCAAGAGCGCAACCGCAAGCTACCGATTCACGATCAGGCCTGGTGCAAGCACGGTCTTTGACGTCGAGATGGCGCTTTATCCGCGGGTCGAACTGCAACATGCTGGACTTGCGCCGACGACGAGCATGTTCTTTTTCGGTCCGAACGATCGGCAGAATGTCGATGACTTCCGCCCCGCGGTGCATGACTCCGATGGCCTTGCGATATTCAACGGAAAGGGCGAGCAGCTCTGGCGTCCACTCAACAATCCTCGCGACCTGCAGGCCGGCACGTTCAATGATCTCAACCCTCGCGGCTTTGGCCTGATGCAGCGAGAGAAGAACTTTTTTGCTTACGAGGACATCGAATCGCGCTTTGAGCGTCGGCCAAGCCTCTGGGTCGAACCGATAGGAGATTGGGGCGAGGGCAGCGTGGTCCTTTTCGAGATCCCGACCAAGGAGGAAATTCACGACAACATCGCTGCGTTCTGGCGTCCGAAAGCAGCCATTCCCGCCAAAAGCGAGAACAATTACACCTATCGGCTGCACTGGGGTCCCGATGCGCCGAAACCGAATTCGCTGGCCCGATTTACCCGCACCGGCGTTGGCACGCGGGGCGAGGGCAGCAAGCTGTTCGTGCTCGAACTTGCCGGCGACAGGCTGAAAGAGGTCGATCCTGACAGGGTGAAGGGCGCCGTCAGCGCGGACAAATCCGAGATCAGCAATGTCGTCACACAGCCAAATCCAGAAACCGGCGGCTGGCGCCTGAGTTTTCAGTGCATCGTCAAGAATGCACCCATCGAGTTGAGGGCGGTCTTGATGCAGGGCGATCAACCAATATCCGAAGTATGGATTTATCGATGGGCGCCCTGACGACTTCGCCTGCGCTCGGGTCTGACCTGAGCGTTCGGTATCTCCCGGATGAAACGCCTCTTCCGATGCCGCCATGTCGATTGGACGGGAGCACCGATGCAAAGCTGGCGCGACAGCGGGCCAGCGGAGCGGTTGCAGCGCGGCGCCTGTTCATTTTTGGCGGAACGATCGCGCTTACCGCTGGGGGCGCCGTTGAGATGTACGATGTTCTCAAAGTTGGCGGCGTCACGGTGCTCGAAGGGATTGTGCTTGCGCTATTCCTCGTGTTGCTCGCCTGGATCGCGTTTTCATTCATGTCTTCACTGGCGGGCTTCTTTGTGCTGCTGCGACGTCGACAGGATGTGCTGCCAATCGACAGCCACGGTCCGCTGCCGGCGATCACCGGCCGAACGGCCATGCTGTTGCCGACTTATAATGAGGATCCCCATCATCTCACGGCCCGGCTCCGCGCCATGCACGAGTCGATCGGCGAGACCGGACATGCCGCATTGTTCGATTGGTTTCTTCTCAGTGACACGACGGACCCGGACATCTGGATCAGTGAGGAGCTTGCATTTGTGGAACTGCAGCGGAGCTGTGGTTCCGGCCGTCTCTACTATCGGCATCGGTCCGACAACACCGCTCGGAAGTCCGGCAACATCGCCGAATGGGTGAGGCGCTTCGGCGGCGCTTACGACTATATGATCATTCTCGACGCGGACAGCCTGATGAGCGGAGATACCATCGTTCGGCTGGTGCACGCGATGGAGGCAAACCCGCAAGCCGCACTGATTCAGACGCTTCCCATCGTCGTCAATGCGCGCACCCTGTTTAGCCGGCTTCAGCAGTTCTCCAGCCGTCTGTACGGCCCGTTGATCGCTGCCGGAAACGCCTGGTGGCACGTCTCCGAGGGTAACTATTGGGGACACAATGCCATCATCCGGACGAAGGCTTTCGCGCAGGAGGCAGGCTTACCCGAACTGCGCGGGAGGAAGCCGTTCGGTGGGCACATCCTTAGTCACGATTTTGTCGAAGCGGCACTGATGCGACGGGCCGGGTGGGGGATCTTCATGGCCCCCGCTCTGGGCGGCAGCTTCGAGGAGGTGCCGCCGTCATTGCTGGATTTTGCCGCAAGAGACCGCCGCTGGTGTCAGGGCAATCTCCAGCATCTCGCCGTTCTGCCGGCCCGCGGTTTGCACTGGATATCCAGGCTTCACCTGTTGACCGGGATCGGCTCTTACCTGACCGCTCCGCTGTGGCTGCTGTTTCTATTGCTCGGAATTCTCATCTCTCTGCAGGCCTATTTCGTCAAGCCAGAATACTTTCCCAAAGGTTTTGCGTTGTTTCCGACGTGGCCTGCACAAGATCCCGTGCTTGCCGCCTGGGTCTTTGCCGCGACCATGGGGCTCCTCATTCTGCCGAAGCTATTGGCATATCTTTTTCTGCTCACGAAGCGTGCGGAACGGCAGGCCTTTGGTGGCGGATTTCGTGTCCTGGCAGCGGTCATCGCCGAGAGCCTGCTTGCAGCCCTGATCGCTCCGTCCATGATGATCTTTCAATCGACTGCCGTGGCGGAGATCCTGCTCGGGCGTGATGCCGGCTGGCAGGTGCAACGGCGAGGCGACGGCGGGATCAGGCGCGAGGAGGTCTATCGCAAATTCGCCGTCCCGAGTTTGTGCGGGATGGCGATGGCGGCAAGTGCCTACGCCGTTTCGCTGCCGCTGCTCCTCTGGATGTCGCCGGTGATCATTGGGCTCGCTCTTGCCATTCCGATCGGACTCGTCACGTCGGCACCAACGAGAATGGCGCGCCTGTTTGCGACGCCGGAGGATAATCTCTCGCCGACAGTGCTGAAGCGGGCGAGCGAGCTTGCCTGCTTGCCCCGGATCGAGATTCCCGGAGCCCTGTTGGCGCTCTGGCAAAACCGTGGGCTGTTGAGAGCGCATATGGAGTCACTGGAGCCGCCGCCGCGCAAATCGCGATGGATCGACGTGGACCTTGCGATTGCCCGCGCCAAGATTGAGCAGAGCGACAGTTTCGAAGAGGTCGTAGCCAGCCTCAGCGCGCGGGAGAGATTTGCCTTGCTGAAGCACCGGGTCGCCCTTGAGCAGGTCATGAAACTGCAGTGAGCTGCTGCGCGGCGCGCCATTTTGCGGTTCAAGTCAGCCGGTGCCTGGAGGTGCAGCGTTTTGCCGGGGCGGGCGCGACTTCACGTCCACTTGACGTCCACTTGGGCATTTACAGGCAGCTTGGGCTCGGTTATCCCGTAATTCGCATAAGGTATATTATGGAATATCTTTATATTCAATTAGATCAGTTATTTAGGCCAAGTTCCTGCTAATACGCCTTCACTTCCGGCTGATTTTCAATCCGTCCATCAACCGTCCTCCCGGCTCTTGACGGCTACTGTGCATGGGGTTGTTTTTCGGTTTTTGAATCCAGCCCATCTGTGCCCAAAGCCGATATTGCCGCGACCTTGTCCGGCTGCAATAAGCGAGCTTCGCGAGATCGCAGATGACTGCCGACCAGACGTCCGTATAGGTTTGCGTCTCACAACAAGAACAAACTTCCGAGGAAGCAGGACCCATGGTCTTTTCAACGCGTTTTTCCCGCCGCACGCTTCTCAAGGCCTCCGCCGCGACCGCCGTCTTTGGCGGCGTCGGCGCGCCTTATGTGGCCCGTGCCCAGGCCGCCGAGTTCTCCTACAAATATGCCAATAACCTGCCGGACACCCATCCGCTGAACGTGCGCGCCAAGGAGATGGCGGCCGCGATCAAGAGCGAGACCAATGGCAAGTTCGACCTGCAGATCTTTCCGAACAACCAGCTCGGTTCCGACACCGACATGCTGAGCCAGATCCGTTCTGGCGGCGTCGAGTTCTTCACGTTGTCCGGCCTGATCCTGGCAACGCTGGTGCCGGCGGCATCGATCAACGGCATCGGCTTCGCATTCCCGGACTACGACACGGTCTGGAAGGCCATGGACGGCGACCTCGGCGGCTATGTCCGCGGCGAGATCAAGAAAGCCGGCCTCGAGGTCATGGACAAGATCTGGGACAACGGCTTCCGCCAGACAACGTCGTCGAGCAAGCCGATCACGGGCCCGGACGATCTCAAGGGCTTCAAGATTCGCGTGCCGGTGTCGCCGCTATGGACCTCGATGTTCAAGGCGTTCGATGCCGCGCCCGCCTCGATCAATTTCAGCGAGGTCTATTCGGCGCTCCAGACCAAGATCGTCGAGGGCCAGGAGAACCCGCTGGCCATCATCTCGACCGCAAAGCTCTATGAGGTGCAGAAGTTCTGCTCGCTGACCAACCATATGTGGGACGGCTTCTGGTTCCTGGCCAACCGCCGCGCGTGGGAAAAGCTGCCGGCGGACGTGCGCACCGTCGTCGCCAAGAACATCAATGCCGCCGCCGTCAACGAGCGTGTGGACACGGCCAAGCTGAACGCCAATCTCCAGCAGGAGCTCGCGGCTAAGGGCCTGACCTTCAACCAGCCCACGGTCGCGCCGTTCCGCGACAAGCTGCGCGCCGCCGGCTTCTATGCCGAGTGGAAAGGCAAATACGGCGAGCAGCCCTGGGAGCTCCTGGAAAAGGCCGTCGGCAAGCTGTCGTAACCCATCCAGGCCGTCATGGCTCATATCGAGGTTAAGGTGACCGAAGTGGTGGGCGAGGTGGCTGTGCAGTCCCCTCGCCGACCTTCGTTGCTGGCTTCGCTGGAGCGCATCCTCGGCCTCATCGTCGAAATCCCGGCAGCCGTCCTGGTGGTCGCCGAGATCGTGATCCTGTTTGCCGGCGTGGTGGCGCGCTACGGTCTCCACCGGCCACTGATCTGGTCCGACGAGCTCGCCTCGATCCTGTTCCTGTGGCTGGCTATGCTGGGCGCGGCGGTGGCGTTCCGCCGCTCCGAGCACATGCGCATGACAGCGATCGTCGCGAGCGCCAGGCCGGCGATGCGGGCCTATCTCGACCTCGTCGCGACCTGTGCCGCACTTGCGTTCCTGGCGCTGATCGTCTGGCCGTCCTACGACTACGCCTACGAAGAGAGCTACATCACCACGCCGGCGCTCCAGATCTCGAACATGTGGCGCGCCGCTGCGCTCCCGGTCGGGATCTGCCTGATGGCGGCGTTTGCCTTGCTGCGGCTGCTGCGCGCGGCGGACTACCGGACGGTCGTGGCCGCCGTGCTGTCGGTCGTCATCGTGATCGGCCTGTTCTGGCTGGCGCAGCCTTATCTGCGGCCGCTCGGCAATCTCAACCTTGTCATCTTTTTCGTCGGCGTCGCCGGCTTCTGTGTCTTTGCCGGCGTTCCCATTGCGTTCGGCTTTGGGCTGGCGATCTTCGGCTATCTGGCGCTGACCACGCACACGCCGGTCATGGTGCTGGTCGGGCGGATGGACGAGGGCATGAGCCACCTCATCCTGCTCTCGGTGCCGCTGTTCGTGTTCCTGGGGCTGCTGATCGAGATGACCGGCATGGCGCGGGCCATGGTGGCGTTCCTGGCGAGCCTGCTCGGCCATGTCCGCGGCGGGCTGCACTACGTGCTGGTAGGCGCCATGTATCTGGTCTCAGGCATTTCCGGCGCCAAGGCCGCCGACATGGCCGCGGTCGCGCCCGTGCTGTTCCCGGAGATGAAGCAGCGCGGCGCCAAGCCCGGCGATCTCGTCGCGCTGCTTGCGGCAACTGGCGCCCAAACCGAGACCATCCCACCGAGCCTCGTGCTGATCACGATCGGCTCGGTCACCGGCGTCTCCATCGCGGCGCTGTTCACCGGCGGCCTCCTGCCCGGCGTGGTGCTTGCGGTCACGCTCTGCATGCTGGTGTGGTGGCGCTACCGTCACGAGGATATGAGTCATGTCCGCCGCGCCACGGGCAGCGAGATCGGCAAGACCTTCGTCATCGCCCTGCCCGCGCTCGCACTGCCCTTCGTGATCCGCTACGCCGTGGTCGAAGGCATCGCCACCGCCACCGAAGTCTCCACCATCGGCATCGTCTATGGCGCCCTCGTCGGCCTCCTCGTCTACCGCCGCTTCGACTGGCGGCGGCTGTTTCCGATGCTGGTCGAGACCGCGGCGCTGTCGGGTGCGATCCTCCTGATCATCGGCACGGCCACCGGCATGGCCTGGGGTCTGACCCAGTCCGGCTTCTCGCGCTCGCTGGCATCAGCCATGACGGGATTGCCCGGGGGACCGGCGGCCTTCATCGCCGTCTCGATCCTGGCCTTCACCATCCTCGGCAGCGTGCTGGAGGGCATCCCGGCGATCGTGCTGTTCGGGCCGCTGTTGTTTCCGATTGCGCGTGCCGTCGGGGTGCACGAGGTCCACTACGCGATGGTGATCATTCTCGCCATGGGCATCGGATTATTCGCCCCGCCCTTCGGCGTCGGCTATTATGCCGCCTGCGCCATCGGACGCGTCGATCCGGCCGAGGGCATCAGGCCGATCTGGGGTTATCTGCTGGCGCTGCTGGTGGGATTGATCATCGTCGCGGTCTTCCCATGGATCTCGATCGGATTCCTGTAAGGCGGTGTGAAGGAGGGTGTCGATGCGTGAGAGCCAGTACAATATCGGCCTGGACAAGACCCCTGCCAACTATGTGCCGCTGAGCCCGCTGAGCTTCCTCGCGCGCAGCGCCGCTGTCTATCCCGATCACGTCAGCACCGTCTACGAAGGCCGCAGCTTCACGTGGGCGCAGACCTACGAGCGCTGCCGCCGCTTTGCCTCTTATCTCGCAGGCAAGGGCATCGGCGTCGGCGATACCATCGCGGCGATGCTGCCGAACATCCCGGCGATGAACGAGGCGCACTTCGCGGTGCCCATGACGGGCGCCGTGCTCAATGCGCTCAACATCCGTCTCGACGCGCCCTCGATCGCGTTTCAGCTCGACCATGGCGGCGCCAAGATCATTCTGGTCGATCCCGAGTTTTCGAGCGTGATCACCGATGCGCTGGCGCAGATGAGCGGGCCAAAGCCATTCGTGATCGACGTCGACGATGCCGCCTTCAAGGGCGGCAAGCGCATCGGCGAGATCGAATATGAAGCGGCGGTTGCGCAAGGCGATCCCGGCTTCACGGCGATTCCGCCCGAGGACGAATGGGACGCGATCGCGCTGAGCTATACCTCCGGTACGACAGGCAATCCAAAGGGCGTCGTTACGCATCATCGCGGCGCGTATCTCAACGCCGTCAGCAACATCCTCGCAGGCCAACTCGGCCAGCATCCGGTCTATCTCTGGACGCTGCCGATGTTCCATTGCAACGGCTGGTGCTTTCCGTGGACCATCGCGGCAGCTGCCGGCATCAATGTCTGCCTGCGCAAGGTCGAGCCGACAAAAATCTTCGAGCTGATCAAGGCCCACGGCGTCACCCACATTTGCGGCGCGCCGATCGTCTACAACACGCTGATCAACGCGCCCGACGCACCCAAAGGCAACGCCGCTCGCCGCGTCGTCGGCCTGATCGCAGGCGCCGCGCCGCCAGTCGCGGTGCTGGAGGGTGCGGAAAACATCGGCATCAAGCTCACGCACGTCTATGGCCTGACCGAGGTCTACGGCCCCGCCTCCGTCTGCGCCGAGCAGCCCGGCTGGGATGAGCTTCCAGCGCCCGAACGGGCGCGCATGAAGCGGCGGCAGGGCGTGCCCTACCCGCTCGAGGAAGGCGTCACGGTCATCAATCCGCAGACCATGCAGGAGGTGCCGCGTGACGGCGAGACCATCGGCGAGGTCATGTTCCGCGGCAATATCGTGATGAAGGGCTACCTCAAGAACGAGAAGGCGACGAAGGAAGCCTTCGAGGGCGGCTGGTTTCATACCGGCGATCTTGGCGTGCTCGACGAGCACGGCTACGTCATCATCAAGGACCGCTCCAAGGACATCATCATCTCCGGCGGCGAGAACATCTCGTCGGTCGAGGTCGAGGACATCCTCTACAAGCACCCGGCCGTGCTGTTCGCCGCCGTGGTCGCAAAGCCCGATCCGAAATGGGGTGAAGTGCCCTGCGCCTTCGTCGAATTGAAGGACGGTGCGAGCGCGAGCGAGGCCGACATCATCGCCTTCTGTCGTTCGCATATGAGCGGCTTCAAGACGCCGAAGGCCGTCGTGTTCGGACCGATCCCGAAGACGTCGACGGGCAAGATCCAGAAATTCCTGCTGCGCAACGAGGTCGGCTCGGCCAAGGCGATTACAGCCTGAGTGCGTTCCGGTTTCAGACACATGTAGAAACATGGGCCGTAACGGTCGCGCGTCGTCCCGAAACGATTGTGAATGTTCGACGACATCAGGACATCACAGGAAAAGATTGGAAAACATTAGAGACGCATTTACGTTTCGCTCCCGTCGGATTCGCTGTTTCCACCTGATTCGCCGCGCAGGCAGCGCGGCCGGCAACCGGCGCGGTTGGGGCGCTTCATGCGGTTGGTGTCGTGAGCACAGACGTGCGTGCGCGTCTGGCGCTGCTGCTATTGACGGCCGGATTGCTGCTGCCGCGCGCGGCGGATGCCCAGGTCATGCGTGAGTACGGCGCTTTCGCAGGCTCCGAGAATTTTGGCTATCCCGGTCCGAACGCATCTGGCGGCGGCTTCGGCAATTTCGGCGGCGGCAATAATTTTGCTGGCATGGGTGGCCCGATGCTCGGCCCCCCGCCGCAGGCCTCGGCTCTTGGCGGCGTGCCCTACGGCAATGGAAATGGTGGCGGCGCCGGGATGCAGCCGAACTATGGCTGGAACGCCGAGCCTCCAGGTCTCGCCACCGCAGGCAGGTTTGGCATGCAGCGGGCGTTTGGCGGTGGCTCCGCTGCTGCTTCGTCGCAGACCGAGATGGCGCAAGCCACGTTCCTGGCGATGGCGCAATTCACGCAGGCCCTGCTGGATCCAGCCATCGACGGGCGTGGCATCGGTCGACCCGAATTCGACTCGGAACTTTCGGCCTATGCCGATCCCGGTAATGACCGCACACATGGCGGCATCGGGCGGGAAGCCTATGAGGCGATCTACGGCAAACCATCGCTCGCGGCTCCGCACTGGAGCATCTGGGCCTCAGGTATCGGTGGCTCGCAGATGTCGACTGGCGGCAACGGCTCGGTCAGCCGGAGCTTTGCCACGGCGGTTGGCGCCGACTACTCGCTCTCGCCGCAGACGCGGGTGGGTTTTGCGCTCGCCGGCGGCGGCACCGGCTTTGCCAGCAATCTGTCCAGCGGCCGCTCCGACCTGTTCCAGGCCGGCACCTTCGTCAGGCACACGATCGGCGCGGCCTATGTCGCGACCGCGCTGGCCTATGGCTGGCAGGCCATCACCAGCGATCATCAGGTGACGCCGGCCGGCGGCGATCAACTCGCCCCAGCCATCAACGCCAATGCCTATTCCGGTCGTATCGAAAGCGGCTACCGGATTGCGACGCCATGGCTCGGCATCACGCCTTACGCGGCCGGCCAGATCACCATGTTTCGCCTGGCCACCAACCCCGGCCAGCCGGCCTACGCGGCCGACCCATCCGCGACGACCTCCGACAGCAACAGCTTCACCGACAGCCGCAGCGAGCTCGGCCTGCGCGCCGGCACGTCGTTACTGCTGGCTGGGGGCCTCCTCGACTTGCGTGGACGTCTTGCCTGGGCACATGATTTCAGCGCGACGCAATCGATGCCGGCGGTGTTCCAGGCCGTATCCCCTCAAGGCTTCGTCATCGGCAGCACCGCGATTGCGCCGAACTCGGCGCTGACGGGCGTATCGCTCGAGCTGCGAGCGCTCAACGGATGGTCGGCCGCAGCAAATGTCGACAGCGAGCTATCGAGCCTTGTACGCTCCTATACCGGCAAGGCTGTCCTGCGTTACACTTGGTGATCTCGCCATTTTGTCGATGGAAGCGAACGTGCAGGAGACTTCCGCCCGCTCGCACGCGGCGGACGAAAGTCCTACCCGTCCTCACATCTTCCTGTAGGCGTCGATCAATGCCTGGCCGTCAGCGCCTGTTTTCTTGAGCCAGTCGGCGGTGAGCTGCTCGCCGATCTTCTGGAAACCGGCCTTCAACGCCGGGCTGGGCGGCTCAACGATCATGCCCTTGGCTTTGAGCTGATCGATGTACCAATTGGCCTTGTCCTCCCAAGCCTTCCAGCCGCGTGTTTCCGCAGCGGCGGCGGCCTTGAGGATGGCGTCCTGCGTCGGCTTGTCGAGCGCCTCGAACGCAGCCTTGTTGACGAAGGTGTAGTCCTTCGGAATCCAGGCCTGCACGTCATAGAAATACTTAAGGGACTCCCAGGCTTTGGAATCGTAACCCGTGCCGCCAGACGACATGAAGGAATTCACCACGCCGGTCGCAAGCGCTTGTGGAAGCTCGGCCGCCTGGATCGTGACCGACTGCGCGCCGACCAGCTCGCCGATGCGCGCCGTTCCGACATTGTAGGCGCGCCATTTCAGTCCCTTCATATCCTCGATCGTGGCGAGCGGCTTGTTGACATAGACGCCTTGCGGCGCCCACGGCACGGCGAAGAGCAGCTTGATGCCCTGCGCATCGAGTTTCTTCGCGATTGCCGGCTTCGAGGCCTGATACAGCTTCATCGACTCCGCGAAACTGGTCGCGAGAAACGGCACGACGTCGATCCCGAAGACGGGATCCTCGTTTTCGTGGATTGAAAGCAGCAGCTCACCCATTTGCGCCTGCCCGGTCACGACCGCGCGCTTGATGTCGGGTGCCTTGAACAGCGAAGCGTTCGGATGAACGGTGATCAGGAGCTTTCCCGACGTGGCTGCTTCGACGTCCTTGGCAAAGGCAACCAGATTTTCCGAGTGCGGATTGTCCGACGGGTATGCTGCCGGCAGATTCCATTTCGTCTGGGCAAAGGCCGGCCCAGCGGCCAACACGGCGCCTGCAATCAGGCCTGCGCGGAGCAAATGAAGCGTCATCGTACTTCTCCTCACGGTCACTTTAGAATGCCGGGTGCGATCAATCGGGAAAGGCGAGCTTGGGCAGGAACAGCACAATCTGCGGATATTCGGTGATGATGAATACGGCGGCCAGCAGCAGGACGAAGAAGGGGAACGCCGCACGCGCCACAGTGAACGTATCGCGGCCGCTCATGTTCTGGAGCACGAACAGGTTGAAGCCGACCGGCGGCGTGATTTGCGCCATCTCCACGTGAATGATGAGGTAGACGCCGAACCAGACCAGATCGAGTCCGGCCTGCTTGACCATCGGCAGCACGATGACCGCGGTCAGCACGATCATCGAGATGCCGTCAATCAGGCATCCGAGAATGATGTACATGATGCTCAGATACAGCGCGAGCATGCCGGGCGTGAGCTGCTGTCCCTGGACCCAGGTGGCAAGCGCCGCCGGGATGCCGGTATAGGCCATCGCGGCCGTCGTATAGGCAGCGCCTGCCAGGATCAGCATGATCATGCAGGTCAGGCGCGTCGCGCTCATGATGCTTTCGAAGAAGGTCTTGCGCGTGAGCGTGCCGCTCCACCACGCCAGCAGCAGCGCGCCGGTAACGCCCCAGGCGGCACATTCGGTCGCGGTCGCAAAACCCAGCACGAGCGAGAGGAAGACGGCCAGGATCAGAAGCAGGCACGGGACGAGCTTGGCGGACTCTTGCAGCTTCCGGCGAAACGGCATCGGCGGGTCGCGCGGCGGAATCTTTTTTGGATTGAGTAGCGACCAGATGATGATGTAGCCGGAATAGAGCACCATCACGAGCACGCCCGGCAGGAAGCCGCCAAGGAACACCTGAAGCACGGACACGTTCGCCGTCACCGCGTAGACGACCATCGGGATCGACGGCGGGATCAGCAAGCCGAGCGTGCCGGAGCCGGCCAGCGACCCAAGGCTGAGCCCCTTGTCGTAGCCGCGCTTGTCGAGCTCCGGCAGTGCGATCTTACCAATGGTTGCGCAGGTCGCGGCAGAGGAGCCCGACACAGCTGCAAAGATGCCGCAGCCGATGACATTGACATGGGTCAGGCGCCCCGGCAGCCACTGAACCCAGGGCGAAAGTCCGCGGAACATCTCCTCCGACAGTTTTGTTCGGAATAATATCTCGCCCATCCAGATGAACAGCGGCAATGCCGCCAGCGTCCAGGACGCGCTTGCGCTCCAGGTGGTGGTCGCAAGCACCGACCCTAGCGGCAGGCTCGTGGTCAGCGCCATCGCCACGAAGCCGACGAGCCCAAGCGAAACGGCGATCCAGATGCCGCTTCCCAGCAGCAGGATCATGACCCCGAGGAGGATGAACGACAGCTCGATCATGCCAAGATTGGCCATGGTCAACCGCCGCCGCCTTGCGAGATACGTTCGATGAATTCGTCCGGCGTCTCGTCCGGGGAACTCTTCTCGTAGCTTGGACGGTTGCCGCCGACGACACTGACCATTTCGTCGATCAACGCGATCGACAGGATCGCAAGACCGCCGGCAAAGCCGAGCTGGGGAATCCAGAGAGGAAGCGCAACGACGCCCTGCGCCACGTCGTTGAAGCGCCAGGAATCGTAAGTCATCTGCACGGCATGTCGGGTGAAGTAGAGAACGAAGGCCGTTGCAATGCCGAGCGCCACGATCTCCGCCACCTGCTTGCTTCGCCCGTGCAAGCGCTCAAGCAGCAGGCCGACCCGGATCATCTCGCCGCGCTTGAAGGTGTGGGCGAGGCCCAGAAACGCCATCGCAGCCATGCACCACGATGCAAAATCATCACCAGCCGGGATGTTGAGCGCAAACTGCCGCCCGATCGACATGACCATCATGATGGCGAAGATCGCGAACAGGAAGACGCCGGCAGCGTAACCCGCACCCAGATAGAGCAGATCCAGAACGCGTCGGACAGGTCCAACAGCTGTTACGTCGTCGCCGTGCTCTGCCAACCCGGCCCCCATCCTCATATTGCGGTTCAATCAAGCTCGGCGATATCGCCAGCCTCGCTTGATTATCGCCTCCATCCGACGCCTGTCTTTGAGACGTTAGACCAACACGACAGGGCTCGCGAAAGCAAGGAGCATGCCGGCCTGCGGAAAAATTTCCGCTGGATGGGCTCAGTGAGTCTCCAGCCGCAGCCCGTCATAGGCCGGCACTACGCCTGATGGCAGCGATTGCCGGATCACCTCGTAATCGACGTCGGCGGTCATGTTGGTGATGATGGCACGTTTCGGCTTGAAGCGCTCGATCCAGGACAGCGCGTCGTTGATGCTGAAATGGCTGACATGCGGGGTGTAGCGCAGGCCATCGACGATCCAGAGATCGAGATTTTCCAGGGCGCCAAAGCTCTCGGGCGGGATGTCGTTGAGGTCAGGCGTGTAGGCGGCATTGCCGATGCGATAGCCAAGCGCGGGAATGTTGCCGTGCTGGACCAGGAAGGCGGTCATTGTCACGTTCCCGCCCTTGCCAATGATGATCTGGCTCCCGCCTGCCTCGATCGAATGCCGCGTCAGGATCGGCGGATAGTCGCTGCCCTCCGGCGAAATGAAGCAATAGGAGAACCGCGCCATGATATCTTTCGCGGTCGATTGATTGAAATAGACCGGGATGCGCCTGCGCATATGGATCACAACCGAGCGCAGATCGTCCATGCCATGGGTCTGGTCGGCATGCTCGTGCGTCAGGAACACTGCGTCGATGTGGTCGACATCGGTCGAGATCAACTGCTCGCGCAGGTCCGGCGAGGTGTCGATCACGACGCGTGTGGTGCCGTGGTTCGAGGTCTGTTCGACCAGCAGCGAGCAGCGGCGGCGGCGGTTCTTGGGATTGTTGGGATCGCAGGCGCCCCAGCCGAGGGCCGGGCGCGGTACGCCGGCGGAGGACCCGCACCCCAGGATCGTCAGCGTCAGCGTCATGCGGATCAGAACCTCAAGCTTTCACCTTGGAGAATAGGCGGAAGAAGTTTTCGCTGGTCTGGCGTGAGATCTCCTCGAGCGACACGCCGCGCGTCTCGGCGAGCACTTTTGCGACCTCGACCACATAGGCCGGCTCGTTGCGCTTGCCCCGGAACTTTCCCGGCGCAAGGTAGGGCGAATCTGTTTCAACCAGAATACGGTCAGCCGGCAGTTCGGCCGCGAGCGCGCGCAAGGCATCCGACTTCTTGAAGGTCAGGATGCCCGTGAAGCCGATGTAGAGCCCGAGCGACACCGCCTTCAGAGCCAGCTCGCGCCCGCCGGTGTAACAATGCAGCACGGCGCGAAACGGTCCGCGTGCCGCCTCCTCTTCCAGGATGCGCGCGCAATCCTCATCCGCCTCGCGGGTGTGGATCACCAGCGGCAGGCCGGTGGCGCGGGCCGCCGCGATGTGGGCACGAAAGCCCCTCGCCTGCGCCTCCGGCGAGCCGTCGTCGTAGAAATAGTCGAGCCCGGCTTCGCCGAGCGCGACCACCTTCGGATGCCGCGTCAGCGCGATCAACTCGTCCGGCGCAATGCCGTCTTCCTCGTCCGCATTGTGCGGATGAGTGCCGACCGAGCAATAGACGTCGTCGTAACGCCCGGCGATGGCGAGAAGCTGATCGAGCTTCCGCACCCGCGTCGAGATCGTGACCATGCGGCCGATCCCGGCCGCGCGGGCACGCGACACGATCCCGTCGAGATCCTCCGCAAAGTCAGGAAAATCCAGGTGGCAGTGACTGTCGACCAGCATCGTTCGAACGCCTCAGGCCGCCGGCTCGATGTAGCGCGGGAACGCCGGCGTCGGCGCTGGCAGCGTCGATCCAGCAGCGATCCGCTTGTCACCGCCGAGCATCGCAAAATCGCGCTCGCCCGCGGGGATGCCGAGGCTGTCGAGCAGCAAGCCCGATGCGGTCGGCATCGCCGGCTGGACCAGGATCGCGATCTGGCGCACGACTTCGGCGGTGACGTAGAGCACCGTCTTCTGTCGCGCCGGATCGGTCTTGGCCAGCGCCCACGGCGCCTCGCCCGCGAAATAGCGGTTGGCCTCGGCGACCACGGCCCACACGGCATTGAGCCAGTGATGGATCTGCTGCGTCGCCATCGCCTCACGCGACGCGGCGATCATGCCGTCGGCCATCGCCAAAATCGCCTTGTCGCTGTCGCTGAACTCGCCCGGCTCCGGCAGCACGCCGCCGAATTGCTTGGCGATCATCGACAGCGAGCGTTGCGCAAGGTTGCCGAGATCATTGGCGAGATCGGCATTGATGCGCGCGACGATGGCTTCATGGTTGTAGTTGCCGTCCTGGCCGTAAGAGACCTCGCGCAGGAAAAAATAGCGCATCTGGTCGACGCCATACTGGTCGGCGAGGTTGAAGGGATCGACGACATTGCCGACCGACTTCGACATCTTCTCGCCCCTGCTGAACAGGAAGCCGTGGGCATAGACCCGCTTCGGCAGCGAGATGCCAGCCGACATCAGGAATGCCGGCCAGTACACCGCGTGGAAGCGGATGATGTCCTTGCCAATGATATGCACGTCCGCCGGCCAGTAGCGCCAGTTCGTGTCGCTCTCGTCGGGGAAGCCGACACCGGTGATGTAGTTGGTCAACGCGTCGACCCACACATACATCACATGATCTTCGGCACCGGGCACTTTCACGCCCCAGTCGAAGGTGGTGCGTGAGATCGAGAGATCCCGCAGGCCGCCCTTGACGAAGCTGACGACCTCGTTCCGGCGCGCGTCCGGGCCGATGAACTCCCGGTGCTCCTCATAGAGCTTGAGCAGCTTGTCCTGATAGGCCGACAGACGAAAGAAGTAGCTCTCCTCCTCGACCCATTCGACCGGCGTGCCTTGCGGGCCAAGGCGCATGCCGTCGTCGTTCAGGCGTGTCTCGTCCTCGGCGTAATAGGCTTCATCGCGCACCGAGTACCAGCCGGAATAGCTGTCGAGATAAATGTCGCCGTTCGCTTCCATGCGCCGCCAGATCTCCTGGCTGGAGCGGTGGTGCTGTTCTTCAGTCGTGCGGATGAAGCGGTCGAACGACACGTTCAGGCGCTGGTCCATCTCCCTGAAGCGGTCGGCGTTACGGGTTGCGAGCGCAGACGGGGTGAGTCCCTCGTTCTGCGCGGTCTGAACCATCTTCTGGCCGTGCTCGTCCGTGCCGGTCAGGAAGAACACGTCCTTGCCGTCGAGCCGCGCAAAGCGCGCCAGCACGTCGGCCGAGATCGCCTCATAGGCGTGACCGATATGCGGGTTACCGTTCGGATAGGCGATCGCGGTTGAGATGTAGAAGACGTTGTCACGCGCGGGCGCGGCAACCGGCGCTGCCGGCTTCGGGGCGGCCACCGGCTTCGGTGCAGGCGGCGCCTTTGGTTTCGTCGCTTTGGGCTTCACGGCCTTCGGGGGGGTGGTGACTGGAGTCGGCGCGGCGATCACGGCGGGCGCGGTCGCCCTCGCCCTCTTTGCCGCCTTCTTCGCCGGAGCCTTGGCGGGTTTTTTGGCGGCCTTCTTTGTCGCGGCTTTCTTTGTCGCGGCTTTCTTGGCGACGACCTGCTTCTTCGCAGCTTTCTTGCCGGCCTTCTTGGCCGTCTTCGCAGTGCCCTTCTTGGTGGTAGCCTTCCTGGTCGTCTTGACCTTCTTGGCCGCTTTGCGCGCGAGCGCCTTCGCGGCCTTCTTGGCAGCGTTCTTCTTGCTGCTCTTGCCCTTGGCGATTTTCTTAGCTCGCGCTGCCACCACGAATTCCTTTACCAGCTTCTCAGAATTTGGAAACGTACCTGCGCCTAGCGCGTTGCGTCCGCGAGCCAGCCGAACACCGAGAAAACCAAGGGCTTTCGCTCCAGATTGTAGGTTTCGGTGTCGCGCGCGGCGCGGACGATCTTTTCCCATACCTCAGCTAGGCGCGCAAGGCGCGGCAGGTTCTGGTTGGCATTGGCATCGTCGGAATGGAGGCGTTCGGCGATCCAGCGATCGATGCCGTCGATGAAGGCCGCAAGCGCGACGCGGTCGCTGGTGCCAAGGGATTCGCCGAGCGTGTGCAATTCGCGCGGATCCACTTGCGGCAGACGTGCCAGCAGTGCCGCCGTCCGCTGTTGGAGTTTTAGCGCATCACCGCCAAGGAGGGTCAGTGCCCGTGCAACGCTGCCTTCGGAGGCCTCCGCCGCCTCGCGCAACGCGAGATCGGTCGGAGCGAGGTCGGCGGCCGTCGCGGCTGCGGCAATCACCTCGTCGGTCGTGAGCGAGCGCAAGCGCAGCTTGCGGCAACGCGACTGGATCGTGGCGAGCACGCGTGCGGGCGCGTGGCTGACCAGCAGGAACAGCGATTGCTGGGGTGGTTCCTCGAGGATTTTCAGCAGCGCGTTCGCCGCATTGGGATTGAGCTCGTCAACGGTGTCGACAATGCAGACACGCCAACCTTCCGCAGCCGCAGTCGAGCCGAAGAACGCGATGGTCTCGCGCGTCTCGTCGACGGTGATGACCGTCCGCATCACGCCACGGTCGTTGGCGGTGCGCTCCAGCGTCAAGAGACCGCCATGCGAGCTCGCCGCAACTTGCCGCGCCACCGCGTCATCAGGATCGATCGCGAGATCCTCGGCGCCCTGCACGGCGGGCGCCAGCGGCTGGCCGCGAGCGAGCACGAAGCGCGCCATACGATAGGCCAGCGTCGCCTTGCCTATGCCCTGCGGCCCGCCGATCAGCCAGGCGTGCGGAATGCGCCCGCTGCGGTAGGCGGTGAGCAGCGCGGTCTCGGCCTCGCGATGGCCGAACAGAAGGCTTGTCTCGCGCGGATGCGGAATGGCGGATTCACGCTCGACCTGACGCGGGCTCATGCCGAGATCACCGATGCGGGCGTCGGCAGGAGGCGGTCGCGCAGCGCGGTCCAGACGCGTTCGGCAACCGTATCAGGATCGGAATTGGCGTCGATCAGCACGCAGCGTGCGGGATCATCCGCGGCGATCTTGCGATAGGCCTCGCGCAGGCCTTGGTGGAAGGCGAGCTTCTCGCCCTCGAACCTGTCAGGCGTGCCGCTGCCGCGCCGCGCCGCCGCGCGTGCCAGGCCGATCTCGACCGGCAGGTCCAGGATGAAGGTGAGGTCCGGCTTGAGATCGCCGATCGTGACCCGCTGCATGGCGTTGATCAAACCGGCGGGCACGCTGCCGAGGCTGCCCTGATAGGCCCGCGTTGAGTCTGCGAAACGATCGCACAGCACCCAAATGCCCTGCTTGAGCGCGGGCTCGATCAATGTGCGGACATGGTCGTCGCGTGCGGCGGCAAACAGCAGCGTCTCGGCTTCGGGCCCGAGCAGCTTGCCCATCCCCGACAGCACCAGATGGCGCATGATCTCGGCGCCGGGCGAGCCGCCCGGCTCGCGCGTGACGAGCGTGCGCAACTTGGCCGCTTTGAGCCGGTCGGCGAGCTTCTTGATCTGGGTCGACTTGCCGGTCCCCTCGCCTCCTTCAAAGGTGATAAAGCGTCCGCGTCCGGACGGCCGCTGTCCCGTGCTCTCACTCATGATCAGAGCTTCTCGGCGCCTGCGCGGAACATGCCGATCACGAGCTCGCTGGCCCCGTCGATCGCGCGCCGCACGGTCGACCCGGTGCCGATTGCCTCGGCCGCATAGACCGGCGTCTCCACCGCGATATTGCCGCCGCGCCAGACCCTGACCACGCCTACCCGCTGCCCCTCCTGAACCGGCGCGCGGACCGGACCGCTATAGATGATGCGCGCGATCAGCTTGTCGCCGCCGCTCTTGTGCACCATCACCTTCACCGGCTCTTTCGCAACGAGCTTCACCGAACGGCTCTCGCCGCCAAACACCTTGGCATAGCCGACCGGCTGGTCGGCCGCGATCAGCGTGCGGGTCTCGAAATTGCGAAAGCCCCATTCCAGCATCTTCTTGGCTTCGGTGGCGCGATCCTCGCTGTCCTCAAGCCCGTTGACGACGACGATCAGTCGCGTGCCATTCTGCACGGCCGAGCCGACCATGCCGTAGCCGCCTTCCTTGGTGTAGCCAGTCTTCAGGCCGTCAGCGCCTTCCATCGAATTGAGCAGCGGATTGCGGTTGGGCTGGCGGATCTTGTTCCAGGTGAACTCCTTCTCGCCGAACAGTTTGTAGAATTCGGGGAAGTCCAGGATGATGTGGCGGGCGAGCATGCCTAGCTCGCGCACCGTCATCTTGTTGCCGGGGTCGGGCAAGCCGTTGGAGTTGGCGAAAGTCGATTTGGCCATGCCGAGCTCGCGGGCGCGCTTGGTCATGAAGTCGGATGCAAAGATCCGCTCGTTGCCGGCGATGCCTTCGGCGAGCGCGATGCAGGCATCGTTGCCGCTCTGGATGATCGCGCCGTGCAGGAGGTCATCGACCGAAACCTTGCTGTTGATGGCCGCAAACATGGTCGAGCCACCGGAGGGCGCGCCGCCTTTGCGCCAGGCGTTCTCGCTGATCCGGTATTCGTCGGTCAGCTTGATGTCGCCCTTCTTGATCGCGTTGAACACGACCTCCGCGGTCACGAGCTTCATCATGCTGGAGGGCGCGCGCAGCTCGTCGCCGTTCTTCTCGAACAGCACGCTGCCGCTGGAGGCCTCGATCAGGATCGCGGTGGGGGCGTCGCCGTCAAAGCCTGCATCTTCGGTTTTCTTGGCGCCCTGGACGCTCTGGTTGGCGGCGTAGAGCACCCCGCCCCAGCTGAGACTCACCGCAATCGCCGCCGCGACCAGCCCGCGCGCCAGTGCTCCGGCCGACAATCCGGTATGACCGGGCGAGATGAGACGAAATGCCATGGCGAAGCCCTGAGAGCGGCGTTCTAACAGTTGGCACCGGTGCGAACAACATGAGGATCGGTGCTTGCCTGCGAGATTGCACGATTCTCCTCGCGTCCCTATCGTGACATCTCATGTTTCTCGACCAAACCCCTGAAACAAGGCGGAAAAGCGATGTCCACCACGCGCGTGATCAAGGCCAACGGGATCGATCTCTTCATCCGCGAGGCCGGCCAGGGGCCGCTGGTGGTGCTGTGCCATGGCTGGCCGGAACTATCCTATTCCTGGCGGCACCAGATCCCGGTGCTCGCGGCTGCAGGCTTTCATGTCGTGGCCCCGGACATGCGCGGCTACGGCCAGAGTGCGGCGCCGCCTGACGTGACCGCCTATTCGATCTTCGACCTGGTAGGCGACGTCGTCGGCCTGGTCCAGGCGCTCGGCGCGACCAAGGCGATGGTGGTCGGCCACGACTGGGGTGCGCCGGTCGCCTGGCATGCGGCGCTGTTCCGCCCCGATATCTTTACGGCCGTTGCCGGCCTGAGCGTGCCGCCGCCATTCCGCGGACGCGGCAAGCCGCTCGAGCTGCTGCGCCAGGGCGGCATCACCAATTTCTACTGGCAGTACTTTCAGGCGCCCGGCGTCGCCGAGGCCGAGTTCGAGCGTGACGTCGCCCGCACCATGCGCACCGTGCTCGGCGGGCGTGGACTTGCCGATCCGAATGCGGCGATGTTCGTGCAGGAGGGCAAGGGCTTTCTCGGCCAAGCCAGCACCGAGGAGCCGCTGCCGGCGTGGCTGAGCGAGGCCGATCTCGCCTATTTCACCGAAGCCTTCCGCAAGTCGGGATTCCGCGGCGGGCTGAACTGGTATCGCAACCTCGATCGCAATTGGGAGCTGACCGCGCCCTGGCAGGACGCGCAGATCCAGCAGCCCTCGCTTTTCATCGCAGGTGCGCAGGACGCCGTCATCACCGGCCTGATCGGCGCCAAGCGCGTCAACGAGCTGGAGCGCGTGCTGCCTAACCTGACGCGAAAACTGATCATCGAGGGCGCCGGCCATTGGGTGCAGCAGGAGCGGCCGAACGAGGTCAACGCTGCGCTCGTGAGCTTCCTGCGCGACGCGGCGTCGCGCTAGCGAGCGCCTCGTATTCCAGGATCAGTAGAGGCCGCGGCCGGTCAGGATGCTGCGGGCTTCGGCGGCGCCGTCACCGGAAGCCGCAGGACCGCTCTCGGCGGCATAGCGGCCGTCCTCGTCATAGGATACCTGGCGAGCATTCTGGAACGCGCGGCCCCGGCTGCGGCTCGAGGCCGACATCTCCGAGGTCGCATTGATCGAGGCGACGTCGGCCGAGGTGTTGCCGAGCGAATACGGCCGCCCCTCCGGCATCGGGACATCGCCCCGGATGGCGCCGCGGCTCGACGACAGCTCCGGCACGAACGGCCGCGCCGAGGCGACCCGGACCATCGAGGGCGACGGCGCGGGAACACCGGTGCGCAAGGTCGCCATCAGCTGGCGGTCGTCGGAGCCTTCGAGCGGCGCCCGGCCGACATATTCGACACGAACCCTGGCAACACCATTGCCTTTGAATTCAAGCAGTTCAGCGGCCTTGTTCGAGACGTCGATGAGGCGGTTGCCGTGATAGGGCCCGCGGTCATTGACGCGGACGACCAGCGACTTGCCGTTCGACAGGTTGGTGACCCGCGCATAGGACGGCATCGGCAAGGTCGGATGTGCCGCCGTCAGCGAGCCCATGTCGAACACTTCGCCATTGGCGGTCTGGCGGCCATGGAAATCGTCACCGTACCAGGACGCCAGGCCCTCGGCGCGGTAGTTGACGTCCTCCTCCGGCACGTAGGTCCGGCCTGCAACCATATAGGGCTTGCCGACGCGATAAGTGCCGCCGCCCTTGGGGACGGGATCGCCCCAGGCCACGACTCGCGGGCTGGAGGACACGCCGTATTTGGGATCGACCCGGCTGGCGAACTTGTTGGACGAGGCGCAATTGGCGAGCGCCAGGCAGGTGGCGACCGCCGCGACGCTACGCGCCGCCCGCACCACCGAATCTGACCGTCGGATTCCCATTCGCCCCAAATACCATTTCGCCGGAGCCGGCCCCAACCCGCTTGCCTGCAGGGAGTGCCTTCCGGACCTCAAGCTCCGAGGCGGCCCACCACCGTCTCAGAGGCGGTAACGATAACGCAACTCGAACACGGCGGAAATGGGGAGCCCACAGCGTTCGCGCCGGGATGGTAAACAGGACGTTTGGCATTCTCCGCTGATCTACGGAGCGCGAGGGCTTCAGCACCGCCTCCTTTGTGCCAGACCCGCACAAGCTGTTGCGCCAAAAGCTCACTCCACCCCCATTGTCGCCGGCTTCACTGGAATTCTTTTGACTGTGCAAGGCCGCCCGCGTTTTCTCAGCTGCAGGGGCGGGATTGGAATTTAACGATGATCGAGACGGTTTCGGCACTGATGGGTCTGGTAAGCGCGGGGATCTTTTTGGCCCACGCGTTTGAAGGCTACCGCACGAGGGCCTGACGGCACGCGCGGGCGACATTGCATCACCTCTTCATGGCGGCAGGTTCGGACAATCTTAATCAATCCGATCGAGCATCAAGGACGAGAGCGGCAGGTGTCCCATGCGAAAACATGACCTGGTATCCGACGGCTTTCTGGCACTGACCGCAGGCGGTCTGGTCCTGCTCTGCTCGAGCCTCGTCGCCCTGGCCTTCGGCTAATCCTCGTAACCTTCGTAGTCTCTGCCATCGGCAGAGTCGTCGACAAGTTCAGCGACGCCACCGCGCGCAGGCAGGCCGAGTGCAGGCAGGCCGAGTGAAGTGATCAATCGCCGGCTTTGCTCGCTGCGGCTGCGAGCTGCGCCAGCGCCTGGTGCAGGCATTCCTGAAGCTTCTGCGCGACCTGCTCGCGCGAAATCCCTTTCGCCGCGAGATCGCTCGATACCTTGCTCAGGGTCATCGTCTGGTTGGCCAGATTGTCCGTGACCAGCGCCGTCGCGTAAGCTGCTGCCGCATCGGCGCTGAGTCCGAGCTGACCAGCGGCCCAGAGCCCGAGCAGCTTGTTGGACCGGGCCGCGGCCTTGAACATGAGCTCCTCGTCGTGGGCGAATTTGGCCTCGAAGCCCTGCTCGCGCTTGTCGAACGTGGTCATGACCGATCGGTCCCGTTGGCCGTCAGACTTTTGCCGCGGCCGCCTCTCGGGCCAGCCGCTCGGCCTTCAGCCGTTCCCGATTCTCATAAAACGCCTTCTGCGCGGCCTCGTGGTCGCGCATGGCCTTCTCTGCCTCGACGCGGCGCGCCGCATCGCGCGCCTGGCGCTGCTCAGGGGTCAGGGGTTTGCGTCGGAAGGAAAGATCTTCTGTCATGCCAAGATAACGCGACGGTGAGGAAAAAGTTCCGTGTGGCGCGCCGGCCGGACATGCCGAAAGATCGAAAACAACCCCATGCACAGTAGCCCATGCCTGTTGGATCAAGGACTTGCGCGCCGACCCCTGGCATTCCCGCAAAAACCATTTGACGCGTCGGGCAAAACAGTGACAATATGCGAATATTCCGAAATCAAAAAATCGCTTGTCCGTCTGGTGATACAGCGTCAGCAGAATTGGTCGCCCGAGGCGCGGAGATCAAGGACGCTTTCGATGCGTGGCACGGGAAGCGGCAACGAGGGTACGTCAAGGCCGGGCGCGAGATGAGCCGAGCCCAGGGCAACTCTTCCACGTTCGGAGCGTCCTCCGCGAAACGCAGGCGAACCCGTCTCCCACGCAACGCAAATCTCGGACGATGAAACGGTCCTGAAACAATTGCCGCGTATGATTAGCGGTATTTCTGAAGAAGTTTGCTACTCGGGGTATCCCATTTCATTGCGATCTGTCTCTTTTTGGAGGCGCAACCATGGATTTGAGAACAGAAATTGCGGTCGGCGCGCGTTTCAAGCTCAGCGACCTCGGAACAATTCGTTGCCCGGAATTGGCTGGCAAGGCTGGCATCGTTGTCGCCACAAGCTCTCGGACGACCGGCATCACCATTCTGTTCGATGGTGCCAAACGACCTACCGTTTTGCACAGGGACTACATCAGCCCAAGCTTGTAAGAGGATGAACATCGCTCCGTCCCACTATTGGGCCCATCTAATGAGGTACCCAAAAAGGTCGTCAGGATAGCTGGCGCGTCTTGATTTGGTCCGTGTACAGGCGTAAATGCGTCGCGGCTTCGTACCGACTTCTTCCAATTTCCCCGCTTCAGTAGGTTTGTAATCTCCACTAGGTCACCTCGGATGGGGGCGAGACTCATGGAAATATTTCGCGCCGAGAAGATTTGCGTTGTCGAGGACAACTCAAGCAAACCCTGCCGAATCTGCGGCCAGAAAATGAAGCTTGTACGAACGGTGGTGGACTCTGACAGTGGAGACATCACTCACATGTTCGAATGCCCGTGCGGTAAGCGCCTCTGGGACGACTGAGGCGTACCCCCGCACCAATTGTACAGAAGGGCGCCCCGCAACGGCTGGATGACGCACCGCCGACGGCTGAGGCGGTAAAGGCTGGGCGGCCGGTTCGCGCTGGCGGGGCCTTTGCCAAATTCCGATAATCCTCAGTAGTTCACCGGGGCTGTGATCAGCATCGTCCAAAACTATGCTGCCACGCCTGTGAGCGTGAGCGCTGGGTAATGGCCGACGGCCGAACGAGGGACATTCCACCTATCCTCATCTGCAATAAGTGCGGGCGGCCGATGGATTATCTTGCGACACTGCCACAGATTGCAAACCTGCCAGCAGTACATGCTTACAGATGCTTGCCGTGCTTCCGGGTCGACACAATCGAGTTGGAGTAAGGCTGCTCAAATCCCTCGGTCACCTCCTCTTTCGATAGCCTTGATGCAAGCTGCTGTTGTCGCGCTCGAAGTCGGGCCGAACATCGGCGCCGCGAAACGTTGGCGGACCGGTGCCAGTGCCGTCCTTTCTGCGTGATAAGAACGTACTTGATGATCTCGTGCGACTTCTGCAACACGCCGAGTGTGCCCCGAGCCCAGTGCCCCCTGTTATTGAGGTCCCTCTCTTCAACTGCCGTCATGCCGCTCCCTGCCTATGGCCGTGTTCCAACGCCCCATAGATCAATTCACGCAGCACGTGTGATATCTTAAATTCCGTCAATGCAGAAACCGCAGCTGGCGGCTGACGTTCGACCGTTGTGGGGCGCAGCTACTGGAGACAGACATGAAGCTCATAGCAAGCGCAATCGTCATCGCGCTCGCAACGTCGTCTGCGATGGCGGCGCCGCAAACCGGCCGGCTGGACCTCTCGGTTTCGGTTCCGAGTGCGCAGAACTCGGGCGCCGGGATCCCAGGCTTTGCTGGAAACAAGAATGGTCCCGCTGTGCATCGAGGGATGACAGTTGGTTCCACTGCGGCGAAGGACCAGGCGAACCCGGCCATCAAGAATCAGGACACGGCAGAGATTGCGGGCTTGCCGGGAAGTAAGAGCGGGCCGCCCGCCAAGCCGCACGGGGGCTTGTAAGGCGCCTTCCTAAGAAGGTTCGAACCCGCGGGGAGAAATCCGCCGCGGGTTTTTGTTTCGATACCAGAGTTAGGCGCTGTCGTGGAACGCTGCAGACCAATCATCCACAAGGGAGGCCCCTATAACAACTCATCGCGCAGCGTAACTGCGGAAGACTCGATTACGTAATTACGGTGACGCTGCACTTTACTAGCACTGGCAGCAGTGACGACAGAGGGCAGCTGATTAACGGAATGACATCGCCATGCTCTCAGCTCCGGCTGAAGCCGCGCCCCTCCCCGATGTCATCAGCTTCCCTTGGATGCGGTCCCTGACTGCGCCCCGCCAAGGCCGGGATTGATGGCCAGCGATGCTCCGGCGGCGCCGCCGGCTTCATAGGCCGTCATCGAAACTCCAAGAATCAGGACGTGCCCCTTGCGCTCGCCCTCCGGTTGCGCAAGCCTTGCCCCGGCTGGGGGTCAAATGAAGGACAAGCTCATCATCGCGCTGGTAATCATCGGCCTCGGCATTTTCGCGTATGCCGCTTTCGCACCACGCGGCGATGACGCCAGCCGCCCCGAGAAGAACAAGCCGAAGGTCGACACCGTCTCGGATCCCGCTGTTATCTTGCCCAAAGCGTTGAAGGCGCTCGATGATCAAGTCCGAGTGCAAGACGGCTTTATCGTCGTGACGGAGACGGGCGACTTGGAAACGTACCTTCTGCCTCTACGATCGCCCTGGATGGTTCGCTGCGGGATTGGGCTGTCGATGCAATTGGGATCGGTTGTCGGTGGCACCCCGGAATCGGTCGGCAGCCAGATTGACCTCTGGCTCGCTAGCGACATGATCGACAAGACCGCGTGCACTGCGATAGCCGCTAAGGTCGGTGCGCGCCTGCAGGAAAAGCTCGGCGAGCGATGAAGAAAACGGATTAGAAGGCTCGGAATAACGGCCGGGGCGCCGATTGACAGGACGGGTTGCTTCTCCCAACATCGACTAGTGGTTGAAAGGAGATTTGAGATGAAAAGTTTGGCTTATGGAATTTTGATTGTCGGGTTTCTGGCCACCGCCGCTACCGGCGCTGATCTAAAGTATAACCCCAGCGACTGCGGCAGCATCGGATGCCCAACGAAGCCGACACCCTTTACCTCTGACGCAGGCAGCGCAACATTGCCGCTAACCATCACCAAAAACCCGAAATCAGAAATCCGATCTTACTCTGGTCAAACACCGATTGTCGACCAACCGATGAACGACCCAAGGCTTCCTCAACGATACCGGGGGCAAAGCGCGCGCACTTATAGCGGATGGGATTTCGTCGCAGTTCGAACGAGAGGATCAAATGGACAGGACGCTACCACGGTTCGCATGAGCTTTAATGTAGTAACGCACTGGGCCTCCACCGACCCTGCTAGCAACGTTCTTTTTTCAAAGAACGGCAGAGTTATAAAATTCCTCGATCAAGGTGGTGGGATTCTCTTTTCATTCAGCGACGTTGGTAGGACAACCGGGGGCGGCTTCGGTAACTGCGGCGCAACCGGCAGAGCTACAGAGCAGCCCTTCCAGATCGAGAACTCTGTATTTGAAGCCACTGTGTCTATTCAGGTCGACGCGCTCCCGGAACTATTTCTTGCATGCAACTAGAGATCGCACCGGAGTTACGCTGACGCTGCACTTTATGAGCACGCCGGCAGCATAGACGACTGATATCGCCATGCTCTCAGCTCCGGCTGAAGCCGCGCCCCTCCCCGATGCCATCAGCTTCCCTTGGATGCGGTCTCTGACTGCGACCCGCCAAGGCCGGGGTTGATGGCCAGCGACGCTCCCGCGGCGCCGCCGGCTTCATAGGCCGTCATCGACACCATCCGGCCGCCGCTACGCTGCGTCCGGAGCTTGAGGTCGAGCTTGTCGAATTCTGCATCGACCACCGAGGTCTTGAGAACGACCAGCCCGCGGCCGGTGCTTGCGTTGACCTGATCGCGACCGGCCTTGATCGCCACCAGCCGGTGCGCGATGGACGCCACCATCCCGAGCGCGAAGGAGGCATTGGCCAGATGGCGCTGCTGGTGCCGGAACCTGATGTAGTCGACCGAGGTCTTGAAGCGGCCAAGCTCGGCGCGCACGGCGCCGTCGATCAACTCGGCCAGATAATGCGCGACCTCGATATCCGCGCCGAGACCGAAGAACACATAGCTGCTCTCGCCGGCCGCATTCTTCTCGCGCCAGACCCGACAATCGCAGAAATGAGCGATCGCGCCGATGCAGTCGTCCAGGGGAATTCGCTTCTTGCGATGGGTCTCGTAGACCCTCCGCTCGCACGGCGAGGCACGCAGCTCGACGTCGGAGAGCGACAAATCGTGACGATCCAGCAACTCGGCGACCTTGGCGGCGGCCGACAGCGCCTCGTCCTCGGTGCAACCGTTGGCGATCGTCTTGGCGCGCAACGCCTGAATGCGGAGCTTCAGCTTGTCGAGCGTGGCCGGATTGAACGTCTGATTCACCGATCACCTGCCCGGGAAAGCCCGACCGACAGACCCCGGCGAGATCCGGAGCGCTGCCGGTGTGTATCTATAATCGGAACACATGCACCAACCTTCGTTCCTTATACGGAACGTTGCGGCCCCGGCGACGCATGGACGGCAGTGTATGTTCTGACGTACACCGCCCCTACGTCGTAAGACGCCTACCGCTCCTTAACGGAATCGGCCATATCATTAATGAAACGGGATCCCGCATGACCGACGACACTTGGCAGAATCCGCTAAAAGAGCCAGGCGAAAACGAGGTCGCCTTTGACTACATCAAAGCGCACGATTTCCGCGTTGTTTGGGTTGACGGAGCTGTCGGCGGCCTCACCCCCAATGGCCATGTCCACTGCGCTGTGTATGCCGAGCGAGAAGCGTTGCCTCGACGTCAGGTTTTCAAGATGGAAGAGCTCGAGAACGGATCAGGCCGTCTCGGCCCCGAGATTCTGGAGAAGCAGATCAGCCGCGGATCAATCGTGCGCGAGGTCGCTTGCGACCTTTTTCTAAGCCCCGAAGGCGCAGAGGGGCTGGCAAACTGGTTGCTATCTCAAGTTGCGGCATATAAAAAAATTACCAGCAGGGAGGAATAGAATGGGCCTTAAGGCGATGCCATTGAACAGCGGCACTCGATCTCGCAAGGTCGTTCTCCGTAGCCGCTCCTCTGCGTCTAAATCGCGTGGGAGGTACGCTCGCACGCCGTCAGACTTCATCTCATCTTTTTACGCGGTGTTGAATCGATGGAAGAGCGAAACCGCCTTTCTGTCAGATCCAGATCGAATTACTGCGCACCCAAGCTTTGCTGCTCTCGTGGAGCACGCTGATCTCGTTTGTCCACTGATCATTCAAGAACTTCGGATGGCGCCATCTAAACTTGTATGGGTTCTTGACGATGCTTTTCCAAACGAAACTCCTTACAGCAGCGACGAGATAGGCGATATCGAAGCGATGGCTAATGCGTGGATCGCTTGGGCCGAAAATAATGGACGCACCCTATAAATCGCTTTTCCCGAACTTGAATGACGTTGCCGCCAAGAAGACAAGCGAAAAAACAGAAAAATATAACTGCATAGCCTGGGCCTTTAAGGACAGCCGCCGACACTGGTGGCCGAACAGGAAGCGATCTTACTGGCCAATTCCAACTCTCGGTTTATCCGTCTCAGATGCCTTCGACAGATGGTTTGAGGTAGATGGCTGGGAAAAGTGTTCTGACGACAATCACGAACCCGGCTTTGAAAAAATCGCTCTCTATTGCGTTCAAGGACAACCCCAGCATGCTGCCCGACAGCTTGAGAATGGACTTTGGACGAGCAAGCTGGGTCCAGATATCGACTTGACGCACAAACTGCACGAACTGTCTGGCCCAGCTTACGGTGTGCCAATGCGTTTCTATCGACGGGCAATCAAACAGGATGGGTCGCCAGGGTGAATTGGCCGTTTTGTTTCCACACCAACGACGCGCAGTAGTTCGCACGCGTTCCGGACCACCAGTAATCGATAATTTGACTCTCGCTTACGCCGCGCTTCGATAGCGGCACGCCTCGCCCTGTCCGCCGCCAGACGCCCAGGCACCCCGACGGTCGACCGATGAAGATCACCTTCGGCCAGATGGGCGTGCGCGGCGTGCTGGTCTATTGCCATTGCGGCCATCACGTTGCCCTGGACGTCGACCGCTGGCCTGTCAACGTAAGGCTCTCGGATCGTGAGCCGCATTTCATCTGCCGGGTTTGCGGTGGTCGGGGCGCTGAGGTCCAGCCCGAGTGACCTCGACATCCGCGCCGAGACCGAAGAACACATAGCTGCTCTCGCCGGCCGCGTTCTTCTCGCCAGACCCGACAATCGCAGAAATGAGCGATCGCGCCGATGCAGTCGTCCAGAGGAATTCGCTTCTTGGACCCACCACCCGCCAGGCTTCACGCGGTGGGTTTTGTGTTGCTCAGGTTGCGCTTTTCTGCTCTTGCAACGCCTCGATTCGAGAGTATCCTTGGATTCGAGTTGCATTTTGACTAGGAGATTTTGATGACCAACGGTGCCTACAATCTCGAGGTCCATAACCGGGCTAAGGCCCGCCAATCGTTGATTATCCACTTTGAGGGGCTTCGCGGCGCCACCGCTGCGGCGTTGATGGAGCAGCACGCTGAGCACGCTTTGCTACTCCGCGAGCACGGCAGCCCGACCTCCGCCGACCATGAGGCATTGCGCCAATTTCAACTCCGCACCGGGAAGCGGCTCCTACGTTCGTGAGGAGGCCATGGGTAAGCGATTTGTGGCCGCGAGAGATGCGGATCGACGCGCGCTCGATCTCTACCTCATGATCAAAGAAGTGGAGCAGATGCCGCTAGTGCACCTCGCCATCTCCATCGATGAAAAGAGGCCGATCTTCATCCAGGACAAAACCAACCAACACTATTGGGACCACTTCACCATAGACGGCTTTTTGTCATTGGATGTTGAACAAGCAAAAGCAGAAGGTGGCACGGCCAAAGCGCTGATTTGGTCGCGAAAGAAGCCGGCGCGACCGCGCGTACCTCAAGCTGAGGTGGATCGAGCCGTCGACCGATTCCTTGCGGGAGAAGACGATGAATAGCGTTTTCCACACCCCTGACCGGCAATGGCCCTGACGCATTCCGAACCATCAGTAATCGACAATTTGACTCTCGGTGGCGGCGCGTTTCGATGGCCGCATGATCAAGGCAAAGAACCGCGGTCCGGGTATCTATCCCACGGACAGAGTCTCACTGATTTGCTTAAAAATCCACCCCTCTTTCGGGGCGCTTTCGCGCTCGGCCAGGTTGTCCTACGCTATGCCTCCAAATGAACAATAAACTCGGAAAGAAGAAAAAGCGCAGACTGCTTGCCGAAGCAGCTCCGCCATCTCCATCTCCATCGCCAGAACAAAATCATTCGCACCGAGGTCAAGCATCACTTGATCGAGCGCATGACACGCAACTGTACAAGTACGTGAGCTCTCAGTTTATCAATAACGTTTTCAGCTCGCCCGAGCACGTGACCTTGAAGTGCTCGCTGCCGAAAGATTTCAACGATCCTTACGAGCTGTTTCTCACAATAGATTTTGATGAAGAGCCAGATGCCTTGGCATTTTACGCCGACGCTGTTGGTGATCTCGATCAGCTTCCCACTACCTGCTTTTCTCGATCGCCCGATGTTATTCCGATGTGGGCCCACTATGCTGAAAACCACAAAGGATTTGTAATTGAATTTTCCGAAACATCCCTGCGGGAGGCTTTTCAGGATAGCGGTTTCCAAGACGTTGCTTATTCGGATACCCCATCCGAAGATCTGACCGACATGCTCTATCGAGCATTCAAAATTGGCAAATACCGCTACATCTACCTCTTGCGATTAGGTGTGTATAATGCCGCCTACTTTACCAAGGCAACCTGCTGGAGCTACGAGCGGGAACGACGGATGGTTGCTTCGGAAAACGAGATTCGCGACACCTCAGGGCTGTTGCTCCTGGACGCACCAATTTGTTGCATTTGCAGTATCATCGTTGGTTCAAGAGCGACGGATGAAACGAAGCAAGCTCTCCTAACGAAATCTGAGGAGTTGGGCTGCCGTTACTTCGAAATCCGCATCGGCAAAAGCTCCGCAAATCCCTATTTCGTTGACGCTCATGGGCAGCCGTATGTTTTCGACGGTTCGACGCTTATGCCCGCCGCTTCAGCTTGCGAGACCTGCCTTGAACCAATGAAGGCGGAAACGTTGCAGGCGCAATGCTCTTGGTGTCGAATCAATGAACAGATGACTCACGATGCGGCTTCTCGGAATTCATATCGAATGCTAGATCGCGCAGGCCTTCTCGAGGGATATATTCAAGGGATGGACAAAATCACGTTCGGGAGACGAAAGGCTGACAGTGAATAGTGACTCAATGTCGCGCTTTCGTACCCAACGGCTCAGGGATTTTGCGGATTAAAGCCACTCTTCATCGGAATTGCGGTGACGCACTTTATTAGCATGGGCAGCATCGGCGACAGAGGGCAGCTGATTAACGGAATGACATCGCCATGCTCTCACTCCCGGCTGAAGCCGCGCCCCTCCCCGATGCCATCAGCTTCCCTTGGATGCGGTCCCTGACTGCGCCCCGCCAAGGCCGGGGTTGATAGCCAGCGACGCTCCCGCAGCGCCGCCGGCTTCGTAGGCCGTCATCGACACCATCCGGCCGCCGCTGCGCTGGGTCCGGAGCTTGAGGTCGAGCTTGTCGAATTCCGCATCGACCACCGAGGTCTTGAGAACCACCAGCCCGCGGCCGGTGCCTTCGTTGACCTGATCGCGACCGGCCTTGATCGCCACCAGCCGGTGCGCGATGGACGCCACCATCCCGAGCGCGAAGGAGGCATTGGCCAGATGGCGCTGCTGGTGCCGGAACCTGATGTAGTCGACCGAGGTCTTGAAGCGGCCAAGCTCGGCGCGCACGGCGCCGTCGATCAACTCGGCCAGATAATGCGCGACCTCGATATCCGCGCCGAGACCGAAGAACACATAGCTGCTCTCGCCGGCCGCATTCTTCTCGCGCCAGACCCGACAATCGCAGAAATGAGCGATCGCGCCGATGCAGTCGTCCAGAGGAATTCGCTTCTTGCGATGGGTCTCGTAGACCCTCCGCTCGCACGGCGAGGCGCGCAGCTCGACGTCGGAGAGCGACAAATCGTGACGATCCAGCAACTCGGCGACCTTGGCGGCGGCCGACAGCGCCTCGTCCTCGGTGCAACCGTTGGCGATCGTCTTGGCGCGCAACGCCTGAATGCGGAGCTTCAGCTTGTCGAGCGTGGCCGGATTGAACGTCTGATTCACCGATCACCTGCCCGGGAAAGCCCGACTGACATACCCCGGTCGGATTGTACTGGCGGAAGGGGTGGGATTCGAACCCACGGTACCCTTGCGGGCACGCCGGTTTTCAAGACCGGTGCCTTAAACCACTCGGCCACCCTTCCAAGACTTGAAATTGCTAAGCTTTTCGCCGCTTCGCAGAGAACATTTCGAGGACTCTGCTACCGCTTTGCTACCCAACGTCGTCGCTGCGCTTCTTTATGGCGGCTCGCATGGCGTCGTCAACCGCTGCGGCTGCCCCACCCTGCATGTTCGGCATCAGGTGTGAATAGAGTGGCCTGCCATCGGCGTGCGTAGGCGTATGGCGGACAGGGCGAGGCATGCCGCCATCGAAACGAGGCGCCGGCCGGTATCAAATTGTCGATTACTGGTAGGTCGGAGCGCACGCGGGCTACTGCGCGTCGTGTGCGGACGAAGGGAGCCCGCCGTTTCACGCATCTTTGCTAATTGGCGGTGCTGCCGCTCTTGTTGGCGGTGCTGCCGCTCTTGGCCTTGGATGACTGCTTCACAACCGGCTTGGCCGGCGCGGCTGACTTCTTCGACGCATCATCGCCGCGGGCAGTTCCCCACGGATCGACCGCCTTCTGGTCCGGAACATTGTTGAGGGAGCGTTGATAGGCGCGCGCAGCCCGCTCATCGTCCGCCTTCTGTGTCGCCGTCTTCGCCTTGGGCTCTTCGCCAGGCCCTAGCATATGTTCCTCCGCCAGCGCGGGGGCGGCCATCAGGGCAAGCAAGACGGCGACGGCGATTTTGTGCATCGAGAAACTCCCCGTTCTGCGACGAGCATAACACCGCGCCGATTGCGGTAGCAATGCAGCCGGGCGTGAGTTGGATATGACGCTGATCGGACGATCTGTCAGGTGCGCGTCAGTTTGGTCCTCTAGCCTCGATCAGGACTGGTGACACCTCCCAGGGCGTCGCCGGTCGCGAGGCCCGGTTGGAGTCACCTCTATTTCCGGGCCTCGTTTGGCTTCGCCCGCAAAAGAAAACGCGGCGCCTTTTGGGGGGCACCGCGCGAAGTCTGCTTGTTGCGTTCGTCTCTTGTCGCGTCGGCTCAGTAGCCGCAATTGCTGCAGCTCGGCGCCACCGGCGCGTAATAGGAATAGCCCGGCGAGACCATCTCGACGCGCTGGCGCGTGGCGTATTGCGGCGGGATGCGCTCGTACTGCACGCTCGGCGGCGCCACCATCACGGTCTGCGGCACCATCACGGTGCGGTACTGCGCCGGCGTGCGATGCGCGACTGTCGCACCTGGCGACACCATCACGGTCTCGTCGACGGCGCGGTATTGCGGCGCGACGTATTGCTGCTGATAGCAGGTCGTGCACGGCTGCGGCGGCGCGTAGCAATTGTAGCAGCCGGCGGAGGCCGCGGTCGTCATGGCAATGGCAGCGACGACTGTTGAGAAAACGACAGCAAGAGTACGAGACATTGTGGTAGCGCCCCAGTTGCCCGAAATGGATTTGCGAAGGTCGCCGCAGTATACGCCGCAAAACCCATGGCTGCCGAAGTTCGTCGGGGCATCCTTAATGCGAACAGCCGGCTTTCACCGGCCGTTCAGAACTTGTTGACCATGCACGACCGCGACGTTTGCGATCGGGCCCGCGCAAGACGCGCCTACTTCGTGCGCCGCTTGACTTCGCGCACGGCGCCGCGCGCGGCGCTGGTGGTGAGCGCAGCGTAGGCCTGCAGCGCGGTCGAGACGTTGCGCTTGCGGGCTGCGGGCTGCCAGGCGGCGTCGCCCTTGGCGTCTTCGGCGAGACGGCGCGCAGCGAGCTCCTCGTCGGAAACCTCGATGTTGATGCTGCGGTTCGGAATGTCGATGGCGATACGATCGCCGGTGCGAACCAGACCGATGTTGCCGCCTTCGGCCGCTTCCGGCGAGAGATGGCCGATGGACAGACCCGAAGAGCCGCCCGAGAAGCGTCCGTCGGTGACGAGCGCGCAGGCTTTGCCGAGGCCCATCGATTTCAGATAGCTGGTCGGATACAGCATCTCCTGCATGCCGGGGCCGCCGCGCGGGCCTTCGTAGATGATGACCACGATCTCGCCGGCGACAACCTTGCCGCCCAGAATGCCCTCGACGGCCGCGTCCTGGCTCTCGAACACGCGCGCGGGGCCAGAGAATTTCAGGATCGAGGCATCGACGCCCGCAGTCTTCACGATGCAGCCGTCCTGCGCGAGGTTGCCGTAGAGCACGGCGAGGCCGCCGTCCTTGCTGAAGGCGTGCGCGAGATTGCGGACGACGCCCTTCTCACGGTCGGCATCGAGCTCGTCGTAGCGGCGCTCCTGGCTGAAGGCGACCTGGGTCGGGATGCCGCCGGGCGAGGCACGGAAAAAGGTACGCACCGCCTCGCTTTTCGAGCGCTTGATGTCCCAGCGCTCCAGCGCCTCGTTCATGGTCGGCGCGTGCACGGTCGAGACCGAGGTGTCGATCAGGCCGGCGCGATCGAGCTCGCCCAGGATGCCCATGATGCCGCCTGCGCGATGCACGTCCTCGACATGCACGTCGGCAACTGATGGTGCAACCTTGCACAGCACAGGCACGCGGCGCGACAGCCGGTCGATATCCTGCATGGTGAACGCGACCTGCCCTTCATGGGCGGCGGCGAGCAGATGCAGCACGGTGTTGGTCGAGCCGCCCATCGCAATGTCGAGCGTCATGGCGTTCTCGAACGCCTTGAAGTTCGCGACGTTGCGCGGCAGCACAGAGGCGTCGTCCTGCTCGTAGTAGCGGCGGACGAGATCGACGATAGTGTGACCGGCCTCGACGAACAGGCGCTTGCGATCGGCGTGGGTCGCGACCACCGTGCCGTTGCCGGGCAGCGCCAGGCCGAGCGCCTCGGTCAGGCAGTTCATCGAGTTCGCGGTGAACATGCCCGAGCAGGAGCCGCAGGTCGGGCACGCCGAGCGCTCGATCACCTTGACGTCCTCGTCGCTGACCTTGCTATCGGCCGCGGCGACCATGGCATCGATGAGATCGACGGCCTTGGTCTTGCCCTGCAGCTTGACCTTGCCGGCCTCCATCGGGCCGCCCGAGATGAACACGGCGGGGATATTGAGCCGAAGTGCGGCCATCAGCATGCCGGGCGTGATCTTGTCGCAATTGGAGATGCAGACGAGCCCGTCGGCGCAGTGCGCGTTGGCCATGTACTCGACGCTGTCGGCGATCAGCTCGCGCGACGGCAGGCTGTAGAGCATGCCGTCATGGCCCATGGCGATGCCGTCATCGACCGCGATGGTGTTGAACTCCTTGGCCACGCCGCCGGCCTGCTCGATCTCGCGGGCGACCAGCTGGCCGAGGTCCTTGAGATGGACGTGGCCGGGCACGAATTGCGTGAAGGAGTTGACGACCGCGATGATCGGCTTGCCGAAATCGCCATCCTTCATGCCCGTCGCGCGCCAGAGGCCGCGGGCGCCCGCCATGTTGCGGCCGTGGGTGGTGGTGCGGGAGCGATAGGCTGGCATGGCGGTTTCCGTCCTCGGGTTTGGGTGCCTGAGCGGAAAATATCGAAGCCGCCTCAGGCCTTTCCGGCCGGATAGCGCACGGGCCGGGCGGGCGCAACGAGAACTTGCCTTTGAAAGCCTCGGATTGGTCTATCGCAGGCCTCCCCTGCTTCCGGCGCGTGGGCACAGGCAATCTCAGCCGTCATGCCCGGGCTTGTCCCGGGCATCCACGTTCTTGATGCCGCCGAAAAGGTCGTGGATGGCCGGGACAAGCCCGGCCATGACGAAGCATTTACTGCAAAGTCGGATCGAGCCGATCGCGGAACCAGTCGCACCTTGCTGCTTTCAGGCGCATGCATCCGCGCGCAAAATCAAGCGCGATTAAATCCGTAGTGAACCGGAATGGAGTCCTAACCCTGTCTCGCGTACATCGCGGGACATCGATCGGCGGCCTTCCAAGGGCATCACCCTCTGATCGCGCACCACGGGGTTGGGGGACCATCTGGGGCGGGGGATCAAAGGCTGGGGCAAGGTTACGAGGTCCGGACTCCTAGGCACTCCGGACCTCGTGCTTTCTTCATCGAACGCAATTTCGCGCCGCCGGCTCTGTGAGCCGTGCGGCGCGAAGTCGTTCTGGACTGCGCTCTCCGCTTACTTCGGCACGTTCCGCTCGAGATCCTCGAGCCAGGCCGCAGCACTCGAATCCGACGGCGCACGCCAGTCGCCGCGCGGCGACAGCGATCCGCCGGCCGAGACCTTCGGTCCGTTCGGCATCGCCGAGCGCTTGAACTGGCTGAAGGCGAAGAAGCGGCGCAGGAACACTTCAAGCCAGCGCCGAATTTCCGGAAGATCATAGGCGCGGCGCTTGTCGGCCGGAAATGCCGGCGGCCATTCGCCCTTGGCGACGTCCTTCCAGGCCTGGAACGCCATGAAGGCGATCTTGGACGGCCGCAGGCCGAAGCGCAGTGTGTAGAACAGGTTGAAATCCTGCAGCTCGTAGGGCCCGATGGAGGCCTCGGTGCTCTGCGGCTTCTCGCCCGGCTTGACTGGGACCAGCTCCGGCGAGATCTCGGCCGACAGGATCGAGGCCAGCGTCCCGTTCACGTCACCGCTGAATTGCTTCGAGGCGATCACCCAGCGGATCAGATGCTGGATCAGCGTCTTCGGCACGCCGGCGTTGACATTGTAATGCGCCATCTGGTCGCCGACGCCATAGGTGCACCAGCCGAGCGCGAGCTCGGAGAGATCGCCGGTGCCGATCACGATGCCGCCATGGTGGTTGGCGAGCCGGAACAGATAGTCGGTGCGCAGGCCTGCCTGCACATTCTCGAAGGTGACGTCGTAGACCTTCTCGCCAGTGCCGAAGGGATGGCCGATGTCTTTCAGCATCTGCGTGGCGGTGGTGCGGATGTCGAGCTCCTGCCAACTCGTCTGCAACGCCTTCATCAGCGCCAGCGCATTGGTCTTGCTCTCGCTGCCGGTGGCAAAGCCCGGCATGGTGTAGGCCAAAATATTCTCGCGCGGCAGGCCCAAGAGATCGACGGCCTTGGCGGCGACGATCAGCGCATGGGTGGAATCAAGACCGCCCGATACGCCGATCACGACGCGCTTGGTGCCGGTCGCGCGCATGCGCTGCACCAGGCCTGCGACCTGGATGTTGTAGGCCTCGTAGCAATCCTGCTCGAGCAGGCTTTCATCGCTCGGCACGAACGGGAAGCGCTCGACCTTGCGCAGGAAGCCGATGTCGGCCGCAGGCGGCTTCAGGGTGAAGCTAACTTTGCGGAAACGGCCCTCGCGCTGCCGGCGATTGTCGTCGAACGTGCCCATCAGGGCGCGCTCCTGCCTGAGCAGGTCGAGGTCGACGTCGGCGAGCGTGATCTGGCCGTCCTGCCGGAACCGCTCGCCCTCGGCCAGCAGCACGCCGTTCTCGTAGATCGAGGTCTGGCCATCCCAGGCGAGGTCCGTGGTGGATTCCCCTGCCCCGGCGGCGCAATAGACATAGGCCGCAAGGCAGCGCGCCGAGGTCGACTGGCACAGCAGCGCGCGCGAACGCGCCCGGCCGATCGTGATCGGGCTGCCCGACAGATTGATCAGCACGCTCGCGCCGGCCAATGCGAGCTCGGAGGCGGGCGTCACCGGGATCCACATGTCCTCGCAGATCTCGACGCCGATGGTGAGGCCGGGAACATCTTCGGCCGCAAACAGCAGGTCGGTGCCGAATGGCGCGTGGAGCTTGCCGATGGCGATCGCCTCGCCCGCGATGCCGGCGCCGGAGGCGAAATGGCGGCCCTCGTAGAATTCGCGATAGGTCGGCAGATAGCTCTTGGGCACCACTCCCAAAATGCTGCCGCGGTGAATGACGGCGGCGCAATTGTAGATGCGATTGCCGAAGCGCAGCGGTGCGCCGACGATCAGCACGGTCATCAGCGCCGCGGAGGCCTCGACGATCGACGCAAGCCCGCGCTCGACGGCGTCGAGCAGCGGATCCTGCTTGACGAGATCCTCGATCGCATAGCCGGACAGGCACAGCTCGGGAAACACGGCCACCGCGACCGATTGCGCGTCGCAGGTTTTGGCCGCCGCCATGACCGCCTTCGCATTGGCCGCGGGATCGGCCACATGGGAGGTGGTGACGCAGGCCGCAACGCGCGCAAACCCGTGGGCGTAGATCGAGTGGAAGCTCATCGGGCAAAGGACCTTAAATCTTGCCGGACCGGCCGCCGGCGCTGGACTCTATGTAGCCCATCGACCGCGCCCCGTGCAGGCCATCCGCCATCATGCATAACCGCTTTGCAGCTTCGCCGGCCGGCTTTTTTGGCAGAATCACGCGCTGCGCGCGAGCACGCCGGAGAGGTCGTTGCGCAGCCATTCCGCGATCCGGGGCCACGCGTGCGCATGGGTCCGCGCGCCCATGAACAGCCCGAGATGGTTGCTCGGCTCGGAGGCCGCTGCGACGAAAGCCGGCGGCGTACCGATGAGGCTGGCGGTCGCGAGTGCCTGCGTGGCCGGCACGACATCGTCGTCGAGCCCGGCCAGCAGAAAGACCGGCGCCTTGACGTCCTTCAGGTCGATCGCGCGGCCGAGTGCCGTGAAATTGCCTGACGCGATCCGGTTCTCTCGAAAGATCCAGTTGACGATCTGGAGATAATAGGTGCCCGGCAGGTCGAGCGTCTCGGTGTTCCAGCGCTCGAAGCGCGCGAGCAGGGCCGCGCCCTCCGCGTCCGAGAGGTCTTTCTGCAACGACGCCGCGACGTCGTCACGGCAGGGCGCCTTCGACCAGACCCGCAGCATCTCCTCGCCGCTGACATTGCCGCCGCCGCGCGCGACGAGCTGGTCGTAGACGATCCCGGGCGCGTTGCGGGCGAGTTGCGACAGCCTGGACTCGATCGAAAGGTCGACCGGCGCACCGGCCAGCACCAGCCGCCGCACCTTGGCCGGAAACCGCGCCGCATAAAGCAGCGACAGCCAACCGCCCTGGCACAGGCCGACCAGATCGACCGGCGCGCCGATCTCGTCGACGGCGACGTTGAGATCGCCGAGATAGCTGTCGATCGAGAGATAGCGCATGTCAGGCGTGGCCGAGCGCCAGTCGGTGAGATAGATCCGGTCGATGCCGCCCTGTTGCAGCGACTGCACCACGCTGTGGCCGGGTGCAAAATCGGCGATCAGGGCCCGATGCAGCGCATAGGGTGCGCAGACCAGAGCCGGCTGACCGGATCGCGTCCGCGAACAATCGCGCAGCCGTGTGGTGGCGAGCTCCAGCGCCACGGTGCCGGGCGTGGTCCAGGGAAGGTCGGCCTCGCCCTGCTCCGCCGGGCCGCGCTCCAGCCACCAGAAGCAGGCGTCCATGGCGAGACGTGCAGCTGCAAACGGCCACAGCACGGGGTCATCGGGACCGCGCCCCGCTCCACCGGGCTGTTGACCGCTCTTCCCCGCCGCCATTACCGCATCATCCTCACAAAAACGCCTCCAGGCTGACCACGGAGATGCCGAGCTCCCTGAAGCTGTGATGGGTCGCTGCGACCGAGCCGTCGAGGTCGATGCCACGGCAGGCGTCCTCGATCACGGCAACCTCGAACCCCGCCTTGCGCGCATCCTCCGCGGAAAAACGGACGCAGAAATCGAGCGCCAGGCCGGCGACGAAAACCGTCTTCAGCTCGCGCTCCCTGAGATAGCCGAGCAAACCGGTCGGCGTCCTGTGGTCGTTCTCGAACAGCGCCGAATACGAATCGATCCCGCGGCGGAAACCCTTGCGCACCACAAGGTTCGCGCGGGTGACCTCAAGCTCCCGATGGAATTCGGCGCCGGCCGTGCCCTGGACGCAATGCGCCGGCCAGAGCACCTGGGTGCCGTAGTCGAGCTCGATGGTCTGGAACGGCTGGCGGCCCGCGTGGTTCGGCGCGAAGGAGACGTGGTCGCCCGGGTGCCAGTCCTGCGTCAGCACCACATTGGCGAATTTTTGGGCGATCCGGTTGATGGCGGGGACGACCTTCTCTCCGCCGGGAACGGCGAGCGCCCCGCCCGTGCAGAAATCGTTCTGCACGTCGATCGCCAGCAGCACGTCGCGGTCGGTTATCTTCATCGCAAGGCCCCATGTCGTCCGTCCGGCGCAACGGGCGCCGCCGCTGTCATCAATGTCGATCTTCCCGCGCCGCTTCGCAACCTCCGACACCCTGCAACGATGTCGCGCGAACTGGCCGGCTGATCCTCCTGGATGCAACGCTTTGGCCTCGTCCGTGTTGACTAGCTGTGCCCGAGGGCGGAATCTCTGATATCCGCGACATACGGATCGCGGCGAAGGCGTGGAGGAAAGGGTTCCCAAAGCCTGCAAGGCTAAGGTAGCCAAATGGTCATGAGTATCGGCAAGACAGGAAACATTCTTCTCGCCGATATCGGCGGTACCAACGCGCGCTTCGCGCTGAGCAATGGCGAGCAGATCGGACCGATCGACTATGTGAAGGTCGCCGACCATCCGACGGTCCGCGAAGCCATCGCCGACGTGCTGCGGCGGGCCGACAGCGAGAAGCCGGTCAGGGCCGTCCTCGCCGTCGCCGGTCCCGTCACCAACAACCGCTGCGTCATGACCAACAGCCCCTGGGTGATCGACGGCAACGAGCTTCAGTCGGCGCTCGGCTTCGACAGCGCCCACGTGCTCAACGATTTCGAGGTGGTGGCCTGGTCCCTGCCCGCCTTGCAGCCGGCCGACCTGATTCCGCTCGGCGGACAGGATGGCATGTCCGGGGAGCCGCTGCTGGTGGTCGGGCCCGGGACGGGTTTCGGCGTCTCCTGCCTGGTCGAGCGCCATGGCTCCCGGCTGGCCGTCGTCACGGAGGCCGGTCATGCCACCCTGCCGGCTGAGACCGAGCGCGAGGAGCGCGTCATCGCCGCCATGCGCCGGCGCTTCGGCCACGTCTCCATCGAGCGCGGCGCCCTCTCCGGCTCGGGGATGCAGTCCCTCTACGAAGCGATGGCCGAGGTCGATGAAGCCCAGGTGCCCCAACGCGATGCGGCGGCGGTCACCAAGGCGGCGCTGGACGGGACTTGCGAGCTCAGCCGCGCCACGCTGGAGATGTTTTGCGCCATCCTCGGCTCGGTTGCCGGCAACCTCGCGGTGACCTTCGGCGCCAGAGGCGGCGTCTACATTGCCGGCGGGATCGTGCCGCGCTTTCCGGAATTCCTTTCGGCTTCAGCGTTCCGCGCGCGTTTCGAAGCCAAAGGGCGCTTCCAGGACTATTTGCGCAATATCCCGACCCGTCTCGTCATGAAGCCCGATGCAAGCTTCGTCGGCCTGAAGATGTTCGCCGACCACAATCTGGATTGAGGCGCGCCGGACCTCGCACTCTCCGTTAAGCAATTCACAGCTGATTGCAGCACTCGCGCGGTTCCACGCAGGATCGTGCTTGCCCCGTTGTTTCCGATAAGCAAGAATTCAAGGAGTGTGTGGCGTAGGTACGGGGGCGTGACATGCGTAAGCAGGATGTGGGCTTCGACTATCACCGCTATCACCGGCTGCTGACCGAGGCAGACGATGACGACAAGCGCATGGCGCTGATCGAGCTGTTGATCGAGGAGAAGGCCCGGGACCGGTTGGCCGCCCAGCGCGCCTCCGACCGCGCCGCCATGACGGCCCACACCATCGCCACGGTGCTAAATGCCGGCCGCAACTAAGGCTTGCAGGCCCCCTGTCGCGTGGGCAACAAGTCCGCGATCGGTTGCGATTCCGTTAACGATCTCTCGCAAGCCTATGTCAAACTCTTTGCTCTAAGAGTTCCCTCACCTGATGCAATTCAGGATCAACACAGGGGGAATGAACATGAGCATGATTTCGCTCGCCGAAATGCCGGCTGCCGTCCAGACCCGGTCGACTGACTATTCTCTTAAAGCCATTATCATCTTCTGCGGCATGGGGCTCATCGCCTCGTTCGGCCTGATGGCGCACGGCGTTGACCTCAGCGCAGGCCTGATCTGAGACACTGACGACTCTTTCGTCCTAGATGGCCGCCCCTGTCGGGCGGCCATTTTCGTTGGCGATGTCGCGATCGTTGACAGTGTCAGTGGGAGGCCTTCGCGGGCGTATCGGGAAACAGCGAGTCGATCATGATCCTGAGCTGGTCGAGCGCAATCGGCTTGCGCAGGATCGGCCGGCGCCGCAGCAGTGACGGCAGCAATTCCGGCCCATAGCCCGTCGCGAACAGGAACGGCTTGCCGCGGCGCTCGATCAGATCGGCGACCGGATCGACGTAAACACCCATCAGATTGATGTCGAGGATCGCGAAATCGTACTGCGCCGTCATCGCAAAGGCGCTCGCATCGCGCACATTGTCCGCTTCCGCGACGACATGGTGACCAAGCTCCTCCACCATGTCAGCCATCATCATCCGGATCAACGCCTCGTCTTCGACCAGGAAAACGGAGAGCCTGTCCGCCATTATCAACCTCTCAGCCGCCTTGCGCAGCTAAGCATACCCCATTTGCGAGAAGGATTCACGAATTCGTGGCCTTCAAATTCCACCAATGCATGCAATCCGCCTCAAGCTTGATCAATCCAGGCCGCGCTCATGGCTGAGGCGCACCATCTCCTGGATGAACACCTGCTTCTGCTTGTCGTCGAGGCTCGAGAACAACGGTTCGGCGGCGTCGGCGACGTTGCGCTGATCGGAGGCGCGGTCGATCAGGAATTGCGCCTCGTTGCGCATCTGCTCGATGATGTCGTCGGGCGGATCCCGCTTGGCGCGCTCGATCCGCAGATTGAGCCGCTCGGCGCCGTTATGCCCGAGATAGTGCATCGCGCTCGAGAAGCCGAACCAGTGCTTCTCCTGATCGGGCGTGAGGTTCAGCTCGGTCTTGATCCGCTCGATGTAGGAATCGCTGTTGGAGACAATCTGGTCGGCGGTCAGTTGCGGCGCGCCGGGCTGGGTCAGGACCGTAACGTCCTTATCCCCGGTATCCGCTGGAGCGTTCTTGGCCTCCTTGCCCGCCTTGGCGCCCTTGCCGGCTTTCGCGCTCTTGGCATCCTTGTCCTTGGCGGCGCCCGGCTGCTTTGAGTCCTTCGCATCCTTGGATGCGTCCTTGCTCCCGTCCTTGCTCGCGTCCTTGGCAGCCGGCGCCTGACCATTGTTGTTCCCGACGCCGAGCACACCGGTGAAGACGCCGACCACGCCGCCGATGGCGCCGCCGAGAACGCCACCGACGGGACCTGCCGCCTTGTTACCGGCCGCAGCGCCGTCCTGAACGCCCTTGACCAGACCTTGTGCATTCGCAACTGCGGCCGCGCCGACCAGCACTGTCACAACGGAGCCGAGCGCGAGCCATCGTCGCAGGCGAAGCCGTACAGGCGGCGCCGGGTTGATCTTCTGGGTCTTCATCTCGATCTGCTTGCCCTCTGGAAACGGCAGGCCTCCTGCCGGTTGCAACTCTATCGTTTTCGCGGCGCCGAGGTCTAGGCGCGGACCATCGCTATCCCCGTTTGAAAGGCCTTTGGCGCGAAGCGGTTATGCAGGCTTATTCGGAACTGCGGCGTAATTGCGCACGGATCGTCCCCAGCTGTCGCACTCCGAAGTGTGCGTCGCAATAAGAGCAGCGGTAGCTCATGCTTGGCTCATGCTCGGCGCACGCCGCAGCCTTTCCCTACACAACGTTAGTTCTAGAGAGTGAGACGTTCGGCTTTCTCGACAGACGTAATCAATCATGATCTGATCGCGCTACCAATTAGCCGTGTCCCGCGCGTGATTAGCCGCCCGGGGATAACGACGCCAACAAGAAACGACCAACAACAAAATCAAAAAACAAACTCAGGAAATTCAGAGGAAACGAAAGAATAATAAAACACACCAAGGCGAGGAAACGAGATGTCACGCAAGACACTGACACGACGTCAATTTGTGGCAGCCACTGCAATGTCCTCCACGGCGTTGATCGCGGCGCCCTATGTCCGAGGCGCTTACGCCGCCGGCAAGCTCTCGATCGGCTTCTGGGACCACTGGGTGCCCAACGCCAACGACGCCTCCACCGCGCTCGTCAAGGAATGGGCCGACAAGGAGAAGGTCGAGGTTTCGATCGACTACATCACCAGCAACAACAAGAAGATTGAGCTGACCGCAGCGGCCGAAGCGCAGGCCAAGTCCGGTCATGACATTCTCCAGATGCCGAGCTGGTGGCCGCACGCCTATTCAGAAAATCTCGAGCCGCTCAACGACGTCATGGAGCCGCTCATCAAGCAGAATGGCGAGGTCAACGGCACCGTCAAATATCTGGGACAGTCGGGCGGCAAATGGCTCGCCGTGCCCGCGACGCCAGGAAGCCAGATCAAGGGTCCCTGCTCCCGCATCGATCTCATGAAGAAGCATGCGGGCATCGACGTGCAGGAGATGTATCCGGCCGGCAGCCCGCCGAAAGCCGACAACTGGACGATGGAGACGTTCCTGAAGGCGGCGGAAGCCTGCCATAAGGCCGGCTTCCCGTTCGGCATCGGTCTCGGCGAAACCACCGACAGCGTCGACACGGCGGGGGCGATCTTCCAGTCGTTCGGCGCCGAGCTCGTCAACGCCAAGGGCGATGTCACGGTCAAGACCGACGAGGTGCGGCAAGCGCTCGAATTCTACAAGAAGCTGATCGCCGTGCTGCCAACGGATGCGCCGTCCTGGGATGACGCCTCCAACAACAAATGGCTGATCTCGGGCCGCGGCGCGATGATCCTCAACCCGCCAAGCGCCTGGGCCGTCGCCAAGCGCGACGCACCGCAGGTCGCCGAGCAATGCTGGACGCACGGCTTCCCAGCCGGCCCGAAGGGACGCTTTGCGCCGTTCCTGCCCTATTTCTGGGGCGTCTGGAGCTTCGGGAAGAACAAGGAGGCGGCCAAGAGCCTGCTCATCCATCTGTCCTCGCCGGCGGCGATTGAAAAATTCGTCGCGGCGAGCGGCGGCTACGATCTCCCGGCCTACGCGAACATGACGAAATTCAAGACCTGGGCCGAGGAAGGGCCGCCGAAGGGCACGCTCTTCCACTATCCGGATCCCTACAAGCAGCAGACGATGTCGATCGCAGCGTCGCCGGCGCCGCCGAAGATCGCCCAGCAGATCTATTTCCAGGCGACGCTGACCAAGATGGCGCTGCGCTTTGCGCAGGGCGAGAAGATGGACACGGCGCTCGCCTGGGCCGAGGGCGAGTGCGAGGGCTTCATGCGGACCTGAGCCGGGTGTGTGCCATGGCGGTTCGCGCTTTCGGGCGTGAGCCGCCAAGGCGCGCTTTCGTTCCGTCCGCATGTTCCTGAGGCCGACCGCTCGCCGGCTTCACCGTTGAACGTCCCTCAGAAAGTTTGACCAGAAAGTCAGATTCATGGCCGATGTCGTCGTAGAGCAAGTTCGCCGCGCTCGTGCCGCAAGCCCCCGCAAAAAGAATGCGAGCCTGCGTAATGTGCTGGGTCGGAAATCGTCCGTGGCGTTCTTCCTGACGCTGCCGCTGATCCTCCTGATCGCGCTGCTCGTGCTCTATCCTGCCTTCTATTCGCTCTACCTGGCGACACTGAACAAGGCGATGACGAAATTCGTCGGCCTCGGCAACTTCACCTTCCTGTTCAAGCGCGAGACGTTCTGGATGGTGGTGAGGCAGTCCTGCATCTTTGCGATCACCGCAGTGTTCTTCAAGGCGCTGATCGGCTTCATCGTCGCACATTTCGTCCACAACATTCCGGGCAAGAAGCAGCGCAAATGGCGCGGCATGCTGCTGGTGCCCTGGGTGATTCCGCCGGCGATGAGCACGCTGGCCTGGCTGTGGCTGTTCGATCCCTCCTACAGCGCCTTCAACTACACGCTCTCCTTCTTCGGCGTCGGTCCGATCCCCTGGCTCGGTGACACCTTCTGGGCGCGCTTCTCCGTGATTCTCGTCAATGTCTGGTACGGCGCGCCGTTCTTCCTGATCATGTATCTCGCCGCGCTGAAATCGGTGCCTGACCAGCTCTACGAGGCCGCCGCCATCGACGGCGCCAACTGGTGGCAGAAGATGTGGTACGTCACGCTGCCGATGATGCGCAACATCATCGCCATCACGACGCTATTCTCGCTGATCGTCACCTTCGCCAATTTCGACATCGTGCGCATCCTGACCTCGGGCGGTCCGCTGGACCGGACGCATCTGTTCGCCACCTGGGCGTTCCAGGTCGGCATCCAGAGCAACGATATTCCGCTCGGCGCCTGCGTCTCGCTGTTTATGGTGCCGATCCTTGCCGTCGCAGCGATCTTCATCCTGCGCGATGTCAATAAACGTGGGAACGAAGCCTGATGAGCACGCTCGTAATCGACAAGGCTGGACCAACTCGCAAGCTCGGCAGCATGAGCCGGGACCGTATCTGGGCGCTGCGCTGGTCCTACTTCTTCCTGGTGCTGTTTGCGATCTTCTTCCTGACACCGCCGGTCTACATGCTGATCACCTCGCTCAAGAGCAGCGCGGAGATTTCGGCGGCGACCAATCCGTGGTGGGTGTTTCACCCCACTTTGTCGAACTATGTCGAGCTCCTGACCTCGAACCAGTTCCTGCGCTTCTTCTGGAACTCGTCGATCATCTCGATCGTGGTCGTGATCGTCACCATGCTGATCAGCATCCCCGCGGCGTTCGCGTTGGCGCGGATGAAGTTCTGGGGCTCGGCGACGCTCGCGACTGGCGTCTTTCTCACGTACCTCATCCCGGACAGCCTCCTGTTCATTCCGCTGTTCAAGATGCTGGCGGTGATCCAGGACTTCACCGGCATCACGCTGCTGAACCGCTGGTACGTGCTGGTGTTCATCTATCCGACGCTGACCGTGCCGTTCTGCACCTGGATCATGATCGGCTACTTCGCCTCGATCCCGAAGGAGCTCGATGAGGCCGCGATCATCGACGGCGCTTCCTGGCTCCAGACCCTGCTGCGGATCTTCATTCCGGTGGCGCTGCCCGGGTTGATCGCGGCGACGATCTTCGCCTTCACCGTGTCATGGGCCCAGTTCCTCTATCCCCTGGTGTTCACGACATCGATCGACCAGCTCGTGTTGCCGGTCGGCATCACCACCACGTTGATCAAGGGTGACGTCTTCAACTGGGGTCAGATCATGACCGGCGCACTGCTCGGCGCGGCGCCGCCGCTCGTCATCTACGCCTTCCTGATGGATTACTACATTGCCGGCCTGACCGCCGGCGCGACAAAGGGTTGAATGTTCATGGCTGACGTTGCATTGCGGAAGGTGGTCAAGCGTTACGACGATGTCGAGGCCGTGCGCGGTATCGACCTTGATATCGCCGACCATGAGTTCATCGTGCTGGTCGGGCCCTCCGGCTGCGGCAAGTCGACCACGCTGCGCATGATCGCGGGACTCGAGGATATCAGCGACGGCGACATCATGATCGGCGGCGACATCGTCAACGACGTGCCGCCCAAGGACCGCGACATCGCCATGGTGTTCCAGAACTACGCGCTCTACCCGCACATGACGGTCGCCGAGAACATGTCGTTCGGACTGCGGCTGAAGCATTATCCCAAGGCCGAGATCAAGGCGCGGGTGACGGAAGCGGCACGTCTCCTGGACATCACCGATCTGATCGACCGCAAGCCCAAGCAGCTCTCCGGCGGTCAGCGCCAGCGCGTCGCCATGGGGCGCGCCATCGTGCGCAATCCAAAGGTCTTCCTGTTCGACGAGCCGCTGTCCAATCTCGACGCCAAGCTGCGGGTGCAGATGCGGATCGAGATCAAGAAGGTGCACCAGAAGGTGCGCACCACCACCGTCTACGTCACCCACGACCAGGTCGAGGCGATGACGCTGGCCGACCGCGTGGTGGTGATGAACAAGGGTCGCATCGAGCAGATCGGCACGCCGAACGAGCTCTACCACAAGCCGGCGACGCGCTTTGTCGCAGGCTTTATCGGCTCGCCCGCAATGAACTTCATCCCGTGCCGGCTGGAAGATGCCGGCAGCACGCTGCAGATCCGCCTGACCGACCGCATCGCCTTTGCGCTGCCGCCGGCGCGCGCCGCGCGCTACAACGCGTTGCCGCGCAGCGACAAGCTCCTGCTCGGGGTCCGGCCGGAGCATCTCACCGAGGCGCACGCGCATCTGGATCCCGGCATCGAGAGCTTCGATACCGTGCTCGACGTGACCGAGCCGATGGGGATGGAGACGCTGGTCTATTTCGGGCTCGACGGCACGCCGGTCTGCGGCCGCGTCAATCCCAATGCCGGCGCCAAGGACGGGGCTCCCATGCGTTTGGCGATGGACCTCAATAACATGCACCTGCTAAACGAGGAGACCGGCGTCGTACTGTGACGCCGCTTCAAGAAACGCAAGCAGGCGGGGAGCAATGGCGACCAACAAGAAGAAGATTTTCGTTACACAAACTTTGTCGCAAGGGGCACGCACCCTCCTCACCCGGCGGGACGATATCGAGCTCGTCGAGTTTCCGAACCTGATCTCCGCCAAGGATTTCGAGGCCTTGCTCAAGAGCCATGCGCCGGTCCACGGCGTGGCGCTGGGTGCCACGGCCTTCGGCGAGACGGAGCTCGAGGCATCCAAAGACATGAAGGTGGTGACCCGGATCGGCGTCGGCTACGACGCCGTCGACGTGCCCGCCCTCTCCCGCCGCAAGGTGCCGCTGATGGTCGCGGGCAGCGCCAATTCACCGTCCGTCGCCGAACAAGCCCTGTTCATGATGCTGACGCTGGCCAAGCGCGCGAATGAAATGCACGCCTGCGTCAAGGACGGCCAATGGGCCAACCGCCTCGCCATGCTGCCGTTCGACCTCTACGGCAAGACCGTGCTGATCGTCGGCTTCGGCCGCATCGGCACCCGCACCGCCAAGCGCTGCCTGGCGATGGAGATGAAGGTGCAGGTCTATGATCCCTACAAGGGAGCCGCCGAGATCAAGGCCGCCGGCTGCGAGCCGGTCGCGGATCTCGACGCGGCGCTGCCCAATGCCGACTTCGTCACCATCCACTGCCCGAAGACGCCGGAAACCATCGGCCTGTTCGATGCCGTGCGGATCGGCCGGATGAAGCCGAGATCCTATCTCATCAACACCGCGCGCGGCGGCATCGTGAAGGAGCCTGCGCTGTACGACGCCCTTGTCTCCGGCAAGCTCGCCGGTGCCGGTATCGACGTGTTCGAAGTCGAACCGCCGCCGGTCAGCAATGCGCTGTTCGCGCTGCCCAACGTCATCATGGCCCCGCACGTGGCGGGCGTCACCGTCGAGGCGGTGAGCCGCATGAGCGAGCAGACCGCGCGCAACATCCTGAGTGTACTGGACGGCGATCCGATCCGGCAGAACATCATCAACCAGGACGTGCTGGGCTAAGGTGAATCCGAAGGCGGCCGCACCGCCCGCCTTCGGATGGCCAGAATGCGTCCCATTTTGGCGCAGATCGGGCCCCAACTCAGCCTTAATCAAACCCGCGTAATGTATCCGGCCGCGGCGGCAGTGGGACAGACTTTGCCGGCCGCGTCGAGCTGGAGGATGGACCTTGTCAGAGATCGACCCGACCGACCAAGCGCTGGCGACCATCGCCAGCATTTTCGAGCACCCCGAGCCCGTTCTCGTCGTCCGCGACACCGAGACGGAAACGGTGGCCGCCGATGACTATGCGGTCGCAGACGAGCATCATGCCTCCGACGATCATCAAGCCTCCGACGAGCATCCGGTGGTCGAGGAGCAGCCGCTGGTGCCCGACCACACCGACGCCGACGGCTACAGCAAGGTCGGTCCCGGGCCGATGGTGGCGATCCGCCTGAAATGGGCGGTCCATCGCGGCGACGACGGCCAATACTACGTGCACGAAACCATCGGCGAGCAGTCCGCCCCCGTGGTCAGCGGCCCGATGACCAGCGAGGCCGCCGTGCATTTCGTCGACGAACACCAGAACGAGGCGCATCGGCGCTTCGAGCTGCTGCGCAGCGAGATCGCCGGCCGCAGCTCGCTCGCCGACTACGAGCGCAAGGGCGAAGCATAATTATTTGCGGCCGTATCTCTCCGTGCACCTCTCCCGAAGGGAGAGGGCAATCGCAAATGGCATTTTGCACGACCTGAATGCGCGCCTCGTCCTTCGAGACGACCGCTTCGCGGTCTCCTGAGGATGAGGCTAAGCGGCATCGGTGCTCGTCAAAACTACGGCCGTACGCTCGGTCCTCATCCTGAGGGCCCGCCAACGGCGGGCGTCTCGAAGGATGGCCACAGGGAATCGCTCTCATGTGCGATAGCCCTGCCGTTAAACACCAAGTCTACTTCCTTCCCAGGAAATCCTTCTTCACGAGCTCGACGCCCGCGTGCCGCAGCAGGTCGTACGCGGTCGTGACGTGGAAGAAGAATTGCGGGATGCTGTTGGTGAGCAGCAGTGTCCGCCCGGTAAAGGGCAGCTCGGTGCCATTTTTGAGCTTGAAGAAGACCTTCAGCTCCGCCGCCGCATCGATCTCGGCGCGCGGCAGGCTTTCAATGAATTCGATTGAGGTGGCGATCCGCGCCTGAAGCCCGGCCATGTCGTGCTCCAGCGGCGGCAGCGCGACTGGTTCGCACTGCGCCAGCAAGGCCGGAGCGACGGTGGCGTGGCGGCAGGCCTCGCCGATCTGCTGCGCCAGATCGTACATGTTCGGCGCCATGCGCATGCCGAGCAGGACCGCCGGATTGAACTTGCGGGTCTCCGCATAGGCAACGCCCTTGTCGAGCAGGACGGAGACATTGCGCAGGTAAGGCACGAACAGGCCGACCGAGGCCTCGTACATCGAGATCGTCACTTCGAGATTCCCTTCAATTCCGCCTCGCCAGAAACTGGCATCTGGTCTAAATCCACGTTCAAGAGCTGCACAATGACAGCTTGGGCATAGGTGGAAAAGAGATGACCGTTCGAATAACCGTTCGAATCCTGGCGGCCTTGGCCGTGATGTTGCTGCCAAACCTCTCGGCGCACGCGCAGCAGCCGGCGCCCTCGCGCCTCGACGAGATCATCAAGCGCGGCACGTTGCGCGTCGGCATGACCGGCGACTACAAGCCCTTCACCTACCTGGACAAGGCCACGCAGCAGTTCTCCGGTTTTGACGTCGACATGGCGGAGGCGCTGGGCAAGGCGCTCGGCGTCAAGGTCGAATACGTAGCCACCGCCTGGCCGAAGCTGATGAAGGATTTCGAGTCCGACGCGTTCGACATCGCGATGGGCGGCGTCTCGGTCACGCTTGACCGCCAGAAGAAGGGCTATTTCACGATGCCGATCATGCGCGAGGGCAAGACGCCGATCGCGCGCTGCGCCGACGCCGGCAAGTATCAAAGTATCGCCGACATCGACAAGAAGGGCACCCGCGTCATCGTCAATCCCGGCGGGACCAATGAGCGTTTCGCGCGCGCCAACGTCAAGGACGCCGACATTACCGTCTTCCCCGACAACACCGCGATCTTCGACGAGATCGCCAAGGGCAACGCCGATCTGATGATGACGGACGCCTCCGAGACCCGCTATCAGCAGAAGCAGCATTCAGGCGTGCTCTGCGCGGTGCACCCCGAAAAACCGTTCGACTTCTCGGAGAAGGCCTACTGGCTCCAGCGCGACGTCGCGCTGAAGGCTTTCGTCGACCAGTGGCTGCACATCTCCATGGAGGACGGCAGCTACAAGAAGATCTACGCCGCCTGGTTCGACTAACTCGCGTTCCTGTCGTTGCCCGGTCAAACTTTGGGCTGGCTCCGGGTCTATTGAACCCGGAACCGCCAGAAGGCGACTCATACCGAGAAACAGTGATCTAGATCACTTTTCGCGATCGCGCCGGGGCGTAAGCCTCGGTGCGGGGACCACCTGTTCGGGAGATGGAAATGAGGAAGCTGTTGGCCACGGCCGCATTCCTTTTGGCGAGCACCGCTGCGCAGGCGCAGTACACTTTCGAATATGGCGGGCGCACCATCCGCATCGATCCGGACCGCGGCACGGTGCAGATCCCCGGCGTCTACGACAACACCGGTCAAGGCAAGGCCAAGAAGGCCAAGAAGAACGACACGAAGCCAGACCAGCAGGCGCCGCAGCAGGCTAAGGTCGATCCGCAAACACCGGCTGCCCCGGCTCCGGCGCCTGCTCCAATCGTAGCGCCGCCCGCAGTGGAGCAAGCTCCTGCTGCACCTGCCCCCGCAGCCGCGGCACCGCCTCCCGCCGCGCCGCCACCTCCGGCCGCCACGGCAAACAATGCGCCGACCGAAGATGCGATGGTGCCGCCGCCTCAACCGGCTCCAAGCGCTGCCCCGGCGGTTGCCGCGGTACCGCCCGCACCGCCTCCGCCGCCGGCTCCGACCGTCGCAGCAGCACCTCCGGCACCTCCGGCACCGCCCGCGCCAACTGCTCCGGCTCCGGCGCCTGCCCCCGCGCCCGTTCAGGCCGCCGCCGTCGCGCCGCCGGTTCCGGCAGCAGCGCCCGCGCGCGATCTCAATTCACCGCTCGGCGTCTGGCTTACCGAGGAGAAGGAAGGCAAGGTCCGCATCGAGCAGTGCGGCAATAACCTCTGCGGCTATTCGGTCGACAGCAAATCGAACCAGAACGGCGAACAGGTCCTGATCAACATGAAGCCCGGCAAGGATCAGAACAAGGACCAGAAATGGTCCGGCCGCATCCTCGATCCCAACACCGGCTCGACCTACGACTCGACGATCGCGCTGAAGGGAGGCGACCGCCTGCGCGTGCAAGGCTGCGCCTTCGGCGGCATGTTCTGCGGCGGCCAGACCTGGACGCGTGTGAACTAGGCTCGCACCTCGCGCGCGTGACGGTCCTCACATCGCCGGTTCCGCGCCCGTGACACGATCCCCCGCATGGTCAATCCCAAGGGGCGCGTCATGAACGGATTTCGCACAGCACTCTTCGCCACCATTATCGCCATCGTTGTCCCGCTCGCGCAGGCGGATGCCGCGGGCTCGACTTTCGACGGCGCATGGAATGTCCGCATCTCGTCATCGAGCGAGACCTGCGGCAACGGCGCGACCGTCGCGATCGGGATCAACAACGGTCAGATCGCCTCGAGCAGCGCAGCCGTGACGGCGTCCGGCCGCGTCGCGGATGCCGGCGCCATCAACGTCACGCTGAGCACGGGTATCAAGCACGCCGTCGGCTTCGGCCGGCTCAGCGGCACCTCCGGCTCCGGCACCTGGCGCGGCGCCCTGTGCACGGGAACGTGGACCGCTGAGCGGATGTAATCAGCCGACCGCCACGCCGTATTCGGCGTCCGTCACCGGCTCGAGCCACGTCGAGAACACCCCGTCGAGCGCTTCCTGCATGGCGATGTGGCACATGCTGTTGCCTGGCGAGGCGCCGTGCCAGTGCACTTCACCCGGCGGGATCCACACGGTGTCGCCGGGACGGATTTCCTGGACCGGGCCGCCCTTGGTCTGGACGCGGCCGACACCCGAAATCACGTAGAGCGTCTGCCCGAGCGGATGATGATGCCAGTTGGTGCGGGCGCCCGGCTCGAACGAGACGCGCGAGACGTTCAGCCGCGCCGGCGCAGGCGCCATGTTGATGGGGTCCTGCAGCACGGTGCCGGTGAAGTGTTCCTTGGGCGCGCGGCGGGTCGGCCGCGTGCCTGCGAGCGTGATGTCCATGGGGGTCCTCGTTTCCTGTTACTTCTTGCTGGCGGCGTAGCGCGCCTTGGTCTCGGCGTTCATGGGATAGAGGCCCGGCAGCGCCGCGCCGTTGTTCACCTCGTTGACGATCCAGGCTTCCATCCGCTCCTGCTCGACGCCTTCATTGAGCACGTGTTCGAGCATCGCCTGCGGGATCAGCACGCAGCCGTCCTGGTCGGCGACCACGATGTCGTTCGGGAACACGGCGACGCCGCCGCAGCCGATCGGCTCACCCCAGCCGACGAAGGTGAGGCCCGCAACCGACGGCGGCGCGGCATAGCCGTCGCACCACACCGGAAGATTGGTGCCGAGCGTGCCCTCGACGTCACGCACGACGCCGTCGGTGACGAGCGCGGTGACGCCGCGCTTCATCATGCGGGCGCAGAGGATATCGCCGAAGATGCCGGCGTCAGTAATGCCCATGGCGTCGACCACGGCGACGCAGCCTTCCGGCATCGCCTCGATCGCGGTGCGGGTCGAGATCGGTGACGACCAGGATTCCGGCGTCGCCAGATCCTCGCGCGCCGGGACGAAGCGCAGCGTGAAGGCAGGGCCTACCAGGCGCGGCAGGCCCGGGCGCAGCGGACGCGCGCCGCGCATCCACACATTGCGCAGGCCCTTCTTCAGCAGGACCGTGGTGATGGTGGCAGTGGTGATGCCGGCGAGGGTCTTGCGGGCTTCGGGGGACAGCGACATGGAAACAGACGAGCTCCGGATGGGCGGGAAAGAACGCGCGCATCTTGCGAGCCGCGCGCCTGCCGTCAAGGCCCAAAGCCCTGACAAGAACGCGGCCCAGCCGGGCTGTTATGCGACGCGATAACAAGGCTTTATCGCGACCCCTTGCATTAATTTATTGGACTTGCGGGCGCATTTACGCGAAGCAGGGTGATGCGGAACTCAAGGCCGAGCCCGCGCTTTTCCAAAGGCCCGATGTCGACATCTCATGGCCGCGACGCTTCCCCCGCCCCGCCTTCTGCCCAGTGGCGACAGCGCCGTCACGGTCGAGTTCAGCCGCACCATTGACGACGCCGCCAACGAGCGCGTGCTCGCGCTGGACAAGGCGCTGCTAGCCACACCCATCGAGGGCATCTCCGAGACCATCCCGACCTATCGCTCGCTGCTGGTGCATTACGATCCCGGCAAGATCGGGTTTGACGCGCTTTGCGAAAAGCTGCTCCCGATCGCTGGCCGGCCGCTGCCACCGTCGACCAAGGCGCGGCGCTGGCGCATTCCCGTCGCCTATGGCGGCGAGCACGGCATCGACCTCGAGGATGTCGCGAAAGCGCTCAACACCACGCCCGACGACATCGTCGCCCGTCACGCCGGCGGCGACTATCGCGTTGCCATGATCGGCTTCACGCCGGGCTGGTCCTATCTGAGCGGTCTCGACAAATCCCTGCACATGTCGCGACGGCAGAACCCGCGGCTGTTGACGCCGGCCGGCACGATCTCGATCGGCGGCATCCAGGCCGGAATCCAGTGCCTGGCCGCTCCGAGCGGCTGGCACCTGCTTGGCCGCACGCCGGTCAGAACCTACCAGCTGCACCGGAATCCGACCTTCCTGACCGAACCCGGTGATCGCGTGACGTTTTTTGCCATCGACCACAAGACGTTCGAGGAGCAGGACCGCGCCGCGGAAGCCGGCGAGATCATAGCCGAGCGGGTAGACGCATGAGCCGGCTCATCGTCGCCAGCATCGGGCCTGCAAGCTCCGTCCAGGACGGCGGACGCCACGGTGCGCAGCGCTATGGCCTGACGGTCAGCGGCGCGATGGACCGGCTGGCGCTGGCGGCGGCGAACACGCTGGTCGGCAACGAGCCGCTCGCAGCCGCGGTCGAGATCGGCCCGTTTGGCGCCGCGTTCACCGCCAAGGATGGCGCCGTGCGCGTCGCCATCGCGGGCGCACCGCGCAACGCCGACATCGCCGGGCGGCCGGTGGCTATGGAGACATCCGTCACGCTGAAGGACGGCGAGACACTGACGCTGGGTTTCGCCCGCGGCGGCGCATTCACTTATCTCGCGATCGAAGGCGCCATCAAGGGCGAGCTGGTGTTCGGCAGCCTTGCGGTGAATGCCCGCGCCGGTCTCGGCAGCCCCTACCCGCGCCCGCTCGAGGCCGGCGACGAATTCACGGTCGATACCGCGAGCGGCGCGCCGGAATTGCGGATCGAACTGCCGAAGCCGGTGAGCGGTCCGATCCGCGTCGTGCTGGGGCCGCAGGACGACGAGTTCGATGACGCCAACAAGGCCCTGTTCCTCGACAGCGAGTGGAAGATCTCGGCGACCTCCGATCGCATGGGCTACCGGCTCGAAGGTCCCGCGATCAAGCATCTGCACGGCCACAACATCGTCTCCGACGGCACCGTCAACGGCAGCATCCAGGTGCCCGGCAACGGCGCCCCGATCGCGCTGATGATGGATCGCGGCACCTCCGGCGGCTATCCCAAGATCGCAACCGTGATCACGGCCGATGTCGGCCGGCTCGCCCAGACCTCGGCCGGCACGGCGTTCCGCTTCAAGGCCGTCCCCATGGCCGAGGCGCAGGAGGAGGCACGCAAATTTCAACAGCTGATCCGCACCCTGCCCGATCGCCTGCGCTCGTCCGACACGGTCGAGCTCAACATCGAGGCGCTCAGCGATGCCAACGTCGCGGGCTATGCGGTGAGCGCGATGGATGCCGGGACCTGGCAGGTGACGGCCGAGCCTTAGACAACAAGACCAAAGGCGGAGAGCAACCATGAAGACGATCGATCTCAATTGCGACCTCGGCGAAGGTTTTGGCGCGTGGGAGATGGGCAACGACGCCGCCATGATCGACCTCGCTAGCTCGGTCAACGTCGCCTGCGGCTTCCATGCCGGCGACCCCGACATCATGCGGCGGACGGTCGAGCTGGCGAAAGCGCGCGGTGTCTCCGTCGGCGCTCACCCCGGCTACCGCGACCTGCACGGTTTTGGCCGGCATCCGATCGCCGGCCTGAAGTCATCCGAGATCGAGAACCTCGTCGCCTACCAGATCGGCGCTCTGCAGGCGATCGCGACCGCGGCCGGCCACAAGGTCACCCATGTGAAGGCGCATGGCGCGCTGTCCAACGTCGCCTGCGAGGACGACATGACAGCGAAGGCGATTGCCGCCGGCATCAGGGCGGTCGACCCCAGCCTGATCTTCGTGGTGCTTGCCAACTCGAAGCTGGTGAAGGCCGGCGAAGAGGCCAACCTGCCGATGGTGCACGAGGTGTTCGCCGACCGCGCCTATGAGGACGACGGCAACCTGGTCTCGCGCAAGAAGCCCGGCGCGGTGCTGCACGATGCCAAGGCGATCGCCGATCGCGTGGTGCGCATGGTGCAGGATGGTGCGGTGGTCTCGGTGACGGGCAAGGTCATCAAGATGCGCACGGACACGGTGTGCATCCATGGCGATACGCACGGTGCGGTCGAGATCGCACGCACTTTGCGTCAGTCGCTGAAGGATGCGGGGATCAAGGTCGCGCCGTTCAAGCGCGGGTGAGACGCCTCGTTAGAACGGGTGCACCGACAAGGTGCCGAACACGATCGCGGCGATGACGGCGAAGGCGCTGTAGAGCCCGATGTGATGGGCGTTCGCCGCGGTCCGACGCGAGAGCGAGCGCGCGTAGAAGTGCAGCCTGGCTTCCGCCGACAGTTCGCGCATGGTCGATCTCCAACGCCGCATTTGCGGCATTATCAGGGATCGACCCGGGTAGCAGGCAAGACGGCCGCGCAAATAGCGATATCGGTGCTCTGAAGAGCGCATATCGCAGGAATAAATTCTCTTCGCCCGCCGGTTCCAAGAATCTTATTCGTTAAACTCCGAGCCAGCTGGAACCGGCTCGGATGACACGGGAATGACAGCGGAAGAAAAGGGCTTAGTAGACGTCAGCCTGGAAGCGGCCCTTCTTCTTGAGATCGGCGACAAAACTGACGGCCTCGTCGGTCGAGCGCGCGCCGAACTGGGCGACGATGTCGACCAGCGCGCGCTCGACGTCCTTGGCCATGCGCTTGGCATCGCCGCAGATGTAGAGATGGGCGCCCTCGGCAAGCCACGTCCAGACCTCGCGACCGAGCTCGCGCATACGGTCCTGCACGTAAAACTTCTTCTCACCGTCGCGCGACCAGGCGAGCGACAGGCGCGTCAGAAGGCCTGAGGTCTTCATCGCATTGAGCTCGTCGCGATAGAAGAAATCGCAATCGCTGCGCTGATGGCCGAAGAACAGCCAGTTCTTGCCCTGCGCGCCGGTCGCCTTGCGGTCGAGCAGGAAGGCGCGGAACGGCGCAATGCCGGTGCCGGGGCCGATCATGATGATCGGAATCTTCGGATCCTCCGGCAGGCCGAAACCGTGCGCCTTCTGCACATAGACCTTGAGCTTGTCGCCCTCGTTGATGCGCTCGCCGAGGAAGGTCGAGGCGACGCCGACGCGCTTGCGCTTGCCGATGACATAACGCACGGAATCGACCGTCAGCGACAGCTTTCCGGGCGTCGCATGGTGCGACGACGAGATCGAGTAGAGCCGCGGCTGCAGCGGCTCCAGCGCCTCGACGAAGGCTTCCGGATGCGGCCGCGTGCCCGAGAATTTCTGCAGCGCGGCCATCACGTCGAGCGTTGCCGCATCGCCATCGGGATCCTCGCCCTGCGCCAGCGCTCGCGCCTTCTCGCGCTGCGCACCGCCGGTGATGAAGGAGAGCAGCTCGAACAGCTTGTCCGGCGCCGGCGACAGCGAGACGTCCTCGACCAGCGCCTCGCGCAGCGTCTTGTTGTTGACCTTGGTGGTGTGGGACGCCCCGAGCAGCGCGATGATCTGGTCGACGAGACCGAGATCGTTGCGCGCGAACACGCCAAAGCTGTCGCCCACGACGTAGTCGAGCTTGCTCTCGGAGAGATCGAACTCGACGTGATAGGTCTCCTTCTCCGAAGCGCCCTTGTTGAGCAGGTGCCGCGACAGGAAGGTCGCTTCAGCCGGATTTTCGCGGGCGCGGCCGGGCGCGGCCTTCACCTCCGGTGCAGCCGGTGCACTCGCGACCGCGGCCGCCCCTGCCGCAGGCTTTGCGGCCGGCGCCTTGTCGACCTCCTCGAAAAGCTGCTTGAGCATCCGCGCCGTCTCCTTGCCGCCGGGGGCGCAGAGGTTGAGGCGCGCTTCGCTCTTGTTGGCGATCGAGTCCGAATAGTCGGCGCAATTGTAGCCGCACTGACCGCAATCCTGCTGCGCCATCGCCGCCATCATGCGGCGGCGGAGCGGACGTCCTTCCGCGAGCTTCATGCGGTCGGCGATCGCCATCGCCGGATCGTGCCAGGGCGCCTCCCCGTCATCGCCATCGCCTTGCGGGACGAGCATGACTCCGTTCTCGATCGGCGACAGCGCCGTCGAGCCGTCGAGGCCGAGCATGCCGACGAGAAACCCGTTCAGCCACAGCCGCTGGCCCTCACTGAACGGGGCATTGGCCGGAATGATCTCGATCGTGGGAGGCAGGGTCATCTGGGTCATGCTGCGACTTCCGCTTCGGCCAGTTTGCGCAAGGCTTCGCCGTCATGGCGACGGGAGAAGGTCAGGAACGTCTCTTCCGGCGAGGCGCGATTGGCGAGATAGGCCTTGAGCAGGCTCTCGACGATCTTCGGAGCATCCTCGGCCTTCACGTTTTGAAACACCTCCTGCCCGATATCGGCATCGGGACCGAACCCGCCGCCGGTGAAGAGGTGATAACCCTCGACCGTGTCCTCTTCGCTCGCGCCCGGCACCTTGGCCGCAATCAGGCCGATGTCGGAGATATAGTGCTGCGCGCAGGAGTGATGACAGCCGGTCAGATGGATGTTGAGCGGCGTATCGAGATTGACGCGCTCGTCACACCAGTCGCCGATCGCGGCGGCATGACGCTTGGTGTCGGAGGCCGCGAACTTGCAGCCGGCATTGCCCGTGCAGGCGATCAGGCCGGCGCGGACGTTCGAGACTTCAGTGGCGAGGCCGAGCTTCTCGACCGCGGCGGTGACGAGCGCGACATTCTCGTCGCGCACGCCCGAGATCAGCAGGTTCTGCCAGACCGTGAGGCGGATATCGCCGTCGCCGAGATCCTGCGAAATCTTCGCGAGGCCGCGCATCTGCCCGCAGGTGAGCTTGCCGACCGGCAGCGCCACGCCGACCCAGTTGAGCCCGGCCTGCTTCTGCTTGTGCACGCCGATATGGGCCATGCGGTCGGACAAGGGGCGCGACAGAAGCGCCTCGGCCGGCACACGTGCGAAAGGCTTCTTCAGCCGCTCCTCGACCAGCTTGAGGAAGCCGTCGTGCCCCATATTGTCCAGCACGTATTTCAGCCGCGCCTTGTTGCGGTTGGTGCGGTCTCCATGCTCGATGAAGACGCGCACGATGGCGTCGGCAACAGCGGTCGCGTCCTCAGGACGAACGACGATGCCCGAATATTTCGCAAAATCCTTGTGACCGGTGATGCCGCCAAGGCCGAGCTTGAACCAGATTCCGGGTTCGACGCCAAAGCCGTCCTTCACCTCGACCGCAGTGAAAGCGATGTCGTTGGTCTCCTCCAGCGCGGCGATCTTGCCGGCACCGTCGAAGGCAACGTTGAACTTACGCGGCAGGCCAAACAGCGAGCGGTCGTTGAGGATGTGGTAGTGCCATTCGCGTGCGTAGGGGCGCGTGTCGAGCAGCTCCTGCGGATCGATGCCGGCCGTCGGCGTGCCCGTGACGTTGCGGATGTTGTCGGCGCCAGCGCCGCGCGAGCACAGGCCAATGTCCTGGACGCCCTCGATCAGCGCCACCGCGTTCTTCGGCTCGATCTCGCGGATCTGGAAGTTGGCGCGCGTCGTAACGTGGGTGTAACCGCCGCCACAGCTTTCCGCGATGTCGGCGAGGCCCGACATCTGCCAGTGCTTCAAAATGCCGTTGGGAATGCGCAGGCGGGCCATGTAGGAGGTCTGCGCCGGCGCGACCCAGAAGATGCCGTAATAGCGCCAGCGGAAATTGTCCGCCGGCGTCGGGTTGGCGTTGTTGCGCGCCTGGTCCTTCAAGCGATCATAGGCATCGAACGGATGCAGCTCGCGCTTGAACTTCTCCTGGTCGGCGAGCTTCTTGCCCGCCGCCGTGAGCTTGTCCTGGGCCTTGATCGCCGCAGCGTCCGGCCCCATCGGCTCCGAGGGAGCGTTGGCCGCAGGCGCGCCGCCGGCTGCAAAGGCGCGCCCGACACGTCCGACCTGCATGCCGGACATGAAACCTTCGAGGTAGCGCTTCTGCTCGTCGGAGAAATCGGCCGTGGGTGCTGTATCGAATTTCATGGGCTGAATAGACCTACTCTGCTGCCTGGACCGCGACCTGCGCGACGTCGGCCGTGGGCTTGGCGGGCTTGTACGTGGCGTAGAGCGCAAGGCCGGTGAAGACGAAGCCGCCGACGAGATTGCCGAGCGTCACCGGGATCTGATTCCACAGCCACCAGTCGGAGAGGCTGACCTTGGCGCCCAGCAGCATGCCGGTCGGGATGACGAACATGTTGACGACGGCGTGCTCGAAGCCGAGCGCGAAGAACAGGAAGATCGGCAGCCAGGTCGCCGCGATCTTGCCGACCGTGGAGGTCGAGGTCATCGCCATGACGACGCCGAGGCAAACCAGCCAGTTGCAGAGGATCGCCTTGACGAAGACGGAGACCATGCCCGCGGTGCCGATCGCGGCATTGCCGATGGTCTTGGCTTCGGCCACCGCAACGATCCTGGCGGCGACGCCAGCGACCTCGACCTTGCCCATGTTGGTGAGCGAGATCGCGATCAGCGCGCCGAACGCAAGGCTGCCGAGCAGATTGGCGACGAAGACCCAGGACCAGTTGGCGATCACCGCATTCCAGCTCGCCTTGCCCTCGAGGCGCGCCAGCGGAATGATGGCGAAGCTGCCGGTGACGAGCTCGAGGCCGAGCAGAACGATCATCACGAGGCTGACGGGAAAGATGAGCGCGCCGACGAGAGGCTGGCCGGTGGTGAGAGCGCCGCTGAAGGCGAGCGTGGTGGCAGCGCCGAGCAGCGCGCCGGAAATCGCGCCGCGGATCATGATGTCGCGCGGTGCGAGTGCCAGCTTCTTCAGGCTGGCATCGACCATCGAGGCCACAACGTCGGAGGGTTTCGCGTAATCCATATCGAAGCTCCAGCTTGCCGCGCGAAAGGCGGCGTCAACGGGTTGAACGGACGTCGATCGCTGGGAGCCGGTTGGAGGCGCATAAGCGCCCAGCCGGAACCCGGAACGATCCGATCAGCTTCGTTGCTGCGGAAATCCACCATGGACTGGAGCCGCCGGCGCCCACGCCGGACGGCTTGGGTTCTCCCTATTCAAGGAGTGTGCCAACGCAGCATAAACGGCAAAGCCGTATAAGATCAGTGGTTTAGGATTGTGTGCAGTGCATGAAGTGGACCGCAATTCATGCCGCTTCAGGCAGCAATGGCCCAAAGATTAAGCTTCGAATCGATGTGATTAAGAAATGAGCAGGCTTTATTGAGCCCGTCTCCCGACCTCGAACGAGGACAGATAGCCGCTGAGATCGGCGGGATCGAAGGCCGGTCCGGCGAAGGCCCTGAACGGGGTGTTGGCCTGACCGTCTCCGCTGTGGCCCAAGGCAGCATCGTAGAGATCCGGCCGGAACACGGCCATGGCGGTCTTGAGCGCCTCAGCGCTCAGCGCCGTCTGCCCCCAGCGCACCATCTGCGCATAGAGCCAGGCAGCCTGGACCGGCTCTGGGCGCCCTGCCCCTTCGCGCCCGACCAGCAGGTAGCGAGCACTTTCACGGAACGTACCGTCGGGCGAAATCTTCAGCCGCCCCGTGAGCGTGCGCTGGATGACTTCGGCATCGACGCCGATCCGTTCAGGCTGCGCCAGGATATGCGATGTCTCGGCGAGGTTTGCGGTCTCCTCGATGAATTCGGTCCCCTTCACCGCCGCGCGCACCAGCGCCGCGACCACGTCCGGATGCTTGTCGGCCCAGATCTGGCGCACCGCCAGCACCTTCTCCGCGGCACGCACCAGGATATCGGAAACGAAATGCAGGATGTGGCCGATGCCGAGATCGACGGCGACCGAATTCCAGGGCGCGCCGACGCAGAAGGCATCGACATGACCGTTGGCGAGGCTGTCGACCATGTAGGGCGGCGGGAGCACCACCAGACGCACGTCCTCATCGGGATCGACGCCGGCCGCCGCCATCCAGAACCGCAGTTGGTAATTGTGGGTCGAGAACGGAAAGGTCATGCCGAAGGTCAGCGGGTCGGCACCCGCCTTGCGCCGCTTGGCCACCACCTTCGCCAGTGCTTTCGCGGTCGCGAGCGGATCGAAACGATCGCCGTCGATCTCCTCCATCAGCGCGGCAAGGAGTGCCGGCGACACCGTGATCGCATTGCCGTTGATGCCGAGACTGAAGGGCGCCACGATCGGCACCTTGACGTGGCCGAGCCCGAGCGAGGACGCGATCGCCACGGGCGCGAGCAGATGCGCGGCGTCGAACAGGCCGATGTTGAGCTTGTCGCGGATGTTGGACCAGGACACCTCGCGCACCAGCTCGACCTCGAGACCCTCGGCGGCGGCAAAGCCCTTGTCCACGGCGATGATCAGGGCGGCGGCATCGACCAGCGGGATGAACCCGATGCGGAGGGTCGCGGTCATTTCAGCATCTCCGACGCGGTGATGATCGACTGCGCGATCTCGCCGATCTTCTTCTTCTCGCGCATGGCGGTGGAACGCAGCAGCACGTAGGCCTCGTCCTCGTTGAGGCCCTTGACCTTCATCAGGATTCCCTTGGCCTTCTCGATGATCTTGCGGTCCTCGAGCTGCGACTTGGTCCGCTCCAGCTCCTCCTGGAGTTTTGCGAAAGCGTTGAAGCGCGACACGCAGAGGTCGAGGATCGGCTTGATGCGCTCCTTCTTCAACCCGTCGACGATGTAGGCGGACACCCCTGCCTCCACGGAGGCCTGGATCGAGGATGAATCGCTCTGGTCGACGAACATCGCGATCGGCCGCCGCACGGCGCGGCTGACCTGGAACATCGCCTCCAGCACGTCGCGGCTGGGGTTTTCCAGATCGATCAGGATGATGTCGGGGTCAACGGCGTAGATACGCGCAAGAAGGCTCTGCATCTCGCGGATATGGACGATTTGCGTGAATCCGGCCTCCCGCAATCCTTCCTCGAGGATCGCGGCCCGGATCGGGCTCTCGTCGACAATCACGATTTTAGGCGACTGTTCGGCGCTCATAGCTCACTCGCAACCCGGCGATTCATCCATAGCATGCCGAACGGCGATGCAAAGGGTTGTAATTATGAGCAATTGGGATTAGCTCAAGCCCGTCAATCAGGCAGATTTGGATATGGATCAGACGGCTGCGCCCAAGGTCAGCTTCGTGTCGCTCGGGTGAGCCTGAGACATCGAATGTAAACTTTCGGCGCACGCTCCGAAAGAAAGGCCGTCCGGAGGCGGCCGTCATCTGGACCATTAACTCGTCAGTCCCGGTAATGATCTGCAAGAATGAAATGTTCGAGCCAATGCTCGTCGCGTGTCCGGCGTTCGTTCCGGCCTGGCACGCTTTCCTCAATGAGTGGAAAGATAGCGACGAAGAACTGCCGTACTATTTGGCGCTTGGAGATTTAGCTCACCATCTCGTGGAGCAGCTCGACGCCGGCGCGACCCAAAATTTCGAAGCTGTATTTGACGTGATTGAGCGATGGCATCGCCACGGCGAGTCCTACGTAAAAGAGGCGGCCACGATTGGTCTGCTTGAGGGAATTCAGAACGTCTCTCTGAAAAGAGGTATCAACCCCAGAAGGTTCGAATTCTGGCTGAAACCGGAGTCGAAGCGCTCGTGGGATGGGCTAAATCGCTTCTGGAACGGTGAAGATGTCAGCTCAGACGATTGAGCGTCCATTTCACATCGTCAGATGTTGAATTTTTCCATCGGATCAACTAGTTGGATCGCATATCCGAACAATTCAAATACAGGCTCCAGGCGATTACATGAAAAGAGCGCCGACTATATCTTTCGCATCGCTCGGCTGTCCCAAGGCATTGGTGGATTCCGAGCGCATCATCACGCGCCTGCGCGCCGAGGGCTATGAGCTCGCCCGCAAGCATGACGGCGCCGACATCGTCATCGTTAACACCTGTGGCTTCCTCGACAGCGCCAAGCAGGAGTCGCTCTCGGCGATCGGCGAGGCCATGGCCGAGAACGGCAAGGTGATCGTAACAGGCTGCATGGGCGCCGAGCCCGAGCAGATCGAGGAGGCCTATCCCGGCGTCCTCTCCATCACCGGTCCGCAGCAATATGAGAGCGTGCTTGATGCCGTGCACCGCGCACTGCCGCCGGCGCATAATCCCCATCTCGACCTGGTGCCGCCGCAGGGCATCAAGCTGACGCCGCGGCACTACGCCTATCTGAAGATCTCCGAAGGCTGCAACAACCGCTGCACCTTCTGCATCATCCCGAAACTGCGCGGCGATCTGGTCTCGCGTCCGGCCAATGACGTGCTGCGCGAGGCCGAGCGCCTCGTCGGTGCCGGCGTCAAGGAGCTGCTGGTGATCTCGCAGGACACCTCGGCCTACGGCGTCGATCTCAAGTATGCCGAGAGTCCGTGGAAGGATCGACCGGTCCGCGCAAGATTCCTCGACCTCGCCCGCGAGCTCGGCGAGCTCGGCGCCTGGGTCCGGCTGCAATATGTCTACCCCTACCCGCATGTCGACGAGGTCATCGCGCTGATGAACGAGGGCAAAGTGCTGCCCTATCTCGACATCCCGTTCCAGCATGCGAGTCCCGAGGTGCTGAAGGCGATGAAGCGCCCCGCTGCACAGGACAAGACCCTGGCGCGCATCAAGCGCTGGCGCGAGGAATGCCCCGATCTGGCGCTGCGCTCGACCTTCATCGTCGGCTTCCCCGGCGAGACCGACGCCGATTTTGCCTATCTGCTCGACTGGCTCGATGAAGCCGAGATCGATCGCCTCGGCTGCTTCAAATACGAGCCGGTTGCGGGCGCGACGTCGAACGCGCTCGAAGGTGCTGTGCCCGCCGAGATCAAGCAGGAGCGCTACAACGCGCTGATGGCGCGCCAGCAGAAGATCTCGGCGCGCAGGCTGAAGCGCAAGGTCGGCACGCGCCAGCAGATCATCATCGACGAGGTTGGTCCGACGGTGGCCAAGGGTCGCTCCAAGGCCGATGCGCCGGAGATCGACGGCGCGGTTTATCTGACGAGCCGCCGCCCCTTGCGCGTCGGCGAGATCGTCACCGCGAAGATCGAGCGCGCCGACCAGTACGACCTGCACGGCAGCGTCGCGGGATTCTGAGGCACTCCGTCATCGCGGATGCTTTCACGCTAGCCATTTCGGCACCCAGCGCTCCGGGCGCGGTCCACGCGCGAGATCGGCCTTTGCCTCAGCGAGCAGAGCCGGCTCGCCGCCGATGGTCGGGCGCACATCGTATTCGAAGTTCGGCATGACGCGGCCGTCGGCATAGAGACCGAATTTCATCGCGTACCACAGCCCGAGCTCGGGCTGCGCGCGGCGCATCTCCTCGCGCAGGTCGCGCAGCAGAGATTCGATCGAGGCGGCCTCCTCGAACGGCTGCGGCCCGCGCGACAGAACGCGCGCCTCGTATTGCTTGCCGACGATCGCGACCTCGAAATGCGTCTTGTCCCACGCGTTCTTGCCCTTCGGCAGATGCGCAGCGAGCCGCCAGCCGAGCTCGGCCATCAGGCGGTGATTGGCCCAGTATTCTTCGCGGTCCCGGCTCCACTTCTCAACGAAGCCGCGGAAGTCTGGCAGCTCGCATGCGCCGTCCTCGCAGGCGACAGGCTCGCCGGTCGGCCGCCGGGCGAGCCATTGCGCAAGCTCGACCGTCTGGGGCTCGACCTCGTCGTGCGGACACAGATCGTGCCAGGCCTTGTCGAATTGCTGCGACGTCAGTTTTGCAAGCAGTGCGTCGAGGGACGGCGCGAGCAGCTCGTAATCGCCCTCCGAGCCGAGCCCCACGATCGGAGGATCGTCGCGGTCGAGACCGGCGCCGTACCAGCCGCCGACCGCCGAGCCGTCCGGCAGGCGCATGAACAGCGCGAAGCGGTCGCGCAGCGGACTGCCGTCGAAGATCGGGGCCTGGTCGGAGAACTGGCCTTGCAGCGAGAAACAGCCGACGCTGCCCCAGGCCCGCCCGTTCAGCCACCCGGCAAAATCCAGCAGCAAAGGCGGCGCCTCGATGCCCGGCGGAAACGCGCCGCGAATGCTGTCGAGGTCGATCGGATAAGGCGTTTCGGACAAGGCTGAAAACTGTCTGGTTGGTCCCGTCCCTCTTGGTCTGCCCCGGCCTGCCGCCGGTTCGAGCCAATTCGCATTCCGAGATCACAAACGCGCTAGAGGCTTGTTGGTTTCTACGCAGCAAACTATGAAACGAGCGTGCGATGGCGGAATACGACCGGGCCATCAAGCTCAACCCGAAATTTGTGCCGATACGTTCGCGCTTTACGGCGTTCAGTAGGTCCCGCTTGACAAGCCGTGCCTTTCGGCTGTAGGGACGCGCCCCATGATCAATTCCCGGACCCATCTGCGCCAGGCCATGCGTCGTCGCTCCCGCGACGATGATGGGTTGCGCCATGTCCGACGACGCCGCTGAACCAGTAGCTTCAGCATAGTTTTCGAGAAGGCCGCACCCGCAAAGTGCGGCCTTCTTGCTTTTCGCGTCCCTTTTCACCCGCCCCCAGATCTTCGCTACCTCAAGAGGAGCTCGACATGACCACCGCCACCCATCCGTATGACGCGCTGATGGACATCACCGCACGGCCCAAGGCCGTGTTCGTCCGTGGCGCCGGCTCATACCTCTGGGACGACAGCCGCAAGCGCTATCTCGATTTCGTGCAGGGCTGGGCCGTGAACTGCCTCGGCCACTCCCCGCCGGCGGTTGCGGATGCGTTGGCTTCGCAGGCCAGGCGGTTGCTCACGCCGAGCCCGGCCTTCTACAACGAGCCTGGCCTCAAGCTCGCGCAGGCGCTCGTTGCAAGCAGCGCGTTCGACCAGGTCTTCTTCGCCAATTCGGGCGCGGAGGCCAATGAGGGCGCGATCAAGCTCGCGCGCAAATATGGTAGCCGGCACAAAGGCGGGGCGTTCGAGATCATCGCGTTCGAAGGCGGCTTCCACGGGAGGACGCTGGCGACGATGTCGGCCTCGGGCAAGAAGGCGTTCGAGCCGCTGTTCGAGCCGAAGGTTGCCGGCTTCAAGAAGGCAAAGCTCAACGACATTGCCTCGGTCGAGAAGCTGATCGGCAGCAACACCGTTGCGGTGATGCTCGAGCCGATCCAGGGCGAGTCCGGAGTGTGGCCGGCAACCGATCAGTTCTTGCGGGAGCTGCGCGCGCTGACCCAGGCCCATGGCCTGCTGCTGATTTTCGACGAGATCCAGACCGGCATGGGCCGGACCGGAAAGCTCTTCCACTACGAGCATACCGGGATAGCGCCCGACATCATGACGCTCGGCAAGGGCATCGGCGGCGGCGTGCCGCTCGCAGCTTTGCTTGCGACCGAACGTGCCTCCTGCTTCGAGCACGGCGACCAGGGCGGCACCTTCAACGGCAACCCGGTCATGTGCGCTGCCGGCCTTGCGGTGCTCGGTGAGGTCGGTAAGCCGGATTTCCTGAAGTCGGTCACCGAGACCGGCCTGCTGCTCGAAAGCGAGCTGCAAAAAGTCTCGGCGCGGCACGGCCTCGGCGGTGTGCGGGGACGCGGGCTGCTGCTCGCGCTCGACCTCAAGCTGCCGATCGCGCCCGGTATCGTCGCGCAGGCGTTCGAGGCCGGCGTGCTCCTCAACGCACCGCAGCTCGACGCGCTGCGCTTCATGCCGGCGCTCAACGTCACGAAGGGAGAGATCGCCGAGATGATCGATTGTCTCGATACGATTTTGACGAAAGCCGGCGCGGCACGGAGGGTCGCGTAGGGTGGGCAAAGCGAAGCGTGCCCACCATTCAAGACCGCCGCCGCGAGATGGTGGGCACGGCGCTTTGCGCCTTTGCCCACCCTGCGAAAGCCGTATCCGCTGTCGGAGCAATGGCCGCGACCTACGGCTTTAAAATCGACGCGCCGGTGGTGTGGCGGCTTTCGAGGTCGATATGGGCCTTGGCGGCGTCCTTGAGCGCATAGGCGTGGTTGATCGGCACGTGCAGCTTGCCGTTGATGACGGCGGAAAACAGCGTGTCGGCGCCTTCCAGCAGTTCCTTGCGCGTGCCGACGTAGTCGTTGAGCTTCGGCCGCGTCGCAAACAGCGAGCCGTGATTGTTCAATTCGGCGATCGAGAACGGCGGCACGGGCCCCGAGGCATTGCCGAACGAGACGAACATGCCGCGCGGCTTCAGGCACGACAGCGAGCCTGGGAAGGTCGTCTTGCCGACGCCGTCATAGACGACATCGCAGCCCTCGTTGCGGCTGATCTGCTTGACGCGTGCGACGAAGTCTTCCTCGTTGTAGAGGATGACGTGGTCGCAGCCATTGGCCTCGGCGAGTTCGGCCTTCTCGCGCGAACCGACGGTGCCGATGACATGGGCTCCCAGCGCGCTCGCCCATTGGCAGGCCAAGAGGCCGATGCCGCCGGCCGCCGCATGGATCAGCACGCGATGATGCGGCTCGACCTTGAAGGTCTTGTGCAGCAGATACCAGACAGTCAGCCCCTTGAGCATCAGCACGGCACCCTGCTCGTGAGTGATGTGGTCGGGCAGCTTGACCAGCTTCTCCCAGGGGATATTGCGCTCGCTCGTGTAGGCGCCGAGATTGTGGTAGTAGGCGACGCGGTCGCCGGGATGGAAATTCGTGACCCCCGGCCCGACCGCCAAGACCTCGCCGGAGGCCTCGTTGCCGGCGATGAAGGGCAGCTCCGGCGCTTTGTAGAGGCCGGTGCGGTAATAGACGTCGATGAAGTTCAGGCCGACCGCATGTTGGCGGATGCGCACCTCGCCGGCAGCAGGCGCCGGGACCTCGACGCTCTCATAGACCAGCGCTTCGGGGCCTCCGACCTTGTGCACACGGACCGCTTTGGTCATCACCTGACCTCCTCTTCTCCAGCGCCAGCGAAAGACATAGCGCCCGCCTTGTCAACTCGACCCAAATTGGAGCGACTAGACGGACGGCTTGCTGGCCTTCTTGCGGTTACGATTCGCCAGCACGTTGAAGAACTCGACGGCCGCCGAGAACGCAATTGCGAAATAGATGTAGCCGCGCGGGATGTGGAATTTGAATCCGTCCGCAACCAGGGCGACGCCGATCAGCACCAGGAACGCCAGCGCCAGCATCTTGGTGGTCGGATGCTCCGCGACGAATCGCGCCACCGGTCCCGACGAAATGTACATGATCAGGCAGGCGATCACGACGGCGGCGATCATGATCTCGAGGTCCTGCGCCATGCCGATTGCGGTGATGATCGAGTCCAGCGAGAACACGATGTCGATGACGATGATCTGGACGATCACCCAGAAGAAGGCACTGCCGCCGGAGTCCTTCTTCCCCTCGCCGTCATCGGCCTCGACCTCGGCGTGGATCTCGTGCGTCGCCTTCGCGATCAGGAACAGGCCGCCGCCGATCAGAATCAGGTCGCGCCATGAGAAGTCGTAGCCCGCAAACGAGAACACCGGCGCGGTCAGGCCGATCAGCCAGACCAGCACGCTGAGCAGGACGATGCGGAAGACCAGCGCCAGCGCCAGCCCGATCTGGCGCGCGCGCCGGGCCTGTGGCTCGGGGATGCGCGAAACGATCACCGACAGGAAGATGACGTTGTCAATGCCGAGCACGATCTCGAGCGAGGTCAAAGTGAGCAGCGCGGCCCAGGCCTCGGGGCTGGTCAGCAAATGCATCATGCCAACGACCTTGCGAGGCGGATCAGCGCGTCGCTGAACACGATCCAGAGCGCGATCGCGCAGAGCGCAACCGTCACGCCGGTGCCGACGCGAAAATCCATCTCCAGCACGTAAAGCCCGAGCAGCGACCAGATCGCAATCAGCGACATCGTCAGCCAGCGCAGCCGCACGACGCGAACCGGATGCAGGACGTGGAATGGCACGAAGGTCAGCACCACCAGCGCCGCGACCAGCAGCGTCGATGACAGCGGTGGCCAGTGCAGCAGGAACAAATAGAACGCCGCCGCATTCCACAGCGCCGGGAAGCCGCGGAAATGATTGTCATCCGCCTTCATGCGCAGATCGGCGAAATATAATGCGCTGGTGACGATGATGGCGATACCGAGCAACGGCGCCGCCACCGGCAGCAACAGGCCGCTCGCCACGATCGCGTAGGCCGGCACGAAGACGTAGGTGACGAAGTCGACGATGAGATCGAGCACGTCGCCCGACCAGTTCGGCTGTACCTTCTTGACGTCGAGCCGGCGCGCGATCGGTCCGTCGACGGCATCGATGATCAGGGCGACGCCCAGCCAGCCGAACATCGCGGCCCAGTGCTCGCGCACCGCCTCCAGCATCGCCAGGAGCGCGATCGCAGCGCCAAAGGCGGTGAAGATGTGCACCGAAAACGCCGCGACCCGGATCGCGGGTTTCGGCTTGAGGGAATCCTCTTGGCTGTCGATCTGAGTTTCCATGGCTCCTGCTACCAGAACGGGACCGGTTTGCACATCCGCCGTCGCGGCATTGCGCCGCGCAATTCGTCATAAAATCAGGCAAAATAGGTGGGCTTGTATTTGCCGTGGGCCGTGTCACATGTCGTTCCATGACAGACGCATCCACACTCTTCGACGTCAGTGTTATCGGCGGCGGACCGGCAGGCCTTGCGGCAGGCATTGCGCTGGCACGGGCCGGCGCGCGGACCGCGCTGCTGGCACGGCGCCTGCCCTACGCCGACAATCGCACCACCGCGCTGTTGGGGGCCTCCGTCGATCTGCTGGAAAACCTCGACGTCTGGCCGCGCTGCAGGGACAAGGCGGCGGCGCTCGAGGTCATGCGCCTCGTCGACGACACCGGGCGGTTGTTCCGTAGCCCCGAGGTCCGGTTCTCCTGTCATGAGATCGCGCTCGACGCGTTCGGCTACAACATCGACAACCGCTCGCTGATGCTGGCGCTCGAAGCACGCGCGGCCGAGCTTCCCGACCTTGTCCGCTTCGACGACGAGGCCGAGAACGTCGTCATCGAAGCCGATGACGTCGCAATCCGCACGGCGTCCGGACAATTCCTGACCGCGCGGCTCGTGGTCGGCGCCGACGGCCGGCACTCGCTGTGCCGGGAGGCCGCCGGCATTGCCGTGACGCGGCGCGAGCTGATGCAGACGGCGCTGACCTTCAATGTCAGCCATGCCCGCCCGCACCGCAACGTCTCGACCGAGTTCCACACGCCACACGGCCCTTGCGTGTTCGTGCCGTTACCCGGCAACCGCTCCAGCATCGTCTGGGTCTCGGCGCCCGCGGAGGCCGAACGGATTCGTGGCCTGAGCGACGAAGACCTTTCCGCAGCGATCGAGAAGCAGTCGCATTCCATTCTCGGCCGCATGACGGTCGAGCCCGGCCGCAACCTTTTTCCGCTGGCGATCGAACGGCCAAATTCCTTCGCGCGCGACCGCATCGCGCTGGTCGGAGAAGCCGCCCATGTGCTGCCGCCGATCGGTGCCCAGGGCCTCAATCTCGGCCTGCGGGATGCCGCCGATATTGCGAGGCTGGCTGGCGAGGCGATCGCATCGGGCCGGGATCCCGGCGCGGCCGACGTGCTCAAGCACTACGACCGGGCGCGGCGTCCGGACATTTTGAGCCGGACCTTTGCGATCGACATCGCCAATCGCTCGCTGCTCAACGATTTCCTGCCACTGCAGCCGGTCCGTGCCATCGGCATGCACCTGCTTGGCGCCATCGGTCCGCTCCGGCGTTTTGCGATGCGCGAGGGGCTGACGCCGACCTGGCGAAAATAGCCCGCTTACGGAAACGCGAGCCGGCCGGTCTGGAGCAGCCACATCACGCTGGTCAGCGTGACCACGGATGCGAACGTTCCGAGCAGCGCGGCGATGGCTGCGCCAAAACAGGCCGACAAGATCAGCGGGTCGAGCACGATCTGCTTCAGCACGACGGCGAAGGGAACGGCGGGTTGTTCAATTCCGCGAACGGCGTCTTCGACATGATCGCAAACAGCAGCGCCGGCAGCGACACGTAGAGCAGGAAGAAGTTCATCCGGGCGAGGCCCGATTCCGGTAGTGACTTGGCCTTGCCACACGCGAATCCGACGAAGATCAAGCCAAAATAAGATAGTGCCAGATTGAGGATATCGACCATCGATAAAGTGTTTTCTAAAGACTTGGGGTTTATCTGCCCCTTAAGTAGACGTTAATTCCAAATGAGGGCACTAGCATCGGCCACAATCCTGGTCTATCGACGGGGAATGATTAAAGCGCGGACCGCCAAATTTCAGATCGGTCAGGTCGTTCGCCACCGGATCTTCTCGTTCCGGGGGGTGATTTTCGACATCGATCCGGAATTCAACAACACCGAGGAGTGGTGGCTGTCGATCCCCGAGGAGGTGCGGCCTCACAAGGATCAGCCGTTCTATCATCTGCTCGCGGAGAATGCGGAGTCCGAGTACGTCGCCTACGTGTCCGAGCAGAACCTGCTGCCCGACGAATCCGGCGAGCCGATCCGGCATTCCCAGGTCGCCGAGATCTTCATCAAGAACAAGGATGGCGGCTACCGCCCGCGCAATCCCTCTTTGAACTGAGCTTCGCCCGCATCAAGCGGCCCGCAAAAAAGGCGCTCGAAACCGAGCGCCTTTTTCATGTCCGGGATCAGAGCCCGATTACTTCTGAGCCGTCGGAGGCGCGCCGGGTGCGCCACCCTGCTGCTCAAGCTTCTTGCGCTGCTCGTCGGCCTTCTTCTGAAGCTCTTCCTGGAGCTTCTTCTGGGTCTCCTCGAACACCTTTGGATCGGTCGGCGGACCGTCATAGGCCTTCTGGAATTCGCCCGTGAGCGGCAGCGGCAGGGTCAGTGGCGCACCGTTGGCGTTGATCGCCTGCACCACGAGGTTCTGGCCCTTCTTCATATTGGCGATGAGTTCGGGCGTCGCCTCGTAGTCCGACATGCAGCCGTTCTGGAAGCAGATCACATAGGGGCTCTGCAGCGGCGGATTGTTGTCGACGATGACGCGGGTGCCGTGCACGAGCTGCATGCCGAGCGGCAGGGTCACGCGCAGGATCTTCTTGGGCTCGCCTTCCGGCTCGATGATCACGGCCGCGATGACAGGCTGGCCCGATTCGATCCGACCGTCCTTGCCGGTAAAGCAGACCTGCTTGGCGTTGGCGTCCTGGCCCTTGAGGCAGAACTTGGTCCAGGGGGCGTAGATCAGCTGGATTTGCTGATCCGCGGGCTGGCCGCCCTGCGCCGCCGGAGCGCCCGGCTGGGCCGGGGGCTGCTGCGCCTGGGGAGCCGGCGCGGGAGTCGCAGCGGGCGCCTTAGGGGCAGCCTTAGGAGCGGCTTTCGGGGCTGCCTTCGGCGCGGGCGCGCCCGGGGCCGGCGCGGGAGTCTGAGCCTCGGCGGCAAACGGGACGACCAACGCCGTCGCCGTCAACAAGGCGAGAACTCGCCCGCGCGGCCGGACGGACGCGGCCAAATAACGGAAATTCATTGCAGAAAACCCTTTCTGAACGGGAAGTGCCCGAACCGCTCCGAAGCGCCGAAACAAGCCGCCTTGGGCGCGGCTCTCTCCCCGTCAATTGAGGCGGATACGTGACGGGCTCGGCGCTCGTGCGCGATTGCGTGCCTTCTTAACGCGGTCGACGGAAAGATCAATGCCGACAAGCATCTTTGGCTGTTTCCCGACGGGCGCTCAGTGAAATCCCTGTGATAGGATTCAGCCCCTGCCGGCCCTCGAATCAACGTGTCCGAATGTTCATGTTCCAGCGCCTGCTCGAGGGCCCCGGTGTCCGACTCTGTAGCCTCGCTTTGGTCCTCACCATTGGGCTATCGGCGTTCGGCGGCGCCGGGGCCGAGGAGGCCCACGCAATCGCCATGCATGGCAAGCCGGCGCTGCCGGCCGATTTCACCCACATGCCCTACGCCAACCCTGATGCCCCCAAGGGCGGCCGGCTGACCTGGGGAATCCTCGGCACCTTCGACAGCCTCAACCCCTTCATCGTCAAGGGACTGGCCGTGCAGCCGATCCGGAACTACGTCGTCGAAAGCCTGCTGGCGCGCGGCCAGGACGAGCCGTTCACGCTCTACGGCCTGCTCGCCAAAACCGTCGAGACCGACGACGGGCGAAGCTACGTCACATTCCGTCTCGATCCTCGCGCGCGCTTCTCCGACGGCAAGCCGGTGCTTGCCGAGGACGTGCTGTTCTCCTGGGAGCTCCTGCGCGACCATGGCCGTCCCAACCTCCGGCAATATTACACCAAGATTGCCAAGGCCTCGGCACCCGATCCCCTCACAATCCGCTTCGACCTCACCGGCGCCAACGACCGCGAGCTGCCGCTGATCCTCGGCCTGATGCCGATCCTGCCGAAGCACGCCATCGATGTCGCGACCTTCGAGGAGACGACACTGACCGGGCCGATTGCCTCGGGCCCGTATCGCGTCACGGCGGTCAGGCCCGGCGCCAGCGTGACGCTCTCGCGCAATCCCGATTATTGGGGCCGCGATCTCCCGATCAATCGCGGGCTCTTCAATTTCGACGAGATCCGGCTCGACTATTTTCGCGAGGCCAACGGCCAGTTCGAAGCCTTCAAGCGCGGCCTCTATGATTTCCGCGTCGAGAACGAGCCGTTGCGCTGGCACGAGGGCTACGATTTTCCGGCCGCCAGGAACGGCGACGTGATCCGTGACACCGTCAAGCCCGGCGTGCCGCAGCCTTCGGAATTCCTGGTGTTCAACACCCGCCGTCCGATCTTCGCCGACATCCGCGTGCGCCAGGCGCTGACGCTGCTGTTCGATTTCGAGCTGGTCAATCGCAACTATTTCTTCTCGCTCTATTCGCGCGTGGCCGGCTACTTCGCAGGCTCCGACCTGTCGGCCTATGCCCGGCCCGCGGATGCGCGCGAGCGCGAGCTGTTAAAGCCCTTTGCCGCACAGATTCCGCCTGACATCATGGATGGCAGCTATCGGCTTCCCGTCACCGACGGCTCGGGGCGCGACCGGACGACGCTGCGCGCGGCACTCAAGCTGCTGTCCGACGCCGGTTACGATCTCGACGGCACCGTGCTGCGCAACCGCGCGACCAAGGCACCCTTCACCTTCGAGATGCTGGTGACGACCCGCGACCAGGAGCGCATCGCACTCGCCTTCCAGCGCGACCTCAAGCGCGCCGGCATCACACCGAGCGTGCGTTCGGTCGATCCGGTGCAGTTCGACCAGCGCCGGCTGTCTTACGAGTTCGACATGATCCAGAACCGCTGGGACCAGTCGCTGTCGCCCGGCAACGAGCAGTATTTCTATTGGGGCAGTGCTGCAGCGGACAATCCGGGCACCCGCAACTACATGGGCGCCAGGGATCCCGCGGTCGATGCCATGATCAAGGCCCTGCTGGAGGCCCGTGATCATACGGATTTTGTCGCGGCAGTGCGGGCGCTCGACCGCGCTTTGATCGCGGGCTGCTACACAATCCCCCTGTTTAACGTATCCGAGCAATGGATCGCGCGCTGGAATCGGATAGAACGACCATCGACCACTGCGTTATCAGGCTATCTGCCGGAGACCTGGTGGTCGAAGGGTGAGCCTCAAGCCAGTCCAGCGAAGTGACGCCGTGAACCAGCCAGCCGTATCGCCGACGCTCGACACGCTGTTCCAGCGGACGCTGATGCGGCAGCCGCACGCGCCGGCTTTGCTCGATCCCCTCAACAAATCCCGCATCACCGGACATCAGCCGCGGCGGCTGACCTACGCCGAAGCCGACACGGCCATCGATGCGCTGTCGGCGCATTTCGTCGAATCGGGCCTGCCGGCCAATTCGGTGATCGCGATCCAGCTGCCTTCTACGGTCGAGTTCGTGCTGACGGTGCTCGCCGCCCATCGCGCCGGCCTCGTGGTCGCCGTGCTGCCGCTGCTGTGGCGGCAGGCGGAACTGGCAGCCGCGCTCAACCGCACCGCGGCGCGCGCCATCGTCACCATGAGCAAGGTCGACGGCGTCAGCTGTTCCGACCTCGCGATGCACGCCGCCGCCGAAGCCTTCTCGATCCGCCACGTCTTCGGCTTCGGGGCTGATCTGCCCGAGGGCATGGCCTCGCTCGACGAGGTGCTCGCGCGCCCGCCCGGCACCACGCGCACGGTGATCCAGGACGGCCGCAAGGCGGCGATGATCTCCTTCGATGTCACGGCCGAGGGCTTCCGCCCGGTGCCGCGGCCGCATTTCAGCCTGATCGCGGGCGGGCTTGCGATGTCGCTGGAAGCCGACATCCAGCAGGGCGCGACCGTGATGGCGGCGTTCACGCCGATGTCGTTCGCGGGCCTCGCCTCCTCGCTCGCGGTGTGGCTGCTTTGCGGCGGCACGCTGGCGCTGCATCATCCGTTCGAGAGCGAGGTGCTGGAGCAGCAGATCAACGAGCACGCATGCGACGTGCTGATCGCGCCGGCCCAGCTCGCGCTGCGGCTTGGCGATTCCAACCTCGCGGCACGGATGCCGACCTTGCGCAACGTCATCGGGCTCTGGCGCGCGCCGGAGCAGGTGGCCGCAAGCGAAGCCTGGATCGCGCCGCATGCGCCGCTCACGGATGTCTATCTGTTCGGCGAGGCCGGGCTGTTCGGCGCCCGGCGCGGCGAGGACGGCGTGCCGGTGGCGGTGATGCCGGGACCGCACGGCGCCCCGCGCGAGCAATCCGGCTCCTCGATCGCGGGCGATATTCTGCTGACCCCGAAGGGCACGCTCGGCCTGCGCGGCCCGATGGTGCCGATCGCGGCCTACGCGCCCCCGCAGCCGGTCGGCGAGACGCTGACGGCGCAGCCGCCGCGCGACTACGTCGACACCGGCTTTGCCGCGCGGATCGACCGCGCCAGCGGCGCGATCTGCATCACCGCACCGCCCTCCGGCATCATGGCGGTCGGTGGCTATCGCTTCCTCTCCAACGACCTCCAGGAATGGGCGCGCCGGCTCGGCCAGGGCGCGCTGCTGACGGCCCTGCCCGACCGCCTCTCGGGCCATCGGCTGGCCGGCCGGGCCCAGGACAATGCCCGCGCCCGGGAGGCGCTTAGCGAGCTTGGCCTTAACCCCCTGATGGTCGAGGCTTTTCGCGACCGCTCCGGGCCGATCTAGGCGCAGTTTGGCCCGACACATTGACGCTGCATTAAGGCCGCCGGACTAGATTGCGCGGCATCGATTGCGTGATCAGAGTATCCCATGTCCCAGGCGGGCCCGATCCTGTTTGTGTCCAATGCCGAGCGTCCCGCCTTCCTTGCGGCGCTGGACGAGGCCCGTCTCTTTCCGGTCGTCGACAGCGATTGGACGAGCGCCGCGCGCGCCGTCGAGCAGGTTCAGCCGGCCGCGGTCCTCGCCGCCATGCCTGGTGGGCACGAGCCGCATATGGCTTTGCTCGCGAAGAAGATCGCCGATCAGGCGCTTTATCTCCCGCTGGTCGCGCTGGATGCGCAAGCTTCGCTGCCCCACAATGCCCTGCCCTTCGCCACGCGCGGCAACGCTGCCGAACGCCTGATCGCGCGCTTGCGCGCCGCGATCCGCATCCGCACGCTGCACGCCACCGTGCTGCGCCGGCTGCCGGAGGCGAAGGTCGCGGTGCCGGAGACCGATCCGGTGCGCGACGCCATCGTGCTCTTGATCGGCCGCGGCGCGGCTTATCCCGCGCTCTCCGTCGCATTCGGCGAACGGACGGGTGTGGTCGGCGCACTTTCGATCGAGGCCGCGGCAAAACATCTCAACACCCGGGACATCGATGGCGTCGTGCTCACGGACGGCTTCACGCCGCGCGTCACCGATGCCTTCCTCACGGTGCTCGCGGAGGATACGCGCTTCCGCAACCTGCCCGTGGTCGTCACCGCGCACCAGCTCACCCAGAGCTACGACCTGCCCAATCTCGAGCTGATCGCAGGCGAGCCCGCCAAGGTCGCGGCCAACGCGCTGCCGCTGATCCGCCAGCACGCGATGGAAGCGCAACTGAGCCGAACGCTGCGCTCGATTGACGCCGGCGGCTGGCTCGATCCGCGCAGCGGCCTGTTGACGGTCGAAGCCTTTGCCCGCGATTTTTCCAAAGCGGTCGAGCAGACGCTCGCGCACGGCGGCGGCCTGTCGGTGGCGCGCTTCGCCTTCGATCCCGGCAATCCCCGCGCGCAGCTCGATGCCGCACGTATCCTCAGCCGCCTGATGCGCCAGATGGATTTCGGCACAGCACAGAAGGACGGCTCGGTGATCGTGGCGTTCGCCGAGACCGACTTCCGCACGGCACATATGATCGCCCGCCGCCTGTCGGCGGTGATGAAGCACACCTCGAACGGCAAGCACGAGATGCGCAGCGATCCCGTGGTCAGCGTGGATTCGCTGTCGCCGTCGGATACGGCAAGGTCGCTGCTCGGGCGGCTGTCGGCGGACGCGTCAAGGGCGGCGTCGTAATCACAACCTCGCCTACGCCGCCTTCTTTTTCTGCGCGAGCTGCGCAAGCTGCCGCATGATCTCGGTGGTGCCGGCGAGACGCTCCTCCGGCGTCTCCCAATCCTGCAGGAACACCACCTTCATGTCGGGCCGCACCTTGGCGGCTTGGCCGTGGCTGCGGATGAACGTCACCAGGCGGTCGGGATGCGCGAACGAATTGTCGCGGAAGGCGATGACGGCGCCCTTCGGACCGGCATCGATCTTCCCGACATTGGCCTGGCGGCAGAATGCCTTGATCGCGGCGACCTTGAACAGGTAGCGCACCTCGTCCGGCAGCACGCCGAAGCGGTCGCGCATCTCGGCGCCGAAGTTCTCGATCTCCTCCTCGCTGTCGAGATCGGCCAGGCGCCGGTACAGCGACAGCCGCACCGAGAGGTCGCCGACGTAATCTTCCGGAATGAGCACGGGCATGCCGATGGTGATGGTCGGCGACCAGCGGTCGGCAGCGGGCTCGGAGACACCGGCCTTGAGGTTGACGATCGCCTCTTCCAGCATCGACTGGTAGAGCTCGAAGCCGACCTCCTTGATGTGCCCGGACTGCTCCTCGCCCAAGAGATTGCCGGCACCGCGGATGTCGAGGTCGTGCGAGGCGAGCTGGAAGCCGGCGCCCAGCGTCTCCAGCGATTGCAGCACGGTGAGCCGGCGCTCGGCTTGCGCCGTGATCTTCTGCTGCGCCGGCAGCGTGAACAGCGCATAGGCCCGCAGCTTGGAACGGCCGACGCGGCCGCGGAGCTGATAGAGCTGGGCGAGACCGAACATGTCGGCGCGGTGCACGATCAGCGTGTTGGCGTTGGGAATGTCGAGGCCGGATTCCACGATGGTGGTCGACAGCAGGACGTCGAACTTGCCGTCGTAGAACGCGGTCATGATGTCCTCAATCACCGCAGGCGGCATCTGCCCGTGCGCGACCGCAACCTTCATCTCCGGCACGTGCTTGTCGAGGAAGTCCTTGACGTCGGCGAGGTCGTCGATGCGCGGCACCACGTAGAATGCCTGGCCGCCGCGATAGCGCTCGCGCAGCAGCGCCTCGCGGATCATCAAGGGATCGTGCGGGGCCACGAAAGTGCGGACCGCGAGACGGTCGACCGGAGGGGAAGCAATGATCGAGAGCTCGCGGACGCCGGTCAGCGCCAGTTGCAGCGTGCGCGGGATCGGCGTTGCCGACAGCGTCAGCACATGCACCTCGGAGCGCAGCGCCTTCAGCCGCTCCTTGTGGGTGACGCCGAAATGCTGCTCCTCGTCGACGATGACGAGGCCGAGATCGCGGAACTTGATGGCCTTGCCGAGCAGCGCGTGGGTGCCGACGACGATATCGACCGAACCGTCGGCAATACCCTTCTTGACCAGGTTGAGCTCCTTGGTCGGGACCAGGCGCGAGGCCTGCGCCACGTTCACCGGAAAGCCCTTGAAGCGCTCGGTGAAGGTCCTGTGATGCTGGCGGGCGAGCAGCGTGGTCGGCACCACGACCGCGACCTGCTTGCCTTCGAGCGCAACGGCAAACGCCGCGCGAAGCGCCACCTCGGTCTTGCCGAAGCCGACGTCGCCGCAGATCAGGCGGTCCATCGGACGGCCGAGCTCGAGGTCCTTCAGGGTGGATTCGATCGCCCCTAACTGATCCTCGGTCTCGTCATAGGGGAAGCGTGCGCAGAACTCGTCATAGATGCCTTGCTGTACCGGCAGCTTGGGTGCCTCGTGCAAATGCCGCGCAGCGGCGATCTTGATCAGCTCGCCCGCGATCTCGCGGATGCGGTTCTTGAGCTTTGCCTTGCGGGTCTGCCAGCCGGAACCGCCGAGACGATCGAGCTCGACCGTGGTCTGGTCGGAGCCGTAGCGCGACAACAGCTCGATGTTCTCGACCGGCAGGAACAGTTTCGCCTCGGCGGCATAATGCAGCTCGAGGCAATCATGCGGCGCGCCGGCGACGTCGAGCGTCTGCAGGCCGACAAAGCGGCCGATACCGTGATCGGCGTGGACGACGATGTCGCCCGCGGTGAGGCTCGTGATCTCCGAGATGAAATTGTCGAGCTTGCGGCTTGCCTTGCGCGGGCGCACCAGGCGGTCACCGAGGATGTCCTGCTCGCTGATCAGCGCGATCTCGTCGGTCTCGAAACCGGCCTCTAAGCCGAGCACGGCGAGCATGGTCTCGTTGCGCGGCGTCGCCTGTACCGTCCGCCAGGCGTTGACGCTGGTGGTGTGGGTCAGCTTGTGGTCGCGCAGCATCGAGGTCATTCGGTCGCGCGAGCCTTCGCTCCAGAGCGCGATCACAACCTTCTTGCGGTTCGCCTGCAGGCCCATGACATGCGCGACGACGGACTCGAACACGTTGACGGTAGTATCGTTCCGCTCGGGCGCGAAGTCGCGGCCCTTGCGGGCGCCGGCATCGACGACCGAAGTACCGTCGGCCGGCACGGAGAACTGCGTCAATCGCGCCAACGGGATGTCGCCGAGACGCTTGCCCCATTCGTCCTCGGTCAGATAGAGCCGATCAGGCGGCAGCGGCTTGTAGATGGCGCCGCCGCCCGGATGCTCCATCGCATCGCGGCGGGCCTCGTAATAGTCCTGGATCTGCTTGAAGCGCTCGCCGACGGCGTCTTCGGCCTGCGGCTCGATCGCAACGGCCGCGCTCTGCAGATAGTCGAACAGCGTATCCATCCGGTCCTGGAACAGCGGCAGCCAGTGTTCCATGCCGGGATGGCGGCGGCCTTCGCTGACGGCCTCGTACAGCGCGTCGTCACGCTCGGGCGCGCCGAACTCGGCGACATAGCCCATGCGGAAGCGGCGGATGGTGTCTGTGACGAGCTGGAATTCCGAGATCGGGACCAGGTCGAGTGCGCGCATGTCGAGCAGCGTGCGCTGGGTCTCGGCGTCGAAGGTGCGGATCGATTCCAGGCTGTCGCCGAAGAAGTCGAACCGGACGGGCTGTTCGAGGCCAGCCGGAAACAGGTCGAGAATACCGCCGCGCACGGCATATTCGCCGGGCTCGCGCACGGTCGAGGAGCGATTGTAGCCGTTGTGCTCGAGCCAGGCGATGATGGTGTCCATCGGCACAACATTGCCCGGCGCAACCGACAGCGCCTGCGCCGCGACGAGCTCGCGCGCGGGCACGCGCTGCACGATTGCGTTGACCGTGGTCAGCACGATCAGCGGCTTGTCACTGCCGGTGAGCGGGGCCAGCCGCGCCAGCGTTGTCAGGCGCTGCGCCAGGACTCCGCCATGCGGCGAGACGCGGTCATAGGGCTGGCAATCCCAGGCCGGAAACTGAAGCACCGGCAGATCGGGCGCGAAGAATTGCAGCGCGCGTTCGAGCTGCTGCATCCGGGCACCATCGCGGCAGACCACAGCAAGGCTGACGGCCGGCTTCTTCGGCCGCGCCGCGATGGCGCGCGCGAGATCGGAGACGACGAGGCCCTCGGCGCCCTCGGCAACATTGGCAAGCGTCAGCGCGCGGCCGGGTGTCAGCAGCTCGGCCGGAGATTTCATTCCCGGTTTCATAAATCGCGGTCCGCGATCGGATAGGCCTTGATCCGGGCAAACAACGCGCCGGTGACATCGGCCGGCAGCACCTTGTCACCGGTGATGGCGGCGTAGAGGTCGGGATCGGACTCTTCGAGCAGGGTCTCCAGCTCGGTCAGCTCGGCGTCGGAGAGATTGGCGATCTCGGCATCCGCAAAGCGGCCGAGGATCAGGTCCATCTCGCGCGTGCCGCGGTGCCAGCAGCGGAACAACAACCGCTTGCGGCGGTCGTCCAGCCCGTTGCTCGATCGTGTCGTTCCCGTCATGTCTCAATCCAGTCAAACGCAGAAAGCCCGGACGTGCCGGGCCGGGGTGATATAGCCACTCGAACCTGCCGTGTCAGCCCTCGATTTGGCATGGCTTGACGCCCGCGAAGGGCTGCGAAAAAAGCCGTGGATGCCCGGCATAAAGCCGGGCACGACGAGCCGAAACGATCCTAGATTCGCTCTCATGCGCCCCAGCCTGCTCAATCCGCTGTTTGCTCCCGTGACCAGCCTGCCCGGCGTCGGTCCGAAGCAGGACAAGCTGCTGCAATATCTGCTCAGCCGCAACGAGCCGCCGCGGCTGGTCGATTTGCTGCTGCATCTGCCGAGCCAGGTTATCGACCGCCGGGCGCGGCCAAAAATCCGCGACGCGGTCCAGGGAACCATGGTGACCCTGGAGGTTACCGTCGACCGCCACCGCCCGCCCCCGCCGCGCAACGCCCGCGCGCCGTATCTGGTCTATGCCAGCGACGACACCGGCGATGTCGTGCTGACCTTCTTCCGCGCCAAGCCCGGCTATGTCGAGAAGCTGCTGCCTGTCGGCGAGAAGCGGTTCGTCTCCGGCACGCTGCAGATGTACGACGGCATGCCGCAGATCGTTCATCCCGACCGCGTGCTCGACGAGGAGGCGATCTCAAAGCTCTCTGGCATCGACCCCGTCTATCCGCTCACCGAGGGCCTCGCGCTCGGCTCGCTCCGCCGCGCGATCGCGCAGGCGCTGCAGAAGCTGCCGGCCCTGCCCGAATGGATCAGCCCGGAGGTGCAGCGCCGCTGCAATTTCCCGCCGATCGCGGAAGCGCTCAATCGCGTGCACCAGCCGGTCGAGCTGACGGACATTCTGCCGGACCAGCCGTTCTGGTCCCGCCTCGCCTTCGACGAGCTGCTTGCCGGCCAGCTCGCGCTCGCCTTGATCCGCGCGCAGCTCCGGCGTCCCGCCGGCGTGCGCAATGCCGGCGACGGGCATTTGCGCCACAAGATCATCGATGCCCTGCCCTACGCACTGACGTCCTCGCAGCGCGATGCAGCTGCGGCGATCGCGAACGATCTGCAGCAGCCGGTGCGCATGCTGCGCCTGCTCCAGGGCGACGTCGGCTCCGGCAAGACCGTGGTCGCGCTGCTGGCGGCCGCCGCCGTCGCCGAGGTCGGCAAGCAGGCCGCCCTGATGGCGCCGACCGAAATTCTGGCACGCCAGCACATCAAGACGATCGCTCCGCTCGCCGAGCGCGCCGGCATGCGGGTCGCGATCCTCACCGGCCGCGAAAAGGGCAAGGAGCGGCGCGAGATCATCACGCAGCTCGCCGAGGGCGAGATCGATCTCCTCGTCGGCACCCATGCGCTGATCCAGGATGACGTGATCTTCCACGATCTGGCACTCGCCATCGTCGACGAGCAGCACCGCTTTGGCGTGCGCGAGCGCCTGGCGCTGACCTCGAAGGGCGAAGCCGTCGACGTGCTGGTGCTGAGCGCAACCCCGATCCCGCGCACGCTGGTGCTGACTTATTTCGGCGACATGGACATCAGCGAGTTGCGCGAAAAGCCCGCCGGCCGCCAGCCGATCGACACCCGCGCCGTCGCCATGAGCCGGCTCGGCGAGGTCATGGACGGCGTCGGCCGCGCGCTCGAGTCCGGCAAGCTGGTGTACTGGATTTGCCCATTGGTCGAGGAATCCGAGGCGGAGGGGACCGAGCATCTCACCAACGCGACCAAGCGCTTCGAAAGCCTGCAGAAGCGTTTTGGCGATCGCGTCGGCCTCGTCCATGGACAGATGAAGGGCACGGAAAAAGACCGCGTCATGGGCCAGTTCGCCGCGCACGAGATCGGGCTTCTGGTCGCAACCACCGTGGTCGAGGTCGGCGTCGACGTGCCGGCCGCCACCATCATGGTGATCGAGAATGCCGAACGCTTCGGCCTCGCCCAGCTGCACCAGCTGCGCGGCCGCATCGGGCGCGGCTCGGAGGCTTCGACCTGCATTTTGCTCTACAGCGAACCGCTCGGCGAAATGTCGAAGGCGCGGCTGAAAGTGATCCGCGAGACCACCGACGGGTTTCGTATCGCTGAAGAGGATCTGAAATTGCGCGGCGAAGGCGATGTGCTCGGCGTCCGCCAGAGCGGCCTGCCCGGCTACCGCATCGCGCGCCCGGAGGTCCACGGCCAGCTCATCACGCAGGCTAGAGACGAGGCGCTGCGCATCATGAAGGACGATCCGAAGCTGAAAGGCGAGCGCGGCGAAGCGCTGCGCTGCCTGCTGTATCTCTACGAGCGGGACGAGGCGATCCCGCTGATCGGGGCGGGATAACGCCGCCTCCTTGTCATTGCGAGCGTAGCGAAATGCCAATTTAGGCTTTCTTCTTCCCGATATTGGCGGCAAACGCCTTCATCAGCTCCGCATCGACCGCCTCGCCCTTTGCGTCCCCGGCCAGATGCTCGAACCATCTGGCAAAACCCTGGTAGATCTGGCTTGCCGGATGATCCGGCCCGAGGAAGCCGGCAATCTCCTGCATCTCAGCGACCCAGCGATAGGCCTTCGGGATCATGTCGGGCAGCGCGACCTCGAGCCGCGCTAGGATCGCGGGCTGGCTGAGCGCGAGCTCGTCGCGCAGCGCGTCCGCGGCCCCCGCCTTCGTCGCGGCGACCACCATGGCGGAGCCGATCCCGGCGAGACCCTTGACGATGCCGGCGTAGGACATCTTGAGCGCGGAAGCCGCCCCCACCGGGCCTTCGACAATGCGCAGGTCGAGCCCGAATTCCCTGAGCACCGCGACATCCCCGGCATGTTCGCCTGACATGTAGAACGCCGGGCTCTTGCCGCCCGGCTGCGGCGGAAAGCCGATGATGCCGCCGTCGACGAAAGGCGCCTGCGCCGAGCCGATGATCTCCTCGATCCGCTTCACCGTGTCGACATTGACGGCGTTGCAGTCGACCACGACCGGCTTCTTGTTACGTTTCACGATCAATGCGGCGAGCCGCTCGGCCAGCGCCACCGCCTCGCCCGGCGGCACGATCGAGAGGATGATGTCGGCGTCCGCGATCGCCTCGTCCTCGGCGCCGACCATGCCGGCATCCGCCGCCCGTTTCAGCGTCGCCTCGCTGCGCCCTTTCAAGGACGTCAGCACGCGCGCGCCGTTTTCGCTGAGGCGGCGGGCCACCGCGCTGCCCATGGCGCCGGGCGCGAGGATCGCAATGGTTTTCGACATCGAGTTGGACATCGGGGCACTCCAGTTCGAACTCCGAGCATTGGCGCTCAGTTCGACCGGAACATTAGCAGAGGATGCGAATGCCCGCGTGATCTCAGGCCATCCCGCCGCGGAATAGCCCTACTCTGCCTTTGCAGGCTCGGGCTGGAACGTGGAGGCGTTGGCAATGCGCGCGGCGTTCGCCATGCCGGCGAGCGCGGCTGCCTTCTTCGGATCCGGCGCCGAGCCCGGCTGCACCACACCGGCCGACATGATCAGCGTCGCCGCGTCCTCGGTGCTCATGTCGACCTCGATGATCTTGCTCCTGGGCACGTAGAAGAAGAATCCGGTGGTCGGGTTCGGCGAGCACGGCAGAAACACCGAGACATGTTCCTCCTGCCCCGGCAGGCTGCGCGCAACGTCCTCGTTCGGGGATTGCGAGATCAGCACGATCGACCACATGCCGGGCGATGGAAACTCGACGAGGCCGACCTTGCGGAAGCTCGAGCCCTTGCCCGAGAACAACGTCTCGAACACCTGCTTCAGGCCGCGATAGATCGCCCGCACCGCCGGGATCCGGCCGAGGAAGGTCTCGCCGACATCGACCAGCGTGCGGCCGATCAGATTCGCTGCGAGGAAGCCGACCAGCGTCAACGTGAAAAATGCGACAACCAGTCCCCAGCCCGGGACGACGTACGGCAGATAGGTTTCGGGTCGATAGGCGAGCGGAACAAACGGTCGCACCACGCCGTCGACCCAGGTGACGAACCACCAGACCAGATACAGCGTGATCGCAATCGGACCGGTGACGATCAGCCCGGTCAGGAAATAATTGCGGAAACGGCCCATCAGGCCGGTATGCGGCTCCGGGGCGGGATCGAGAGGCGCAGGCACGTCGTCGCGGGTGGTCATTCTGGTTCCAGGTCGGTCGCTTCGTTCAAGCTAGGGGCTTCTAGCAGGTTTTGGAAGAGCGCGGCCTGGTCCGTTCTGCCTATTCCACCGTCACGGATTTCGCGAGATTGCGCGGCTGGTCCACGTCGGTGCCCATCACCACCGCGGTGTGGTAGGCGAGCAGCTGCACGGGGACCGCATAGACCATCGGCGTAAAGGCCGCGGCCATGTCAGGCATGACGATGGTGACGAGCGAATCCACCGTCGCCTCGGCCGCGCCCTTGGCGTCGGTCATCAGGATGATGTTGCCGCCGCGGGCGGCGACCTCCTGCATGTTGGAGACGGTCTTCTCGAACACGCGGTCGTAGGGCGCGATCACGACGACCGGCATGGTCTCGTCGATCAGCGCGATCGGGCCGTGCTTGAGCTCGCCGGCGGCATAGCCCTCGGCGTGGATGTAGGAGATTTCCTTCAGCTTCAGCGCGCCTTCGAGCGCCAGCGGGTAGCTGGTGCCACGGCCGAGATAGAGCACGTCGCGGGATTTTGCGATTCTATGCGCGAGCTTCTCGATCTGGATCTCGGCCGTGAGCGCATCCGACATCAGGCGCGGGATCTCGACCAGGCCATGGACGAGCTTGGTCTCGTCCTCGGCGGACAATTCGCCGCGGGCCTTGCCGGCCGCAATGGCGAGGTTCGCCAGCACCATGAGCTGGCAGGTGAAGGCCTTGGTCGAGGCGACGCCGATCTCGGGGCCGGCCAGCGTCTGCAGCACGGTCTCGCTCTCGCGCGCGATGGTGGAGGTCGGGACGTTGACGACGGCAATCGTGTGCGCGCCCTCGGCCTTGGCGTAGCGCAGCGCAGCCAGTGTGTCGGCGGTCTCGCCCGATTGCGAGATGAAGATGGCGAGATCGCCCTTGCGCAACGGCGCTTCGCGGTAGCGGAATTCGGAGGCGACATCGACCTCGACCGGCACGCGCGCAAACCGCTCGAACCAGTATTTTGCAACGATGCCGGCGTAGCTTGCGGTGCCGCAGGCCGTGATGCTGATGCGCTGGATGTCCTTGAAGTCGAACGGCAGCTTGACCGGCAGCGAGACGCGCTCGGTCGCCATGTCGACATAGCGCGCCAGCGTGTGGCCGACCACTTCCGGCTGCTCGTGGATCTCCTTCGCCATGAAGTGGCGGTAGTTCGCCTTGTCGACCAGCGAGGTCGAGGCGGCGTGCTTGATCTTGTCGCGCTGGACGGCGTGGCCGTCCTTGTCGAAGATCGCAGCACTCTTGTGTGTCAGCACGACCCAGTCGCCGTCTTCGAGATAACTGATCGTGTCGGTGAACGGCCCCAGCGCGATGGCATCCGAGCCGAGATACATCTCGCCGTCGCCATAGCCGATCGCAAGCGGCGGACCGTTGCGGGCGCCGATCAACAGATCGTCGTCGCCAGCGAAGATGAAGCCGAGTGCGAAGGCGCCGCGCAAGCGCGCCAGGGTCAGCTTCACGGCTTCCACCGGCTTGTTGCCGCGCGTCAGCAGATCGTCGACGAGATGCAGCACGATCTCGGTGTCGGTCTCGGTGTGGAACACCGTGCCTTTCTTCTCGAGCTCCTCGCGCAGCTCGCGGAAATTCTCGATGATGCCGTTGTGGACGACCGCGACGCGCTCGGTCGCATGCGGATGGGCATTGTTGACGGTCGGCTTGCCGTGGGTGGCCCAGCGGGTGTGACCGATGCCGGTGGTGCCCTTCAGCGGCTCGGCTTCCAGCTGCTTCTCCAGATTCTTCAGCTTGCCCTCGGCGCGGCGGCGCTCCAGATGCTTGCCTTCAAGCGTGGCGACGCCCGCGGAATCGTAGCCGCGATATTCGAGACGTTTGAGCGAATCCACCAATTGCTCTGCAACCGGCTCGCGCCCGAGAATGCCGACAATCCCGCACATGCGGATCAATATCCCCCAAATCGTCGAAAAATCGCCTAAACGACGCGCTCGGTTTCTAGCGAAGTTCCTAAGGAACCAGTTACTCAATAATTATGACGGATTGCGACAGCGTCAGATGACGGCATGCCTTCGCCTGCGTCGATGTGGCCGGCTTTAACCGCGCGAATTAACTTGTTGTCAACAAGTTTGGCCAACGATTCCCCTACGGGAGATCACGGCCATGAAAGCCACGTCCGACCGCAAAGGTCTGTCACCCACGTATCTGCTCGCCAGCGAGACCACGGGCACGCACCTCGCGCATTGGCCGCCGCCCCACCGCAGCAAGGAAGGCAAGCCCGTCTTGGTCTTCACGAAGCATGCCGAGGGCAAGCCCGCGAAGCGTGCAAGCCCGCGCGGCTGGCGCCTGACGCGCGCGGTCTTCTCAGAATTCGCCGACGAGTAACGCCGCTCACTTCTCGGGCTTCTTGTCCACTTTCTTGCCGTCTGTCTTCAGCTCGCGGTAACGCGCAGCACCACCTTCGCGGATGGTCTGCGGGCTGCGCTCCAGCGCCATGGCGTCATCGGGCACATCGCGCGTGATCACCGAGCCTGAGCCGATATAGGCGCCATTGCCGATCTTCACCGGCGCGACCAGCGAGGAGTTGGTACCGACGAAGGCGCCCTGCCCGATCACCGTCTTGTGCTTCTTGAAGCCGTCGTAGTTGCAGGTGATGGTGCCGGCGCCGATGTTGGAGTTGGCGCCGATGGTGGCGTCGCCAATGTAGGAGAGATGGTTGACCTTGACGCCGGCCTCCAGCGTCGCGGCCTTGGTCTCCACGAAATTGCCGATCCGCGCGCCATCGCCGAGCGAGGTGCCGGGGCGCAGCCGCGCATAAGGCCCGATCGAGACGTTCTTGCCGAGCGTAGTCTGCACGATATGCGAGAAGGAATGGATCACGGTGCCGTCGGCGATCGAAACGCCCGGCCCGATCACCACGAAGGGCTCGATGGTGACGTCCTTGCCGAACACGGTATCGACTGAGAGATAGACGGTTTCGGGGCCGATCAGCGTGACGCCGGCCTCCATCGCAGCCTTGCGCAACCGCGCTTGCATCACGCTTTCCGCTTCTGCAAGCTGGGCCTTGGTGTTGATGCCGCGCACTTCGTCCTCGCTGGTTTCGATCACCACGGACTCCCATCCATTGTCGCAGGCGACGCCGACCGCATCGGTCAGGTAATACTCGCCCTTGGAATTCGCATTGCCTATTTTGTCGAGGATCGCGAGCGCGCGGCGGCCGTCGATCGCCATCACGCCAGCATTGCACAGATCGATCTTGCGCTCGTCCGCGCTGGCGTCGGCGTGCTCACGGATCGCGACCAGGCGGTCGCCCTCGACGATGAAGCGGCCATACCCGGTCGGGTCCGCTGCGCGAAAGCCGAGCGCGGCAATCGCGGCACCTTTCGCGAGCGGCGCACGGAGCCGCGCAAAAGTCTCGGCCGAGATCAGCGGCGTATCGCCGAACGCGATCAGGACATCATCCACGCCGCGCGCAATCGCCTCCCTTGCCGCCAGGACCGCGTGCGCGGTGCCGAGCCGCTCGGCCTGCACGAAGATGAGCGCATCGGACCGGATCCGCTTCGCCTCGTCCGCGACCGCGTGGTGATCGGGGCCGATCACGACCGCAAGCGCAGTGCCGGTTCCGCGCGGTGCGGCTCCGAGCACGTGGGCAAGCAGCGTCTGGGAAGCTACGGGATGCAGCACTTTCGGCAGGTTGGATCGCATGCGCGTGCCTTCGCCGGCGGCGAGCACGATCGTGAGGCTTGAGCGGACGGTCATAGCAATCCTGTCAAATACGGCCGAATCAATCATCACACGATGGGCGACGAGAGCTTGCCGCCTTGCTACCCCCGCAAACACCCGGAATTCAAGTGCGAGGGGGTTTTCCTGTTAATGTTCCCTGATTGATTCGGGGAAGCCAGGCGGGGCTGGGCACTAAACGTTCATGGCAAAGGATTCCGACCCACTGGCGGATGCCTTCGGCGACAAGGAGACCGGCGGGCTGTTCTCCGGACTCTTGGCTGAAGAAAGCACGTTCGATCGCCGTATGATGTGGCGGCTGGGCTCATGGGGCGCGACCGCTGTCGGCGCCGTCGTGATCGCCGTTTTGGCGAACCAGGCCCAGCTCGGCTGGCGCCGCGACCAGGTCGCCTCCGCCGATCTCGCCCACCAGTCCGACCGTCTCCAGGTGCTGACCAAGGAAAGCCAGCTCGAAGCGCGTCGCCTAGCCTCCGCCATCGAGACGCTGAACACCGATCGCGACCGGCTCTATTCGCGCGTCACGGTGCTCGAGCAGGGGCTCGATTCCGTCACCGGCGCCATCGCCAAGCAGAGCGCGACATCGCCGCAGCCCCCCGCGTCGAAGCCGCAGGACTCGCCCGTTGCCGCCGCGCAGTCCCCGGCCCCGGATATCGCACCGGTCGCCTCGACCGCAGCCTCGCTGGTCGACAAGCCGCGGGCGCCCAAGGACGTCTTGAAGGAAACGTCGAAAGACGCTGCGAAGGATCAGCCAGGCCCGCCGCCGCAGACGGCGGCTGCCGCCTCGCTCGTCCCGCAGTCGCCGGTAACGACGTCGGCACTGCCGATCCTTCCGCTGGTGCCATCAAAGTCGATCATGGCGCCGCCCGATCCGGCCGCGTCGAAACTGATTCAGCCGGACGCCCCCGAGAAGAAATCCGAGCCGGCGCCCGTTTCCACCGAAGTCGCCGCGGGACCAGCCAAACCGCCGGAGGCAACCGAAGCCGAGTCGCCCGCAATCGCAGTCCAGCAGACGCGCTTTGCCATCGATCTCGGCGGTGCGAACTCGGTCGACGGCCTGCGCGCGCTCTGGCGCGGCCTGAGCAAGTCCAATCCGGAGGTCGCAGCACTTCGGCCGATCATCATGATCAAGGAAGGCAATAACGGCCTCGGGATGCAGCTGCGTCTGGGTGCCGGTCCCCTGATTAATGCCGCCGCCGCCGCAAAGCTCTGCGCAGGCTTGGCCGAGAACGACCGCCACTGCGAGACGACAGTGTTCGACGGCCAGCGCTTGTCGATGCGCGGCAGCTCGGACAAGTCCCAAGATAAAAACCAGGACAAGACCCAAGACAAGGCCCAGGACAAAGCCCAAGACAAGGGTTCAGAGAAGAACCAGGACAAGAGCTTGGAGAAGGGCCAGGAGAAGAGCCAGGACTCGGTGCCGCAAGCTGAAACCGCCCCTGCCCCCGCGCCCGCCGCCAAGCCAGACAAGCACCGCCGCAGCTACTCCTCCAAGCGCTCGTCAAAGCGCGAGGAGCCCGCGCCGGCGCCTCCGGTACAGCCGGCCGCTCAGGCCAAGCCGGAGACGGCGTCGGCGAGCTCGACGATATCGTCGTTCTTCAGACGGTAGGACTGTCAGGACTTCCGATTGAATCGGCGGCGCGTCTCCCTGAGACTGCGCCGTTCAAAGAACAGCCGCCAGTTGGCTGATCTTGATAGCCGCGCAAATGATCATGCCCCAAAGCGCAAAATTGACCTGCAACGCTTCAACCATTGCCAACCTCGCTCGCATCCTCGCAGTCGCGTTCTTGAAGGACGTGATCTGCTCCTGACTGGATCTGCGATCGCGCCCACGCTTCAAATCGGATGTTAGGCCACGCTGGAACTCTAGCAAATCCGTATGGCTACGGTTCCGATGCGTTCGGGGTGCCGCAAATGCATGCAGCGGCCTGCGCTGCCCCCCGGTGTAAAAATGCCCCGGCCCTGTTGCTCCCTCCGGCCATCCCGACCATATTGCCCCCATGACAAAAAAGCCGTTTCGCCTCACGCCGTATCAGGTGCAGTTTCTCATCGTCGTCGGTTTCGTCACCGTCGGCTGGGCGCTCTATGTGCGCTATCTCGCCGTCGAGTTCTCGCAAGTGTCGCTCGCATGCGATGCCGGCTTGCAGACCATGATCTGCAAGGCGCGCTCGGTGTCGACGTCGCTGTTCAAGAATTCGGTGTTCGGCATCGTCGCGCTGGTGATCGCGACGCTGAACCTGATGCGGCCTTCGATCGTGCTGCTCACGCTCGGCGTGGTCGCAGCCGGCCTCGGCATCGTGCTCTACAACATCGTGCTGTCGGGCCTGGCGATCGGCCTGCTCATCCTTGGCTTTGCTCGGCCCGCGCCCGCCACAGCGTGAGCGCGAACAGGAGATAGATCGCGCAGGTCCACATCGCCTGCCAGTTGTCGCGGCCTTCGTTCAGGATCACGTAGACGGCCGACAGCGCCAGCAGCCCTGCGAACACGGCTTCTGCGATCGGGCGCACGCCGATCTGCGGGCGGTTGAGCATCAACAGCGCGAACGGCACCACCGCCATCGTCAGCGAGGCATAGGGGAAGTCGCGGTAGCGCGGATCGAACACGAAGCCGAGCGCGGTCTCTGCCGCGATCACCGCCGTCACCGCCAGGGTCAGCCCCAGCACGGCCGAGAGCTTCGACCATTTCCGTCCCTCGCGCGGGCCAAGCAAGTCGAGGAAGCTCGGCAAATTGCGGCCGATGACGAGCGCCTGCGCGCATAAGATCGGCGACAGGATGCCGGCCAGCAGCAGCATGCCCCATTGCAGCCAGCCGCCCCAGCCGTAGCTCTCGTAAATCATCTTGTCGGTGGCAATCCCGAGCAGGATGCCCGCTGATGTCGCGGAGATGCCGACGCCGAGCCAGGCCGAGAAGCGCGGCGTCCAGGGCCGGCGGCGCAGCGTGATGCCGGCCACCGCAAACACCAGCACGCTGAGAAACATGCCGGCGCCCATGTACCATTTCCAGAACGGGAAATTGCTGATCGGCTCGCCCGGCGGATATTTCAGCTGTCGCCGCACGGAATCGAACAGGCCCCAATAACCGCCGACGGTGCCTTCGAGCTGCCGCTTCCACGGCTGGTCGTAGGCCTCGATCAGGTTGACGCGAAACTTCAGCGCCTTCGCGAGCCCCAGGATTTCCGAGACGACGCGCGCCTGGTTGGTGCGTGACGGCAGCGCGCCGTCGCGCATGCGACCTTCGCTCGGCCAGCCGGTCTCGCCGATCAGGATCTCCTTGCCGGGGAACGCCACCGCCATGCGCTCGCGGATCGCCTCGACATGGCTCGCCGCGAACTTCGCCTTCACCGGCATATCCTCCCAATAAGGCAGGATATGAATCGTGACGAAGTCGACGGCGTCATAGACGTCGCGGTTCTTCAGCCAGTACTCCCAGACGTCGGCATAGGTAATGGGCACGCTGACCTGCGCCTTCACCGAACGGATGATCGCGGTGAGATCCGACGTCGTCATCTCTCCGCGCAGCAGCACCTCGTTACCGACGACGAGCGAGGAGATGGTGTCGGGGAATTCCTTGGTGAGGCGCACAGCGGTCGCAACCTGCGCTAAATTCTTGGCGCGGTTGCTGCCGAGCCAGATACCCTGGATTATCTTCAGCCCGCCGATCCTGGTCGCGACCGCCGGCACCTGGTCGAGCCCGTTCTCGATCGAGTAGGTGCGGACGCAGTCGGTGATCTGCTTGAGCTGGCGCAAATCCTGCTCGAGCTGGTCGGCCTCGATATGGGTCCATTCGTTCAGCGGCGTCTGGTCGCCGCGGAACGGCGCGTAGGAGACGCATTGAACCTTGTCATTGGGATCGATGGGTGCGCGCGCGAGCGTGATCGGCGTGGCCAGCCACCACCACACGGCAGCAATCGCACAGAGGGAGACAAGCAGGAGCGCCAGTGGCGTACGAAGTGAAATTGGTTCCGTCCTCCGCGAGGGTCCGTCGATTACCTGCTCGCACGCCATCTGCCAAGGGGGTGAGGCGGGTCGGCTTGGCGCTCTCCCCGGCGAATTGGGCTGCGGCCGTTCGACCGGGCCCTAGGATCGTGACTTTGCTGGACAAAAATCCAATTACAGGTCATTGGAATTTGCGGGACTTTTCCGCCGCATTGGAGACCCATTTGGACGCCATCACGTCTCGGCGTCCGCGAGGTCCTCCCGCGCGGACGGACGGCTGAGATATTGGGGAATTCATGCGGCGACGGGTGTTCGAGTTACGAAATGCGGTCCTGCGGCAGTTCGCCGCCACCTTGGCCGTCTCCTCCCTCGTCCTGCTGACTGGCCTCGGTGGCGCCTCCGCCCAGAGCGGCTCGCCCGCCCCCGACCAGGGCAAGGCCGCGACCCAGCCCGCCGACGCCGCCAAGGACGCGGCCCAGAACCAGCGCCGCACCGACGAGTTCGCGGAAGCCGCTCAAGTCATCAATGGCCCGGCCGGCAATCCCGAATGCGTCTGGCTCGGCCGGCGCGTGGTGCGGCTGATGTGGCGGGATGACCTCGATACCGCATTCCGCCATCTCGACCTCTATGACCGCTTCGGCTGCCCCGGCGGCCACATCCAGGCGGCGTTCCGCTGCCTGACCCGCTTCGGCGCCCAGATCGATCCCAAGATTGCCGAGACCCTGGACAGCCGTGTCCACGCTTGCTGGATCAACCCGGCTTCCCAGCCGCAGCAGGCGGCCGCCGCGGCATCGCAGCCGCCGGCGCCGACCACCGGCAATTCGCAAGCCCCCCAGACGGCCGCGAGCCCCACGCCTGCGGCAAGCCCGTCGCCGGCACCCCAGAAATAGCCGCGATCGTTTCAGCCTCCGTTCAGGAACGATCGGCGATAGCAACAGACGGCACTGCCGCGCGTTGACCGGACCGGACAAGGCCATGCCCTGATAAGGACATGAGGCCATGACAGTTGAGAAACCGTGCGGCAGAGGTATGCTCCCTTTGCCGTGGACTTGGTCGGATCTCGGGGTCGGATCCGCTTCCCTGCCCCCTCAGCCCCTTTTGGTTTAGCCGCGATGCGCGTTGTCGCCGCCGTTCTGTTGCTCGTGTCCATGCTCCACGCCGGCCTCTGGGGAGTCCTGCGCGACAAGGAACCCGCGCCTGATTTCAAGGGCCTGTTGCCCAGCCTGTCTTATACGCCGTTCGAACCGGGACATATTGTCGACAACAACCTCGACCCCGACAAGATACGTGCCGATCTGAAAAAGCTCTCGACCCTCACGCGTGCGATTCGGTCTTACTCGGCGACGGAAGGCAACGAATTGGTGCCGCCGATCGCCGCCGAGTTCGGGCTCAAAGTCACGGTCGGAGCCTGGATCGGCAAGGATCCGGAGCGCAACGAGCGGGAGATCAAGGCTGCTATCGCGCTCGCGCGCAAGAACAGCAACGTGAACGGCGTCGTCGTCGGTAACGAGGTGATCTATCGCGGCGAGCAGAAGGTCGAAGACCTCATCGAGATGATCAAGCGGGTGAAGAGTGCGGTGCGCGTGCCCGTCACCACCGGCGAGATCTGGAACATCTGGCGCGACAACCCCGACCTCGGCTCCAACGTCGATTTCATCGCCGCGCACGTCCTGCCGTATTGGGAAAACTTCCGCTCGGACCAGGCGGTCGATCAGGCTGTGGACCGCTACAACCTTTTGCGCAACCAGTTCCCGGGCAAGCGCATCGTCATCGCCGAGTTCGGCTGGCCGAGCGCGGGCTATAATCTGCGCAATGCAGATCCGGGTCCGTTCCAGCAGGCGCTGACGCTGCGCAATTTCGTCAGCCGCGCCGAGGCGCTGGGCATGGAGTACAACATCGTCGAGGCGATCGATCAGCCCTGGAAGTACTTTGAAGGCGGCGTCGGTCCGTACTGGGGCATCCTCAACGCCAGCCGCGAGCCGAAATTCGCCTGGACCGGCCCGGTCGAGAATCCCGATTATTGGAAGCTGATGACGATCGCGCTGCTGGTCGGCATCCTCTTGTCGCTTCCGATCCTTCGGCTGGAGCAGCCGACCGCCAGGCAGGCGTTTCTGCTGTCGGCCACCGCCAACGGCGTCGGCGCCTGGGCCGCGACCGTATTCGCGTTCTGGAACGGGCATTATTTTCTCTTCGGCTCGGCCTTCGCGCTGACGCTCGGCATGATACTTCTTGTTCCCCTTGTCCTCATCGCGATGGCCCGCATCGACGAGATCGCGGCCGTCGCCTTCGGCCGGCCGCCGCAGCGGCTGCTCGCCAAGGGCAAGCCGGTCGAGAACGTGCCCGAGAATTACTGCCCGAAGGTCTCGATCCACATCCCCGCCTATTTCGAGCCGGTCGACATGCTCAAGCAGACGCTCGATGCGCTGTCGCGGCTCGACTATCCCAACTACGAATGCGTCGTCATCATCAACAACACGCCCGATCCCGCCTTCTGGCAGCCGATCCAGGATCACTGCCGCACGCTCGGTGAACGCTTCAAGTTCATCAACGCCGAGAAGGTGCAGGGCTTCAAGGCCGGCGCGCTGCGCATCGCCATGGACCGCACCGCCGTCGATGCCGAAATCATCGGCATTCTCGATGCCGACTATGTCGTCGAGCCCGACTGGCTGAAGGACCTCGTGCCGGCCTTCGCCGACCCGCGCGTCGGCCTCGTGCAGGCGCCGCAAGAACACCGCGACGGCGATCTGTCGATCATGCACTACATCATGAACGGCGAATATGCCGGCTTCTTCGACATCGGCATGGTCCAGCGCAACGAGCTCAACGCCGTCATCGTGCACGGCACGATGTGCCTGATCCGCCGCGCCGCGATGGACATGGCCGGCGGCTGGTCATCCGACACGATCTGCGAAGACAGTGATCTCGGGCTTGCGATCCAGGAGCTCGGCTGGACCACCCATTACACCAACCACCGCTACGGCCAGGGCCTGCTGCCCGACACCTACGAGGCGTTCAAGAAGCAGCGTCACCGCTGGGCCTATGGCGGGCTCCAGATCGTGAAGAAGCACTGGCGGCAGTTCCTGCCGGGCCGGAGCCGGCTGACGCCGGACCAGAAGCGCGAATATGGTCTCGGCTGGTTGAACTGGCTCGGGGCCGAAAGTCTCGGCGTGGTCGTGGCACTGCTCAACCTCGTCTGGGTGCCGATCGTCGCCTTCGCCGACATCGCGATCCCCGACAAGATTCTGACGCTGCCGATCATCGGCGCCTTCGTTGTCTCGCTCGCGCACTTCCTGTCGATGTACCGCGCGCGCGTCGCGATCAAGCCCGGCCAGATGCTGGGCGCCATGATCGCCGCGATGAGCGTGCAATGGACGGTCTCGCGTGCAGTCGCGCAAGGACTGATCACCGAGCACATCGCATTCGCGCGCACCTCCAAGGGCGGCCTGTCCAGGATGTCGATCGAGTTCCAGGCGTTCTGGGAGGCCGTGATCGGCGCCCTGCTCCTGATCGGCTCTGGCGTGCTGATCGCCTCCAACAGTTTCAGGCAGATCACCGAGATCTATATCTTCGCCGGCGTCCTGGTGCTGCAGAGCCTGCCGTTCCTGGCCGCGGTCGCGATTGCGATCCTCGAGCTCAGCCGCATCAACTCGTTCCAATTCTGGCGCGACAGCGCGATCCGCACCGCCGAGCTGATCGGCCTGCGCCCGGTCGCCCTGCCGGCGCCCGGCAACGCGCAGCCGGTGCCGAGCGAGGTGCGGCGGGAGGTGAACTGACTTCGGCGTGGATGGCCGGCCGCCAATCGGGTTGAAAATCCCGGGCTAAGCGATGGAAATGTCGCGCAAATCCCCGCCCCTGGCGCGATCTTTGGCAGTCGCGCACGCTATTGACCTCCGCGCCCCATCCCCCTACACAGCGCGGGCCGAAAGCATGATCCGGAAACAGCCGGTTTTCCCCGCAGCACTTCAGTCAAACGCGGCGGCAAGACATGCTTTTCCAAATGTCCGAAGACGATGGCGATTGATTTCTGAAGCCATCGGCGGCCATGGGAGCGCGTAGCTCAGCCGGTAGAGCACGTGACTTTTAATCACGGGGTCCTGGGTTCGAGCCCCAGCGCGCTCACCACACGAAACCAAAAACTTGCGCCCCAATCCGCCATCGCCCAAAAAACGCGGCGGGCCGAGCAGCGCGGGAACGCGCCACGTTGGGAGTACGGCCGCCTATCTAACTAACCCTTTTTAGCCGTAGCCTTTTCCACCGTTTAGGATCAGCGTCGGTCCTGAAGGGAACTTTAGCCAGCGGCGTTCTCATGGGTCAGGCTCCATCCATCGTGCCGCAGAGTGCGGCAAGCCACGATGTCTATCTTGTGCTTGAGGACTTCGGCGGCCGTTTGGGGCGGGCCTGGTCCGAAACGGCCGAAGAGGACAGCAACCGTGCGACTCTGCTGCGGCACTTGATCGAAGGCCATTACATCCGTCCAGCTCGCATCGTCGCCTTCAACACGACCGAGGGATGGTCGCGCGATGTGACCACGGATATCGCGGATGAGCTGCGCCGTCGCTTCGTCGAATTCGAGGACGTGGCGCCCTCGATGTTGGAATTCCTTGAGAGAGCGGCGAGGCACTGAGCGACAGCTTCGTAAAGCGCAGCTCAAGTGCTTCCTTTGCCTGGCCGCTTTGCCACACCCACGACGCGGAGCACGAAGCACCGGAGTGGCGTGTGGCGATGGAAGCTCTTGGTGGTCGAGCGCGGCGGCCCGACGCTGTTCGCGCGGATCGGCGTCATGCGTGCGCTGAACCGACACCATGAGTTTAACCCGAATTGCAAAGAGCCGTTGGGGGGGCCGGCGGAAGTTGAAGAGGGATCAATGACCGTCTTCAAAATGGGGAAAGGCCGCAGGGTGGTTCCAGCCCCCGCTGCGGCCATCCCGGACAACTAGAAAAATGGTCGGTACTCAAATCTCGCCGGTGTTCTCACAGTAGAACACCCCGTTCCGAAAATGGACTCCGTATGACTACCGGAGTCGGCTGTTCTACCCATGATCGTAAAAGGGCGAACTTGGCACGGCTCGCTTTCCAGCCCCCGATGCTCCCGGCTGCCGATTCAATTGCGGATCAGAGCGCCGGGAGCGCCTGGCGTGCCAGGTACCTTCAGCTTTCCGGGGCTGCAACTGTCGCCGGCGCAGTCAGTGGCGCGCCTCCAACCGAAATGGGCCCGATAGATTTCGACTGCCGAACCATCCGTTTGCGCATCGCCGCGGACAGTCCATAGCGAGCATGCGCTCTTCGAATCGAGGACGTCACGTCCGACGTCATTGCAGTTTGCAGCGAGTCGATCTTCGCGATCAGCGTCGAAAGCTGCGGCGATATCTTCTTCACGTCGCCTCGTTCGTCCGTGATGCTTTGTCGGAGAGAAACGAGGGTCGTTGAATCCTGCTGCCGCAGAGCCGCATTTTGCTGCAGCGAGGAATTGATCTCCTGCAGCGATGCGGCCTGTTGCTGCTGGGCCGACTGGATGTCCTTCAGGGCAGCGACAATCGGATCCGGTTTTGCGATGGGCTCTTCCTGGCGCGGAAGCAGCGCTGCCAAGCTGCTGATGTTCGGCGACGGAAGATCAAACGGCAATGTATAGATGGCCGCCGCGCCATTGATCGCCAGGGCACACACCGACAGCGCCAGGACCGATTTCCGGCTGGACCGCTTGCCCGGTGCTGGAGCTTCCGCCGCTGCCGGTTCGGCTTCGTGTTCGGCTTCGTGTTCGGCTTGGGGTTCGAATGCTGCGGCTGCAAGTGCTGCGGCGTCGAGGTGTTCGGCGAAGCCGAGCGTTTCGGATGTCGTGGTCATGCGCATTGACCTCATGAGCGAGCAAAAGGAGGCCGTCGCCGGAACGTCCTCGCGACGCCTCCTTTACGCAGCACCCACCTACAACTGCCAAAAATTGTGGGCTTTTCGGATTAATTCCAAGTTAGCGACGTGGCCGCCAGGCATGTCCATCCACTCCGGCCGACTACGGGGCGATGCGATGGAATTGCGGTGGCAGACCTTACGTTCTGTTCCACCCGCCCTGCCAAAAAAAGCCAGGAGACAACCCGCCGGAAAGGTGTAGGATTCGATCAAACGGAGGAGCGGCATGTTTGAAATCACCGGTTTCGACACGGCAGGCGTCGTCAACCTGAAGCGCGAGTCACTCGCCGCCGCCCTCAAGAAGGCCAGGGAATTGATCGGGGACGGGTGTCGCGACGTTCAAATCGTCGATCCCAAGGGCCGGGTCTACACCTCGTTTGAGGAGCAGGCAGCTTAGCCACTCCCCTCACCGCGCAAGCGACTTAGCCGTCTCGGCCAACATTGGACGAGGCGTTGTTGCGGCGTTTGCTGAGGTGCAACTCTCGCGGGCCTCACCGTTGCCAATCAACTCTTTTGGGAGCACGCTCACGTCAGGCGCGCAGACGCCGCACGGGGAGAGACACATGAAGGAAGCTGGCCTGGATAGTCGCCATCGGGACAAGGACGGCGCGATCAGCAAGAAGCACGGCAACACGCTGGTCGGTACATTGCGCAAGATCTACGGCAAGGGCTTTGCGGCCGGCTACCCGGATGCGACAACGCTAAGCGAGGTCTTGCATCAGTTGAACGAGACGTCGCTGAGCCAGCTGCGTCGCGATCACGACACCGGGCATTTGGGGCACAAGATCGACCACGTCCCGAAGTGACGAAGGTCGCCCGGCCAACTTCGCAATCATCAAGCCAGTCACCTGGGTCAGGCAGGCCGCGTTGTTGATCGGCTCTATCACACTTGCCATTTGAGCCTTCAGAAACCAGGCGCTAGGATGAGCCTTTTACGGAGGCTCATTTGAAACAGGTTATTATTTTCGCAGCCGTCGCACTCCTTGCCATGGCGCCCGCCCGATCGCAGGGGCTGGTCGATCCCAGCAAGGTTGCACCCGAATACCGCGAGGCGGCCGAAAAGCGCCGCGCCGAGCAAATCCGTCAGCGCGAATGCGCCCTGAAGGCGGATCTGGCGAAAGTGCTGCTGCGAGATCGGACCGACTATCTCAACCACTGCCTGGATGCGATGGCGGCGAAACAATAGCGGCGCGCAGCCGGTTGCGCAGCAAGACGCGCGCCAAACTCGCAACCGGCTTTCAGGCTTTCTTCAGATATTCGGCTCACCGTGGCTGCCGATTTCCAATCATCATTGATTGTCCCGCATGAGCTTCGTCCAGGTCCAGTGCACGCGCTGCAAGACGATGTTTCGCGATCGCGCAGGCCGGTTGCAGGACGGCTACTCCAGGCAGTGCCCCGGTTGCGAAGTCGTGTTGTTCTTCGCCGAGGACTCGCAACATCCGTTCATCAAGCGCGCGATGCGAAACGCGCGGAAGGCCCGCAAGGAACAGTACGAGGCGGATGCAGCCGGGCGCTCTACCTCGCCCGAACCGCGCGCCGCTCCCCGGTCGCGGTCGTCCATCGGACGGACGCGGGTGCAGGAGCGATCGGACTAGCGCCGGTGGGCCGACTACGTCGCCTCGATCCAGATCCCGGTATCCGAATGCGCGCGGATGTGGTCGACCAGAAAGTCCGAAAACACCCTGATCTTCGCCGGCAGCCGGACGCGGTTCTGGTAGGCCACGTTCATCGTCAACAGCGGCAGTTCCCAGTCGGGCAGGACCGGCACGAGCTTGCCGGCCGCGATATCGCTCTGCACGATGTAAAGCGGCTGGATCAGGATGCCGAGCCCCGCGCGCGCGGCGCCGCAGATGATCTGGCCATCATTGCTGTCGAGCGTCGGCGCGATGCGGACCGTCTGCGTCGTGCTGCCCTGGCTTAGTCGCAGCGAATAGGGATCGTTGGCGAGGTTGTAGACCAGCATGTCGTGACGCGCGAGATCGGCGGGATGCTCGGGGACGCCATGCGCCGCGAGATAGGACGGCGCGGCCGCAAGTACGCGGCGCATCTGTCCGATGCGGCGGATGATGATGTTGGAATCCGGCTCCTGCTCTCGCGTGCGGATCGCGACATCGATGCCGGCCTCGATGAAATCAGGATAGCGGTTGGCGGCGGTGATCTGGACGTCGAGCTTCGGATAGAGCTTGCGAAACGCCGGCAGCATCGGCGCCATGTAGATCATCGCAAACGACAGCGAGCTCGTGACGCGCAGCATGCCCTTGGGCGACAGCGCGCGGTCACTGACGGCGTCCTCGGCTTCGGCGAGCTCATTCAAGAGCGTGCTGCAACGCTGCAATAGCTCCTGCCCGGCTTCGGTCAGCCACTGCCGGCGCGTGTTGCGCTCGATCAGCCGGACCGCGAGCCGCTCCTCCAGCGCGCGCAGGTGCCGGCTCGCTGCGGCGTTCGACATCCGCAATGTGTCGGCGGCCTTGGAGAGGCTGCCGAGCTCGGCCGTCCTGGAGAACACCTCGAGCTGGAGAAGCCGGTCCATTCTTCCTCATAATGGAAAAGAGACTTACGATTTTTGGTCTTTATTTCCGATTTCTGCAAGGCAAAATGGCGCCAACAAGCAAGATCGCAGGCGAGGAAATTTAGGAAATGTCGGGTCCGATCAAGCACATCGTGATGTGGCGGCTGCGCGGGGAGACCCAGGCTGAACGCCTGGCCGCCCGGACCAAGGTCAAAACCCTGTTCGAAGGCCTCCGGGGCCGGATCGACGGCCTCACCCATATCGAGGTTGGCGCTGACATCAGCGACGTCGATTATGCCTGCGACGTTGTCCTCGTCTCCGAGTTTACCGACAGCAGCGCCTTAAAGGCCTACGCCACCCATCCGGAACATCTGCGGGTGCGGGAAGAACTCGGCGACTTGCGGATCGGGCGCTTCCAGGTCGATTATCCCGTCAAAGAGACCGGCGCATGATCGGTTCATTCACCTTTGAAAATCTGCCTTGCCGCGTCGTGTTCGGGAGCGGGACGCTTGCCGCGGCCAAAGCCGAGGTCGAGCGCCTCGGCGGCAAGCGCGCGCTGGTGCTGACGACGCCGCAGCAGGAAGCGCAAGGTACAGCACTCGGCGCAGCGCTCGGCCCGCTCTATGCCGGCATCTTCGCCGGCGCCACGATGCACACGCCCGTCGAGGTGACCGAGCGTGCAATCGCGGCGATGAAAGGTTGCGATGCCGACTGCGTGGTCGCGCTCGGCGGCGGTTCGACGACGGGACTAGGCAAGGCGCTCGCCTTGCGGACCGGCGTCAACCAGCTCTGCATTCCCACCACCTATGCCGGCTCGGAGATGACGCCGATCCTCGGTCAGACTGAAAACGGCCTGAAGACCACGGTGCGCGACGCCGCCGTGCTGCCGGAGACCGTGATCTACGACGTCGACCTGACGCTGACGCTGCCGGTCGGGCTCACTGCCACCTCCGGCATCAACGCCATCGCCCACGCGGTCGAAGCGCTTTATGCGCGCGACACCAATCCGGTGACCTCGCTGATGGCGGAAGAAGGCATCCGCGCGCTGGCGCGTGCCCTGCCCGCGATTGCGGCCAAGCCCGACGATCGCGCCGCCCGCAGCGACGCACTCTATGGCGCGTGGCTATGCGGCGTGTGCCTGGGCACCGTCGGCATGGCGCTGCATCACAAGCTCTGCCACACCCTCGGCGGCACCTTTGACCTCCCGCATGCCGAGACGCACACCATCGTGCTGCCGCATGCGCTGGCCTACAACGCACCGGCCGTGCCTGACGCGATGACGCGGATCGCCCGCGCGATCGCTGCGGCCGATGCGGCGCAGGGGCTCTACGATCTCGCCAGGCGATTAGGAGCCAAGGTTGCGCTGCGCGACATCGGCATGCCCGAGAGCGGCATCGACAAGGCGGCCGACCTCGCCGTGACCAATGCCTACTGGAATCCGCGTCCGCTCGAGCGCACCGCCATCCGCGACCTCATTGCGCGCGCCTGGGCGGGCGAGCCGCCGGCAGCAACCAAAGCGGCGGCTTGACGACATGCGGCGCACCCTCATCCAGTCGGCAACGATCATCAGCATGGACGCTTCGATCGGCGATCTCCGTGTCGGCGACGTGCTGGTGGAGAACGGGCGGATCGCCGAGGTGCGTCCCGGTATTGAAGCCGCTGATGCCGAGGTCGTCGACGGCCGCGGCCGCATCGTCATCCCCGGGCTCATCAACGCGCATATGCACACCTGGCAGACGGCGCTGCGCGGCTATGCTGCGAACTGGACGCTGCTCGAATATTTCCGCCGCATGCATGCCGGGCTCGCGACCTTGTTCGCCCCCGACGACATCTACATCGCCACCCTCTCGGGCGCGCTGAACCAGATCAATTGCGGCACCACCACGCTGGTCGACTGGTGCCACAACAACCCGACGCCTGCCCATACCGACGCAGCCGTGCGCGGCCTGCTCGAGAGCGGCATCCGCGCCGCCTTCTTCCACGGCTCACCGAAGCCCGAGCCGAAGCCGGGCGAGCCGCACTTCTCGGAGGTGCCGCATCCGCGCCGCGAGGTCGAGCGGCTGCTGGCAGGTCCCCTCGCCGACCGCGACGGGCTCGTGACGCTCGGGCTTGCCATTCTCGGTCCGCATTATTCGACGCTCGACGTGTCCTTGCATGATTTTCAGCTGGCGCGGGAGCTCGGCCTGATCGCCTCGATGCATCAGGGCGGCGGGCCGGCGAAGACGCAAGGCGGCTGGGAGAAGCTGATCGAGGCCGGCCTCGTCGGTCCCCACGTCAACATCGTCCATGGCAACGACCTGCCCGATGATCTCCTGCAAAGATTGATCGACCTCGGCGTCACCTTCTCGGTGACCCCCGAAAACGAGATGATCCAGGGCCACGGCTTTCCCATCACCGGACGGCTGCTCAAGCGCGGCGTGCGCCCCACCATCGGGATCGACCTGGAATCCGTGCTGGCAGGCGATCTCATCTCCGCCGCACGCGTCGCACTGTCGATGCAGCGCGCGCTCGACAATGCGGAGATGCGCAAGAACGCGGGCGCCATTCCGGCGACGACCACGATTCCCGCGCGCGAGGCGCTGGCATGGATCACCACCGAGGGCGCGCGCATGCTCGGCCGCGAGAGCGAGATCGGCTCGCTGACGCCCGGAAAACTCGCCGATCTCGTGATGATCAATGCCGACGATCTCAATCTCTTCCCGGTCCACGATCCCGTCGCCACCGTGGTGATGCAGACGAGCCTTGCCAATATCGAGGCGGTGATGATCGGAGGCCGCTGGAAGAAGCGGAACGGACGATTACTGGTCGACGGGCTCGACCGGAAGAAGGAGCTGCTCGCGCAATCCGGTCAGCGGCTGGTGCGGGATATCGAACAACAAGGCCACGCCGCCAGATAGCGGCCAACGGACAACAAGAAATGACTGATGCAAGCAAACAGGTCGCGTTCATCGGCATTGGCAAGATGGGCCTGCCGATGTCGCTTCTCGTCGCCAAGGCCGGCTATGCCGTTACCGCCTTCGACCAGAGCGCGGCGCGGATCAACGAGGCGCGCGAGCACGGCATCGCTGTCGCAAGCTCACCCACTGAGGCCGTCAACGGCCGGCCTGTGGTCATCACATCGCTCCCCGACGACGCCGCCTTGCGCGCGGTGATGCTCGGCCCGACCGGGCTGATCGGCGCGATGGCGCCGAAGGCGGTGCTGATCGAGACCAGCACGGTCAGCGCCGAAGCCTCCGCCGAAGTCGATGCCGCGGCACAGGCCCGCGGGATTTCGTATCTGCGGGCGCCGGTCTCTGGCAACGCCAGCATCGTCCATACCGGCGCGCTGAGCTGCTTCGTCTCCGGGCCCAACGATGCCTTCGAGAGCGCCAAGCCGCTGTTTGCGAGCTTCACCCGGGCCCAGACCTATCTCGGCGCGCGCGAGGAAGCGCGTTACGCAAAGCTCGCGGTCAATCTCATGATCGCGGTCTCGGCAGCAATGATGGCCGAGAGCCTGGCGCTGGCGCGCAAGGGCGGCATCGGCTGGCAGGACATTCTGAAAGTGCTGGATGAGAGTGCGGTCGCTTCCCCCATGGTGAAGTACAAGACCGCGCCGCTGCGAACGCGCGACTTCGTCTCCAGCTTCTCCTGCAAGCAGATGGCCAAGGACCTCGATCTCATCCTCGGCGCCGGCCATGCCGTCGGCGTGCCGCTGCAGCTCGCGGCTCAGGTGCGCGAGACCTACGGCGCGCTGGTTGCGCAGGGCGACGGCGAGACCGACTTCATCGCGACCGTCAAGCATCTCGAACGTCTCTCGGGCCTTGGCGAGCCCAAACTCTGATCGACGGAGGCAGAATTTGCGTAATTTCAGCGAGACCAACATCACCGACGCCGTGCTCGAGCGCATCGCGGGCGCAACCGATCCGCGGATCAAGCAGGTCAGCGAAGCCCTGGTGCGTCACCTCCACGCCTTCGTGCGCGAAATCAGGCCGACCCAGAAGGAATGGGAATACGGCATCGACTTCCTGACCCGCACCGGCCACATGTGCGACGACAAGCGGCAGGAGTTCATCCTGCTGTCGGATACGCTCGGCGTCTCCATGCTGGTCGACGCGATCAACCACCCGGTGCCGGAAGGCGCGACCGAGACCACCGTGCTCGGCCCGTTCTTCGTCCAGGCCGCACCCGAGAAGCAGAACGGCGACGATATCTCGGGCAGCATGGAAGGCGATCCCATGATCGTCACCGGCTCGGTCTCGACCGTCGACGGAAAGCCGCTTCCAGGCGCCGTGGTCGACGTCTGGCATTCCGACAATGACGGCTATTACGACGTGCAGCAGCTCGACGAGATCGGCGATCTCGCGATGCGCGCCCGCTTCCACACCGACGCCAACGGCCGCTTCCATTTCTGGTCGATCAAGCCCGCGGCCTATCCGATCCCGCATGACGGTCCGGTCGGCGAGATGCTGGAAGCGCAGGGCCGCCATCCCTGGCGCCCGGCGCATGTGCACTTCATGATCTCGGCGCCGGGCTTCGAGCAGCTCGTGACGCATGTGTTCGTCGCCGGCGATAAATATCTCGACAGCGATGTGGTGTTCGGCGTCAAGGACAGCCTGATCCACGACTTCGTGCGCTGCCCGGCCGGCCGTGCGCCGGATGGTCGCATGGTGGATGCCGCCTACTATCACCTCAACTATGATTTCGGCCTGAAGCGGGCCGCAAGCAACGCGCAGGCGGCGTAAGCCGAACGTCGACTCGACGGACTGACAACAGTCCGCGACAAGAACGGACGACAGGGAGAGACAATGGGACCGCGGGTCAATAGTGCCGCATTGGCTGAACGCCTCCAAGGCGTGATCGGTCCGCGTGCGACCATCGCGCGCGGCGTGCTCGACCAGCATGGCCAGAGCGAATCCTATTATCGCGCCCTACCCCCCGACATCGTCGTCTATCCCGAGACGACTGCAGAGGTCGCCGAGATCGTCAAGCTCTGCGCCGGCGCCGGCATGCCGATCGTGCCGTTCGGTGCCGGCACCTCGCTCGAGGGCAACGCATCCTCGGTGGAAGGCGGCGTCTGCATCGACTTCGCGCGCATGAACAAGGTGCTGACGGTGCACGACAGCGACATGAATGTCGTGGTGCAGCCCGGCATTACCCGCAAGCAGCTCAATGCCGAGTTGCGCGGTACCGGCCTCTTCTTCCCCATTGATCCCGGCGCGGATGCCTCGATCGGCGGCATGACCTCCACGCGCGCATCCGGCACCATGGCGGTGCGTTACGGCACCATGAAGGACAACGTCATGGCGCTTGAGGTGGTACTGGCCGACGGTCGCGTGATCCGCACGGCCAGACGCGCCCGCAAATCGGCAGCCGGCTACGATTTGACGCGGCTGTTCGTCGGCGCCGAAGGCACGCTCGGCGTCATCACCGAGATCACGCTGAAGCTGCATCCGCTGCCGCAGGCGATTTCGGCGGCGGTGTGCAGCTTCGACACCCTGCACAACGCCGTCGATACCGCGATCGGCCTCATCCAGGCGGCTATTCCGGTGGCGCGCGTCGAGCTGCTCGACGACGTCATGATGCGCGGCATCAATGCCTACGCCAAGCTCGGCTATCGCGAGGCGCCGACGCTGTTCTTTGAATTCCACGGCTCGGAGAGCGCCGTCGCTGAGCAGGCCGAGCTGGCGCAGGCCATCGCCGCCGAGCACGGCGGCCGCGGCTTTGAATGGGCCAAGGCGCCGGAGGACCGCAGCCGGCTCTGGCATGCCCGCGACAACACGCTCTATGCCGGCCTCGGCCTGCGACCGGGCGCGCGCGCCGTCATCACCGATGTCTGCGTGCCGATCTCGCGGCTCGCCGAATGCCTGACCGAGACGCGCCGCGACGCGGACGAGCACGGCTTCACCGCGCCCATCGTCGGCCATGTCGGCGACGGCAATTTCCACATGCTGATCCTGGTCGATCCCGCCAAGCCTGAGGAGATCGACGGCGCCAAGGCGCTGCAGGCCCGCATGGTCGCCCGCGCCATCGCCATGGACGGCACCTGCACCGGCGAGCACGGCATCGGGCTCGGAAAGATCGATTATCTCACCGACGAGCTCGGCGAAGCTGTCGACGTGATGCGGTCGATCAAGACCGCGCTCGATCCCGACGGCTTGATGAATCCCGGCAAGATCTTTGCGGGAGCACGACCATGAACGCTCCCGGCGAGACCGCAGCGACGCCGCTGCTCGAGCTGCGCGGCATCAGCAAGACGTTTCCGGGCGTCAAGGCGCTCGACGACGTGTCCTTTGCGCTCTACCCCGGCGAAGTCCACATGCTGCTCGGCGAGAACGGCGCGGGCAAATCGAGCCTGATGAAGGTGCTGTGCGGCGCCTACAGCGCCGACGCCGGCGAGTTCTTCTTTGAGGGCAAGAAGGTCACGATCGCCTCGACGGCCGACGCGCAAAAGCTCGGCATCGCCGTGATCTTCCAGGAATTCTCGCTCGTCCCCTATCTCGACATCGCCCAGAACATCTTCCTCGGCCGCGAGCCGAAGGGCCGCATTCCCGGCACCATCGACCGCCGCAGGATCCTGGCCGACGCCAGGCGCCTGCTCGACACGATCGGCTTCGACATCGACCCGTCCATCATCGTCAACACGCTCGGCGTCGCCCAGCAGCAGATGGTCGAGATCGCAAAAGCCATCAGCCAGAACGCGCGCATCCTGGTCATGGACGAGCCGACCGCGGCGCTGTCCGACCGCGAGACCGAGCTCTTGTTCGCGCTGATCGCGCGGCTAAAGGCCGATGGCGTCTCCATCGTCTACATCTCGCATCGCATGGCCGAGGTGTTTTCGCTCGGCGACCGCATCACGGTGCTGCGCGACGGCCGCCGCATCGACGGCGTGCGCCCGGCCGACGTCACGTCCGACCAGCTCGTCCGCATGATGGTCGGCCGCACCGTCGACATGACCTATCCGCGCAATTTCGCCGACAAGCCCGGTGAGGTGCTGCTGGAGGTCAAGAACCTGACCTCGCCGACTGGTATCTCCGACATCAATATCGAGGTGCGACGCGGCGAGATCGTCGGCCTTTGCGGCCTGGTGGGGTCCGGCCGCAGCGAGGTCGCGCGCGCGATCTTTGGCGCCGATCAGGTCACCTCCGGCGAGATCGTGTTCGACGGCAAGCCGATCTCCGGCGAGCCTGATGTGGCCGCCCGCCGCGGCATCGCGCTGATCCCGGAGAGCCGCAAGAGCGAGGGGCTCGCGCTGCTGCGTTCGGTCGGCGACAATCTCGTGGTCTCGGCGCTGCGAAAACTATTCCCGAGCGGGCTGTTCGATCCGCGCAGCGGCCAGCGCGCCGCCGACGGCCTGATCCGGCAGCTCCGCATCGCGACGCCGAGCGCACGCCAGACCGTCGGTCTTCTGTCCGGCGGCAACCAGCAGAAGGTCGTGATCGGCAAATGGTTGGCCGCCGGTGCAAAGCTCTTCATTTTCGACGAGCCGACGCGCGGCATCGACGTCGGCGCAAAGTCCGAGATTTTTGCGCTGATCGACCGGCTGGTTGCCGAAGGCGCCGCAGCCCTGATGATCTCCTCCGAGCAGGTCGAGATCTGCCATGTCTGCGACCGCGCCTATGTGATGCGGGAGGGCCGCGTCGCCGGACATCTGACGCGCAACGAGCTGACCGAGGAGAACATCGTGCGATTGGGGATGCATCATGCGTGAGGCCGCGGTCGTTTCACACCCCAATCCGCTGCAGCGCATTCCCGGCGTCGCCATCGTGCTCGGCGCCCTGATCGTGCTGTTCGGCGCGATCGCGCCCGGATTTCTCACCCCTGCCAATCTCTCCAACGTGCTGGTGCAGTCGACCATCCTGTCCATGCTGGCGCTGCCGATGACGCTGATCATCATGACCGAGGGGCTTGATCTCTCGATGGGCGCGGTGCTGACGCTGACCTCGCTCTGCGTCGCCATCGTCTCGCTCGCGACCCAGTCGATGCTGCTCGGGCTGGGTGCCGGCGTGCTGGTCGGCGCGGCCTTCGGCACCGTCAATGGCTGGCTGGTCGCCATCCTCGGCATTCCGCCCTTCGTCGCCACGCTCGGCACCCTCGGCATGGCGCAGGGCCTGTCGCTGATCGTCAGTGACGGGCAGAGCGTGGTCGGGATTCCCCATGGCGTCCGCGATATCTATTCGGCGACCCTGCTCGGCATTCCCGTGCCGATCGTGATCGCGCTCGTGACCTACGCGGCGTTTCACGGCCTGCTGTATCACACCCGCTTCGGCACCTATGTGTTCGCGCTCGGCGGCAATCGCGAAGCGCTCCGCTATGCCGGCCTCTCGCCCAACAAGTTGCTGATCGCGGTCTACGCGATCGGTGGCACCATGGCCGGCATCGCCGGCCTCCTGATGACCGCCCGGATGAACTCGGGGCATCCGACCGCGGGCCTCGGCCTCGAATTCGATGCGATTGCGGCGGTCGCGGTCGGCGGCACCTCGTTCGAGCGCGGCAATGGCTGGCTGCTCGGCACCCTCCTTGGCGTCATCGCCGTCGGCGTGCTGCGCAACGGGCTGAACCTGATCTCGCTGCCCTCCTCGGTGCAGGTCGCAAGCGTCGGCGTCCTCGTCATCGTCGCGCTGTTCCTCGATGGCCTCAGGAGCCGGGCATGACCGACATCGCCAAGGAGCCCCTGTCGCCGCCACGTTCGTTCCTGTCCGAGGACGCGATCCAGCTGTTCTATCGGCTGCTTGCCGTGCTGCTGATCTGCGCCGTGCTGGCGGTGCTGAACGACTCCTTCCTCAGCCTCGGCAACATCCTCAACGTGCTGCGCCAGGCGAGCCTCACCTTCTTCATCGCCTCGGGCCTGACGCTGGTGGTGCTCACTGCCGGCCTCGATCTCTCGGTCGGCGCCAATGTCGCGCTGTCCGCGTGCGTCGCCGGGACCGTGATCCACACCACCGGCTCACCCACCCTCGGCATCCTGACTGGGCTTGCCAGCGGCGGCATCGTCGGCCTCCTCAACGGCATCATGGTGACGGCGCTGCGCATCCCGTCTTTCATCGCCACCTACGGCATGCTCTGGGTGCTGAACGGACTGACCTATTGGTACATGGCGGGCGAGACGCTGCACGGTTTCCCCGCGGGCTTCCGCCAGATCGGCAGCGGTTATCTGTTCGGGCTGCCGATCCCGGTCTATCTGCTGCTGGTGTTCCTCGGCATCGGGACGCTGTTTGCCCAACGCACGATCTGGGGCCAGGAGATCTATGCGATCGGTGCCAATCCGGTTGCCGCGCGCCTCTCCGGCATTCCCGTCACGCGGCGCCTTCTGCTGGTCTACGCCGTCTCCGGCACAATGGCGGGGCTTGCCTCGATCATCTTCCTGTCGCGGCTGAATTCCGCCGAGGCCGATATCGGCGAAAGCCTGACACTGCCGGCGATTGCGGCCGTGCTGATCGGCGGCACCTCGCTGTTCGGCGGCATCGGCACCGTGTTCGGCACCTTCATCGGCGCGTTGATCCTGACGCTGGTGCTGAACGGCATGAATCTTTTGTCGGTCAGTGCCAATTGGCAGCCGCTGGTCACCGGCATCATCGTCATTCTCGCGGTCTGGCTCGACATGAAGACCCGCCGCCGCGGCCAATGAGTTTCTAGGCAAGCCAACAAACCAAAATGGGGATGGAGACGACATGAAACAGAGACTGGGCTATCTCGTACTGCCGCTCGTGATGGCGGCTGCATTCACGACGCAGGCGCGCGCCGACGGCGAGACCATCGCGGTGTTCACCAAGAACCAGACCAACCCGTTCTTCCAGACGGTGCGGGTCGGCGCCGACAACATGGCGAAGACCCTGAACGCCAAGACGCTGCAATACATCCCGACCAAGCCGGACTCGATCCCCGAGCAGCTCAGCCAGATCGAGGACGTCGTGGTGAAGAAGCCGAGCGCAATCGTGTTCACGCCGGTCGACTACAAGGCGATGGTGCCGGGCGTCGAGAAGATCAACGACGCCAAGATTCCGGTCGTCAACATCACCGACCGCTCCGCCGGCGGAAAATTCCTCTCCTTCGTCGGCGCCGACGATTACAGCCTCGGGCTCGAGACCGCGCGCTTCCTGCTCAAGACGCTCAGTGGCAAGGGCAACATCGTCATCATCGAGGGCGTCAAGGGCTCGCTGACCAATGTCGATCGTGTCCGCGGCTTCAACGATGCGCTGAAGGAGAACCCGGGCGCCAAGCTCCTGGCCTCGCAGCCCGGCAACTATCAGCGGCTCCAGGCGCTCCAGGTCATGGAAAACCTGATGCAGTCCAATGCGCAGATCGACGGCGTGCTCGCCGCCAACGACGCGATGGCGGTCGGTGCGATCGAGGCGCTCGACGGCGCCAACCGCAAGGCCCAGGTGATCGGCATCAACGGCACCAAGGAAGCCATCGACGCCATCAAGTCCGGCAAGCTGCTCGCGAGCGGCGACTACAACGGATTTTTCCAGGGCTGCCTCGGCACCATGATGGCGGTCCGCAGCTTACGCAACCAGCCGATCGTCAACGAGATCGTGCTGAAGCCGACCGTCATCACCAAGGACAACTACCAGCCGTTCGACCAGCCGCTCGAGCAACGCACCTGTCCGACCTTCGAGGAAGCCAGCAAGCTCGGCGCGAAGTAGCCGCGGCCCGTTCTGATCAAGCACCGGGACGGCTGATGACAGCCGTCCCCAGGATCTCCCGGAGACATCATGCTGTTTGCCATCCATGCCATCGACCGCACCGGCGCGCTGCCGACGCGGCTTGCCAATTACGACGCCCACAAGGCCTTCCTCGGCGATACCTCGCGCTTCGGCGTCAAGATCGTGATGTCAGGACCGCTGGTCGCCGACGACGGCGCAACCATGATCGGCAGCCTGTTCCTGATCGAGGCCCCCGGCCGCGCCGAGGTCGAGGCCTTCAATCGCGCCGATCCGTTCGCGGCGGCCGGCATCTGGGAGAAGGTCACGATCACCGGCTTCCTGCGACGGCAGGGCTGATCGGACGATTTGTCACACCCTGAGCAGCTCACCGCCGCCGCGGCTTCCTTGGAAACAGGCGATCGCGGATGTAGCGCGAGGTTGCGGTCAGGCGGATCCCGCGCGGCTTCTGCCAGGCGGCGCGGTCGATCTCCTTCTTGTCGCCGATCGCGAGCCGGCCCTTGGCGCTCTTGGCGATGAAGATCGCGTCGCTCATCTTGCGGCCCGAGCGCTTGTTCTTGGCCTTCACTTCCTTCCAGAGGCTGATCCGGCCGAGCTTCAGCTTCGGCAGCTCTTCCTTGATCTCGCGCCGCAGGCAGTCCTTCTCAGTCTCACGTGCGCGCTTGCGGCCGCCCGGAAACATCCACAGGCCGTCCGCCCGTCGCCTGACCAACAGAACCTTGCCGCGCTTGGCGGCAACCAGCTTGGAGGACTTCGCCATACCTGTCGCAAACCGAGAAAAGAATCGGGCTATCGTAACTTGTCTATGTCATTAGACAAGTTCGGCGACCGCCCCGGATACCCGTCGGCTCCCATCGTTGTCCACGCGCATGCAAGGTGCGGCAAACGTCCGGGCGACCTGCTGGGGCTGCCCGGCTAGCGAGCCTCGTCGGCTGGCGGCATCGCATTCGGCTTCGCAGCCGCGGTCCGGTCCTCGGTCCGGATCCATGCCGCCGCCACCTCCCACGCCACGGACAGGATGATCGGCCCGATGAACAGGCCGACGATACCGTGGGCGAGCGTGCCGCCGATCACTCCGACGAAGATCACGATGGTCGGCGTGTTGAGACCGCGCCCCATCACGAGCGGCTTCAGCATGGTGTCGAGGAAGCCGACAATGACGAGGAAGACGGTGAGCACCAGCGCCGTGGTCACGTCCTTGGCGGTCCAGATCCAGATGATCACCGGCAGCAGCACGAGGAAGGCGCCGATCTGCACGATCGACAGCAGCAGCACGATGAAGGCAAGCAGGCCTGCGCTCGGCACGGCTGCGAGCTTGAAGCCGATGCCGGCAAGCAGCGCCTGCACGATGGCGACGCCGATCACGCCTTGCGCCACGGCGCGGATGGTGGCGCCGCCCAGCTCGAGAAAATGCTCGCTCTGCGCCGGCACGATGCGGGACAGGAAAGCGCGCCCGGCCGCAACCAGCCGGGGTCCGTGCGGAAACAGGAAGCCGGCCACGAACACCGAGACCAGGAACTGGAGCGTGCCGAGGCTGGCATCGCCCGCGAGCACCAGGAGCGGTCCGGCCAGCGGCTGGAGATAGGGCGCGACCTCGCGCAGCACGGCGCGGATGTTGTTATAGGCCTGGTCCCAGAGCTCGTAGAGCGTCGGGCCGATCACCGGCCACGACTTGATCGACTCCGGCGCCGACTGAAGCGCGAGGTCGCCGGTGCTAAGCTGGTGCGCCAGCTCCCTGCCCCCGTCCACGGCACTCACGCCGAGCCATGTGGCCGGGCCGAGCACGATGCCGAGCGTGATCAGGGTGAGGATCGCAGCCGCGGTCTTGGGCCGCCCGCCGAGGATCTTGGCGAGCCAACTGAAGGCCGGATAGAACGCGACCGCGAGCACGCCGCTCCAGGCCAGGATCGGCACGAACGGCCGAATGATGAGGAATGTCCAGATGATCAGCAGCGCCAGCAGGCCGAGGCGGATCACGAGCTGAATGACGTCTTCGCCCGTCAGGAGCTGACGCAGACTTTTCACAGGCACGGCTTTCCTTGCGGCATCAACGCGGGTTCCGGCACTTGCGCGGGCTAGGGTTATTGCCAGCCAGGAGGCGGGCGTCAAGACGACCGGGTCCGCCTCCGGCCGGTGGGGACCGGCCGCGTCGTGCCTCGAGATGAAACCGCCGTGACGAAGGTGCCCGAACGGGCCCTCAGAAGTGATAGTTGACGCCCACCGTGCCGGTCTGGATGTTCAGCTTCACATTGGCGGGGGAGGCCACCAGATTGCCCGTCGTCACGGGCTGCTCGGTGAGGGCGCCGAAGCCCAGATAGTTGTACTCGGCCCGCACCGACCAGTTCGGCATGAACATCCACTCGACGCCGCCGCCGGCGAGCCAGCCGGTGCGGTTGAAGCTGCCGTTGGCTGAACCGGCGAGCGCGCCGGCCAGGCCGTTATTGGCGCTGTACTTGTCGCGGGTAAAGGCAGCGCCGCCCTTGGCGTAGAGCAGCACGCGGTCGAAGGCGACGCCGAAACGGCCAGCGACAGTGGCGATATAGTCGTTCTTGAGCGAAAGGTTGAAGCCAGCACCGCCGCCGAACGGGCCGCCGGCATTGAGCGTGATACTGGACCAGGCGTCGGTGCCCTCGAGGCCCACCACGAAATTGCTGACCTGGTAGTTGCCGCCAATCTGGCCGCCGACCACGCCGCCGCTGGCCGAAACCGAGCTCCAGGTCGCTGCGGGATCGGTCGGATCGATGCCGGTCCACTTGCTCCAGGCGCCGCCGCCATGGGCGCCGATATAGAAGCCTGTCCAGGTGAAGATCGGAGCCGGCGCGATCGGCGCCTTGACCACCGGCGCAGGTTCGATGATGTCAGCCGCAAAGACCGGTGTTGCCAGCGACAGCAGCGCAGTCGTCAAAATCAGTTTCTTGCCCATGATCTCATCCCCAATGACTTTCGCCCCTCCCGACCGGGGCGATGGGTGAAATCTACCTGTCCGATGAAGCGGGCGCTTGGACCGACCGGGGCGCGATTTGGACTGACCAGCGCTGCGGAGATCGGGAAATCCTGCAAATTCCGCGACAACAGCGGGTTTGGCTAACGACGATTAACCGGATTTCCGAGGGTCGGTTTACGCCGATGCAAAGGCTCGCACCTACGCTTGCGCCAGGTCCCAAAAACACTTGCGGTGCAATGGCCAACAGCATCTGGACGATCGAAGAATTCACCTGCCCCGGTTGCAGCATGAACTACGCTGCGACAAGGGAAGAGCACGCCGAGCCGCATTCCGGTCAGTTCAAATGCAGCATCTGCAGCGGCGTGGTGCACTCCTGGTCCGGCAAGCATCATTTCTTCGGCTGGTCGGCGGTGAAGACCAAGCCGCCGGTGTTTGGACGGCGATGGGCGGGAGTGGGTTGGTAGGCTCGCGCGGCTGGCAATTCGGCCGAGCTTGATTGCAACGATGGCCCCGGGATTCGCGCGGCCAGAACTAGGCAGTGTGCCTGCAAAGCCGGCGGCATCGTGTGACTGGTGACTACGTCCGCTTTGCTCCTCTTGCAGACATGGCGACGGCGCGCTTGCTCGAGGTCAATAGGATACTTGCGCTTCCGCGGCGTCAGATTGCGCATGGCCTCCGTCGGCGCGTCGAGAGGCTCGGTAGCGGCCGGGCGACAGTCCGTGATGCCGGTGAAACAGCTTCGAAAATGCCGCCGCTGTCTCGTAACCGACACGGCTCGCAATTCGTGCGATCGGCTCATCGCTGGTTTCCAGCAGGAACGCCGCTTCCGCCATCCGGCGTTCGATCACATAACGGTGCATGGATTGGCCGACGAGCTTGGTAAAGCGCGCCGAAAATACCGAGCGGCCGAGCCCCACGCGCTGGCCAAGGTCGCTCAGGGTCCAGGGCCGCTCCGGGTTTTCATGAATCAGCTTGAGCGCCGGTCCGATATGCGGGTCAGATATGGCCCCGAGCCAGCCGCCTTGTCCGGGATTGAGAGACGCGATCCAGCTTCGGAGCACCTCGACAAACAGCACTTCCGTTAATCGTGAAAGCGCGACGCGTTGGCCAGGACGCTCGAGCGCGGACTCGGTGACCATGCGGCGCAGGATTGCTTCAAGCCAACCACCGTCTGCGGTCGGCTTCAGCAGGAGCACGGGCGGAAGTAACTCCAGCACGCTGCCAAACAGCGGCCGGGACACCGTGAAATTGCCGCAAATCATGGTCGAGAGCGGCTTTGCGCGGCTGCCGTGACGAATGACGCCAAACCGCGACGACGCTCGATCGAGATCTGTAATCCGCAAGGGCTTGGCCCTGCGATCCGAATAAAACACGTGGGACTCGCCGCGCGTGATCACGACAAAATCGCCCTCGGTCATCTTGAATTCCTGTCCCTGTCGGAGCGCGAGGGTCGCCGAGCCCTGGCTGAGATAGTGAAACAGGGCGTAGGGGCGCTCTGGTAACTCCAGATTCCAGGGATGGCCGAGCTCGAAGTGAAAGAGCAGCGTCCCACCGAGACGAACTCGATCGAGCACTTGGGCGAGGATGTCCATGCCGCCGAGATTAGACCGACGGACGATCGGACACAACATCCGGACGATTGATGCCTATCGTCCGAAAGGGCCGCGGAATAGGTGAGGTCGCGGCGGGCCGACGTTACGAGCGGCAACCATTTCGCCGATGGCAGATGGAAGAACCGCGACCTTGCTGGAAACGCCTGTCCATTCCCCCGGACCGAGTTCGTCCGACATGCCAATAGGAATTATCAATGCGAAATCTCCTCCTCTCAGCCGCCACCGTCCTTCTGGCCGGAACGACCATGGCCAGCTCCGTCCATTCTGCCGAACTGCCAAAGGGAGCAGCTCATAACATCGTACTCGTACACGGCGCTTTCGTGGACCAGACGAGCTGGAAGCCCGTTGCTGATATTCTCACGAAGAAAGGCTACAACGTCACGCTCGTGGAAAATCCGCTTACTTCGCTCGCCGCGGACGTCGATGCCACCAAGCAGGCGCTCGCGAAGCAGGACGGCAGGACCGTTCTGGTCGGCCATTCGTGGGGCGGGATCGTCATCACGCAAGCAGGGGACGATCCCAAGGTTTCGGCGCTGGTTTATGTCTCCGCGTTCGCGCCCAGCGTCGGAGAGTCTCTGGCGTCGCTGTCCAAAGCCGGCCCGCCGACCGAAGGCGGCAACGCTATTCATCCCGACGACAAGGGCAACCTCTACATCGACCCGAAGGTGTTTCCTTCCGCGGTCGCGGCTGATCTTCCCCCGGAGATCGCCGCGCACCTGGCTGCCTCGCAACTTCCGTTAAATCACGTTGCGTTCGAGGCACCGGTCACCATTGCGGCCTGGCGCGACAAGCCGACATTCGATGTGATCAGCACCAAGGACAAGTTGCTCGCGCCTGAGGCCCAGAAGTTGTTCGCGGCGAGGATGAAGGCGCAGATAACGGAAGTCGCCGGCAGCCATGCCTCGCTCGTCGTCCATGCGAAGCAAGTCGCTGAGGTCATCGAAAAGGCAGCGCTCGTGAAGTGACGGTACTGCTCCCGGCGCTTTCGCGCCGGGAGCGCACCGGCTCGCTCAGAGGAATGCAGAACGCATTTCCCCACTCGATTATTTCATGCCAAGCATCCGGAGGATAACATGACTCAACTCGCCATCGCGAACGAAGACGTCGCCACGCTTGAGACGGCGCCGACGCATTACGTCGAAGGCCACGGAATCCGCTTCGCCTATCGCCGCCTCGGCCCTGCGATTGGAACGCCGCTGATTTTCCTGCAGCACTTCTCGGGCAACATCGATGCATGGGATCCCGCCGTCCTCAACGCTCTCGCCTCCGATCGCCCTGTCATCGCATTCGACAACGCCGGGGTCGGTCACTCGACTGGCCAAACGCCCGACAATATCGCAGCGATGGCGAGAGATGCAGTCGCCTTCATCAACGTGCTCGGCCTCTCCGAAGTCGACCTGTTGGGCTTTTCCCTCGGCGGCTGCGTCGCCCAACAGATCGCCGCCGAGCATGGACGGCTGGTTCGCAAGCTCATCCTCGTCGGCACTGCGCCCAAAGGCGGAGAGGAACATTTGTTAGCAGTTCTCCAAGAGGCGTTTTCCCAAACCGGTGCGCCGGACCCCCGCCTGCCGCTGTTCTTCACGAAGTCGTCCGCCAGCCGGTCGTCCGGCCTGGCATTCCTGAAGCGGACGCAGGTTCGTAAAAACGATCGAGACATCGATAACGGCAGCGCGGTAACCGACCCACAGGCCAAGGCGCTGATCACCTGGTGCGCCACACCTGATCCCGATCACGTCATTCTGCGCGCCATCCGCCAACCCACTCTGGTGGTCAGCGGCAGCCACGACACCATGCTGCCCGCGAACAACGCCTACGCGATGTCTAGGGAACTTAGCAACGCTCAACTGGTCCTCTATCCGGATTCAGGGCACGGCGCCCTGTTTCAGTACCACGAGATCTTTGTCAGCCACGTCCGGACTTTCCTGGACGCTCCGCCCTCGGTTGCGTGATCCCTGGTGCGTTCTGATGCGATCGAGCCACTTCAACCATGAGAGTTGGGACGGAAGATAAGATGACAATCCAAAAAGTCGAAGTTGAGCGCTTCAGCCTCACGAGTTCAAAACCTTTCGACGCTGTCGTGGCTGCGCTCAAGTCGGCGGTCGGTCAGCCCGACATTGTCGAATTTTTTAGGGCGACGAGGGCAGCAAAATCCTTCCCGGATCTAGAGCGCATTGTACAAAGCGGCGTGGGCCGCACCGACCTTATGCTCTTCGCGGAGTTCGACTTGGGCGACATCTTGCGTCGCGAAACTGGATCCAAGACGCCTAAGCTCATACGGCTTGTGGTCGGCAATCCGCTCATCATGAAAGAAATGGTCAGGCACGCGCCCGATGCTGGATCTTACGCGCCAGTCACGGTCCTCATTGATGAGCGTCCCGATGGCGTTCACGTCTCTTATGACAAAATGGAGAGTTACCTGCTGCATTACGGCAGTTCGGAAGCCCTCGCCGTCGCCCGAACTCTCGATGCGAAAATCACAACTTTGCTACGCGAGTGTACAAGTTAACGTCCTGAAGCCGTGCTCGGCCGATGGAAGTGAGTGTTTCATATCCATCGCGCAAAGTGACTGGCATCGTTGTGATGTGAACCAGACCCATAGCCACCGACCTGGAAGCGAATTCCCGCATGTACAAGACTCTTCTTACCACTCTCACCGCCATGGCGCTGTCCATGGGCACTGTCGGGGCTGCTTCCGCTGTCAAGGAGGAGCTGCTCGATTCTACGACCCTTGGTACGATCAAGTCGGAGTTCGGCAGGCTGATGGAATTGGCCAACAAGCACGATTTCAAGGCTCTGCATGAGATGTTCTGGCAATCGCCCTCGACCTTATTGGTGGCTAAGAGCGCGATCCAGTCCGAGGGCAACTGGGCCGGTTATTGGGGCAACGAGGCGATTGATCAGAAGCTGCATGATATCGGCAGCTCCGGTCCGGTCGTGATCGAGCCCGATTATTCGAAGCTCAAGGTTGTCGGCCTGACGCGCGACGTCGCCGAGTCCTACGTGCCGATGAACATCACGGTCTCTTATGCGGGGCAGGATGGAACAGCCAAGCCGTTTCTTATGATCATCAATTGGCTTCGCGTCGGGAAGGACTGGAAGGTCGCTTCCGAAATCATTCTGCCGGTGCCGCCCGTACCCGCCGTGAAGGGTTAGGCGCGAGGCCTCAACTGTTCGGCCGGTTCTTCAACCTTGTCAGGGTCTCACGAACGCGATGGCATGCGCGTGAGACGTCGCACGCTTGCGGGATCGACGCGTACGGGCGCAGCCGCGGTGGGCGCAGAACCGGACATCGTCAGCGACATAAGGCGCTGTTAGGCTGCGGCAAACTGCACCGCCCCTGCCGATCAGGAGGGCATCGCCGCAGGCAGGATAAACTCGTTTAGCAAAATGGTTTCCGGAAGGTCCATTCGGTTCGGCAGCCATGCATGGACCAGCGCGACCATGTCCAGATCCGGAACGATCATCAAACGCTGACCGCCCCACCCCATCGCACCGGCCCATTCGACGACTCGTCCACGGCAGAACGAGCGCCCGAGCCACCAATGATAACCGTAGAGGAACAGTCCCGGTCCGTTGTTGTGAGGCTTGATGGAGTCGGCGATCCAGGCCGAAGGGACGATCTGCCGGTCATTCCAAACACCGCGGTTCAGCACCAATTGACCAAGCTTCGCCCAGTCGCGCGGGCGCGCCCGCATCGCACCGCTCGCCTGCGGCTCGCCATCCGGCCATCGGCGATTCCATTCGACATCCTCGATGCCCAGCGGCGCGAACAACTCGTCCTTGGCCAGCACCTCAAGCGACTTGCCACTCGTCTTGTGCAAGACAGCACCAATCAATTCGCTCGCGCCGCTGTTGTAGTTGTAGGTACGCCCCGGCGGCGCAGTGATCGGCTGTTCCAGCACGTAGCGATAGGCATCCTTCGCGCCACGCATCTTGGGAAAGCTGTCGAACGGCTGCTTGAACTCGGACCAGTCAAGGCCGTCCGACATCGTCAGCAGATGATACAGTGTGATCGCGCTCTTCTCCGGCGTGCGCAGATCGGCATATTCGGGAAAGAAGTCCAGAACCGGCATATCCAGAGTTGTGATCCATCCACGCTGCAGGGCGATGCCGACCAAAAGCGAGGTCACGCTTTTGGTCATCGAGTTGCCATTGTGCCTCGTCGCCGCGTCGAACACTGTGTGCTTGGCCGGCTCAAGGCCATACTGATCCCGCCCGGCAGCGTACTGCTCGTACACGAGCACACCGTCGCGCGCGACGATGATGGCATGGACGTTGTCGAGCCGGCCGTCGGCCACGCGCCGACGCATATCATGCAGCGGCATCGGGTCGAACCCATGTCGTGCAGGATTTCCGACACGCCAACCGTCATGAAGATCTGCAGGGCTGTCCGACACGCTCTCCGAGGTCATCGCGGCCCCTCTTGCTGAACCGCACCCGGCCAGCAGCAATGCTCCACTACCGAGAATGACGGCGCGTCGACCCACGCTGCTTATCACGTTGCACCCCCAAATGAGAACGAAAGGTTGTCTCTTCGGCGCTAAACAATCAAGGTCAACTACGCCAAACAAATTCTATCGCTTCGAGGCGTGAAGCCAAGGTCAGCTCAGGGTCATTCTCGTCCTTTCGATCGATGGAACTAGACCAAAGTACGTCTCCAATCCGCTGAAAGCCGACGTAGATCAGAGGATTGCCGGTTGAGAATGGCCAACCTCATTAACGAAGGAGGTCATCATGACAGATGTCCCAAGCACCACTGCGAACGTCTCCAAGCAGATGCCGTGGAATAAGGGAAAGATCGTCGGCGCTAAGCCGCCACTCCGGCCGAAGCACGTTTGGTCAATCCGCACGAAGCTTCAGGTCGAAGGCCAGAACCGTGACCTGGCGCGGTTCAACGTTGCGATCGATAGTAAACTTCGTGGCTGTGACGTCGTCGCGCTGAAAGTCGATGACGTGAGGACCTGCCCGCTGACCGCTGCCTGACCACTCGGCAGGACGCGCGGCTGTTATCTGATTGGCTTAGGGGTATAGGGCTCGATGCGCATCTGTTTGGAACGCATTCACTTCGCCGAACAAAGGCAACCCTGATCTACAGGCGCACAGGCAATCTGCGGGCGGTGCAGCTCCTCCTGGGGCACACCAAGATCGAGAGCACCGTTCGATATCTGGGAAACGAGGTCGATGACGCGCGCAATAGCAGAACAACTTGATGTCTGAACTTCCCGGGCAGAGCGGACATGCTCTGCCCTCTATTTTTGGCGGCTGCGGGTCAAGCGGTCAAAAGAGCCGACTGCGGCGAGACCGGCTAAAACTTGGCCTTTGGATGCAGTTCGAGCGTCAGTCCTGCGCCGTCACCGTGCGCAGATAGGCGACCACGGCATCAAGATCATCCGGAGCTATCATGGCGTAGTAGTGGAAACCCATCGGTGGCTTGAGACGACTGCCGTCGCGGCTGATTCCTTGAGTGATAGCGCGCTTGATCTCGGCGTCAGTCCATCCTCCGATCCCGTTGGTTTTGCTCTGGGTGATGTTGCGGGAAACAGAGACACCCCAAGGGCCGCGGAATTCGGAGCCACCCGCCCCCAGTTTGGTGGTGAACTCGCGACCTCTTGGTCCCACCGGCGTATGGCACGCCATACAATGTGCAATGGTGGCAAGATAGAAACCCTTTTTCGCACTATCGGTCATCATCGATTCCGTGAATGGCTTTTCGCCGCCGGGCAGGACGTTTTCGACTTGCGGCATCTTGTAAATCGGATCAGGCACTTCGTTATGGATCGGTGCGATTGTACGCAAGTATGCGGCGACAGCGTCCAGATCGTGTTCAGTCATGATGTGGTAAAAGCCGGTCGGCATGACCATGGCGATGTGCACACCCTTCGGCGTTTCCCCGGTGCGCATCAGTTTCTTGATGTCGGCGTCGGTCCAGTTTCCGATTCCGGTCTCCTTGTCTTGGGTGATGTTAGCGGCAGATACCTTGAACGGCGGTTCGTCCCAGGACCCGCCACCGGAGAACGACTTTTCTACGACGTCACCGTTCGGGCCCTTCGGCGTGTGGCAATTGCCACAGGCTAGAATACCGTTGACCAAATAATCGCCGCGCTTGATCAGATCGGAATCGGCACGGGCGACACTGACCGTGATGGCAACAGCGGCGACAGACGTCATAAAGAGTCTAAACATGCTGGTTTCCCCTAATTTTTTGGTCAAATAGATCTATTCTATTATGCGCGCGGAACATCGCGCTCGTAATGAGCCGACCGCTTCAATCGGCTTCGATCAAATGAAATTTCAACTACAGGCGTCGGCTATTCCGACAAATCATATCGGGCCCTAGGTAATTCGCCGCCTCTATCAAATACGGCTCGCCAAGGCACCCACCACGTTAATAGCGGCCTGCCAAGCTGGCAACGTCTCCTTTGGGTCATTTCCGACGGTTTCAGCGCAACCAACTCGCCGATTATGAATGGATTGCCATCAAGCCCATGCCGCCGAACAAGCCGCGTGGCGTTCCTCGGGCTAGCGACCGTCGTGTCCTCAATGGCATCACGCGATCGCAACCTGGTCGAACGGTTCTTCAACCTTGTCGGGGTCTCACGAACGCGATGGCGTGCGCGTGAGACGTCGCACGCTTGCGGGATCGACGCGTGCGGGCGCAGCCGCGGTTTCCGGCTTTGCCGGCGCTGTAGCATCAGGCTGAATTGCAAACGCTTCGCGCATCCAGCGCGGCCAGCTCTCCCAGTCGAATCCGGATTTCGCCGGCGAACCTGCGTTGCTCGTTGCGGGCGACAATAGCGATCCTTTGATCATGCAACTGCTCCGACATGAAAAAACCCGCGGCGGATTTCTCCGCGCGGGCGTTACGAATTTTTCGATGATGCCACTTTGCCAGTGTTTTGCCCGACGTGTCAAATCCAGATGACGCTACGCGGCGCGCAGTCGCGATATCGGTGGGCTGTTCGCGTTCGACCAGACCCGAGAAGCGTCTGCCTGCCACCAACTGAATATGGCGAATGGTTTCAGCACCCTCGCTACTGTGCATGGGGTTGTTTTCGACATAGACTCCCCCTGCCCGCAACCGAAGCCTATACCCAATGGCCGCTCCCTTCGTCCCCCAGATCGCCCTCTACCGCAACTGGCTCGCCACGCAGCGCGGCCTCGCCTTCGCGAATTACGAGGAGATGCGGCAATGGTCGGTGCGCGATCTCGACGGGTTCTGGCGCAGCATCTGGGACTATTACGATCTGCAATCGCCGACGCCGTTTGCGGCCGTCATCACCGAGCGCAAGATGCCGGGCGCGGTCTGGTTTCCGGGCGCGCAGGTGAACTACGCATGGCAGGTGTTCCGGCATGTCGACGCCGCGCATGCCGCCGGCCTGCCCGCGATCGTCAGCGGCGGCGAGGACGGCAAGCTCCGCGAGACCAGCTGGCCGGAGCTCAAGCGCAAGGCGGCCGCGCTCGCGCTGCATCTGAAGGACAAGGGCATCAAGCCCGGCGACCGTGTCGCGGCCTATCTGCCTAACATCGCCGAAACCATCATTGCGTTTCTCGCCAGCGCCAGCATCGGCGCGGTCTGGAGCGTCTGCGCGCCCGACATGGCCGCGCCCGCCGTGATCGACCGCTTCAAGCAGATCGAGCCAAAGGTGCTGGTCGCCTGCGACGCCGTCACCTATGCCGGACGCCGGCATGATCGCAAGGACGTCGTCGCCGAGCTGCGGCGATCGCTGCCGAGCGTCGAGCATGTGATTCTGCACAGCGACGCCACAGCTCCGGCCGCACCGGACGCCCTGCTCTCCGACATCACCGCAAGGACGGGCGCCGCGATCGACACGTTCGAGCCGATGTGGCTGCCGTTCGATCACCCGCTCTGGATCGTCTATTCCAGCGGCACCACCGGCCTGCCCAAGCCGATCGTGCACGGCCATGGCGGCATCGTCATCGTCGTGCTGGCGCTGCTCGGCCTGCACAACGATCTCGGCTGCTCCTACCACGAGAACTCGTTCGGCGAGCGCTATCACTGGTACTCTTCGACCGGCTGGATCATGTGGAATAGCCAGGTCGGCGGCCTGCTCAGCGGCACCACCTGCTGCATTTTCGACGGCAGCCCCGGCGGCACCAGGGACAAGCCGGACTGGACCACGTCGTGGCGCTTCGTGGCGCAATCGAAAGCGACCTTCTTCGGCGCGGGTGCCGCGTTCTTTGCAAACTGTGCCAAGGCCGAGATCGATCTCGCTGCAGCCGGCGATCTGTCGCGGCTGCGCTGGCTCGACCGGCTCGCCGCTCAGCGCCGACACGCAAGCCTGGTTCAACGATCGCTTCGCGGCGCTGTCGACAACGAACGGCAGCCAGGCGCAAGCCGACATCTGGTGGGCGAACATTTCGGGCGGCACCGATTTCGCCGGCGCCTTCATCGGCGGCAACCGCGAATTGCCGCAGACGCCGGGTGCGATGCAGTGCCGCCTGCTGGGAGCAGCGGTGGAAGCCTTCAGCGAACAGGGCCGCGCCGTGATCGACGAGGTCGGCGAGCTCGTCTGCACCGAGCCGATGCCGTCGATGCCGCTCTATTTCTGGAACGACAAGGGCAACGCGCGTTATCTCGCGAGCTATTTCGAGACCTACCCGGACAGTTTCGACGGCAGCGGCCGCGGGCCGGTGTGGCGGCACGGCGATTGGCTCAAGGTCAATCCGGACGGCTCGTGCGTGATCTACGGCCGCAGCGATGCGACGATCAACCGGCATGGCCTGCGCATGGGCACCAGCGAGCTCTATTCGGCGATCGAGGCGCTGCCGGAGGTGCTCGACAGCCTCGTCGTCGACCTCGAATATCTCGGCCGCGACAGCTACATGCCGCTGTTCGTGGTGCTGCGCGAGGGCACAGCCTTCGACGGCGCGATGCAGGCGAAGATCAACAAGGCGATCGAGGCCGGCCTGTCACGCCGCTTCCTGCCGAATGAGATTTTTGCGGTCGCCGAGATCCCGCGCACGCTGTCGGGCAAGAAGCAGGAGCTGCCGATCAAGAAGCTCTTGCTCGGCCAGCCCGTCGAGAAAGTCATCAATAAGGAAGCAATGGCCAATCCGGCCTGCCTCGACTGGTATCTGGCTTTCGTCCGCGACTATCTGGCGCGAACCGCTGCGTAAACCTCGGCCGCCGTCGAAATTGAAGGGATCAAGGACGTGACAGATCGACCCAATTGCACCGTCGGCATTTGCACTCCGTTCACCCATCGTCGCTAGACGGGTCAGGATCCCCTGCAAACGAACCGCAAGCCATGGCCGACCTCAACGCCGTCCTCTCCAGGCTCAACGACCGCCTGCTCCGCCTCGAAGGCGAGTTGTTCGTGCTGCGCTCGCTGGCGCGTGCGACGCTGACGGCGGGCGACGACCACGCAGTGCGCATGCGCAAGCTGGTCGAAGCCGCCAAGGTCGCACTCGATGACGAGGCGAAACGCGAGCTCGACAAGCCGACGCGCAAATATGTCGATGCGGCAACGGCGCTGGTGGAGGAATTGCTGGTCGAACCGACCCCGGCGCGGCCGCTGTTCACCGTGATCGATGGCGGCCGGCGCGACTGAGCAGACTTAGCGGAACCGCGTCGCACCAAGCTCGGGTGCATCCGCCGCCAGCCTGGCCAGTCCGGCCTCGATGATCGCGATCTCCTCGTCGATCTTGCCGATCGGCAGGCTGAAATCGAAGCTGCCTGACCTGCTCTTCAGATCGACCGCGAGCCGCTGCCTGTGCATCATCAGTTCGTCGAGGCCGCGGCGGTTCTTCAGCCGCACATAGGCGTCCACGATCTGCTCAATGGCGTTCGGCATGACATCGGTCCCGGCAAAAATGCCCGCGCGGCGCACCCACACCGGCGGGACATTCTTGGTGTCGCGGTACGCAATACAAATCCGCGACGGATTCGTCGATACGACGGCGAAGTTGAGAACACGTTACCGTTTGATGATTTCGTGATGGCGTGGCCGTGCGGCAACGTTTAGTCCGTGACGCAGAAATATTTGCGCGGCCATTTACGGTAGGCGCTGTACCGGTAGTACGGCCTGTAGGCATAGCCGCGATAGAGCGCCGGCGGCTCCTCGCCGTAATAGGCGCCGTGGTAGAAAATGTAGATCGTCCCCTCGGCGCAGCGATAGGCATCCCAGGTCGGGCCGATGAAGGGCGCCACCCCGTTTTCGGGCGGGACTGCCGGATAAGGTCCGCCGGCTTGGGCCGGAGCGGCCGCAATCAGGACCGCAAGAAGGACAAACCACGCGCATCGCATGTGCTCGCTCCGGGCAGATCGCAATGCGCCCATGGAAGCACCGGAACGGCCGACGGCGCAATGCCGAGTTCATCGTCCCCGCGCCCTTCGCATTGTTGATAACCGGCGCAAACGCCGCGCGGGTAGTGACAGGGCGCACTGACGTGTTATCGGGGGATGACGCAGCTGCGAGACGGATCAGACACCCATGCGCATTACCCTCGTCGGCTCCCGCCATTTCGGCGTGACCACCCTGAACATGCTCCGCGAACACGGCGTCGGGGTCGTGCGGGTCGTGGTGGCCGACGCGGATGACCGCCTCGCCGCGACCGCCAAGGCCGCCGGCATCGAGGTCGCGGTGCAGGCCAATCCCAAGCTGGTGGTGGCCTCCGAGATCGCCCCCGACACTGACCTGATCATCACGGCCCACAGCCACGCCCGGATCGGCAAGGACGCGCTGGCTGCCGCGAAGTTCGGCGGGATCGGCTATCACCCGTCGCTGCTGCCGCGTCATCGCGGCAAGGCCGCAGTGGAATGGACCATCAAGGAAGGCGATCCGATCGCCGGCGGCACGATCTATCACCTCGCCGACCGTATGGACGCCGGCGCCATCGCCGCCCAGGACTGGTGTTTCGTCAAGAAGGGCGAGACCGCCCGCGAACTCTGGGAGCGTGCGCTGGCCCCGCTCGGCCTCAAGCTCCTGGCCGACGTGATCGATTACGCCAAGGTCCACAAGGCGCTGCCGGCCAAGATTCAGGACGAGCAGTTCGCGACCTCGGCGCCAAGTCTTTCGTGAGTCGCCCCTGACGTTAACGATTAACGTGAAGCCGCATTGATTCTGCTTCGAAAATTGGGGCTGGAAACACAAATAAACTATTGTTTCCACAGGAACAATTTTCGACTTTGCGTCGCACCAAATTTCCGTCACATTTCGCCCGAATAAGCGTCAGCATATCAGACAAATTCAAGGACGGAATTCATGCGTTTTGGTCGCATCGCGGCGTTCTGTGCCGCTTCAGTTATTACCGCCACCCTCGCCGCCCCCGCGGTCGCCCAGACCCCGTTTGACGGCAATTGGCAGGTCACAATCGTGACGAAGACCGGCTCCTGCGAGCCGACCGCAAGCTCGATGCTGACGGTTGCCGACGGCAAGATCACCGCCCCCGGCGCTAACGTTTCCGGCACCATCGGCCGTGAGGGTCTTGTTAAAGTTTCGATCAATGGTGCATATGCCAACGGTCAACTCAGCGGCAACGCCGGATCGGGGAAGTGGAATGGAGCATCTGCAGGCATACCGTGCAGCGGGCGGTGGGAAGCATCGCGCCAATAAACTATTCGGGACTAACCTCCTCAGCCGGCGGCTGCTCACGACGGCCGCCGTTTTGTTTGTGGCGTCTATCGCCAATTCTGAAAGCAAGGCCCAGGTCGGTCCGTTCGCCCCGATGGCGGGAACCTGGAGCGGCAGCGGCACCGCCATCCTCGATGACGGCTCGACCGAGCGGATCCGCTGCCGGGCCAAATACGCGCCGATCGGTCCCACCATGGAGATGTCGCTGACCTGCGCGAGCGATGCCTACAAGTTCAACCTCGCGGCCAACGTCAAGGCCGAGGGCAGCGCCATCACCGGCAGCTGGAGCGAGGCCAGCCGCAATATCAGCGGCTCCTTGCTGGGCCGTGGCGGCGGCGGGAACTTCGAGGTGGTCGCCTCGGCCGCCGGCTTCAACGCCAACATCGCGCTGAGGACGAGTGGCAGCAAGCAGACCGTGACGATCCGCGCGGACAGCCAATTCCGCGGCGCCAACATCTCGATGTCGCGCTAAGGCGAGCCTCGCTTGGGGACGATCGATCCGGCGGCATCGCCGGATCGATTTTTTTATGCGTTCGGCACAAACGCCGTGACCTCGATCTCGACCTTGGCGCGATCGTCCACGAGGCCTCCGATATAGAGCAGCGTCGAAGGCGGGAAATTGCGCCCGAGCGTTTCCTTCCAGGCGGCGCCGATGCCGGCGCCTGCGGCCTCATATTCGCTGCGGCTGGTCAGATACCAGGTCAGACGCACGATGTGCTCGGGGCCGGCTCCGGCCTCCGCGAGAAGCTTGACGATCCGCTTCAGCGCGGTCGCGACCTGGGCGGCCATATCAGGCTCGTAATTGCCGGCCTCGTCGCCGCCGGTCTGCCCGGCCAGCACGACCCATTGGCCCGGCCCCTCCGCCACCACGCCATGTGAGAAGCCGCGCGGCTTTTTCCATTCGGCTGGCTGCAAGATACGCATGAGCGGAGATCTCCCGATTTTCTTGTTGATCGTTGATGCCTTAGCACGCTGTCCTGCAACGCTGCACCCGCAGATCTGGCCGTTGCAAACCGTGGTGATGTCGCCGATACCGACCCTCCCCTCAGGATCAACTCTCCCGCACCCTGCCCGATGAGCACGACACCGTCCAAAACGATGGCTGCATTCTGGATGGCCGGCTGGCTGTCGCTGACGCTGGTCATGGCGGTCGCGGGGCGCGAGGCCGTGCGCGAGATGAACGTCTTCCAGGTGATGCTGGTACGATCGCTGCTCGGCCTCTGCATGCTCTATCCGATGATCCGGCGCGCCGGCGGCTACGGAACGCTCAGGACCACGCGCCTGCCCCAGCACGTCGCACGCAACCTGATCCACTACGTCTCGCAACTCGGCTGGTTTTTTGCGCTGACGTTGATTCCGATCGGCCAGGTGGTGGCGATCGAGTTCACGATGCCGATCTGGACCGCAATCCTCGCCGCCAGCTTCCTGTCCGAGCGCATGACTTCGTGGAAGATCGCCGCGATCGTGCTCGGCCTCGTCGGCGTGATCGTCATCGTGCGGCCGGCGGCCGGCGAGATCAATCAGGGCCAATTGATCGCACTCGGCGCCGCCATCGGCTTCGGCGTATCCATGGCATTGGTCAAGTCACTCACCCGTACCGAAAGCGCGCTGGCCATCCTGTTCTGGATGCTGGTCGTGCAGTCGGTCGCGGGCTTCCTGCCGGCGCTCTACGTCTGGGCGTGGCCGCCCACCTATGTCTGGGGTTGGGTGGCCGTCATCTCGGTCTGCGGCACTTTCGCGCATTACTGCCTCGCCAGCGCGATGCGCTACGCGGACGCGACCGTGGTGGTTCCCATGGACTTCTTGCGGGTCCCACTTACCGCCACGGCCGGCTGGCTGCTGTATTCCGAACGGCTCGACGCCTGGACCGTGCTCGGCGCGGCCCTGATCCTGTTCGGCAATCTGCTGAATTTGAAGCCGGCCGTTCCTGCCCGCGCGCAGTGAACCGCTGCACGGCCTGAGGCGACAAATCAAGGTGGTCGAGCGTGATTTGGATCACGTTGGAGGGGCAGCTCCATCGTGCACACTCGGTCACAGGTCAACGGGTTGGGTGAACGGTCGTTTTGCTGGCGCGAAGCCGGGCGCTTTCGTATAGATTCGACCCCAATTTGTTGCTGCCTGTCATTCGATTCTGTTGGGGATTTCAGATGCGCACTCTCACCATCATCGTTTCGCTGATGTGCATGGCGCTGTCGGTCAGCGCCGCCAAGGCCGACCGCCGCGTTGCTTTCGTCGTCGGCAACGGCGCCTACAAGAACGTCGCGCAATTGCCGAACCCGCCGATCGACGCCAAGGCGATGGCATCGACGCTGCGCAATGTCGGTTTCGAAGTGATCGAAGGATCCAACCTTACCCGCGACCAGATGACGGAGAAGCTGCTCGACTTCGGCCGCAAGGCGCAGGGCTCCGATGTCGCGGTGTTCTATTATGCCGGTCACGGCATCGCCGTCGGTGGCAGCAACTATCTCCTGCCGGTCGATGCCGACATCAAGTCGGAGATGGACGTCAAGTTGGGGGCCGCTATCAACATCGATCTGACGCTCGACCAGACCATGGGCGATGCCAAGGTCAAGCTGGTGTTCCTCGACGCCTGCCGCGACAATCCCTTCGCCGCCAAGATCAAATCGAACTCGGCGACCCGCAGCGTCAACGTGCAGAGCGGCCTCGCTGAAATGAAGTCCGGCGAAGGCACGCTGATCGCGTTCGCCACCGGCCCGGGCCAGACGGCACTCGATGGCCAGGAGGGCAACAACAGCCCGTTCACCCGTGCGCTGATCGACAACATCACCAAGCCCGGCGTCGAGATCCAGCAGGCGATGACCTCGGTGCGCGCCCAGGTCAATGAAGAGACCCACAAGGGCCAGCTGCCGTGGGGCCACACCAATTTGATCGGCGCCGTCTATCTCAACCCGGCGCAGCAGACCCAGCAGGTCGCCAACGCCGCACCGGCCGCCGCCTCGAGCAGCACGCCGGCGGCTGCGGCCAGCAGCAGCTCCGACGGTGTCGAGCTCGAGTACTGGCGCTCGGTGAAGGAAACCAACAAGCCGGAAGAGCTCAACGCCTACCTCTCCGCCTATCCGAACGGCCAGTTCAAGGCGCTGGCGCTGGCACGGCTCGCGGCGATCCAGAACGGTCCGTCGACCACGACCCGCAACCTCAATGCCGGCGTCGATCCGGCGACCTTCACAGATGATGCCAGCCAGCTCACCGAGGACCAGATCGGCCTCGACAAGGGTCAGCGCCGCGACGTGCAGCGCCGCCTCAACGGCCTCGGCTTCGACACCAAGGTGACCGGCGCGTTCAACGACGAGACCCGGACCGTGCTCAAGCGCTGGCAGGCCGCCCGCGGCTATCCGTCGACGGGCTTCCTCAACAAGCTCCAGCACAAGGCCCTGCTGTCCGAGATCGTCGCCTCGACGCCGACCGCAAGCGATGACAGCTCGAAGCCGGCCCGACGTGCCCCCGCCCAGGCCCAGAGCGCACCTGCGCCCCGTCACAGCGGCGGCGGCGACGCCGGCGCGGCCTTCATGGGCGGCGTCGTCGGCGGCATGATGGGCGGCATGTTCCGCCGCTGAGGCCTGATCGCAAGCACAAAGACCCGGCTCGCCGCCGGGCTTTTTTCGTCGGACGTCCTCGCTGGGAGGAAGCTACTTCCCCGCGGCCTTGCGCAGGGCTTCGTTGATACGGTCCTGCCAGCCGGGGCCGCCCTCCTGGAAAAACTCCAGCACGTCCTGATCAATGCGCAGCGTGACCTGCTCCTTGATCCCCGGCGCCACGTTCGGCTTCGGCGGCGCCGCGGCCACCTTGGCCGTCACCTTCTTGAACGCTGCCTCGGCCTCCGACCGCGCGTCGCCCAATGTCCGCGGCCGCCTCGGTGGTTGATCCGCCATCTCTCAGATTCCTTCAAACAGAGACGTCGAAAGATACCGCTCGGAGAAGGACGGCACTATAGCCAGAATGGTTTTTCCCTCAGCTTCCGGCCGCTTGCCGATCTGGAGCGCTGCGGCGATCGCGGCGCCGGAGGAGATGCCGCCCGGAATGCCCTCATGCCGCGCCAGCGCCCGCGAGATCTCGATCGCCGCGGTTGAGTTGATCTTCACGATCTCGTCGATCACGGAGCGGTCGAGAATGTCGGGCACGAAGCCCGCGCCGATGCCCTGGATCTTGTGCGGCGTATGCTGGCCGCCCGACAGCACCGGGCTCTCCTCGGGCTCGACCGCGACGACCCGCAAAGAGGGCTTGCGCGGCTTCAGGACCTGACCGACACCGGTGATGGTGCCGCCGGTGCCGACGCCGGCGACGAAGAAGTCGATGTTGCCGGCGGTGTCGTTCCATATCTCCTCCGCGGTGGTGCGGCGATGCACCTCGGGATTGGCGAGGTTCTTGAACTGCTGCGGCATCACCGAGTTCGGGGTCGTCTTCAGAAGTTCTTCGGCCGCCGCGATCGCGCCTTTCATGCCTTGCGCGGCCGGCGTCAGCACCAGCTCGGCACCGAGGAAGGCGAGCATCTTGCGCCGCTCGATCGACATGGATTCCGGCATCACCAGCTTCAACCGGTAACCGCGCGAGGCGGCGACAAAGGCGAGCGCGATGCCGGTATTGCCGGAGGTCGGCTCGATCAGCACCGTGTCGGACTTGATAATGCCCGCCTTTTCCATGGCGATGATCATGGCCGCGCCGATGCGGTCCTTCACGCTCGCGGCCGGACTGAAATATTCAAGCTTTGCCAAAATGGTCGCGTTGACGCCGTGCATGCCGGGCAGCCGGCGCAGACGCACGATCGGCGTGTCGCCGAAAGCCTCGACGATCGAAGGGTAGATCCGGCCGCGGCCGGGCTGGTGCGCTGCACCCGTATTGGACGATGCGTCCATGATGGACTCCCTGTGGCAACGAATTGCGCTTCTGTCGCGGCTTTTGCACAGTTAGAGACAGCCCTGCGGCGACACGCAAGCGACAATGCTGCACACGTTAAATACGCTGCATCGCAAAATCGCGTGAGGTCTAGTTATCAGAAAATCAACGCATTTGTGTTGCGACCTCGTCAACTGATTCTGCTTATGTTAGACTTAGGTCTCGAAGCAGAGAGGTCACCACGATGTCAGCAGTCGCTGAAGTGTTGTCGACCGTCACGCTGAAGGGCGATCCGCGTTGCAGCGAGTTGCCCACCTGTCCCGTCTGCGCCGACTCCATGGTCGCCGCCGAAGCTTCCGCCTATATCTCGGACCACGTGATCAGCTATCTCTGGACCTGCGACACCTGCGGTTACGGCTTCGTCACCAAGCATGCTGTCAAACAGCGGCTCGTGTGCAATTGATCTAGCGCGGGGCGATGTCGCCCCTCGCCCAGTCCTCGCGCGTACGCTGATAGAACTCGTCGAATGTTCCGTGTGCGATCGCGCCCCTGATGCCCTGCATCAGGAACTGGTAGTAAGCGATATTGATTTCGGACAGCAGCATCGCCCCAAGCGTCTCGCCGGCCTTGACGAGATGGTGCAGGTAGGCGCGCGCGCAATTGCGCGCCGACGGCCATGAGCTCTCTTCGTCGAGCGGACGCGGATCGTCGGCGTGGCGCGCGTTGCGCAGATTGACCTGGCCGAAGCGCGTGAAGGCCACGCCGTGGCGGCCATTGCGCGTCGGCATCACGCAATCGAACATGTCGATGCCACGCTTGACCGCCTCGAGAATGTCGTCCGGCGTGCCGACGCCCATGAGATAACGCGGCCGGTCCAACGGTAGCGCCGGCGCGGTCTCGTCGATCATCGCCAGCATCACCGCCTGCGGCTCGCCGACCGCAAGCCCGCCGATCGCATAGCCGTGGAAGCCGATCTCGACGAGGCCCTGCGCGCTGGCATGGCGCAGCTGAGGGATGTCGCCGCCCTGGACGATGCCGAACAGCATGTAGCCGTCGGGCGCGCTCTCGAAGGCCCGCTTGCTTCGCTCGGCCCAGCGCAGCGACAGCAGCATCGCGCGGTCGATGTCGTCGCGCTCCGCCGGCAGCCGCACGCATTCGTCCATCTGCATCGCGATGTCGGAGCCGAGCAGGCGCTGCACTTCGATCGAGCGCTCCGGCGACAGCTCGATCTTGGCGCCGTCGATATGCGAGCGGAAGGTGACAGCGTGCTCGCTGATCTTGCGCAGGTCCGACAGCGACATCACCTGGAAGCCGCCGGAATCCGTCAGCATCGGCCCGTTCCAGCCGGTAAATCTCTGCAGGCCGCCGAGGGCGTTGATACGCTCCGCGCCCGGACGCAGCATCAGGTGATAGGTGTTGCCGAGCACGATGTCGGCGCCGGCATCGCGCACCTCGCGCCAATGCATGCCCTTCATGGCGCCGGCCGTGCCGACCGGCATGAAGGCCGGGGTCCGCACCACGCCATGGGGCGTGGTCAGGCGGCCGGCGCGCGCCGAGCCATCGGTGGCGAGCAGTTCGAAATGATTGGGTAGACCAGCATCGGGGAGACTCATGGCGGTGCTTATTGCGTGTCGAGACATGCCGATCAACCCGCCCGGACCGCGATGCCCCAGACTGGAACACCGCTGACGCGGACGTGATACCGGTCACGCTTGATAAATAAAACGATACAGTATAGTTTAATAGCGGGGGCTGGACGAGACGCCGCGGCAAATCGCCGGCGGCCGTAGATGCGTGATCGCCAGCCACCGACCGATGCCCCTCCCCAATTGTTCGACTGAGATGTCCAGCCTCCCCGATGGCTGGACAAAGCGGACAGGCGCCCGCCTGATCAGGTCGCTAGCACTCGCGTGCAGCCTGGCACTCGCCGCCTGCACCTCGCTCCCCCGCACGCCGTATACGGCGGCCGATGCGAGTGCTTCGCGCGTGCTCGATATCGACGGCCTGCGGCGCTACGCCGACGAGCCCATCACGAAGTTCAGCTTCGAGCAGGACAGGGCAACCGGAAGCGGAACCTATCTTGCGCTATCAGGCGGCGGTGCCGATGGCGCCTATGGTGTCGGCGTGCTGAACGGCTGGACCGCGGCGCGTAACCGTCCGACGTTCTCCGTCGTCTCGGGCGTGAGCACCGGCGGCCTGATCGCGCCCTTTGCATTCCTCGGATCGCAATATGACGACACGCTTCGAGAGCTCTACACCAGCGGCATCGCCGAAAGCCTGCTGAACGATCCCAGCATCATCCGCGTGCTGTTCGGCTCCGGCCTGTTCGGCAATACGCGGCTGCGCGAGCTGGTCGCGCGCTATGTCGGGCCGGAAATCATGGCACAGGTCGCCCGCGAGAACGCCAGGGGCCGGCGGCTGCTGGTGGTCACCACCGATCTCGACACCCAGCGCACCGCGATCTGGGACATGGGCAAGATCGCCGCGGTCGGCACGCCCGAGGCGTTGAAGCTGTTTCGCGACGTGATGGCGGCGTCCGCCAGCATCCCCCTGGTGTTTCCGCCGATCCTGATCGAGGCCGAAGGCCAGGGCCGCAAATTTCAGGAGATGCATGTCGATGGTGGCGTGACGGCGCCCGTGCTGACCTTGCCGGAGGCCCTGCTGTTCCAGGGGCGCCTGCCTGATAAGGCGAAGATGGACATCTACATCCTCGTCAACAAGAAGATCGAACGCAACTTCGAGCTCGTCGCCAACAGCACGATCGATGTCGCCTCACGCAGCCTGTCCTCGATCACGCAATCGCAGACGCGCTCGATCATCTTCTCGACCTATGACTTCGCCCAGCGCAACCACCTCGGCTTCCATCTCTCCTACATCGAGCGCGATTATCCGGCGCCCCCGTCCGAAGGCTTCGACACCGGCTATATGCGGGCGCTCTACCAATATGGATACGAGAAAGCGGCAGGCGGCCAGGCCTGGACCTCGCGGATGCCGTGACAACCGCGTCGTGGAACGGCGTTCGCAGCGAGACCGTTGACGCTACGGCCAATTCCGCCAGATTCGCGATGACGGCCCGGTCGCGGCGCGTTATAGAACAATGATCACTGGCACGATCGCGCAGGAATCATTGGGCATATCATTGGGCATGGGATTGGCTGCGACCAGGACAAGAACGGCTGCACCACGCCGCGAGGCCTCGAAATCGCGTGGCGGCCGGCCGACCAAGAGCGCTGCGATCGAGCGCGATCAGCGGCTGATCGAGGTTGCCACCCGCCTGTTCCTCGATCGCGGATTTGATGCGACCTCGCTCGACGCGGTGGCGGAAGCAGCTCGCGTCAGCAAGCCGACCGTCTATTCCCGTTACGGCGACAAGCGCGGGCTGTTCACGGCGGTGCTGAGGCGCGAGATTGCGCGCTGGCTTGCGCCACTGTCGGCTGCGGCCGAGACGCAGCTCGGCAGCTCATCCGACATTTCGGTCGAGCAGCGGCTGGTGGAGATCGGGCGCGAAATGCTCAATTTCACCTGCGGGCCCGACGCCATGGCGTTCAGCCGCATGATGACGTCACAGGCGATCAACTTCCCCGACATCGCCAAGCTCGGCAAGGAAGAAGGCTGGCTGAAGGCCGTGGCGACGACCGCGCGCTTCTTCGACCATCTGGTGGCGCAAGGCGCGCTCGATGTCGACGACACCACGATCGCGGCCGAAGTGTTCCTCGACGTCGTCGTTGGCCACACTCACCGCATGGCGACGTTCGGCACGCCGATGGAGATCAAGGCCGCAGAGAAGCGGATGCGCGCGGCGATCAAGTTGTTCCTGGCCGGTGCGCTCGGACCTGCCGGCCGCGTGCAAAGCACGTCCAAAGACACGACCAAAGCGCCCCAACGGCGCCGCCCTTCCCGCTGACATTTCCGTGAAACTGGCGATTTGTCCCCAGGGGATGCGGGTCTCTTCGTTGACAGAATAAAACGATACGGTATGGTTTTGTTTATCGAGCGGGACGGGCCACTTTTTTCACCAGCCCCAAAAGAGGACCGGACCGCTTAGATCGCCGCGACGGGTACAGCCCGTTGCTGCTATCAGCGGCCGGCCATTGCCCGTGGTCGGCCGCGACTTCTTTACGATTATCCGGCACACTTGCTGGTTCAAGGCTTGCCGGCCGAGGATTCGACCATGAGCGCGACGAGACCACGGGTGTACGGATTGCTGGCGGTCGCCATGTCGGGGCTGCTCGTCGCCGCGCCCGCGCGCGCGGTCGTCTCGGCGAGCAGCACACCCACCGCCCTCCACGACGAGACAGATGGGGACGCCGCAGCGGACCGCCAGGCCGTCAGCCGCGAGATCGAACGCTTCCGCGGCTCGTCGATCTCGATCAGCCAGGCCATGGCGATTGCGGAAGCCCGTCATGCCGGGGCCACGACCGCGGATATCAGCTTCGACGGCGGCGCGGGCGTACCGGTGTACCGGGTCAAAACCCTGCACAACGACCGGATCTGGCGTCACACCATCAACGCCGCGACCGGCGAGCTCATCGGCGGCGAAGCTGCCCTGCCCCTGGCCGAGCTGGACCACGAGGATCGCAGCAACCTCGCAGTGCTCGGCACCATCAGACACCGCCTGGCGGACGCAGTGCGCGTCGCCGAGCAGGCGGCGTCCGGCAAAGCCATCAGCGGCGGACTGGTGCGCGAACGCGGACGGCTTAATTTCGCGATCGTCGTCATCAGCGGCGACGATCTCAAGGAGGTCATCCTCGAGCCGCCGGGCGCGCGGGGCAAATAGCGCAGGCTACAATCCCGCCGAAAACCCATTGACGGGCGCAAAACTCTCCCGCATAAGTCGCCGCCATGTTCACGACCACCAAACGCACGATCAAAACCACCACGGCCTTCGGGGCCCGGGGAGGCGTGCGCGCGTAGTCGTCGACTAAAACGCATCAGCTCTACCGAAGCCCCGCCCCTCGAAGGTCCGGGGCTTTTTTGTTGTCTAAATCGATCTCAATGGAGGACACAGTGAGTAACGATCCCGTCGTCGCGATTGTCGGCGTCACCGGTGCGGTAGGCGCCGAATTCATCGCCACCATGGACAAGCGCGGCTTTCGCATCAGTAAGCTCAAGGCGCTCGCCAGCGCCCGCTCCGCCGGCAAGACGGTGTCGTTCCGTGGCCAGACCATCGTCATCGAGGAGCTGACCGAACGCGCCTTCGAGGGCGTCGATATCGCCCTGTTCTCCGCTGGCGGCAGCATCTCGAAGAAGTATGCGCCGCTCGCGGTCAAGGCCGGCGCCGTCGTCGTCGACAACTCCTCCGCCTTCCGGATGGACCCGAACGTGCCGCTGGTGATCCCCGAGGTCAACGGCAACCGCATCCGCGACCACAAGGGCATCATTGCCAATCCGAATTGCGCCGCGATCACCGCACTGGTGCCGCTCTGGCCGATCCATCAGAACAACCGCATCAAGCGCGTCATCATCTCGACCTATCAGGCAGCCTCCGGTGCTGGCGCTGCCGCGATGGACGAGCTCGTCGAGTCCACTCGCGCCAATCTCAACGGGCAGGTCTATACGCCCAAGGTGATGCCGCACCCCTACGCCTTCAACCTCTTCAATCACAACACCGCCGTCGACCCCGAGACCGGCTACAACGACGAAGAGACCAAAGTCATCAAGGAGACCCGCAAGATTTTTGAGGACGAGAAGATCGCCATTGGCGTCACCTGCGTCCGCGTGCCCGTGCTACGCGCCCATTGCGAGGCCATCACCTTCGAATGCGAGAAACCGATCACCGAGGACCAGGTTCGCGCCATCATGGCGCAGGCCCCGGGCGTGAAGGTCGTCGACGATCGCGTGAGGAACTACTTTCCGATGCCGATCGACGCCTCGGGCCAGGACGACGTCCTGGTCGGCCGCATCCGTAAGGATCTCAGCGACCCCTCCGGACATTCGATCTCGATGTTCGTGGCCGCCGATCAGCTGCTCAAGGGCGCAGCATTGAACGCGGTACAGATCGCGGAGCTGTTGCCGCAGCGGGTGATGGCGTAACCGGTATCCTAGGGTGGGCAAAGGCGCGCGAGCGCCGTGCCCACCACTCTTACCGCGCATTCAGGAAAGATGGTGGGCACGCTTCGCTTTGCCCACCCTACTACATCGCCGGTGTTAGTCGCGCGCCCGAAACAACAAACACGCGTCGCCATACGAATAGAAGCGGTATCCATTCGCAATCGCGTGGGCATAGGCCTGCTTCATCGTATCCAGGCCGGCGAAAGCCGACACCAGCATGAAGAGCGTCGACTTCGGCAAATGAAAATTCGTCATCAGGACATCGACCGCGCGGAAGCGATAGCCCGGCGTGATGAAGATCGAGGTCTCGGCGGTGAACGGCTGGATGGTGCCGTCCTCGCTGGCGGCGCTTTCGAGCAGCCGCAATGACGTGGTGCCAACGGCGATGATGCGGCCGCCGTTTTTTTGCGCGGTGTTGAGCCGCTCCGCCGTCTCCGCGGAGATCGTGCCCCACTCGGCGTGCATCTTGTGGCCGTCGGTGTCGTCGACCTTGACCGGCAGGAAGGTCCCTGCCCCCACATGCAGCGTGATGCGGTTGATGCCGACGCCGCGCGCGTGCAGCGCCTGCTCCAGCGCCGGCGTGAAATGCAGACCCGCGGTGGGAGCTGCAACGGCCCCCTCGTTCGCCGCGAACATGGTCTGGTAGTCGGCGAGATCCTGATCGTCAGGCGTACGTTTCGAAGCGATGTAGGGCGGCAGCGGCGGGCTGCCGAGATCGGCGATGGCCTGGTCAAGCGCCGGGCCGTGGAACGAGAACGACAGCGTCACCTCGCCTTCCCCACCCTTGGCCTCGACCTCGGCATCGAGATGGCCGAGCAGGCAGACCTTGCCTTCATTGCCGAAGCGGATGCGGTCGCCGGCGACAAGCTTCTTCGCGGGCTTCACCAGCGCCTGCCAGCGCGAGCCGTCGAGACGCTTGATCAGCGTGGCCTCGATCTTCGGCTCGGTCTCGCGGCCGATGCGGCGGCCTTTGAGTTGCGCCGAAATCACCTTGGTGTCGTTGACGACGAGCTGGTCGCCGTCCTTCAGCCAGTGCGGCAGGTCGGCGACGATCTGGTCGCGCAGCGCGCCGTTCTCCACGACCAGCATTTTTGCGGAATCGCGCGGGCTCGCCGGGCGCAACGCGATGCGCTCGGGCGGCAGGTCGAAATCGAACAGATCGGTGCGCATTTCCAGAACCTGTCATCGCCCGCGAAGGCGGGCGATCCAGTACTCACGATCTTTGTCGTAACCAGAGCCGGCGGTTACTGGATGCCCCGCCTTCGCGGAGCATGACAGCGGCAACTGCTACTCCTTGTCAGCCGCCATCCGCGCCTTGACGATCTTGTCGGGGTTCTGCACCGGCTCGCCGCGCTTGATCTTGTCGACGTTCTCCATGCCCTCGGTCACCTTGCCCCAGACCGTATACTGGTTGTCGAGGAAACGGGCGTCGTCGAACACGATGAAGAACTGGCTGTCGGCGGAGTCGGGGCTCGCCGCACGGGCCATCGAGGTCACGCCGCGCACATGCGGCTCCTTGTTGAACTCGGCCTTCAGCTTCTGGCCCGAGCCGCCGGTGCCGGTGCCGTGCGGGCAGCCGGTCTGCGCCATGAAGCCTTCGATCACGCGATGGAACACGATGCCGTCGTAGAAGCCTTCGCGGACCAGCTCCTTGATGCGCGCGACATGGCCGGGCGCCAGGTCGGGCCGCATCTCGATGGTGACGGGTCCCTGCGTGGTCTCGAGGATCAATGTGTTTTCGGTGACGCTCATGCTCGTCTCTCTTGCGTTGGGGGTGAAGTCTTGTCAGGTGAAGTTTTGCGGTTACGGAACTGGATCGCGAATGGACGTCCCGCGGCGGCGCCGGCCATTGCATCGGTAAATGGCATCGGCGTGCAGCGTTGCAACGCCTCCATCACCGCGATCCGGTATTGCAGCCGGTCATTGTCGGAGGCCTCCGCGGATTCATAGGTAATCCGCGGATGGCCCAGAATGTTTCCGGCCCGGTTAAAGCTCACGACGACGGTGATGTCGATAGGGCGAGCCTTGCTGGGCGGTGGTGGCTTCCAGCAGGTCCGCAAGTGCTGGAAGACGTCCTGGATGGTGTTGACCGGTGCGTCCTCTGCGGCTGCACCGGTGATGCCGAGCAGCAGCGCTGCGGCAGCGAACAGGAGCCTGTCGCCGCGGCGCGCCATCGTCCCGGCTACTTGATGTCGGAGGCGACCTGCACCTTCACCATCTTGTCGGGATCGGTGACGGTGCCGCCGGGCGAGCCGGCCGGTGCCTTCTTCAGCTTGTCGACGACATCCATGCCCTGCACGACCTCGCCGACCACGGTGTACTGGTTATCGAGGCTGCCGCCGTCGGCGAACATGATGAAGAACTGCGAGTTGGCGGTATCGACGCTGTCGCCGCGCCGGGCCATGCCGACGATGCCGCGGGCGAAATGAACCTTGGAGAATTCCTGCTTCAGGTTTGGATATTTCGAGCCGCCGGTGCCGTTGCCGTTCTGGCCGTCGCCGGTCTGGGCCATGAAGCCGTCCATCACGCGGTGGAACGGCACGTTGTTGTAGAAGCCCTCGCGCGCGAGCTGCTTGAGGCGCTCGGCGTGCTGCGGCGCAAGGTCGGTCCTGAGCTTGATGACGATGCGGCCCTTGGTGGTGTCGATGACAAGCGCATTGGCCTTGTCGAGATTGGCCGGCAGCTGCTGCGCCAGCGCCGGGACTGCGCCAATCAGCGCGACGAACATCGTGGCAAGAATTGCGAGACGACGGATCATGGAAACTCCGGATCAAGTGAGATGAAAAAGCGCGCCGTTATCCGGCGAATTTTGCCTTGAGCTGGGATGCAACGAGCGGCGGGACGAAGGCCGAGACGTCTCCGCCCATGGCGGCGATCTGGCGCACCAATGTGCCGGTAATCGGGCGGACCACTGGAGAGGCCGGCAGGAAGACGGTTTGCACGTCTGGGGCCATGGTGCCGTTCATGCCGGCGAGCCGCATCTCGTAGTCGAGGTCGGTGCCGTCGCGCAGACCCCGAATCATGATGGTCGCGCCGTACTTGCGCGCCGCGGTGACTGCGAGATCGTCGTAGGTCACGGCCTCGAGCGTGCAGCCGGCCTGGGCCGCGACCGGCCCGCAGACGTCGTGGAGCATCTTGAGCCGCTCCTCGGTCGAGAATAGCGGCTTCTTGCCGGGATGGACCCCGATAGCGACCACAAGGCGATCGCACAGCGGGACACTGTTCCGGACCACGTCCAGATGGCCGTTGGTGATGGGGTCGAAGGAACCCGGATAGAAGGCAATGCGCGGCATGGCACGTCCTACCGCGCCCCGCCCGGCCCGGCAAGCCGGACAGGTTCCTTGCCAGCTCCTTGCCTGTTTCCTGCCGGTTTTTCCGCCAGTCCCTGTCGGAAGGCCCCGGATTGTTTCGTCCTCGGGGTCTCCGCGAAACAAAACGGCGCACGAACGAAACCATTTCCGGCGTCGGCGAAGACGTCCGGAAACTGGTCATGGTTACTAATCCAGTCAACGAATGACGGGCCGCACACTGGGCGTAGCGGCCGCATCACAGGGGACCGTCAATGATCAAGGCTCTTTCAGCGATCGCTATCGCTGCGTGTGTTGCTACTGCTCTCACCTTCCTGCCCGGTTTTGCTCCCACCGTTGAAGCGAGCGTCCCGCAGCCGCTTGCCAAGGCCGATAGGCTCGACATCAAGACCATCGGCAGGGACTGCTCGCAGCGGGCCTGGCCCAATTTCGAGGCGTCCTGCCTGCGCCGCGCCGGCACCAAGGCTGACGTTCGCGTCGCTCGCTTGGTGACGGCGGACCGCACCCCGTAGGCGGTCTGTCAGCTCGGCGTCATGAACCTCGCGATAAACACCATGGATATTTGCGGCGTCTCGTCGCAGACTGTGTGACGCTCGCGCTCCTCGGAATGGCCCGTAGGGCGCGATCCCATCGGGGGGTCGCCTTTGTCCAGTACGCCCGCAGTCGCTTCCGGCCATCATCCTGACCCGCTGCCGATTGCTATGACCCTGGGCGCCCTCGGGGTGGTCTATGGCGATATTGGCACCAGCCCCCTCTACGCCCTGAAGGAAGCCGCCAAGGCGGCAGCGCATGGCGGCACAGTGTCTCCCGAGGCTGTCCTGGGCGTTGCCTCGCTGATCCTGTGGGCGCTGCTGCTGATCATCTCGCTGAAATACGCACTACTGATCCTGCGCGCGGATAACCGCGGCGAAGGCGGCATCGTCGCGCTGCTGGCGCTGCTGCATGCCCGTCACGCGCAGCCAGGCACCTGGCGCGCCCATCTCCTTGTGGTCGGCCTGATCGGCGCGGCGCTGCTCTATGGCGATGGCGCGATCACGCCGGCGATCTCGGTGCTGTCAGCCATCGAGGGCCTCAAGGTCGACGCCCCCTCGCTCGCGCCGGCGGTCGTGCCCATCACCATCGTCATCCTGGTCGGCCTGTTCGTGATGCAAAAGCAGGGCACCGGCTTCATCGGCCGCATCTTCGGACCGGTGATGCTGGCCTGGTTCTTCGTGCTGGCCGCGCTCGGCATCCACGGCATCATCAAGGCGCCGGCGGTGCTGGCGGCGTTGAGCCCGCTCTACGCGTTCGACTTCCTGATCCACCAGGACTTCCATATCTCCTTCGCGATCCTCGGCGCGGCCTTCCTCGCCGTGACCGGCGGCGAGGCCATGTATGCCGACATGGGCCACTTCGGGCGCCTGCCGATCCGGCTGGCGTGGTTCGCGATCTGCCTGCCGGCGCTGGTGCTGAATTATTTCGGCCAGGCCGCGCTCCTGATCACCGACCCGGGCATGATCGAGAACCCGTTCTTCCAGCTCTGCCCCGACGTCCTGCATTACGCGCTGGTCGCGTTCTCGGCCGTGGCGACCGTGATCGCCTCGCAGGCGATCATCTCCGGCGTGTTCTCGCTGACCCAGCAGTCGATCCAGCTCGGCTTCCTGCCGCGCATGCAGATCCGCCACACCACGAGCGCCGCGATCGGCCAGATCTACGTGCCGCTGGTGAATTGGCTGCTCGCCGCCGCAACCCTCGGCGCGGTGGTCAGCTTCGGCACATCGGACGCGCTCGCCGGCGCCTACGGTATCGCGGTCTCGCTGCTGATGGCCATCACCACGCTGCTCGCCGCCCTGGTCGCGATCCAGTGGGGCTATTCGCCCTGGCTCGTGGTCCCCGTGAACGGCTTCTTCTTCGTGATCGACGTGGTCTTCTTCTCCGCCAACTCGATCAAGCTGTTCGAGGGAGGCTGGTTTCCGCTGCTGCTCGCCGCCCTCGTCGCCTTCCTGATGCTGACCTGGCGCGCCGGCGTGAAGCTGGTAGAGGCCGCGCGCGGAAAGCTGCGCCAGCCCGAAGAGGACCTGATCGAGACTGCGGTCAACAAATGCAACGCACGCCTGCCCGGCACCGCCGTGTTCCTGGCGTCCGCGCCGAACGGCGTGCCGCTGGCGTTGACGCAATTCGTCAAGCACAACCACGTGCTGCACGAGCGCATCGTCCTCGTCACCGTGCTGATCGAGGAGCTGCCTCACATCGCAGACCAGGACCGCTGCGAGGTGATCGAGATCATCCCTGGCATCACGCGCGTGATCCTGCATTACGGCTTCATGCAGAACCCGACGATCTATGACGGTCTGACGCTCGCGTGCCGCCAGGGCAAGTTGCCCGGCATCGACCTCTCCGACATCACCTATTATGTCGGCCGCGAGACCATCATCCCGAGCGAGGACATCCCGGGCATGTGGGTCTGGCGCGAGGGCCTGTTCGCCTTCCTCCAGCGCAACGCCGAACGCTCGGCCGCGTTCTTCGGCGTGCCGACCAAGCAGGTGGTGGAGTTCGGCACGGAGCTGGAGATTTAACGAAGGGTGAGTGGCGAATAGCGAATAGAGCCGCACACCCTATTCGCCACTCGCTACTCCCCATTCGCTCCGTTGCCGCTCTCGGCCTCTTCCGTGATGTGCTCGACCGAGACGACGTGCTCATCCTCGGCGGTATCGAACACGATGACACCTTGCGTCGAGCGGCCGGCGATGCGGATGCCTTCGACCGGGCAGCGGATCAGCTGGCCCTTGTCGGTAACCAGCATGATCTGATCAGCATCCTCGACCGGGAAGGACGCAACGAGGTTGCCGTTGCGGTTGTTGACGCTCATGGCGACGATGCCTTTGCCGCCGCGACCCGTGGTGCGGTACTCGTAGGACGAGGTCCGCTTGCCATAGCCATTGACGGAGACGGTGAGCACGACCTGCTCGGCCGCCGACATCTCGATATAGCGCTCCTGCGAGAGCTGGAAGCTGCCGGAGGTCTCCTCGGCCTCGGCATCCACTGCCGGCTCCTCGGCCGCAGCTTCGCCGACAACTGCACGCCGCATTTTCAAGTACGCCGAACGCTCGTCGGAGGAGGTCTCGACATGGCGCAGGATCGCCAGCGAGATCACCTTGTCACCCTCGCCTAGTGCAATGCCGCGCACGCCCATCGAGGTGCGCCCTGTGAACACGCGCACGTCGGTGACGGGGAAGCGGATGCACTGGCCGCCGGCGCCGGTCAGCAGCACGTCGTCGCGCTCGGTGCAGATCTGCACGTCGACGATCGCTTCATTGTCGTCGAGCTTCATCGCGATGATGCCGGAGCGGCGGACGTCGACAAAGTCTGACAGCTTGTTGCGCCGGACGTTGCCGCCGGTGGTCGCGAACATCACGTCAAGGTTGCCCCAGGTCGATTCGTCCTCGGGCAGCGGCATGATGGTGGTGATGCGCTCGCCCTGCTCCAGCGGCAGGATGTTGATCATCGCCTTGCCGCGCGCGTTCGGCGCGGCCACCGGCAGCCGCCAGACCTTCTCCTTGTAGACTTGGCCACGTGACGAGAAGAACAGCACCGGCGTATGCGTGGAGGCCACGAACAGGCGGCTGACGAAATCCTCGTCGCGGGTCTGCATGCCGGCGCGGCCCTTGCCGCCGCGGCGCTGGGCGCGATAGGCCGACAGCGGCACGCGCTTGACGTAGCCGGCATGGGACACGGTCACGACCATGTCCTCGCGCTGGATCAGGTCCTCGTCCTCGACCTCGCCTTCCTGCTCCATGATCACGGTGCGGCGCGGCGTGGCGAACTCGGCCTTCACCTCGGCGAGCTCGGTCTTGACGATCCCCAGCACGCGCTCGCGCGAGCGCAGGATGTCGAGATAGTCGGCGATCTCGCCGGCGAGCTTGTCGAGCTCCTCGCGGATTTCGTCACGGCCAAGCGCGGTGAGGCGCTGAAGGCGCAGGTCGAGAATGGCCCTCGCCTGTTCCATCGACAGCCGGATCGTGCCGTTCTCGCTGATGCGGTGGCGCGGATCGTCGATCAGCGTCAGCATGTCCTCGACGTCCCGGGCCGGCCAGTCGCGCGACATCAGGGTGTCGCGCGCGGTGGTCGGGTCAGGCGAGGTCCGGATGACGCGGATCATCTCGTCGATATTGGCGACCGCGATCGCCAGGCCGACCAGGATGTGGGCGCGATCGCGCGCCTTGGCGAGCAGGTACTTGGTGCGGCGCGTGACGACCCGCTCACGGAAGTCGACGAAGATGGCCAGCAGGTCCTTCAGATGCATGATCCGCGGACGGCCACTGTCGAGCGCCACCATGTTGACGCCGAAGCTCGTCTGCAGCGGCGTGAATCTGTAAAGCTGATTGAGCACCACGTCCGGCACGGCGTCGCGCTTCAATTCGATGACGACGCGGTAGCCGTCGCGATCCGATTCATCGCGCAGGTCGCCGATGCCCTCGATCTTCTTTTCCTTGACCAGCTCGGCGATGCGCTCGACCATCGTCGCCTTGTTCACCTGGTAGGGAATCTCGGTGATGATGAGCGCCTCGCGCTCCTTGCGGATGGTCTCGATCGCGACCTTGCCGCGCATGGCGATCGAGCCGCGGCCGAGGTGATAGGCGGCGCGGATGCCCGCTCGTCCGAGAATGATGCCGCCGGTCGGGAAATCCGGTCCCGGCACGATGTTGATGAGCTCGTCGATGGTCAGCGCGGGGTTATCGATCAACGCGACGCAGGCGTCGATGACCTCGCCGAGATTATGCGGCGGGATGTTGGTCGCCATGCCGACGGCGATGCCGCCGGCGCCGTTGACGAGAAGGTTCGGGAACTTGGCCGGAAGAACCGACGGCTCGGTCTCGTTGTTGTCGTAGTTCGGCTGGAAGTCGACCGTATCCTTGTCGATATCGGCCAGCAGAGCGAGCGCCGCCTTCGTCAGCCGTGCTTCGGTATAACGGTAGGCCGCCGGGGGATCGCCGTCGACCGAGCCGAAATTGCCCTGGCCGTCGATCAGCGGCACGCGCATCGAGAAGTCCTGCGCCATGCGGACCATGGCGTCATAGATCGACTGGTCGCCGTGCGGGTGATACTTACCGATGACGTCGCCGACCACGCGAGCGGATTTGACGTACTTCTTGTCGGGCGTGTGGCCCTGCTCATGCATCGAGTACAGGATGCGGCGATGAACCGGCTTCAAACCGTCGCGGGCATCGGGCAGCGCGCGCGCCACGATCACGCTCATGGCGTAGTCGAGATACGACTTCTTCATCTCCTCGAAGATGGAGACGGGGCGAATATCCGAGCGCTCCGGCTCGTCGCCGGGCTTCTTGTTGTCGTCGTCGGCCAAGGGAGAATCCGGTGAGTTTTTATCTGGGAATCATATAGCGTATCGAGGCTCTGATAACCACTCTTGCGAGCCCTTGGGAAGCGGTTTTTCCGTTTGTTTTTCCAGAGACTTACGCGCTTCTCGCCATCGTCGTCAGTGGCGCCGGAACGAGCCGCCTGGAACCACCAGTTATGCCCCGAAAAACACCTGGTGCATGATGCGCCCGGGCACCAGCGTGAACAGGCCAGCCACGACCAGCGCGCCGGTAAACAGCAGGATCATGATGCGGCGGTGATCGGTCACGCGGTGGGTGTGCGCCCGCCACACCGCGAGCGGCAGCATCACCAGCGTGAAGATCGACAGCAGGTGGATCGGGCCGAACGGCCCGACCATGCGGATCTGGTGGATCCAGAACGAGGACGCGGCCACCACGGCCATCAGCGCCACCCAGATCCAGCCGAATGTCCGATGCGGCAGTGTGCCTTTGGGCGCGGCGAACTGGACGAGACCGAGCACGAAGGCCGCCATCGCCGCGAAGGCATGCAGCGGGATCGCCGGAGCGGCATCGAGCAATGGCGCGAGGCTCATGGGGCGCGTCCTCGCTTGGAGCCGGACGCCTCAGAACGGGATATCGTCGTCCATGTCGTTGCGGCCACCACCGCCGCCGGCGGCAACCTGGCGGCGCGGTGCGCTGCTGACGGGACCGGAGGAGCCGAAATCGCCGCCCGGCTCGTCGCCGAAGCTGCCACCTCCCCCGCCACCGCTGCGGCCGTCCAGCATCGTCAGCGTCGAGTTGAAGCCCTGCAGCACGACTTCGGTGGAGTACTTCTCGACGCCGGCCTGATCGGTCCATTTGCGGGTCTGGAGCGCGCCCTCGATGTAAACCTTGGCGCCTTTCTTCAGGTACTGCTCGGCGACCTTGCAGAGCCCTTCATTGAAGATCACGACGCGATGCCACTCGGTCTTTTCCTTGCGCTCGCCGCTGTTCTTGTCGCGCCAGGTCTCCGAGGTGGCGATGCTCAAATTCGCGATCGGCCGCCCGTCCTGGGTGCGGCGGATTTCCGGATCCTTGCCGAGATTTCCGACCAGAATGACCTTGTTGACGCTTCCCGCCATCGCCGCTCTCCACTCCGAATGCCGCTGAATTTAAAAGGCGCGCCCGCACTGCCGCCTGTTGGGCCGACCCTATACGCTTACGAGCGCCGATCGACCCGCCGCGCCCTTGGTTATCCCCACATATAGCATCAGCCGAGCATCTGTTCCAGATTTGTTCCTGCGGAATTTGACCCCGAACACGCGCGCACGCCGCTACCCAGGGGCAGCTATTCATCGTGCGATGAATTGGAACCCTGCCGAGTTCCGTCAGGGCATGAAAAGCGCTTAACATTCATCAAGTTAGGTGCACTTCAATTGACCCATGACTGTTGCATTCCGGCGACGGACTCGACCTCCAGATTGCACTACGGTTGCCTCGGAATTGGTTCTTATGGGCGTCGCGCCTGATTGAACGCTTCGGGATTATTGAAGCGGACGACACTGGGGAGACTGCAATGAAGAAAATTCTGTTTGGCACAATTGGTATCGTTGCGTTCGGCCTGTCTGCACCGGCGAGTGCAGCGGATCTTGCGGCGCGTCCCTACACCAAGGCGCCGCCGCCGGTGGCCGCCGCCATCTACGACTGGAGCGGCTTCTACATCGGCATCAACGGCGGTGGCGGCTCGAGCCACAAATGCTGGGACAGCGTTGTCTTCGGCGGCGGCGCGCTCGTGGGCGGGGAGGGTTGCCACAACGCCACCGGCGGCACGGTCGGCGGCCAGGTCGGCTATCGCTGGCAATCCGCCAACTGGGTGTTCGGCCTCGAAGGCCAGGGCAACTGGGCCGACTTCTCCGGCGACAATGTCAGCGTTCTCTTCCCGGCCCAGCGCAACCGCTCGAAGATCGACGCCTTCGGCCTGTTCACGGGTCAGGTCGGCTATGCCTGGAACAATGTGCTGTTCTACGTGAAGGGCGGCGGTGCCGTGGTCGCCGACAAGTTCAACGTCTACACCGCGCCCGGCTTCGTCGGCGCTGGCGCTCTGCTCGCGTCCACCAGCGATACCCGCTGGGGCGGCACGGTCGGCGCCGGCCTGGAGTTCGGCTTCGCCCAGAACTGGTCGGTGGGCGTCGAGTACGACCACATCTTCCTGGGCAATCGGACGCTTACCCTCAATGCACCTGGGGGCATTGCATTCCAGACCGACCGCATCAGCCAGAATGTGGATATGGGTCTTGTCCGCCTGAACTATCGCTTTGGCGGCCCGATCATCGCAAAATACTGATATCCCCTGATTTCATTGGGAGATGGAAGGCCGGCCTCGCGCCGGCCTTTTTTGCTGCGAGTTCCCCCGGAGGGAACTATAGGTCAGCGGCAATTACATTTTGCATCTGTTGTGACTTTTGAGAGACACAACTTGCGGCTTCAATGATGTAAGCCGACCCAAGTTGGACAACAGCGTCCGATGCTGCTTCCGACGCACGGAAGCCCAAAACAGAAACTGGGACTGGGATTGTTGAATATGAAGAAGATTTTGTTGGCTTCGGCCTGTCTGCTCGCCCTCACTGGCGCCGCTTCGGCTGCCGATCTGGCGGCTCGGCCCTACACCAAGGCTCCGGTCGCCGTGGCCTCGGTCTACAACTGGACCGGCTTCTACCTCGGTATCGTCGGTGGCGGCGCTTGGGAAGCCGCCTCTGGTGACCCGAAGATGAAGGGTGGCTTCGTTGGCGGCACCGCCGGCTACAACTGGCAGACCGGCAACGTCGTGTTCGGTATCGAGGCTGATGGCGCCTGGGCTGACGTCAGCGCTACGGCGACCGGCGCGACCCTCGTCCCCGGCTTCGGCGTCGTGACCGCGACCGCCAGCTCGAAGACCGACGCGATGGGCACCGTTCGCGGCCGCATCGGCTACGCCGTCAATAACGTCCTGTTCTACGGCACGGGCGGCTACGCCTGGATCGACAACAAGATCACCCTCTCCGCACTCGGCCTGACCGCGTCGGACAGCAAGTGGCACTCCGGCTGGACCGTCGGCGCCGGTGTCGAAGCCTTCTTCGCGCCGCAGTGGTCGGTCAAGGGCGAGTACCTCTATCGCAGCCTCGGCGGCGAGAGCTACTTCTCGGGCACCCTGCCCACCGGCACGCTCAACTTCCACACCGTGCAGGTCGGCGTGAACTATCACTTCAATGGCCCGGTGGTCGCGAAGTACTGATCTTCGCCACCGACGTCACATCGTCACGAAAGGCCGGCCTTGCGCCGGCCTTTTTGTTTTTCGCGGGGCGTTCTGGCCGAGCTCCTACTGCCAAGTCCCGCCAGCACGCCAACAATCCGTTGACGATTCGCAAGTCCCACTGGAAATCCGTCTCCGTTCTTCCTACGTTCGCCGGCATACCCATCGGCGCCGATCCCGGTTCCGGGCGAAGCGCGCCTTTTAGGTCGGCGCGATCGCGCACCTTTGGGATTCCTTGAGGGCAACTCGGATGGATGAAGTGATCAAGGCGAAGCGCCAACAGCAGACCGCGGGCTCGAGTCTGCGCGCAATTACGATCCGTGGCGCGCGCGAGCACAACCTCAAGAACATCGACGTCGAGATTCCCCGCGACAAGCTTGTGGTGTTCACCGGCCTCTCCGGCTCCGGCAAGTCCTCGCTCGCCTTCGACACCATCTACGCGGAAGGCCAGCGCCGCTATGTCGAGTCGCTCTCGGCCTATGCCCGCCAGTTCCTGGAGATGATGCAGAAGCCTGACGTCGACCAGATCGACGGCCTGTCACCAGCGATCTCGATCGAGCAGAAGACGACGTCGAAGAACCCGCGCTCGACCGTCGGCACGGTGACCGAGATCTACGACTACATGCGCCTGCTCTGGGCCCGCGTCGGCGTGCCCTATTCGCCCGCCACCGGACTTCCGATCGAGAGCCAGACCGTCTCGCAGATGGTCGACCGCGTGCTGGCGCTGCCCGAAGGCACCCGCCTCTATCTGCTCGCGCCGGTCGTGCGCGGCCGCAAGGGCGAGTACCGCAAGGAGCTCGCCGAATGGCTCAAGAAGGGCTTTCAGCGCGTCAAGATCGACGGCACCTTCTACGAGCTTGCGGAAGCGCCTGTTCTCGACAAGAAATTCCCGCACGACATCGACGTCGTGGTCGACCGCATCGTGGTGCGCGCCGACATCGGCCAGCGCCTCGCCGAAAGTTTTGAGACCGCGCTGAAGCTCGCCGAGGGCCTTGCCGTGGTCGAGTATGCCGATACACCGGCTGCTGCCGCGCCTGCCGAAGAGAAAGAAAAAAAGAAGACCGCAAAGATCCACGACAAGAGTGGGCCCGAGCGCATCCTGTTCTCCGAAAAATTCGCCTGCCCCGTCTCCGGTTTCACCATTCCCGAGATCGAGCCGCGCCTGTTCTCGTTCAACAATCCCTACGGCGCCTGCCCGGCCTGCGGCGGCCTCGGCGTCGAGCAGCATGTCGACGAGGACCTCGTCATCCCCGACAAGGAGCTCGCGATTGGCAAGGGCGCGATCGCGCCCTGGGCCAAATCGTCGTCGCCCTACTACACGCAGACGCTGACCGCGCTCGGCAAGCACTACAAGTTCACGCTGACCGCCAAATGGAAGGATCTGCCGAAGAAGACGCAGAACGCGATCCTCCATGGCTCCGGCGAGGACGAGATCAAGTTCTCCTACGAGGACGGCGTCCGTTCCTACGACACCAAGAAGCCGTTCGAAGGCGTCATCACCAACATCAACCGCCGCTATCGCGAAACGGAGAGCGAGTGGGCCCGCGAGGAGCTCTCGAAATATTTCCACGATGTGCCCTGCGGCGCCTGCACCGGTTTCCGGCTGAAGCCCGAGGCGCTTTGCGTCAAGCTCGGCGGCAAGCATATCGGCGAGATCTCGGAGCTGTCGGTCAAGGGCGCCGGCGCCTGGTTCGAGACGGTGCCTGAGGCGCTGAACGCGCAGCAGAACGAGATCGCCGGCCGCATCCTCAAGGAGATCCGCGAGCGCCTCACCTTCCTGCTCGACGTCGGCCTCAACTACCTCACCCTCTCCCGCGCCTCCGGCACGCTGTCCGGCGGCGAGAGCCAGCGCATCCGCCTCGCCTCGCAGATCGGCTCGGGGCTGACGGGCGTGCTCTACGTGCTGGACGAGCCCTCGATCGGCCTGCACCAGCGCGACAACGCCCGTCTGCTCGACACGCTCAAGCGGCTCCGCGACCTCGGCAACACCGTGATCGTCGTCGAGCATGACGAGGACGCGATCCTGCTCGCCGACCACGTGCTCGACATCGGCCCCGGCGCCGGCATGCATGGCGGCCACATCATCGCCGAAGGCACGCCCGCCGAGATCATGCGTAACCCGAAATCACTCACCGGCAAATACCTCACCGGCGAGCTCGAGGTCGAGGTGCCGGAGCGGCGTCCGCCGAACCATCGCCGCACCATCAAGGTGGTGAATGCGCGCGGCAATAACCTGAAGAACGTCACGGCCGAGATTCCGCTTGGCCTGTTCACCGCGGTCACCGGCGTCTCCGGCGGCGGCAAGTCGACGCTGCTGATCGACACGCTCTACAAGGCCATCGCGCGCAAGCTGAACAACGCCAGCGAAGGCGCCGCGCCGCATGATCGCATCGAGGGCCTCGAGCATATCGACAAGATCATCGACATCGACCAGTCGCCGATCGGCCGCACCCCGCGCTCGAATCCGGCGACCTATACCGGCGCCTTCACACCGATCCGCGAGTGGTTCGCCGGCCTGCCCGAATCCAAGGCGCGTGGCTACGAGCCCGGCCGCTTCTCCTTCAACGTCAAGGGCGGTCGCTGCGAAGCGTGCCAGGGCGACGGCGTCATCAAGATCGAGATGCACTTCCTGCCCGACGTCTACGTCACCTGCGACGTCTGCAAGGGCAAACGCTACAACCGCGAGACGCTGGAGGTCCTGTTCAAGGGCAAGAGCATCGCCGACGTGCTCGACATGACCGTCGAGGAAGCGGCCGAGTTCTTCAAGGCGGTGCCGCGCGTGCGCGAGACCTTCCAGACCCTGCACCGGGTCGGCCTCGACTACATCCATGTCGGCCAGCAGGCCACCACGCTGTCCGGCGGCGAAGCCCAGCGCGTCAAGCTGGCAAAGGAGCTGTCCAAGCGCGCCACCGGCCGTACGCTCTACATCCTCGACGAGCCCACCACCGGCCTGCACTTCCACGACGTCAAGAAGCTGCTGGAGGTGCTGCACGAGCTGGTCGCGCAGGGCAACACGGTCGTCGTCATCGAGCACAATCTCGAAGTCATCAAGACCGCCGACTGGGTCATCGACCTCGGCCCCGAAGGCGGCGACGGCGGCGGCGAGATCGTGGCTTGGGGCCCACCGGAGGACATTGCGAAGGCACCGCGGAGCTACACAGGGAAATTTTTGGAGCCGGTGCTGAAGAAGGCGCGGAAGCCGAAGCGGCGGAGCACGAGCGAGGCGGCGGAGTAGTCTCCGTCGCTTTCGACAACCGGAATCAAGCTACCGTGGAGTGATCTCCATGCCGAGCCGAACCTATACGCTCTTTCGCAACGCCATTCTCACTGAACAGCAGGTCACCTGCGTCTACGAGGGCCGCCATCGCGAGCTCTGCCCGCATATCATCGGCACCGACAAACGCGGCGAGGAGGCCGTGCTGGCTTGGCAGTTCGCCGGCGAGAGCGGGGGTCCGCTGCCTCAATGGCGATGCCTGAAACTGGCCAATGTCAGCGACGCTCGGGCGCGCAATGGTCGCTGGCACGAAGGCGGCTCCCACCGCACGACTCAGACCTGCGTTGGCAATATCGATCTCGACATCAATGTTCACGTCCGCAAGCAGCGGTGAGCCTTGCTAACTGCCGACGAATTCAGTGACTGCCTCACCCCGTTCAACCGCTTCACCAATTTGCGGCATGGCGCTCAGAAACTGACGGAACAAGGCGCGATTGTCGATGTTGCCGCCCCGGACCCACAGCACGACCGGTCCCTGCTTTTTTGCTGCACGTAAAAGTGAGAAGTCGCGGTCCTTGGTCACGAGAACGGCCGATCGAGAAACGGCTTCGTTCCAGATTGTCCCGTCGGTCGCGTTTGCCAACCCGAACTCGGCCACATGAGCCGCATCGTACCCGGCGCGACGCATGGCTTCCGCGAGTGCAGGGGGAAGCTGAGCGACGATCAGGTAAGGCAAGCTATTTGGCCGCTATGATCGGGTGATCAACCTGACGCGCAGCATAGGCGAGCACTGCGTCGATATCCGCCTCTTCCAGATACGGATAATCCTCGAGGATGCTCTCACGCGACTGTCCAGCCGACAACAATCCCAGAACGTCGGCAACAGTGATGCGCAGATCGCGAATGCACGGGCGTCCGTGCATCCGCTCCGGATTGACCGTAATTCTTGCCAGTAGCTCCGACATCTGTCACCTCTATACAATCGATATAGTATCTCCGATTGCATCTGTCAGTGCGTCACCAGCGAGCGCGATGCCAGTCTGCCAAGCACCTCCCTCCCCCCATGCCCTACTCCCTCGCCATCTTCGACCTCGACGGCACGCTCGTCGACAGCTTCCCGTGGTTCCTGCGCACCATCAACGACGTCGCCGACCGCTTCGGCTTTCGGCGTGTCAGGGATGAAGATGTCGAGGGGCTGCGGCACGCGTCGACTCGCGAGATCCTCAGCCGGCTCGAGGTGCCCCTATGGAAGCTGCCTGCGATCGCGCGCTATGCGCGGCGGCTGAAGGGCGAAGCGACGGCGGAGATTTCGCTGTTTGCGGGGGCCGAGGCGATGCTGCGGACGCTGACCGAGAATGGCGTGCAGCTCGCGCTGGTGACGTCGGATAGTGAGGTCAATGCGCGGGCGAAGCTTGGCGAGGCAGCCACGCTGTTCTCACATTTCGACTGCGCGGCTTCGCTGTTCGGCAAGCCCGCAAAATTCCGCCGTGTCATCCGGCACGTGGGCATAGAGCCGGGCAAGGTCATTTCGATTGGCGATGAGGTCCGCGACATCGAGGCGGCGCGCGCGGTCGGCATCGCCTGCGGCGCGGTCAGCTGGGGCTATGCAGCGCCGGCCGCGCTGCAGGCGCTTGCGCCCGATTACATGTTCGCGCAAATGGATGAGATCGCGGATGCGATCTGCCGGACGCCGGCAAAAGCCTGATAGGCAATCGCCACGCCCCAGGGAGACGGTGATGACACTCACGGACGCGGCTCGCCTCAAACTCCTTACCCCACCGGTTGGCCGGTTGCGTGTCGTGCTCGACACCGACACCTATAACGAGATCGACGATCAGTTCGCGCTGGTGCAGATGCTGCTGTCGCCGGAGCGTTTTGACGTCGAGGCGATCTACGCCGCGCCGTTCTTCAATGCACGCGCGGACAGTCCCGGCCACGGCATGGAGCTGAGCTATCAGGAAATCCTGCGCCTGCTGGAGCGCTTGAACGTCGCGCCGGATGGCCTGGTTCATCGCGGCGTCACCGACTATGTCGGCCCAACCAAGACGGGACGGACGGCGCCCGCCGTCGACGATCTCATCGCCCGGGCCCGCGAAGGCTCGCCTGACAATCCGCTGTATGTCATTGCCATCGGCGCCATCAGCAACGTTGCCTCCGCACTGCTCAAGGCGCCCGATATCATCGACCGGATCGTGGTGGTCTGGCTCGGCGGCCATGCGCTGGAATGGCCGCACACGGTCGAGTTCAACCTGAAGCAGGACGTCGGCGGCGCGCAGGTGCTGCTCGACAGCGGCGTGCCGCTTGTGCTCGTCCCGTGCATGGGCGTCACCTCGCGCCTTCACTCGACGGTGCCGGAGATCGAACGCTACGTCGAACCGTACGGCAGCATCGGCGCGTTCCTTGCCATGCGGTTCAAGGAGTATTCGTCGGATCACATGGGCTGGGCCAAGGAGATCTGGGACATGGCGCCGGTCGGCTGGCTGCTCAATCCCGTATGGGCGCCAAGCGTGATCATCCCGGCCCCGGTTCTCACGGAGCAGATGACCTGGAGTGTCGACCGCCGGCGCCATCCGATCCGCTACGTGACTTATGTGGATCGCAACCCGATCCTGAGGGATTTTTTCGTGAAGCTGCGGGCCTTCGCCGGATCGAAGGTGCCGTAGGGTGGGCAAAGCGAAGCGTGCCCACCATTGCGTGCCGAGGCAGCAGAGAAATGGTGGGCACGGCGCGTTGCGCCTTTGCCCACCCTACGGCACCCCTACTCCGTCCTCCGCAAGAACGCCCCGAATGCGCGCGGGCCGTCGCCGGTCTTGACCTCACCGATCACCTTCAGCTCGGCCGCATCGATGATATCGAGCGTGTTGCTCTCCCAGCAGGCGACGATGATGCGCTTGCCGTCGGCAGTGGCATTGATGCCTTCGGGATAGTCGCCGACATTGATGCGCTTGAGCGGCTTCAGCGTCGCGACATCGAACACGCTCACCGTGCCGCCATACTGGTCGGTGACGAAGCCGCGGCCGAGCGTCAGCGCCACCGCATAGGGGCGCATCCCGACCGGCACGCGGCCAATCTCGCTGCCGGCGGCGATGTCGATCACCGAGACGTCGTTGGAGCCGACATTGGCGGTGTAGGCGCGCTTGCCCTCGGCATCGATGGTGACGCCGAACGGGCGGCTGCCGACCTTGACGACCGCCTTGCGCTCGCGGGTCGCGGTGTCCACCACCGAGACGCTGTCGTCATCGCGGTCCGCCGAAAGCAGCAGCTTGCCGTCCGGCGTCACCGCGAGCCCCGACGGCGAGGCGCCGACCGCGATGCTGGCGGTCACGCTGCGCGACGCCGCATCGATCACCCGCACCGCGGCCGCATACCAGTCGGCGACATAGACCGTCTTGCCGTCGGGCGCGACCGCAATGCCCAGCGGCCCGCCGCCGACCTCGATCCGCCCCGAGATCTGCCGCGTTGCGGCGTCCACCACCGTCACTACCTTTGCATCCGGGCTCGTGACATAGGCAAAGCGGCCGTCCGCGGTGACGGCCACGCCGGCCGGCTTGCCACCGATCGGGATGGTCGCGACCGCACGCGATGTGGCAAGGTCCACGACCATCAGATCGTCGCTGAGCTGGTTGGTGACGAACGCCTCTTCGGCGGATGCGCCACTGACGCAGCCAAGACTGGTGGCGAGCGCCGCCAGGACCAGGACCCGCACGGTCAGCTTCCGCTCTCGATCTTCTTCTTCAGCGCTTCGAGGCCGGTCTGGTAAAGCCCCTTCACCGCCTTGACCGAGGCCTCGTCACTCAGCTCCGGCGGCGGATCGTTGTTGGGAAAGCCGCGGTAGAACGCGCCGGCCCATTCCAGCGTCGCGCCCTTGCCGTCGGCGCTCGGCGTCACCGTCAGCGTCGAGGAGTAGTTGTTGACCGGCAAAACCTTCACGTCGACGTCCGTGATCCGGTAGGAATAGGTCATGGCGGCTGCGTCGAACTTGTAGAGCTCCTCTTCGACAATGCCGCCGCCGGTCAGCGTCAGCCGCCGCGTCGCGCCGATCTCGTTGCCCTTCTCGCCCTCGGTCTTGGTCACCGGCGCGAGCCAGCTCATGTCCTGGAAATTGCCAATCGCCGCCCAGACCTTGGCCGGGGCTGCATTGATCTCGATGGATTCCCGCACCTTCTGCCGGGTCGGCCCGTGCGCCCAGGCTGCGGACAAAACCATTCCCGCCACTGCTAGCACCGCCACCCCGGCGATCGCATGACCGATCGTCTTCCTCATCTCGTTTCCTCATCCTTTGACCATGCGCGACTTGAAGCGCGCTGAGGCCATGGTAACGCATTTTCGGGCCGTGGGGAGACCGCTTAGTGGCTTCGGCGTGGCGGGCGCGCTGCTCGCGAGCCACAAGCCCTTGCGCTACCCGTCGGGCAAAACACGCGAGATGATGGTCAACGTGCTCAGAGCAAAATAATTCGCTTTACGCGAATTCGGAAATGCATCATATTCCGGCCATCCCAACCCGGCCGAGGGGCGCTCGCGATCGTCACGAACGCGGGATGGGACGTGGTGGACGCGGGTCATATCGGCGCGAAGGGGTTTTGCAGGGCGGGCAACCGTGAGCAAAACCATCGCGCACACGACCGGGGTGATCGGCGTACGGCAAAATCGTGTGGTCCTGGCGCCCGGAGCCTGTGCGCCAAGACTTGTGGTGATGGGTGTGGCCCAACCGGGCCTTCGCATCAGCCATCCGCAGGGCGACGGGGGCAATAGTGCATCGCTCCCCGGGGAGAGCACGACATAAGCCGTCAAACCACTGCGCAGGGAAGGCCGGATGTCTCGGCTTCACCTGTATGCCGCTGTGCAGATTCTGTAGCGCAATTATCGCACAGTGGACCGCGGGTGCCAGCCGGCACCCGGTCTTCCCTGCGCCCTCGGCACTTTCGAGGGCGGCAACGGCCGCAAAGCTCGGGCACGATGTGCCGCGAGGACGTGAAAGCGTGTCCGCAATTGCAGATTCCAATGGGACGATGAAGCTTACTCACGTTTTGCTTGCGGGAGGCTTGCGGGAGCGATCCATACGATGCGGCACTTGGACGCAAAATCGTACCTGAGGTTGTCGTTCAGAATCGCAGCAATGAATTGTAACAATGTTTCTGTCTGCTGGCATGAGGCCAGTTCCTGCCTTGCGACCCGGCAATGATTGACGGACGTCCAGGAGCCGCCGCGCCGTCAGGAATTCCCCATGGTGTCCACCTATTTTGGCTACAGCTACGTCACGCGCAATCTCGCACAGACCCTGACGCGGGTGGCGCAGCAATCGGACGTATCGAGCGATGCCGCCTACTACAAGGCCAACATCGGCAAGGTGCACACCGTAGACGATCTGATGAATGACTATCGCCTGTATCATTACGTCACGAAAGCCTATGGCCTGGAAGACATGGCCTACGCCAAAGCTTTCCTGAAGAAAGTGCTGCAGAGCAATCTCTCGGACTCAAAGAGCTTTGCCAACACGCTGATCGACAAGCGCTACCGGGATTTTGCCGCGGCATTTTCCTTCGGTGGCGGTGAAACGAAGGTTGCGCAATCAGACAGCCAGACCGACGACATCATCGGGCTGTACACGGCAGCCATGAAGAGCAACGTCGATGCAGTTGCCGCCGATACGAAATACTACAATGCCACGATCGGCACGGTGACCAGCGCCGACCAGCTTCTCAACGACGACCGTCTTCGCAACTATGTCGCTTCGGCATTCGGGATCGATCAAAGCAAGTGGCCGCGTGATACGATCAAGCAGGTCTTGTCCAGCGATCCATCCGATCCGAACAGCTACGTCAATGTCACCTTCTCGTCTCAGCTGAATGGCCTGAACGCCCAGCTTGCTCAAGCCAAATCGGATGCAACCGACGCCAGCTCGAAGATTGCCGGCTACACGACGCAACTGTCGCAGCCCGGCGCTGACGTCAATCAACTGAACGTGCAGATATTGGTCGAAAGATATCGCCTGCAGACCGCCGTGAGCAGCATATCCAGCACCAACGACGCCATCGCGACGACCGGCCACTTCATGGATCTGGCCGGCACGTTCGCGTTTTCCGCCGACGGGTCGCTTCCAGCGGGTACACCTGCGCAGACCGCAGCAAACCTCGCAAGCACGAACCAGAGCTTCGACGAGAGCAAGTCGGCGGTCTACTCGGCGGCAAGCCCGTTGCAGGAAGCTCTGGTCATCGCACAATTCAGAAAATTCATCCCCAATGTAACTTCGCTCCAGACGCTGGTGTCCACACCAGGCGCGTATAATTTTTCGCTGGCGGCCGTCGGCCTCGATCCTACACAGGTCCCACAGTCCACCGTGAAGGCCGTTCTCGAAAGCGACCTCAACGACCCCAAGAGCTACGTCTATTCGCTCAAGGACGATCGATACGTCAAGCTCGCGCGCGCGTTCAATTTCGACGCAAAGGGCAATCTGACGACACCCCTCGCGGCTCAGGATTCGGCCGAAGTCCTCGATATCGCCAAGGACTACATCATTGCGAAAATAAAATTCGCAAATGCGCAGGACCAGGCGAAGATCAAGGCTCAAGCTCAGAAAGATGCGACGGACTATCAACAGTCGATAGGCGACATCGACAGCGTTTCCGACCTGCTTGCGAACAGGAAGATGGTCGACTTCATCCTTGTCGCCAAGGGTCTGGACCCTGCGAAAGTGACCACCGCCTATCTCAAGAAGATCTTCGGCTCTGATCTGAGCGATCCCAAGAGCTTCGCCAACACCGAGAGCGACCCGCGTTTTGCCGAGATCGCGGCGTCATTCAATTTCGATAAAAACGGTGACGTCGCGCGCCTTCCGATGGTGGGCCCGCAAAAGCGCGATCAATTTCTGGCAACGCAAAAGAACTATCTCGAGCAAAGCCTGGAGCAGCAGCAGGGCGATACGAATCCCGGCGTGCGTCTGGCGCTGTATTTCCAGCGCATGGCCGGACACATCACGTCCGCCTACGACATTCTTGCCGACAAGGCGCTTTCAGAGGTGTTTCGGACCACCTTCGATTTGCCTGATCAGATGGCGTCGATGCAGATCGATCAGCAGGCCAAGATCGTGGAAAAATATCTGAATCTGAAAGATCTCGGCGATCCCAGCAAAGTTGCAAAACTGCTGAACCGCTTCTCGGCCATGTACGACGCGAGGAACGCCAGTCAGACGTACTCGCCCGTGCTCGACCTCTTTCAAGGATCGAGCTCGGGGACATCAGGCTTCAGTGAATCGACATATCTGGCCATGGCGAAAATGCGCGCCAGCCCGTGGTGATCGGCCGATCGTATCCGCGATTTCAAGCGCCAATGGAAGGACCAAGCAGGTACTACAAGCCGTCATTGCGAGCGCAGCGAAGCAATCCAGACTATCGCTGCGGAGGGATTCTGGATTGCTTCGCTGCGCTCGCAATGACGATTGAGAGAGCATTTGTTGATTGCGCCCCCTCGCCTATTCCGCCAGCGTCGCCTCGACGAAGCCGCGCGGATCGGCGCAAAACTCCCGCATCACCCGGTAATGATCGGTCTGCTCCACACTTGTCGGCTCGAGCCCATATTTGCCGAGCCGCAGCAGCTGCGCATTGGGATAGGCCATCAGCAGCGGCGCGTGGGTGGCCATGATCACCTGGCAATTGCCGGAGAGATCCATGCGATGCAGCAACTTGAGGAAGTCCATTTGCCGCGCCGGCGACAGCGCCGATTCCGGCTCGTCGAAGATGTAGATGCCCTGCTTCTGGCAGCGCTCCTCGAAGAACACCAGAAAGCCCTCACCGTGGGAAAAGGAAAGATAGTCCGGCGCCTCATGAACGCTCGCGCCAAACACGCCCTCCATAGCTTCTGCGGCACTCACGGCCGAGCGGTCGAGATAGCGCGCGACAGAAAAGAACGTCTCAGCGCGAAAGAACCAGCCGTCGGTCACCTTCGGCACCCACGCCGCTCGCAGGGCAGACGACAGCTCTTCGCCGGTGATTTCGATGCCGCCGCCTTCGATCTCCCGAAAACCCTTGCGGCCGCCAGTGCTGGCAAAGCCGGCAATCCCCGCAATGCCCTCGAGGATGGTCGATTTGCCGGCCCCGTTCTCGCCGACGATGATCGTGACCGCGGCGTCGAAGCTATGATCGAACTCGTCCCTGAAGACCGGAAGACAGAATGGATAGGCCTCCCAGTCCTCGACCTGCGCGCGGTCGAGCCAGACGCGCCTGAGATAGGGCGCACGCAGCGTAGTTTGACGGCGTCGTGTCCGGCTCATGTACCTGCCCCCGCTCAGTCCCAACTGAAACCTGCAATGGAACATATCAGGAACAGCAACTTCATGGAAGTGGCATCTGTAGGGCACCGCAAGTCCCAGGCTTGACTATCCCAATGCCTCCAGCACCAGCTCCATGGTCATCAGCACGGGATTGTCGCCGCGGATCAGACGCCCCTCGGCGATACCGCCGGTATAGTCGATCAGGGCGACGTCGAGCGCCGCTTCCAACGCGCCGGACGCACCGGATGCAATCGTCCCGGCGGTTATCGCCAGCTCCGTGGCAAACGGCTCGGTCACGCCGCCATGGGTGAAGCGCGCGCCGATGGTCGAGCCGACACCGCCGTGGATCTTCGCACGTGCAATGCCGTGCGTCTTGCAGAAGGCCTCGAGGCAGAAGGCAAAATCCTGGTTGGGGCGCAGCCGCAGCGCAAAGGCCCGGTTGGTCGTACGCACACCGTAGCTTGCGGCCACGACCGGCCCGAACAACTTGAAATTGGTCTCGGGGTCGGATTCGGCGGTGAACATCGCGCCGTCGATGCCGAAGGCCTCGACCTCGAACGGCTCGGCGACAACAGTCTCGTCCGGCAACATGTGGCCGCCGCTCGCCTTGCCGTCCGCCTCGGTCCACAACCCGTGACAATGATAGAACGGCGCGCCGTCGCGCATGCCGAGCGTCATGCTGCCGAGCCTGGTGCGCGTTACGCCTGCGGGCCGATACGTCTCGCTGTAGAACGCCGCGTTCTCGCTGGTCTTCGACAGCGCCGGCATGACATAGCCGAACGGCCCGAGCGCACCGTGGCCAAAATTCAGCACGCCACTCGCAAACCCTTCCGCGGCAAAACCGCGGCGCGCGGCTTCGAGCAGCGGCAAGCCGGCTGGAAGCGTGAACGAAAAGGAACGCCCCCTCGCCTCCACCCACTGGATACGCTCGGTGACGGGCGCGCCCGGCTGCCTGATACTCCGCATCACGTAAACTCAGCCCGTCTCGGTCTTGTCGAGATCGAGCAGCCCGCGCGCCTCAAGCTCGTCGCGCACCATGCGTTTCGGCACCTTGCCATAGCCGGATTTCGGCAGCGCCTCCCAGAAGAAGAACCGTTTCGGCATCTTGTAGCGCGGCACCTTCGGCAGCAGGAACGCCGCCATCTCGGCTTCGCTCACCGGCTTCTCGCCGTCGCGCGCGACGCAGACGGCGACGCCGACCTCGCCCCAGGTCGCATTGGGCACGCCGAGCACGGCGACCTCGCCGACCGAAGGATGCGTCAATATCTTCTCCTCGATCTCGCGCGGATAGATGTTGGAGCCCCCGGAGATGTACATGTCCGACGCACGGCCGGTGATGTAGACGAACCCCTCCTCGTCCATGTGGCCGAGATCGCCGGTGCGGAACCAGCCGTTGCGGAACGCCTTAGCATTGGCCTCGGGGTTATCGTAGTAGCCGGCGAGCACCGCAGGCCCGATCACGCAGATCTCGCCGCTCTGGTTCGCTTTGAGCTCGCGGCCCTCGTCGTCCTGGATCGAGACCTGCATGCCGGTCCGCTCGAAGCCGCAAGTGCCGATCTTCGCATGCGGGCCGTCCTCGGGATCGTGCAGCGCCGCCGGCAGCACCGTGATGTTGCCGGTGACCTCGCCGAGGCCAAAATACTGCACGATGACCTTGCCGAGCTTCTTCAGCGCGGCCTTCTGGTCCTCACGATACATCGGCGCGCCGGCATAGATCACGTGGCGCAGCGAGGAATGATCGTATTTGTCGGCAGCGGGGTGCTCGACCATCATCTTCAAGATCGTCGGCACCGTGAAGAGATTGCTGACACGGTGCGCCGCGATCAGACGGAACGCCTCGTCGATGTCGAATTTCTCGGTCGGCAGCAGCACGGTGCAGACGCCGCGCGCGGTCTGCACCAGCTGATGCACGCCGGCGCCATGCGACAGCGGCGCCACCACCAGCGACGCATCGGCTTCCGTCACGCCGGGGGTGAGATCGGCGAGATGGTTGGTGACGACAAAACCCATCTGGCCGTGGGTCAGCACCGCAGCCTTGGAGCGGCCGGTGGTGCCGGAGGTGAAGAAGAACCAGCAGGGATCATCGTGCTCGACCGCAATGTTCTCGACCACTTGGCCTGCCTGCGCAACGATGGCGTCGGCCACCGAGCGCTCGGCGAACGATGCCTTGCCGTCGATGCTCCAGGTGAATTCCAGCGCGCCGCCGTTCACGGCCACCGCGTGCTCGGGAAAATCGACATGGCACAAAAATCCCTTCGCGCCGGAGGCCTGTGCGAGATAGGCCACCTCATCCGGCATCAGGCGGAAATTGGTGGGCACCCAGACCGCGCCCAGCCGGAAAGCCGCGAACATCGAGAAGAACATCTCGTCGCCATTCTTGGAATGAACGAGGATGCGGTCGCCCTTGGCGATGCCGCGCGCCGCAAGCGCAGCCGCCAGTGCGGAAACTTGCGCATCGATCTCGCGCCAGGTCCAGGATTTGTCACCCCAGACGAAACCGGGACGCAATCCATGCCGCCGCGCATTCTGGGTCAGCATGTAAGCGAGATTCATGACGCGGCGGGACATGCGGAGCGGCTGCATCGGGTTTCCTCTTTGACGGCAGACGGCACGCAAGCCGCCCGCTCATTGGGGCCCATTTATCGCCATCGGGAGTGGCCTAGCAAGGCCACCGGCGGCCATGTCATCCACGCGCTCGTTCAAGGAATTTTAAACATGATGGGGGCAACCTCGCTCAGTATCTGCGTACAGAGTGCTGCATCATGGTCAAAGCGCCCGTCGTTCTCCTGCTCACGTTGGCGCTTGCCGGCTGTGCTGTCGCTCCACAAGCTCATCTCACCTCCGATCCTGCCTTCAGGCCCGCGCGTTATGCCTGGGATGGCGCTGGCGAAGATCCCAATCAGCCACGTACCGCCCAGCCGTCGCGAGCAACACGCACGGCCGCCGCATCCGAGCGTACCAAGTCGCAAGCCGCGTTCCAGCCCTATTCGAAGGAATGGTGGCAGGCCCAGGACGGCATCGAGGCCGAGCAGGACGCCAAGGTCAATCGCTCGCTCGTCATCTGCCAGGGCTGTCTCCGCGCCAAACCTCAGCCGGAAGATTCTCGCCTCGCCAAGGCGGCCGATTGAATCGAACCGCGCGTACTCGATTTCTATCCCGTCACCAATTCGCAGGAACTCGACGTAAAGTCGTTCAGGATTGACGCGGAGAACACGGAGGCCGACAAGACGACGCTCGCGATGACCATCATCGGCCACCGCATCGACCGCAACCCGCCGACCAAATCGTGCGTTACGACTTCGTGCAGACGCGCTGAAGAGCTGACCGGAGATATCATGAGTGACGTGATCAATAACAGGGCCCACCACCGTTACGAGCTCGAGGTGGAGGGCCATCTCGCGACCGAGCATTACAAGATCGACGGCAATGTCATCACCTTCGAGCACACCGACGTGCCGAAGGAGCTCGGCGGCAAAGGCGTCGGCTCAAGGCTGGTGCAAGGTGCGCTCGACCAGGTCCGCACGGCCGGCTTGAAGCTGATACCGGAATGCCCGTTCGTGAAGGCATGGATCGAGAAGCACCCGGACTATGCGGATCTGGTGAAGAGATGAGCAAGCGCAGGCCCGCCGATCGCACGACGGGCCCGCCGAAAATCCACAGCCTACTGCCCATGCTTCAGCATATCCTGGTCACTCAGATCCCAGTCCTGCCACAACTGGAGCACGCCGAGGACCACCGCCACCGCGCCGAGACTCGTGTGGTAGACCCGAAGAAAACCTTCGCCGGAATAGCCGACCACCAAGGGCGAGACGATGAGCCACAGCCCGACCACGATCGTCGCCACCTCCTGCCAGCGCTGCAAGGCGACATATTCGAGCTGGCTGAGGCCAAATATGACTAGGCCGACTGCGACCGTGTTCAGGACCATCGTCTCGTGTCCGACGATCCCTGAGCGATCCTGGATGGGAAACCACGGCGACGCGACAATCAGCGCGCCGAGCAGCATCCCGCACCAGTCTTCCCATGTTCGATGAGTATTCAAGAAACCAAAGTCCGACATCGTACCCTCCTACAAAAGAGGCACACGTCAGCGGCTGGCGACCATGACACTCCGAATGTCTAGCGACCATGCCGGCCGCACTCGGGCGTATGTCCTGTGGGAAGACGTGGGGAACCGATGCACGATTGCAAGACGGACCAACATTTTTTGCGCGCGAGCGAGGCTGGCGTTAGGGAATAGTGCCGGTCAGCCCGACACAGTCTTCCACGCGGGACCGCCCTCGGCGCTTGGTTGCGCCTTGGCAAGGGAGGGGTCAGGCGCCTAGATCAGGGAACAAACACCGCTTCGGAAGGATCAGGCATGGCGGCATCGGTACGCGACAACAAGGACGGGAGCCGCTTCGAACTCGATGTCGGCAGCGAGCTGGCCTTCGCCAACTACCGGCAGACGCCGTCGGCTGTGATCATCACGCACACCGAGACGCCGCGCGCTCTGCGCGGCCGCGGCATTGCCTCCGAGCTGATCAAGGGCGCGCTCGACCTGATCCGCCGCGACGGCAGGAAGGTGATCGCGGGCTGCGGTTTCGTCGTCGATTATCTCGACAAGCATCCGGAGGATGCAGATCTCGTTGCCTGAACGCAAAAGGGCCCGCGAGATCACGGGTCCCTTCGCGTCGACCGATGCTCGTCGGTTAGTGCTTGATTTCAGGCGGCAGCTTGCCGCCATTGGCGGCGAGCTTGGACATCACCTGCTTGTGCAGCCAGACGTTCATGCTGGCGGAGTCGTTCATGTCGCCGCTGTAGCCGAGCTCCTTGGCGAGATCCTTGCGCGCAGCAAGGCTCGAATCGACGTCGAGCGCTTTCATGAGGTCGACGATCGAGGTGCGCCATTCCAGCTTCTCGCCCTTGTGCGCGGCGACGGCTGCGTCGACGATCGCAGCGACATCCACCGTTGCCGCAGGCGCGGCAGCCGGCGCAGACGCTGGCGCCGATCCGCCCGGCGCGGCCCCAGCAGGCGTGCTGCCCGCGGGTGCGCCGCCGGCGGGCGCAGCGGAAGCCGGATGGCTGCCGAAGATTGCGCCCATGATTTTCCCGAAAATGCTCATGTCTGCTCCCCGAATAGGATTCCGTTGGAAGGCCCTGAGTGGCCACTTATAGATGAAGTTACGTCGCTGCGCCCGCGAAGTTCCGCGAACCACAAACAGCATGAGCTTATCTGCGGCGAAATGACGACCGGATGACATCATTGAGGTTGCACTGCGGCAACGAATCTCACCCAAGCGTGAGGGACAGGACTCGGAAATCGGCGTACGCTTCTCGCTCAGCTCGCGATGCCATCCGGAATTCGCGTCGGGTTGGACTCGCGAAACTCAGAAAAGCGGCCGCTTGCGCCGTTGCCGGCGCCGAATTCGGCTGCATGGCAAGGGAGCAAGCCGACCATGGCCACAGTCTATCAGGGCAATGTCCCTAGGAAGGGCCAGACCGCAGACGCGGCTGGACCGGTGATCCGAACCATCCAACTTTCCGACCTGCACGATGCGCTCAAGCGCGGCTGGGAAGATTTCAAGGCCGTTCCGAGCCACGCCATTATCCTCTGCGTGATCTATCCGGTGCTCGGCCTCGTGATCGCACGCGTCGCAATGGGCCATTCGGTGATACCGCTGCTGTTTCCGCTGGCCGCGGGCTTCGCCCTGATCGGCCCGTTCGCAGCACTTGGCCTCTATGAGCTATCGAGCCGTCGCGAACGCTACGAAGAGGCCAGCGCCTGGGATGCGATGGAGGTGCTGCGCTCGCCCTCCTTCGGCGCCATGCTCGGCCTCGGCACGCTGCTGCTCGCGCTGTTCGTGACCTGGGTCGCGACCGCACAGGCGATCTATGTTGCTGCATTCGGCTATGAGGGCGTGACCGGAATCTCGGATTTCGTGACGCGCGTGCTGACGACATCACCGGGCTGGTGGCTGATCGTGGTCGGCTGCGGCACGGGCTTCCTGTTCGCGCTCGCCGCGCTCTGCATCAGCGCCGTCTCATTCCCGCTGATGCTCGACCGACATGCCGGCGCTCTGGACGCGATGGTGACCTCGCTGCGCGTCGTCGCCAAAAACCCGGTGCCGATGGCGGCCTGGGGCTTGATCGTGGCGGTGCTGCTGGCGCTCGGAACGATCCCCGCATTCCTCGGGCTCGCCGTCGTCATTCCCCTGCTCGGCCACGCCACCTGGCATCTCTACCGCAAGGTCATCGTCTCCGAGCCCGGTGCACGGCCGGTGCCGCCTCCGCCGCAGCGTCCGCGCAAGCCGGCGGCCGATTTCCCCGCCAATCTTTTCCCGTGGCGGAATAGGGAATAGGGCCGACGCCTGACGACCTTGCGCCTGACGATCTTGTTACAACCGATCCCGCCGCGGGGACCTCCGGGCGGGTCGGTTAATGTCGTGCGCCTTGCTTTGGCCGCGGTTACAACCGAGATTGCCGCCGCCGGTCATGCCACTTCACGGAATCAATTTACTCGAATGACCCTGACGATTTCTCGTCTCGCTCTCGCAGCCCTCGCCCTCTCCGCGTCAGTCCTGTCCGCCGAACCCGCACTCTCTGCGGTCGCCTGCGGCTCGGGCAATTTCGACGCCTGGCTCGCGGATTTCAAAACCGAGGCCGCGGCCAAAGGCATCTCACAGCAGGCGATCGCCGCCGGGCTTGCCGGCGTGACGCTGGACCAGAGCGTGCTGAACCGTGACAAATCGCAAAAGGTCTTCACCCAGACCTTCGAAGAGTTTTCCGGTCGCATGGTGCCGCCGCGGATGACGCGCGGCTCCAACATGATGAAGCAATACGGCTCGGTGCTGTCGCGCATCGAGCAGACCTATGGCGTGCCGGGCGAGATCCTGGTCGCGATCTGGGGCCTCGAGACCGATTTCGGCGTCAACACCGGCAAGTTCGCGACGATCCGCTCGCTGGCAACTCTGGCCTACGATTGCCGACGCGCCGAGCAGTTTCGCGGCGAGCTGATGGACGCGCTGCGTATCGTCCAGCGCGGCGATCTCGCGCCGTCCGACATGAAAGGCGCCTGGGCCGGCGAGCTCGGCCAGACCCAGTTCATGCCATCATCCTGGATGAAATACGCCGTCGATTTCGACGGCAACGGCAAGCGCGACCTGTTGCACAACGCCCCCGACGTGCTCGCCTCCACGGCGAACTACCTTGCGGGCTATGGCTGGCAGAAGGGTAAGGATTGGCAGCCGGGCAGCCCGAACTTCGCGGTGCTCCAGCAGTGGAACAAGAGCGAGGTCTATTCCAAGACGGTGGCCTATTTTGCCACCCAGCTCGCCCACGCACCCTAAAGCACACGTCCGGACACAAAACGCGTAGGGCCGATCGCCCTGCGACCGGCCCTCTCTTGGGTTTGCGTTTACCTACCCGCTTACTTGCCCATGGTGGCTTGCATCGCCTTGTTCAGGTGCATGCCGCACGCACCCATTTTTCCATTGAGCATGGAGTCCTGCGCTGCCGTGATCTCCTTCTCGGCGACGAACTTACCGTCGCCGTCGGGCATGGCCTCGATCGCGGTCTCCGTCTTTTCCAGATTGGCCCCGCTGCAGCCGCCCATGCTGTGCTTGGCGGCCTGGGCCGGCGCGACGGCGAATGCCACGGCGGCAATTGCGATAACCCCGAGTAACTTCGTCATGATGTTACTTTCCTTCTCTTGTTCTTGGGACAAACCCAGCGACATTGCCGGAATCTGCAACATGACTTTGCTGCCGACGCGGCAACTTGCCGCAATAAATTCCCCGCGAGAATTGCGTGATGTTGCGCGCCGCGCAGAGCTGCATGCGAAATTTCTGATTTTCATTACAACTTTGTAATCCGGATCTGCACGCGCGACGTGTGTGCACCGCATCAACGAGGGAGGCGCGGTCACTTCAGTCGGCGAGGCGGCCACGCGGGGTCCCGCCCCAGAAGACTAGAGAATCGTTGCGGCGCCCCCTTTCTCAAATCACCAGGGCTTCAACGATATTTTGATTATAGGTTCATTTCTATAGATTTCCCGATTCATGCGAATCGCGCATGGGAGACTTGGGTCTACAAGCTGGCGTATCGCCCTTGATGGTCGCGGAAATGCAACTTATTTCCATCACTGCCGGAACCGCACAAATTGCTATAAACCCGTGAATTCACGGACGTTTGTTGTATCATGTGAGGATTTTCGCCTGGCTGGCGGGCGGGACTGCCGACAGGTTAAGCGTCTCTTACCGATGCCATGCGTTCTTCGCTTAGCTGCATCGCAACATCGGAACTTTCGCAGCGCACCACTCTCACCTATATTCATTTCAACGACGACGCCCGGGCAAGGGCTGAATCGAACTACAGGAGACTACCAATGCTGCTCTCGCTCATCCGCATGATCCAGGCTTTCCGGGACTATCAGCGCAATGTTGCCGAGCTGTCCCAGCTCAGCGATCGCGAACTGGCCGACATCGGTCTCGATCGCTCGGACATCCCGCGCGTTGCCGCCGGTCAGTATCAGGGCTGATATCGTTCAGCCCTTCACCGGACCAACCGATAGCGCCCGCCTCGTGCGGGCGTTGTCGCATCCAGTGGCAGAAAACTCGATCTCGGCGATTCCACTGACCGCCGAAAAGCGCTACCTGTCCGCCCCATGACAGGACCCCTATCCAATATTGTGCACGTCATCGGCGCTGGCCTTGCCGGTTCCGAAGCCGCCTGGCAGGTGGCGAAATCAGGCGTGCCCGTGGTGCTGCACGAGATGCGGCCCGATCGCATGACCGAGGCGCACCGCACTGACGGGCTCGCCGAGCTCGTCTGCTCCAATTCATTCCGCTCGGACGATGCCGCCAACAACGCAGTCGGCCTGCTCCATGCCGAGATGCGCCGGCTCGACTCGCTGATCATGCGCGCGGCCGACGCCAACCAGGTGCCCGCCGGAGGCGCGCTGGCGGTAGATCGTGACGGCTTCTCTGCGGCCGTCACCACGGCACTCAACGACCATCCGCTTATCGAGATCGCCCGCGGCGAGGTCAAAGGTCTGCCGCCGGCCGATTGGAGCAACGTCATCGTCGCGACCGGTCCCCTTACCTCCGCGCCGCTGGCCGATGCCATCCGCGAGCTGACCGACGAGAACGCGCTCGCCTTCTTCGACGCGATCGCGCCGATCGTGCACCGCGAATCCATCGACATGTCGGTGGCCTGGTTCCAGTCGCGCTACGACAAGGTCGGCCCCGGCGGCAACGGCGCCGACTACATCAACTGCCCCATGACCAAGGAGCAGTATGACGGCTTCGTTGCCGCGCTGATCGCAGGCGAGAAGACCGAGTTCAAGGAGTGGGAGACCAACACGCCCTATTTCGACGGCTGCCTGCCGATCGAGGTGATGGCGGAGCGCGGCCCCGAGACGCTACGCCACGGCCCGATGAAGCCGGTCGGCCTCACCAACCCGCACGATCCCATGACCAAGGCCTACGCGATCGTGCAGCTGCGCCAGGACAACAAGCTCGGCACGCTCTACAACATCGTCGGCTTCCAGACGAAACTGAAATACGGCGAGCAGCAGCGCATCTTCCGCACCATTCCCGGGCTGGAGAAGGCTGAGTTCGCCCGCCTCGGCGGCTTGCATCGCAACACCTTTCTCAACTCGCCAAAGCTGCTCGACAGCCAGTTGCGCCTGCGCGTGCAGCCGCGGTTGCGTTTTGCCGGCCAGATGACGGGCTGCGAAGGCTATGTGGAATCCGCCAGCGTCGGCCTGATCGCCGGCCTCTATGCGGCAGCCGACGTGCGCGGCGAAACACTGGCGAGCCCGCCGGGCACGACGGCACTCGGATCCCTGCTCGGCCACATCACCGGCGGCCATATCGAGACCATCGAGCCGGGCACCCGCTCGTTCCAGCCGATGAACATCAATTTCGGCCTGTTCCCGCCGCTCGCGACCGCGCCGACGAAGAAGCCCGACGGCACCCGGCTGCGCGGCAACGAGAAGACGGTGGCCAAGAAGCAGGCGATGAGCGCTCTGGCGCTTGCCGATCTCGATCGCTGGATCGCCGATCATTTGCGCATTGCCGTCGCGGCGTGAGTTTTCAATGAATCTTCCCAAAGATGACGCCGCGGTGCTCTCGGCGCGCTGGACCGAGGGCGTGCTGCTCAAGCGCGACGTGTTCTCGACCGTCGAGCGCGGCCGCTTCCGTGGCGACAGCGGCGAAGTTGACGCCGTGCTGCGCCGGCTCGACGAGGTGCCGTGGTGGTCGTTCCTGCTGGCGCGTCATCTTTTCGCGCGCGAGAAGCACGCGCTGGCGCTCGCCAAAGGCCTCAATGTTGGCCCTGAATTGCTCTGGGCCGGCCGCCGCGCTCTTGCGCGCGGCTTCGTCGACGGCGTCGCGCTGCATCTGGCAAAACCCCATGGCGATCTCGCCTATTTCCGCTCGGCCAAGGTAGCGCTGCGAAGGCTGCGCCGCGCCGGGATCTGCCACAACGACCTCGCCAAGGAACAGAACTGGCTGGTCGGCCGCGACGGCCGCGCCTATGTGACCGACTTCCAGCTTGCGGCCTGCTTCAACCGGCGCGGCCGGCTCTATCGCATCCTCGCCTACGAAGACCTCCGGCATCTGCTCAAGCACAAGCGCTCCTACGCGCCCGAGGCGCTGACGCCGCGCGAGCGAAAGATTCTCGCGAAGAAATCGTTCGCCGCGAGCCTGTGGCTTGCCACCGGAAAGAAGGTCTACCGCGCGATCACCCGCGGCCTGTTCAACTTCACCGACCGCGAGGGCGGCGGCCGTCGCCTCGTCAACGACGCACCGGTGCTGGCCGAGTTGATCCGCCAAAACCCCGCTGTCCGTGACGCCGCCATCGTCGCCTTTGCCGACCGCCGCTCGGGCGTGGGGCTCTATGCGTTCGTGGAGGCGGATCAGGCTGCGCTTGAAGGACAGCTCCGCAACGAACTCACGGCCGCCAAGGGGCCAAAGCCGCCGGAACACATCCAGGTCGTGCACGCGCTTCCGCGTGACACCAGCGGCAAGCCGCGCACCGAGATCCTGCAACTGGTCGCCATGAACCAGCTCGACCTGATCGAGCCGATGATGAAGAACGATCAGGATCGCGCCTTCCTCAAGGACATCCTGGAGCAGCGCAAGAACCTGCGGGATCGCTTCAATTTCGAGGCGGACCTGCCCACCAGTTAGACGACGAGGTGCAGCGCGCCTTGAAGCGTCCACAATGCCGGTGGAGAAGCCGGGGATCACGCTGACTTGGGGAACGATGAATCGCTGGGGGACCATGAGGCGCTGCGCGGCCCTGCTGATCGCAGGTCTCGTGCTGCTGGCGGCCGCACCCGTGATGGCCGCGGAGTCCCCTGCCGAACAGATCTCCAGCTTCCGGCTGAAGCACGGTGAGGGCCGCGTCGTACGCGACACAACCCTCGACCGCATTGCTATAGACCAAGCCCGTGCGATGGCGGAGAAGGATGATCTCAGCCACGACGCCCTCGGCCCGTTCAACAAGCGCGTCGCGCCATCGAGAGCGGGCCGCGCCGCCGAGAATATTGCCTATGGCTACGACAATTTCGAGAAGACGCTCGGACAGTGGATCGATTCCTCCGGGCACCGCAAGAACCTGCTGCTGCACAACGCCTCCCGTGTCGGGATCGCCAGCGCGAAGAACGCCAGCGGCAAGCGCACCTATTGGGCCATGGTGATCGCCGGCGACTACGAGCCGAAGCCGGGCAAAGGCAGAAAGGACCGCGAGCCGCTGGTGGCCGTGAAACGCGAGGTTACGTCCGCCAGCAAGCCCAAATCCGGCAACTGCCATATCAAGCTGCTGGGCCTCTGCATCTGAGGCGAAGCCTGGCTTCGCGACCCGCCATCTTGCTCGCGTTCTCAGGCGCGTCTATTTCAAGCGCAGAGATCGCAAGACGCGGAGGCACACTTGATCGACATCGACCAAATCCGCGCCGATACACCGGCCGCCTCCCGGCTCGCCTATCTCCACAATGCCGGCGCGGCGCTGATGCCGACGGCCGTTGTCACAGCGATGAAGCAGCATATCGATCTCGAGAGCGAGATCGGAGGCTATGCCGCCGCGGACCGCGAGTCCGAGCGACTTGATGCGGTCTACGGCTCGGTGGCGCGACTGCTGAATGCCTCTCCGGACGAGATCGCGTTCATGGAGAACGCGACAGTCGCCTGGCAGATGGCGTTCTATGCCTTGCCGTTTCGCGCCGGCGACCGGATCCTGACCGCCGAGGCGGAATACGCCGCCAATTATGTCGCATTCCTGCAGGTCGCCAAGCGCACAGGCGCGGTCATCGATGTCGTGCCGAGCGACGCGACCGGCGAGCTCGACATCGAGGCGCTCGAACGCATGATCGACGACCGCGTGAAGCTGATCGCCATCACCTGGGTTCCGACCAATGGCGGGCTGGTCAATCCCGCCGCAGCCATCGGCAGAATCGCGCGCGCACGCGGCATTCCTTATCTGCTCGATGCCTGCCAGGCGGTCGGCCAGATGCAGGTCGACGTCGAAGCGATCGGTTGCGACATGCTGTCGGCCACGGGGCGCAAATTCCTGCGCGGGCCGCGCGGTACCGGCTTCCTTTACGTCCGCAAGCCGGTACTGCAACAGCTTGAACCGCCGATGATCGACCACTTTGCGGCGCCCTGGGTCTCGCGGGAGCACTATCAGCTCCGCGACGATGCCCGCCGGTTCGAGACCTGGGAGAACAATTACACGGCCCGGCTCGGCCTCGGCGCCGCCGTCGATTACGCCTTGGCGATCGGCCTCGGCCCGATCGAGCAGCGCTGCCGCCTGCTGGCGGGCCGTCTCCGCAATGGCCTCGGCGCAATCAGCGGCATCACCGTTCGCGACCTCGGCGGTGCGCCGGGCGCGATCGTCAGCTTCACGATGGAGGGGCATGAGGCGGAGGCGATCGTCCGCAGCGCCGCCGCGGCCGGCATCACCATCGGCGCCTCGCATCCGTCGAGCACTCGCATCGACGCCGAAGTCCGCGCGCTGCCGGTGGTCGTGCGCGCGTCTCCGCACTACTACAATACGGAAGCCGAGATCGATCGGCTGATCGCCCACCTCACGGGTCTGGCGCCGCGATAGAGGGGCTCAGGTGCAGCGCGCGCTCAGTCCGGATGCGCCGAGCTTGGCCATGACCTCGTCGAGATGTGCGCTGTCGCGGGTCTCGATGACGAGTTGCAGCAGCGTGGCCTTGGCCGGCAGGTCCGAGAAGGTTCGCTGATGCGAGACTTCGATGATGTTGGCGCCGGCCTCCGCCAGCAGCGCGGCGACCGCGGCCAACTGGCCCGGCCTGTCAGGAATATCGAGCGAGAGCTGGGTCAGCCGCCCCTCACGCGCGAGTTCGCGCGTCAGCACCGAGGCGATCAGCCTAGTGTCGATGTTGCCGCCGCTCAGGACCAGACCAACTTTCTCGCCGGCGAAGCGCGTGGGATCGGACATGATCGCCGCAAGGCCCGCGGCGCCGGCGCCCTCGACCACCGTCTTCTCGATCGAGATCAGGGTTGCGACTGCACGCTCGAGCTCGGCTTCGTTGACGAGCGCGATGTCGTCGACCAGTCTGCGGACGATTTCAGTGGTGATCTTGCCCGGCGATTTGACCGCGATGCCTTCGGCGAGCGTATCGCCGCGCGCCGGCAGATTGCCGCCATGGACGGCGTTGTACATCGAGGGATAGAGCCATGCCTCGACGCCGAGAATCCGCAGCGACGGCTTGATCGATTTCGCCGCAATGGCGATGCCGCTGATCAGGCCACCGCCGCCGATCGGGACGACCAGCGTATCGAGCTCCGGCACCGCCTGGAGCATCTCCAGCCCGACCGTGCCCTGCCCCGCAATGACCAGCGGATCGTCGTAGGGGTGGACGAAGATCATGCCGCGGGCTTCGCCGTGACTTCGCGCAAACGCAGCCGCCTCCTCAAGCGTCGCGCCGGTGACGACCACCTCGGCACCATGATGCCTGGTGTTCTCGACCTTCACCATCGGCGTGCCCACCGGCATGACGATTGTGGCGGGAATGCCGAGCCGCTTGGCATGATAGGCGACACCCTGCGCGTGGTTGCCCGCCGACATGGCGACGACGCCGCGCGCCCGCTCCTCCGGCGTCAGCGCCGTGAGCCGGTTCAGTGCGCCACGCTCCTTGAACGACGATGTGAACTGGAGGTTCTCGAATTTGAGCCAGAGCTCGCAGCCGTAAATGTTGCTCAGCGTCCGGCTGTAGCTGCAGGGCGTCTCGACGACGGCACCCCGGATGGTCTCAGCGGCGGCTCGAATGTCGCCAGGTGCGACCGGAATGCCGCTCAGATCGGGGACTGCAGTTTGGGACAATTCAGCCATGGGACAGCATAGAGCATTCGGCCGTCTCGGGCGATAAGCCAACCGCTATTTGGTAAATTCCCGGGATCGTGAAGCCCGCCACAGCGTCCACAACGTGCGCAACCGCGACACCGGCTGCGGCGCGAAAGGATTGCGCCCCGGCCGAGACAGGCGATCGAGATCGGCCCGCGCCTGGCTTAGCGGCAGGAATGCCGCCCGCGCCGACGGCGGCACCTGCGCCAGCAGGGATGAGGCCGTCGCCAGATGCTGCCGTGCTTCGTCCATGAGCTGATCCAGCACGGCATTCAGATGCGGCGTCTGCTTGCCGGCGAACACGTCCTCGATGCCACAGCCATGGCCGGTCAGGAATTGCTGCGGCAGGAACAATTGCCGATTGGCCGAGTCCCGCGGCAGGTTCGCGATCACCTGCGCGATGCCCTGCGCCAACCCGGCGTGCCGCGCGAGGTGCTCGCTCGCATCCGAAGCTTCGCCCAAGATCCGCGCCGCGAGCGCGAACAAGGCCGAAGACGTCGCCGCCAGATAGCCTTCAAGCGCCGTCATGGTCGGCATCGGATCGTTGTAGAGATCAAACTGATGCTCGTCGACGAGCAGCGACAACGGCTCGACCGGCAGGCCAAAATCGCGGATCGCGCGCAACAGCTCGGCCGCCACCGGATTGCCCTCGGCGCTGCCGTGAACGAGGCCCGAGAACAGATCGGTCCACCATTGAAAGCGGATTTCGCCGGGCAAGGGCTGGCTCACCTGATCGCGGACGCGGACGATCTCGACATTGAAGGCGTAGAGCGCCAGCAGCGCCCGACGTTCGGCGGCGGGCGCAAACAGGGTCGCGGCATAGCGTGGAAAGTCGTGGCTGCGCACGAGGTCGGCGCAGAATGTCACGGCGTCCGGCGGCGTCGTAGCGCGGCTCATGGTACGGCAATCAGCGCAGCCGCGACGCGGCGCCGTTCGCCGATCATGATGTTATAGGTGCGCACGGCCGGCCCGGTTTGCATGGTGTCCAGCACCACCCTCACCGCCTTCAGCGCCTGGCGCAGCTCCGGCGGCGGCAGCCAGACGCCGGTTCCGGTCCCGACCAGAAGCGTGTCGATGCTGTTGGCGGCCGCAAAAACCCGATCCAGCGAATAACGGTCGATCCTGGCGGGATCGGTCACGTCCCAGGCCCAGATCGCGTCAGGCAGGCACAGCAGCGAACCCCGATGCGACATGCCGGCAAAGGCAAAACCGCCCTTGCCATAGGCCTCGATCGGCGCCGAGCGTGGGAAATGGGGAGCGTTGGGATCGCCGGCCATGAGCTTCGTCCGAATGGGCTGACTGCCCTCGCAAACTCATGCGAGGGCCTGCGGTTCGGATCACGCCTTGCTTTTCTTCGCCGGCGTAGTCACTTCGACTGCGTCTTCGCGATGCTCGCCGACGCCGAGATAGATCAGGATCGGGGCTGCGATAAAGATCGAGGTGTAGGTGCCTACCAGCACCACGCCGAACATCATGACGGCCGTGAAGCTGTGGATGGCATGACCGCCGAACAGCAGCAGCGCCAGCAATGCCAGCGTCACCGTGAAGTGGGTGATGATCGAGCGCGACAGCGTCGAGTTGATGGACTCGTTGAGCAGCTGCGGCATCGGCATCTTCTTGTAGCGCCGCAGCATTTCGCGGATGCGGTCATAGATGACGACGGTGTCGTTGAGCGAATAACCGAGAATGGTCAGAAGCGCCGCGATGCTGGTGAGATCGAAGTCGACCTGGCTGATCGACATGAAGCCGATGGTCAGCACGATGTCGTGCACGTTGGCGATCATGGCGCCGAGCGCGAACTGCCATTCGAACCGGAACCAGAGGTAGATCAGGATCGACACGATTGCGAGCATCAGGCCCAGCATGCCGAAGGCCAGCAACTCGCCGGAGACGCGCGGGCCGACCACTTCGACGCGGCGATATTCGAAGGAATCGCCTAGCGCCGTGCGGACTTTCTGCACGGCTTCCTGCTGCGCGGCGTCGCCGCCCGGCTGCTCCGCGACACGGATCAGGACGTCCGCGGGACCGCCGATTTGCTGGATCTGGACTTCGCCCAGGCGCAAGCCATCCAGTGTCGTGCGCATCGCCGCGATGTCGGCGGTGCCCGACTTGGCCCGCACCTCCAGCAGCGTGCCGCCGCGGAAGTCGATGCCGAAATTCAGGCCATGGGTGAAGAACAGCGTGATGGCGACAATCGACAGCGCCGCCGAGATCGGGAAGCTGATGCGACGGAAGCGCGTGAAGTCGAAATGCGTATCGTCAGGGACGATGCGCAGCGACGGCAGCAGGCCGAACACCGAGACCACGGTGAGGACAGCAATGAGGATGCCGAGCCCGATGAGAACAATGTGAGTCACGGTCAGGCTCCTAGATCGGCACGCTCTGCGGCCGCTTCCACCGCACCCACCCGGCGACGATCAGCCGGGTCAGCGTGAAGGCGGTGAACACCGTGGTGATGATGCCGATGCCGAGCGTCACGGCGAAGCCGCGCACCGGGCCGGTACCGATATAGAATAGCACCGCGGCGGCAATGAAGGTGGTGATGTTGGAATCGAGGATGGTCGCGAGCGCCCGCTTGAAACCGGCGTCGATCGCCGAGATCGCGTTGCGGCCGCTGCGCAGCTCCTCACGGATGCGCTCGTAGATCAGCACGTTGCTATCGACCGCGATGCCGACGGTGAGCACGATGCCGGCGATGCCGGGCAGCGTCAGCGTGGCGTTGAGCAGCGACAAGAGGCCGAAGATCATGGCGACGTTGATGGCCACCGCGATGTTGGCGAATACGCCGAACAGCCGGTAGGTCAGCAGCATGAACACGATGACCATGATCGAGCCGACATAGGCCGCAAGCTCGCCTTTCTCGATCGAATCCTGGCCGAGGCCCGGACCGACGGTGCGCTCTTCGACCACCGTGAGCGGCGCCGGCAGCGCGCCGGCGCGCATCAGGATCGCAAGATCGTTGGCGGCCTGGACCGTGAAGCTGCCCGAGATCTGCCCCTGCCCGCCCGTGATGGGCTCGCGGATGACAGGTGCCGAGATCACCTCGTTGTCGAGCACGATCGCGAACGGTAGACCCACGTTCTCCTGCGTGGCCTGCGCAAATTTGCGGGCGCCAGTGGAGTTGAAGCGGAAGGAGACGATCGGTTCATTGGTGCGCTGGTCAAATCCGGGCTGCGCATCGGTGAGCTCGGCGCCCGAGACCAGCACCTGCTTCTTGACGACGTAAGGCACCTTCGGCGAGTTCTGGCTCATCAGCAGCTCAGAATCCGGCGGCACTCCACCGCGCTGCGCCTGGTCCGGCGGCACCGAGGTGTCGACCATGCGGAATTCCATCTTGGCGGTCTTGCCGAGCAGCTCTTTCAGATGCGTCGGGTCCTGAAGGCCCGGGACCTGCACCAGAATGCGGTCGTTGCCCTGACGCTGGATCACCGGCTCGACGGTGCCGAGCTCGTTGACGCGGCGTTCGACGATCTGGATCGACTGCTCGATGGTCTTGCGCATGCGCTCGACCATGGCAGGCTGCGACAGCGCCAGACGGATCAACCCGCCGCCGGCATCGGATATGTCGAGGTCGCGCTGGGTGCTCGACCCGAGCAGTCCGCCGATCGGTTGCGAGAGGTCACGCAGCTTGGTCAGCGCGGCCTGGAGATCGGTATCCTTGACCCGGACCTCGACCGTGTCGCCGCGGGTCACGAGGCCGGTATAGCCGATCTTCGCCTCGCGCAGCGCGCGGCGGACGTCGTCGCGGACCTGGTCGAGCTTTTCCTTCTTGACGTAATTGCCATCGACCTCGAGCAGCAGATAGGAGCCGCCCTGAAGGTCGAGGCCGAGCACGAGCCGGCGCTGGGCCCAGGCGGGCCAGGTCTTGACCTGCGCTTCGGGGAAGAAGTTCGGGACCGCGCAGAGGCACACGATCAGCGCTGTCAGGATAATCCCGAGCGCCCTCCACCGCGTGAAATACAACATCGACTGGACCTGTCAGATCAGGAGATTTGAGAGACTCGCGGAAGCGCTTACTTCGCCGCGGCGTCGTCCTTGGCGCTTTCCTTCGCGCTGTCCTTGGCCGGCTCGCCCTTGGCGCGCACGCCCGAGATCATCGACCGCATCTGGCGCACGCGCACGCCGTCGGAAATCTCGAACTCGATCTGGTCGTCATCGACCACCTTGGTGACCTTGCCGACCAGTCCGCCCGAGGTCACGACGGTGTCGCCGCGGCGGATGTTCTTCACGAGCTCGGCGTGGTCCTTCACCTTCTTCTGCTGCGGGCGCAGAATCAGGAAGTACATGATCACGAAGATCAGGGCAAACGGCAGCAGCGACATCAACATGCTGTTGGTGTCACCGGCGCCCGCGGCCTGGGCATACGCAGGGGTAATGAACATTCGGACGATCCTTGTGGAAACAGGGGAAGCCGGTCAGGCCCTTGCGGCGACCGGTCCGGTCAAATTCGCGCGGACTATAGCGGCCATTGCCCCAATTGCAACGCTGCCAGACCGTCGATTTGGCCACCTTGCGGCCGGCCATCAGGCCCGATAAGGCTGCATTCTCAGGAACTTCGGACATGCCCAAAAAACCAAGCAAAAGCCCGGCCGGCAAAGGCCCCTGTACCCCTGCCACCAAGCCCGCCCAGGTCGCGGCAAAACGCCCCAAGGCGGTCTCAAGGGCGGCCCTCAAGGCCTCCGAGGACCTTTCCCAGGAGCGCATCGTCCGCGCACTGGAGACCATTGCGGCGCACCTCGCCGCCCAGGGCAACCCGGTTGTCGCGCGCGAGTCGTTCAAACAGGCGGACGCCTATGTCTGGCACCCCGACGGCCGCCTTGCTGCGGTGCCGCGGGTCAGCCGCGTCGAGCTATTCCTGCTTAGGGGCGTCGACCGGGTGCGCGACATTCTGATGGAGAACACCGAGCGGTTCGCCAACGGCCTGCCCGCCAACAACGCCCTGCTGTGGGGCGCGCGCGGAATGGGCAAGTCCTCGCTGGTGAAGGCGGCTCACGCCAGCATCAACGCCGACCGCAAACCCGCCGACAAGCTGAAGCTGATCGAGATCCACCGCGAGGACATCGAGAGCCTGCCGGCCCTGATGGAGCAACTGCGCGCCTCGTCCTTCCGCTTCATCGTGTTCTGCGACGACCTTTCCTTCGACGGCAATGATGCATCCTACAAGTCGCTCAAGGCTGTGCTCGAAGGCGGCATCGAGGGCCGGCCCGAGAACGTCATCCTCTACGCCACCTCCAACCGCCGCCATCTGCTCGCGCGCGAGATGATCGAGAACGAGCGCTCGACCGCGATCAATCCCGGCGAAGCGGTCGAGGAAAAGGTCTCGCTGTCGGACCGCTTCGGCCTGTGGCTTGGCTTCCACCGCTGCAGCCAGGACGAATATCTCGCCATGGTGCGCGGCTATTGCGGCCATTTCGGCGTCAAGGTCGACGATGAGGCGCTGGAGCGCGAGGCGCTGGAATGGTCAACGACGCGCGGCTCGCGCTCGGGCCGTGTCGCCTGGCAATTCGTGCAGGAGCTGGCCGGACGGCTCGGCGTGAAGCTCGCGACCAAGTAGCGTCTTCAAAAACATGATCGCCCGCTCCAGTGCGCTGCGCACAAGGCGGGCGATCATTGGGCTCGACTTGATGTGGAAACGAGGCCCTAGGGCCTCACGCCCCGTTCAGGAATTGAAGCGGGTCAACCGGGCTCGATCCCTTACGGATCTCGAAGTGGAGCTGCGGCGACGCCACCTCCCCGGATTGACCCGACTTGGCAATGACCTGACCGCGCTTGATGGGATCGCCGCGCTTCACCAACAGCTCACTCGCATGGGCATATGCGGTGACGTAGCCGTTGGAGTGCCGAACCAGGACGAGATTGCCGTAGCCCTTCAGCTCGTTGCCGGAATAGGCAACGACACCGTCTTCTGCCGCCTTGACCGGCGTACCCTCGGGCACCGCGACATTGATGCCGTCATTGGACTTGCCGTTGGTCTTGGCGCCGTAGCTCGTGATCACCTTGCCGCGCACCGGCCAGCGGAAGGTCGGCAACGAGCTGGTGGTCTCTGCCGCTTTCGCCGGCGTCTCGGCGGCCTTCTCTTCGATATTCGTGGTGGCCTGAGCCAGGCGCGCGCTCTGCGCGGGTTGGGCAACAGCGGCCATCCTGGTGGTCGGTGCGGGAGCGGCCGCAACCGGCTGCAGCGCAGCCGCCACGGGGGCCGCGGCGACAGGCGCCGGAGCAAGCGGAGCGGCAACCGCTGCGGTTTTGGCGCCCGGCACGGTCAGCTTGGTGCCGAGCTTCAGCTTGGTCGACGGCTCGAGACCATTGGCGCGAGCGAGCTCGGCCGCGGAGATATGGTTCTTGCGCGCGATGCTGGCGAGCGTGTCACCGTGATTGACGAAGTGGTAGCTCGATGGCGCAGCGACGGCGGCAACCGGTTTCGCCATTGCGGGAGCCGCCGCAACCGGAGCCGTGACCGGCGCCGGTGCAGCAGCCGTTGCACCCGGATGCGGGATGACCAGCTGCTGGCCAGGCGAGAGCGCGCGCGGCCCCTTATAGCCGTTGGCGGCCATGATCGCCTGCGGGCTCACATGGTAGCGCTTGGCGAGCACGTCGAGCGTGTCGCTGGTGCCGACGATGATCTTGGTTCCGCCGACGGGCTGGGCAGCTGCAACTGAGCGCGGCGGCACGGTGCCGGTGGCTTCAAGACGCGGCTGAGCCGGCGGCGTGTAGGAGCCGAGGCCGCGACCGCCTCCGGAGACGCCCCCACCCGACGCAACCGGATAGGATTGCGGCGCAGCGACAGCCGGCGGCGGCAAGGCCTGAGACTGATAGTAGCCGGGCTGGGTCTGCGGCCGTGCATATTGCGGCAGCTCACGCTGCGGCGGCGGGGCCTGCTGGACCGAACCGGTCGATTCAGAGAAGGGATTGGAGAAGTTCGACTGGGACAGCCTCGACTGCATGTCGGCACTGCACCCTGCGAAGCTGAAGGAAATCAGCGCCAGCACCGCGACCTGCGGTACGCGGCGCGAGTAAAGCAACTCGGCGACAACAGACATGGTTACTCACTCGTACGCAACAGAACTGGTCTTTTAAGTAAACACGTCGCGAGTAAATAACGGCTTAACCCTCCCAATAAGATGTTGGCAGCACAGCCGATCCGGAATTCTACAGCTCCCGCGCCACGCCGGGCAGCGCCGGCACGAAACGGACCTCCACGAGTTCCCTGCGTTCGATCCCGGCTTCGGTACGGCTGAGACGGGTCAGCGTCTGCACGCCCTGATGCGGCCCGACCGGCGCAATCAGGATGCCGCCGACCTCGAGCCGTTCGACGAGGTTCTCCGGAATCTGCTCCACCGCGGCGGTAACGATGATGCGGTCGAACGGGCCGATGTTGGGTGGCAGATTGAGGCCATCGCCCAGCATCACCTCGACATTGTGACACCCGAGCTTTTCAAGCCTGGCGCGCGCGGCGTCCGCAAGCTTGCGGTAGCGCTCGACCGTCAGCACCTCGCGCGAAAGCCGCGACAGCACGGCGGCCTGATAACCGGAGCCGGCGCCGATCTCGAGCACGCGATGCTGCTTCTGGAGCTGAAGCTGCTCGGTCATGTAGGCGACGACAAATGGCTGGCTGATGGTCTGCCCGCAGGCGATCGGCAACGCGCTGTCACGATAGGCGGCGTCGCGATCGGACGCTTCGACGAACAGATCGCGCGGCACCTCTTCCATGGCCCGCAGCACGGTCTGATTGCTGATGCCGCGACGCCTCAGCGTGAGCTGAAACATCATCTTTTCCGGCGGGGGCTGGTTGGAGGTCATCGCTGCTTATATCGTCTCGTCAGAGGGCCGGATCGTCGCACGCGTCGCTCAGGCCCGGGCAAGAATCCTGTTCCTGCTCAGGAACCTATGATAGCCTTTCGCTGCGGTATTTGACCACAAATCGGCTTGCAGCGGGCCAGCCGCAAACGCATTTCCGCGCGTCCGCCGGCCGAAACGCGCATTGCGTCGATTCATGTTATCTGCGAACGTTTTCCGGAGATGGGCAAGGACTCAACGACAATGACCGCGACCGGGCTTTCGGGCCGCTCTGTATTCCTCGTCGAGGACGAGGTCATGATCAGAATGATGGTCGCGGATATGCTGGAGGAGCTCGGCTACAAGGTCGCGGCGGAAGCGGGCGATATCAACGAGGCCCTGCGGCTGGTCCAAGCCACCGAGTTCGACATCGCCATCCTCGATGTCAACGTCAACGGCAAGGTCATTTCGCCGGTTGCCGATCTCATCAGGGAAAAGGGCTGCCCGTTCATCTTTGCCACCGGCTACGGCTCGTCGGGCCTGCCCGAGCAATATCGCGACCGGCCAGCGCTGCAGAAGCCGTTTCAGCTCGACGCGCTCGGCAAGACCATCGAAGCCGCGCTTCGCACCGGCTAGAGCGTTAGCCCATCTGACTGAATCGTTGGGGATTCACAAATCAGCGTTTTGGTGATTCAAGCTACCCGCCGGGACGGGAGGCCGGCGGGC
>NZ_JBEPOS010000011.1:0-217632 GCF_040546885.1 Bradyrhizobium sp. S3.2.6 | reverse complement strand
CGCTGCGCTAGCGCAGCGCCGGAGCCGACCAAATCATGAACAGTGTCACCCATCCATCCGGTCTGTTCTGTTACCAATCCATCCGCTGGACAAGGTCCCCGCTCAGGCGCTGCTGCCCTTGAGCCGTTCGTTGCGCCGGCGCAGGCCTTCCAGGGTGGCGAGGAGGATGACCGAGACTGTCGTCAGGATCACCGCCGCTGCCGTGATGGTCGGGCTGATGTTCTCGCGGATGCCGCTGAACATCTCCCGCGGCAGGGTGCGCTGCTCTGGCCCTGCCATGAACAGCACGATCACCACCTCGTCGAAGCTGGTGGCGAAGGCGAACAGCGCGCCCGACGCCACGCCGGGCAGGATCAGCGGCAGGATCACGCGGCGGAACGCCTCAAGCGGCGAGGCGCCGAGCGAGGCGGCGGCGCGCGCGAGGTTGGTGTCAAAGCTTTGCAGCGTCGCGCCGACCGTGATCACCACGAAGGGCGTCGCCAGCGCGGTGTGAGCCAGGATCAAGCCGAGATAGCTGCCGGTCAGTCCGATCGGCGCGAAAAAGAAATAGAGACCGACCGCGGTGATGACACCGGGCACGACGACCGGCGACAGCACGAAAGCCAGCGCCAGCGGCTTGAACCGGCTTTTCCACTGCGCGAGCCCCAATGCGGCCAGCGTGCCGAGAACCATGGACAGAAGCGTCGAAGCGACGCCGATGATCATGCTGTTCTTCAGCGAATTCATCCAGCGCGGCGAGTTGATGAAGTCGTCGTACCAGCGCAAGGAGAGGCCGGGCAGCGGATAGGTGAGGTACGAGCCCGAGCTGACGGACAGCGGCATGATTGCGAGAATCGGCGCGATCAGGAAGATGAACACCAGCGTCGAGATGACGATGGTCGCGGTCCACGCGATGCGCTGGCTGGGCGTGCGGAGGGAAGCATTGTCGCTCAATTCTTCATCCCTCCCGTGACCTGCTGGCCCTGCACCAGCTTGCCGTAGACGAGAGCGAGCAGAATCGTGGCCAGCAGCAGCACCGCCCCCAGCGCCGACGCAAGGCCCCAATTGGCGGTCTCAGTCGTGTAGAGCGCGATGAAGTAGCTGATCATCTGATCGGCGGCGCCGCCGACCAGGGCCGGCGTGATGTAGTAGCCGAGCGCGAGGATGAAGACGAGCAGGCCTCCCGCGCCGATGCCGGGCAGGGTTTGCGGCAGGTAGATTCGCAGGAAAGCGGTGAAGGGTGGCGCGCCGAGCGAGGCGGCGGCACGCATGTAAGCCGGCGAGATCGCCTTCATGCTGCTGTACAGCGGCAGGATCATGAACGGCAGCAGCACATGGGTCATGGCCACGCAGACACCGAAGCGGTTGTAGATCAGGCGCAACGGCTCGTCGATGATGCCAAGCCAGTGCAGGCTGTCGTTCACGACGCCTTTGCTCTGCAGCAGCACGATCCAGGCGCAGGTGCGCACCAGAAGCGATGTCCAGAACGGCAGCAGCACGAAGATCATCAAGAGGTTCGACCGGCCGGGCGGCAGCGTCGCCAGCAGGTACGCGACCGGGAAGCCGAGGAGCAGGCAGAGTACGGTGACACCGAGACTGATGAGGAAGGTGCGTCCGAAGACATCGCGGTAGATGGCCTGATCCGGCGGGGCCGCGACGATCGCGCCGTCCACGTTCCGCGTCAGGTCGAGTGCCGCCAAAAGATAGAAGCCCGTGACCGGGCCACCGGCATCCTTGATCGTCGTCCAGGTGGTGCGCTCACGCCAGGCCGGGTTGATCTTGCCCAGCGTCTCCCTGGCCGTGCCGGGCTCCGGCACCGCCTTCAGATTGCGTGCGGTGCTGGTCAGGATCGTGCGAAAGCCGTTCAGGGCGTAATTGAGCCGCTTGGCTGCGATGGCAATGGTGCCGGAGGCGCGCGCCGCCAGGATGTCGCTGGCCAGCGCCGCGTAGGCCTTTTCATCCGGCAGGTCCTTGCCGTCCCAGCTGGCGAGAGCCGCAACGGTTTGGGGCAGAGCCTGACGTACCTCGCGGTCATCGATCGCGCGCCACAGCATGCCGGCGATCGGGCCCGCGAAGGTGAAGAGCAGGAAGACGAGAAGCGGCAGCACCAGCGCCAATGCCTTGACCTGGCGTGTCCGCTCTGCGCGCCGCAATCGGCGCTTGAGTGGCACCTCGGTCAACGCATTGGCGCCGGTCAAGGAAGTTGCCGTCATGTGGAGAGCCTCTTCGATCGGTCTGAGCGCGCGCCTCGTCCTTCGAGACGACCGCTTCGCGGTCTCCTCAGGATGAGGCTCATCAACACCAGTTCCTGCGAAATGGCCGCCGCACACTCCGTCCTCATCCTGAGGAGCCCGCCTAAAGCGGGCGTCTCGAAGGATGGCCGCAACGAAGATGCTCTGAATGCGCGCCGCACGCCGTTTCGCCGGCGCGTTATTTCGCGGCCCATTTGTTGAAGCGCTCGGTCAGGCGGTCGATGTTCTCGAGCCAGTAGGCAACGTTGATCTCGACAGCGTTCTTGATGTTGTCGGGCGCGGTCGGCAGATCTTTCAGGACGGCCGGCTGGATCAAGGCGGCGGCGTCCTTGTTCGAGGTGCCGTAGGCAATATTCTCCGACAATTTGGACTGGTTCTCGGCCTTGCCGGCGAAGTCCAGGAACTTGTAGGCGGCGTCCTTGTTCGGGCTGCCCTTCAGGATGACCCAGCTGTCGAGGGTGAAGAGCGCGCCGTCCCACACCATGCCGAAGTTCTTCTTCTCGTTCTTGTTCGCGGTGTCGATGCGGCCGTTATAGACCGAGGTCATCGCCACCTCGCCGGAGGCGAGCAATTGCGGCGGCTGGGCGCCGGCCTTCCACCAGACGAGGTCGCCCTTGATGGTGTCCAGTTTCTTGAATGCGCGATCGACGCCCTCGTCGGTCGCCAGCACCTTGTAGACGTCCTTCGGTGCGACGCCGTCGGCCATGAGGGCGATCTCGAGCGTGGTCTTCGGGCCCTGACGCAGGGCGCGCTTGCCCGGAATCTTCTTGGTGTCGAAGAAGTCGGCCCAGCCCTTGGGCGCATCCTTCAGCTTGTCCTTGTCGTAGCCGAGCACGAAATCGTAGAGGATGGCGCCGACGCCGCAGGGATTGACCGACGGTGGTATGTAAGCGGCCTCGCCGCCGATCTTGGAATAGTCCAGCTTCTCGAACAGCCCTTCCTCGCAGCCGACCGCGAGCTCGTCGCTCTCGACCTGGACGAGGTCCCAGGTGGCGGCGCCGCCCTGGACCTTGGCGCGCAACACGCCGACGCCGCCGTCCCAGGACTCATCGTTCATGGCAACACCGGCCGCCTTCTTGAACGGCTCGAAATAGACCTTCTTCTGGGCATCCTGATACGCGCCGCCCCACGACACGACGGTGAGGTCACGCGCCTGCGCGACTGTGGCCAGCGCGGCGCTGGCGCTGAACGCCGCGGCGAAACCCAGAGCAATCTTGCCAATCTTGCGCTTCAGCATGGTCCTTGTTCCTTCTTCATCTGCGTTGCGTTGAGGTTGATCGATGCAGGTGCCACTCGCATCGGGATCAGACGGGATCGAGGGCGAGGCAGTCCTCGGGGCGGAAGGTGATGAACACGTTTTCGCCAGGTCTTAGGCTGCTATGCCGCAGGCTATCATGCGCCCCCGGCTGGAGCTTGACCATGAACTCGGCGTTCCCTGCGACATCGAGCACGGCCAGCGCGTGGTCGCCGAGATAAATCGTGTTCTGCACTTTGGCCGGCAGCCGGTTCGGTCCGTCGCTGGAGGCGCCATCAGGGATAATGGCGATCCGCTCCGGCCGCACCGACAACGAGGTCGAAGCACCTGCGCCTGCTACGTTGACCGCACGGGCCATGACGGAGCCGCCGGCCGCCAGCGCGACGCGGCAATAGTCCTTCTCGATCGTCTCCACGGTGCCGGCCAGCACGTTGCTCTCGCCGACGAAGTTGGCGACGAAGCTGTTGACCGGATGCTCATACAGCGCGTCGGGCCTGTCGATCTGCTGCACGATGCCGTCGTTGAACACGGCGATGCGGTCCGACATGGTGAGCGCTTCGCTCTGGTCGTGGGTGACGTAGACGACGGTGATGCCCATCGTCTCGTGCAGTTGCTTGATTTCGAGCTGCATCTGCTCGCGCAGGCGCTTGTCCAGCGCGCCCAGGGGCTCGTCCATCAGCACGAGCTGCGGGTTGAAGACCAGCGCGCGGGCCAGCGCCACGCGCTGCTGCTGGCCGCCGGACAGTTGCCCGGGCCGCCGCTGCGCCAGCGTTTCCATCTTGATCATGCGCAGCGCCGCTTTGACCCGCGCTTGCGTTTCCGCCTTATTGATCTTGCGTACGGACAGTGGAAAGGCGACGTTCTCCTCGATCGTCAGGTGCGGAAACAGAGCATAGTTCTGGAACACCATGCCGATGTCGCGCTGGTGCGGCGGCATGTTCTTGATCGGCCGGTCCGCCAGGTAGATCTCGCCCTGGGTCGGAACCTCGAAGCCGGCAAGCATCATCAGCGTGGTCGTCTTGCCCGAGCCCGAGGGGCCGAGCAGGGTGATGAACTCGCCCTTCCTGATGTCGAGATCGAGGTTCTTCACCACGAGATGCTCGCCATCATAGGTCTTCTGAATGCCGGAAAAGCGCACCAGTGCCGGCGCAGGCGTGACCAGGCCGGCTTCCATGTTGTCCTCGCGTGTCCCCTACGATGCTGTCGAGAAACAGCTTAGCACCCTCCGACGAGAATGCCAGCGGTGCAAGCGACGAGATGGCGCGGGGCGGTGCGCGAAGGCGCTCTACATCCCCGACAGCCTGGTCACATACACATTCAGCGTTCCGCCGGCTTCGGCGACCACGCGCAGCGTCCTGGAATCGAAGGCGATGTCGGCCAGCGTGAGGCTGCTGATATTGGCTTCGACCTTGACGCCGTCCTCACTCTTCTGGAAGTCGGCAATGACGCCTGCGATCTTCTCGCGCGCGTTGGCGGCGATCGGCTTCAGGTCGAGTGTCGCTTTTTGCACCAGCGCCTGCTGCATTTGAGGCACCACCGCGCGGGCCGCCGCGCCGAGCAGGCCGAACGCCGCCTCGGACTCCACCGCGAGCTGGATGTCGGCGAGCCGCAGCGTCTGCTGCGCCTGGTCGAGCATCGGCCGACCCCAGATGTGCACGGTCGCCTCGGCGTCGAGCCCGAGCCAGCTCTTCTTCTCCTTGGCGCGCACCAGCAGCGAGATCAGGAGCCGCTCGCCGGAGGGGACGACGTTGACGCTCTTCACCGTGACCTCGACCGGACCGGAGCCGTCCTCTGGATAGGTGTGGCCGACCATCTGGGCTGCGATCAGCTTGTTGATCTCGGTGAAAGGCACGTCGATGGGAACGCCGATGTTCACGCCGGTGCCGGTCGGCGGCACGATCGAGATCTTGTCGGGGAACGGGCAGTCCGGCTTGGTCTGCGTCGACGTCACGCGTGTCTCGGCCTCGAGGCCGAGCAGCAGCGTCACGTTCTGCGCGTCGACGCGCGGCTGCGCTGCGATCGCGCGGGTCGGCTTCATCTCGAGCCAGAGCGGCGACAGCGCGGCCGAGGAACCGCTACCTTGCAGCGGGATCGAGCGGCAGGCCTTGGCCCATTGCACCTTGGCGTTCTCGCGCAGGCTGGGATCGTTGCGGATGCGCTCCGAGACGACGTTGAGCTGATCGCCGACCGTCTTGTCGATCAGCGGCTTCACCTGCGCGGGCACGTTGACCTTGGCGCCGGCGACGTTGAGGTTGGTGTCGCCGAGATTGACCTGTGCGCCCAAATTCGGCTCGAGATGCCAGGCGGCCGCGAGCTTCGGGCGCGAGGTGACGACCACATTGCCCTTGATCTCGGCGCTGGCGTTCAAGTTCTTGATGTTGACCGCGCCGATCCGTTTCGCCGCGTCGCCGCCGAGCACGCTGCCCAGTGCATCGCCGAGCGCGCCGGTCGCTTTCGCCGACAGCGAACCCGTCACGTTCAGCTTGCCGCTGATCGGCGTCGACAGCGTCAGCACGTCCTTGTCGCCGGTCGCCGACATCGGCCCGCGGACGGCGGTCCAGCCGATATCGCCGTCCTGCAGGATCTGCGAGATCGGATTTTCGGCCTTGCCGGCGAAGTTGCGCGGTGATGCCTTCTCGGCCTGGTCCCGGATCGCCGACAGCGCGATCGCCACTGGCGCCACCACGATCGAGCTCTTGGACACTGGCGGCAGCGGTGGCAGTTGCGCGACCGGCGGCGCCGAATTGGTCGCGCGCGGCGACAGCAAGTCCATCGCCTTCAGGCTGATGAAAAACGACGCAGCGAGCACCACAACGGCGATCAGGACAGTCTTCAAGTTCAAGGTTAGTCGCATCAGTCCCCCAGGCCGCCCCGACGGGGATTTTACAGGGCAGGCGAGCAGGGCGCTAGAGCGCACCGATGGGGTGGAATTGCGGCAAACGGGTTAACGGCTGTTTCCGTCGATCCAGGCCCTCAGTGCACAGCTAACTGCGCCTGGGACGGCGGACCGCTCTCACCTTGCCGGCGGCGCCGCCGCCGCAGAACAGGCGATCGCCGCCGTCGGATTCCAACCCTGAAACCATCGTCCCGGCCGGCAGGTCGAGCTGCTCGAGCACCTTGCCCGTTTCAGGGTCGATCCGCCTGATGTCGCTGTCCTCACCTTCCCAGGTGCCATGCCAGAGCTCGCCGTCGACCCAGGTGACCCCGGTCACGAAGCGCTTGCTCTCGATGGTGCGAAGCACCGTGCCGGTGTCCGGATCGATCTGATGGATCTTGCGCTCGCGATATTGACCGACCCAGAGCGAGCCTTCGGCCCAGGCCAACCCGGAATCGCCACCACCGCCGGGCGCGGGGATCGTGGTGAGCACCTTGCCTGTCGCAGCGTCGATCTTCTGGATGCGGTCCTCCGCGATCTGGAACAGGTGGCGGCCGTCGAACGCAGTACCCGCATGTGCGGCGACATCGAGCGAGCGCGTGATCTTGCCGTTGGCCGGATCGAGGCCATTCAATTTGTCGCCCGATGCGAACCAGACATGGGTGCCGTCATAGGTGACGCCATGCACGGCCTCGACGCCCGGAAACGGCCCGTACTCCTTGACGATCTCTGCGGCGGAACGTTTCATCTGCTCGATCCCTGTGATGCGACCAACCTAAGCCTTTAATAGCGGTCCCGGGAGTAACAAGCCTGTCGGGAATCCGGGGACGGGCGGGGTCACCCAGCGGCGCGCCCTGCCGTGGCCGAACGACTGCACCTTGTTCGACCGCGCCAGCTCCTCGAGGGCCCGCTGCACCGTGCGCGCGCTCATGGCAAGTGCGAGCGCGAGCGCCGAGCTCGACCACGGCTCGCCGTCGGCGAGAATGGCGAGGACCGCGGCGTGCTTCTCCTCGACGGGCCGGGCCAGCACGATGACGTCGCGCGTCCTGCGCGGCGCCAGCTCAAAACCCTGCCTGGTCGCGCTGATCCCGGCCAGCGGCTTGAGCTGGGTGCGCAGGCGCCCGATCTCGACGCGCAATCGCGCGCGGTGCGACTCGTCGACATGCCTGGCCCGGAACGCGCCCGATATCAACGCCTCGCGCGAGACATCCGCAGGCCATGCCTGCGCCAGCAGCCGGGCGAGCGCGAACAGCACGGGGCGCGTTCCGAGCGACACGGCCGCACCTTGCCTGCGTACGACATGATGGAAGGTGTCGACGACGAGCGCTGTCGAGGTCGCCAGTCTCTCGACCTCGCCGAGCAGCAGCGGGTGCTCGCTGCCGCGCGCGATCAGGCGCGCGGCCGGCGTGTTCAGGATCAGGCTCGCTGCGTCGACCTCGGCGGCGAGCGCCGGGATTTTCGCCAACCGCGCTGCCTTGCCTGCGCGGTCGAGGGCGGCGCGCGCCTCTCTTGTTTTCAACCGCCTGATGGCGATGCCGGCAACCACGAGCTCGCGAACGACGAGAGAGGCGGGCGGAAGCGGGGAGACGCCGATCTCGGCCAGCGTGCGCTCGGCCTCGTCGACGCGTCCGAGCAGGAGAAGACGGCGGGCCTCGATATGGCCGGCATGGGCGGCATTGGCGAGATCGCCATGGCTTGCGAGCGTCGCCCGCGCGCTTGCGAGCGACGGCGCCGGCCAGCTCAGGTCGCGCAAGACGAGTGCGATCTCGGCCTCGGCCACCACGCATCTGGCGCGCGCGACCGCCTCCCTCGGCCCGAACGCGCGCGCAGCGCTGCGCAGCAGCATCTTGGCTTTCGCGAGATCGCCGAGCTGGGCCATCGCGATGCCGCGCAGCGCCAGCGAGGGCGCATCGTTGCGCAGCGCGACGCGATTCAGGGCGCCGAGCGGATCGCCGGCTTCGAGCGCGCGGGCGGCGGCCGTGATCAGCGACTCCATGAAAATCCCGCCACACTTGTTACTCCCACCACGCAACCGTCTGGTGCCAGAAATCGTTGACGGCCGACAATGTGCGGTGAGCAAGAGGTTTGGAGAGCCATGATGACATCAGCAGAAAAAGCAGGAACCAACGGACAGCCCGCCATGCAAACACCGCCAGTGGTGTCGCCGCAGGACTGGGAGGCAGCCCGTCAGCAACTGCTCGTGAAGGAAAAGGCGCATACCCGTGCCCGCGACGCACTCGCCGCCGAACGCCGGCGCATGCCGTGGATGGAAGTCGACAAAACCTACGCATTCGAGACGCCTTCGGGCAAGGCCAGTCTGCTCGATCTGTTCCAGGGCCGAAGGCAACTGATCCTGTACCGGGCCTTCTTCGAGCCGGGCGTGTTCGGCTGGCCCGACCATGCCTGCCGCGGCTGCTCCATGGTGGCCGACCAGGTCGCCCATGTCGCGCATTTGAACGCCCGCGACACCACGCTGGTGTTCGCCTCGCGCGCCCCGCAGCCGGATATCGCGCGGCTGAAGGCGCGGATGGGCTGGAACATCCCGTGGGTCACCATCACCGACAGTTTTGATGCCGATTTCGGCGTCGGTGAGTGGCACGGGACCAACGTGTTCTACCGCGACGGCGGGCGGATCTTCCGTACCTATCTGATCAAGAGCCGCGGCGACGAGCAGATGGGCGGCACCTGGAACTACCTCGACATCACCCCGCTCGGCCGCCAGGAGGTCTGGGAGGATTCGCCGGCCGGCTATCCGCAGACGCCGACCTACAAATGGTGGAACTGGCACGACAGCTACGAGGACGGTAGCGCGCCCGACAAGAAGTGGGTCGAGGTGTCCGATGCCGGAGAAAAGGCGCTTCGCGAGAAGGGCGCGCAGTGACCGAGGCCCATCCCGCCGGCGCGGCTGCCGACGCCGGCCGTGCTGGCGGAGAGGTGGTGACCGCATCCCACGTCGCCAGATGGCTGGGTCTTGCGGCTACCCCGACCTTCGCGGTCATGGCCCTGCTGACGGCGGTTCTCGGCGGTGGTCCGGCGGACATGCTCTGCGCCGCCGGGCACGGCTCGATGCTCGGCGGGATGGTGCCGATGTATCTGCTGATGAGCGCGTTTCACGCGGCGGCGTGGCTGAGGCTGATCTCGGGGCGGCGGGGCGCCGTCGGGTAAGTGACGGACGCCGTCTGATCGCGAGGTCGGCGGCGGGAGCGGCTGTCATATCCGGTCGATGTCCATCGGGATCGTCTAGCGCAGCCTCATCCCAAAGACGTCCTCGAACAGGCCGAGCATGGCAGCCCAGGAGCGCCGGTCGGCGGCCTCGTGATAGGCATGGTTCGGAAGCCCCATGTCTATGAGCTCGGGATTGGTGAAGCCGTGTGCGGCGCCGCCATGGACATGGACCTGCCAGTCGACGGATGTCCTGCTCATGATGTCTTCGAAGCTCGCGAGCTGCGTCGGCGACACCAGTGCGTCGGCCGCGCCGTGACAGACCAGCACCGAGCCCTTGATGTTGGCTGCGTCTTCGGGCCGTTCGCTGGCGAGCCCGCCGTGAAAGCTCACGACGGCTGCAAGATCGGCGCCGGTCCGCGCCAGTTCGAGGGCCGTCGTGCCGCCGAAGCAATATCCGATGGCTGCGAGCTTTCCTGCATCGACCGTCGTCTGCTGCATCAGCGCCAGACGCGCGGCGTCTGCGCGTTCGCGCCAGCGCGTGGTGTCGGCACGCAACGCATTCATGAGTACGATCGCCTGCGGCACGTCGGGCGCCGTTTTGCCGCCGCCATAGAGATCGGCCACGAGCACGACGAAGCCGAGCCTCGCCAATTGTTCCGCCTGCGCAGTCGCATGCGTGCCGATGCCGCGCGCGTCGGGGAACAGGATTATGCCGGGGCGCTTCGCGGCAGGTGAACCATCAGCGACCAAGACGCCGCGAAGCTCGGCAACACTGTCACGGTATTCGAGAGTGCTCTTGTTCATCCCATTATTCCTCGTCGACCCAACAAATCACGCTGACCGTGGCGAGGCAATTGTCGGTTGCGGCCGCGGCGGACCCGCCGATCGGATCTTTAGCGTGAGTCCGACGCCGACTGCAGATAGGAAACCACCTTGGCCGCTTCGTCAGGCGAGACGCCGCCATAGGGCTGCATCTTGTTGCCCGGGACGACCTCGTCCGGCTTGACCATGAAACGGACGAGTTTGTCCTGGTCCCAGACGAAGCCGGCTTCCTTCATCGACGGAGAGTAGTTGTAGTTCGGCAGCGAACCGGCCTTGCGTCCGATGATCTTGTTGAGGTTGGGACCGAGGCGATTGTCGCCTTCCTTCACCGAATGGCAGGTGCGGCAGGAATTGTTGAAAGCCTGTTGGGCTGCATCATCGCTCGCCGGCTGTTGCGCGAGCGAGGAGGACGCGGAGAGGAGCAGCGTCAATGCTCCCACGGCGGCGATCGGGGGCAGCCATGTGTCGCGCGATGTCTGCAGGCGTGATTGCATCTGCGCCTCCACTTGGGGTGACCAGGCGTGCTCGTTGCAAACGAAAACGGCCCCGGTCAGTTCCGGGGCCGTTTGCGTCACAATGTCCAGTCGCTTACCGCGTGGCGCTACCGAAGCTCGGCGCGGCGCTCCGTCATCGGCAGCACGATCACCTTGGTGCCGACGTTGACGCGGGCGTAGAGGTCGGAGACGTCGTCATTGGTCAGGCGGATGCAGCCGGAGGAGACGTGCTTGCCGATCGTGTCGGGGGCGTTGGTGCCGTGGATGCGGTAGACGGTGCCGCCGAGATACATGGCGCGGGCGCCGAGCGGGTTGCCGGGGCCGCCGGCCATGTGGCGCGGCAGATAGGGCTGGCGCTGGATCATTTCCGGCGGCGGCGTCCAGTCCGGCCACTCGGCCTTCTTGGTCACCGACTGCGTGCCGGACCAGGTGAAACCATCGCGGCCCACGCCGATGCCGTAGCGGATCGCCTGGCCGTTGCCGAGCACGTAATAAAGATAGGTGTTGGGCGTATCGATAATGATGGTGCCCGGGGCTTCACGCGTTGCGTAGCTGACGGTCTGGCGGCGGAAGCGGGCCGGCGTCTCGACCGCGTCCTGATCCTCGGACGGTGCGGTCTGATAGGTCGGCGCCTGATAGGGCTGGTACGGCTGAAGCGGCTGCGGCGCAGTCATCGTCGGCAGCGGCTGGAAGAACGGGAAGAGCTGCACGGGCGCGGCTTTGGCGGGGCCGGCAAATGCGATTGCGGTCACAGCCACTGCACTGACGGCAACGGCGCGCGAAAACGTCTTGAACGTGTCCAGATTGAACATTGGTCGCCCCTGTCTGCGTGGTGTTTCTTGGTCACCCCGGCACCGTTTCGGTGCTCCGTTGCGTCAATCACTAACGACAAGAAGTTTCGGGACGTTTGCACGGAAAACCGAAAACGGTTTCGTCGCGGCAAGGATTGTTTCATGACGGTTTCGTGGCCCGGCCAGGCTGTTAACGAACAAAACAGCGCGCCGACACTTATGTGACGTCACACGCCTGAAATATCCGTGGTTGATGGTCCTAAGCCGAGAATCATCAAACTCTCGGGATTTCCCCATGCGGGTATTAATCGCGACTGACGCCTGGCATCCGCAGGTCAACGGTGTGGTCCGGACGCTGACCTCGCTGGCGACCGCCGCCAAGGCCTTCGACGTCGAGATCGACTTCCTGACGCCGGACGGCTTCCGGTCGTGGCCGCTGCCGACCTATCCGGGCCTGCGCGTGGCGCTGCCTGCGGGTAAGGAGATCGCGCGGCGGATCGAGAGGGCCGCGCCCGAAGCGCTGCATATCGCAACCGAAGGCCCGATCGGCTGGGCGGCGCGCGCCTATTGCCGCCGCAACGGTCTCGCCTTCACCACCTCCTACACCACGCGCTTTCCGGAATACGTCTCGGTGCGGACCGGCATCCCGGACGCCGTCGGCTATGCCGTGCTGCGCCACTTCCACGATGCCGCCGCCATGACCATGGTGGCGACGCCGTCGCTGCGGCAGGAGCTGTCGGGGCGCGGCTTCAAGCGGCTGGGCTTCTGGGGGCGCGGCGTCAACACCGAGCTGTTTCATCCGGACGCTCCGGCCAGGCTCGACCTGCCGGGTCCTATCTTCATGACCATGGGCCGCGTTGCGGTGGAGAAGAATCTCGAGGCGTTCCTCGCGCTCGATCTGCCCGGCACCAAGGTCGTCGTCGGCGACGGCCCGCAGAAGGCCGCGCTGGAGAAGAAATATCCGGACGCGGTTTTCCTCGGCGAGAAGAAGGGCGCGGATCTGACCGCGCATCTCGCCGCCGCCGACGTCTTCGTGTTCCCGAGCCTCACCGACACGTTCGGCGTGGTGCAGCTCGAAGCGCTCGCCTGCGGCACGCCGGTTGCGGCGTTTCCGGTGACGGGACCGAAGGACGTCATCGCCGATCATCCGATCGGCGCGATCGACAACGATCTGCGCGCCGCCTGCTTGCGCGCACTCACCATGTCGCGCGAGACCTGCCGCAACTTCGCGCTGGAGCGTTCCTGGGAGAACAGCGCGCGCCAGTTCGTCGGCAATCTCACCTCACTCCAGCCCAGCCGCGTCCTGCGCGCCTCGCCTCGCATGGCGCGGCGGCCGGTGCGCGGCTGATCCATATTTTGACCCACAGCGAGAACCTCATCGATGGCTAAGATCATGAACCTTGACGGCACCCAGCAGCTCGACCTCACCCGCGGCACGGTCGAGCAGGCCTATGATCGCTGGGCGCCGGTCTACGATCTCGTGTTCGGCGGCGTGTTCGCCAAGGGCCGTCAGGCCGCGATCGCAGCCACCAACAAGATCGGCGGCCGCGTGCTCGAGGTCGGCGTCGGCACCGGCATTTCGCTGCCGCTTTATGCCCCGAACTTGCGCATCTTCGGCACCGACATTTCGGAAGCGATGCTCGACAAGGCACGCCAGCGCGTCACCGAGGGCAACCTGAAGAACGTCGAAGGCCTCGCGGTGATGGACGCCGAGAAGCTCGAATTCCCCGACAATTCCTTCGACGTCGTGATGGCGCAGTATGTCGTCACCGCAGTGCCGAATCCGGAAGTCGCGCTCGATGAATTCGCCCGCGTGCTGCGTCCGGGCGGCGAACTGATCATCCTCACCCGCGTCAGCGCCGATACCGGCATGCGCCGATTCATCGAGCAGAAGCTCCAGCCGGTGGTGCGTCCGCTCGGCTTCCGCACCGCTGAGTTCGCCTGGTCGCGCTATGCGAAGTGGCTGGCCGGCGCCAAGGGCATCGAGCTTGCCGAGCGCCGCCTGATTCCGCCGCTCGGTCATTTCTCGCTGGTGCGCTTCCGCAAGGTCGACGTCGCCAAGGCAGCCTGAGCAAGTCTGCGTCGGAGCGGCGCGATCCGCCGCTCACGCGTTCGCGTGCGTCATCGCGTCGCTGCATCGTCACATGACAAAATCATGATGTCACACGGCCTACATCGAATCCCTGTAAATCCTGAACCCGAAAGCATTTTGGGGGAGAGCATGATCAAGAATTATATCGAGCAGCTGCGGATCCAGCGCTGGGACGACCATCGCTACTATCACCACAGCCGCATCAATCAGAGCCTGCACTTCGTCAGCGCGCTGAGCTTTCTCTTTGCCTATGTCTGGCTGTTCGTCGATCCCATGATCTCGGCGCTGGTCGGCTGGCTGGTCTCGATGACCTCGCGCCAGGCCGGTCACTTCTTCTTCGAGCCGCACGATTACGACCATATCAACCAGGCGACGCATGAGTACAAGGAAGACATTAAGGTCGGCTACAACCTTCAGCGCAAGGTGGTGCTGATGGCGATCTGGGCGGCATCCCCGCTAGTGCTGTTCGTCGACCCCACGCTGTTCGGCCTGTTTACCCCCTGGGCGAGCGCGACCGATTTCATGCGGCAGGTCGCCAAGATCTGGCTCGTGATCGGCGGCGGCGGTCTCCTGTTCCGCACCGTGCACCTGTTCTTCATCCGCGACGTCGAGACCGGCCTGGTCTGGATGACCAAGATCCTGACCGACCCCTTCCACGATTTGATGCTCTATCGCAGCGCCCCGCTCGCCTTGATGCGCGGCGAGCTGATGGACCCCGGCCTGCACCTCAACCCCGAGCACACGCTGGGCCTCATCTCCGAGCCCACGCTCGAAGAGCAGCACGCCTGAACGCGCTGCGCACACTGACCACTCCAATGTCTGATGGTTACGTCATGCCCGGGCTTGTCCCGGGCGTCCACGTCTTGGAAGTTTCGTGCAGAAGCGCGTGGATGGCCGGGACAAGCCCGGCGATGACGGCGTTGGAGGAACTAGCCTCAGCGCCCGAAGCGCTTGGCCAGCATCTCTTTCAGGATCTGCCGCTTGATGTTCTTGTTGGTGAGCGCGCCATCGTGCCACCAGAAGCCGTCGGCCTTCATCTTCCCGGCGGCGCGGACGAAGCGGTCGGCGACCTCAGTGAAGTCGGCATCGGTGTAGTTCAGGCTGAAGATCAGCCGGCCGGTACCGACCCAGCTCAGCGACAGGCCTTCGGCGCGAAGGTAATATTGCAGCATCCAGTTGTAGCGGGACGGGGTGGTGTATTTCACCGTCCAGATCGACGAGAAGTTTGCGAACTGCACCGGCAGCTTGGCGTCGGTCATCATCTGGTTGAGTTTTTGCGCGCGGCCGTTCCAGGTCGCGTCCAGCCCGTCATAGATGGCGCGGAAATTCGGGCTGGCGAGCCGGCTCAAGAACTCGTCCATGGCCGTCATGACATAGGGATGCGAGTTGAAGGTGCCGCGGGCGAAGCAGATGTCGGCGGGACGGTCGTCGCGGAAGCGGCGCATCAGCTCGTGTCTGCCGCAGACCACGCCGACCGGCAGGCCGCCGGCGAGGCTCTTGCCGTAGGTCACCATGTCGGCCTTGACGCCAAAATATTCCTGGGCGCCGCCGCCGGCGAGCCGGAAGCCGACGAAGACCTCGTCGAAGATCAGCACGATGCCGCGCTCGGTGCAGACTTCGCGCAGCTGCTTCAGCCACTCGGTGTAGGCCACGCGATCGAAATTGCCGCCGCGCGACGAGTCGACCAGCGAGGAATCGCCGGGCGCGTTGGCGTTCGGATGCAGCCCTTGCAGCGGATTGACCAGCACGCAGGCGATGTCCTTGCGCGTGCGCAGCACGTGCAGCGTCTTCTCCGACATCTCGGAGAGGGTGTAGGTCTCGTGCGCATTGATCGGATTGCCGACACCCGGCTGCACGTCGCCCCACCAGCCGTGGTAGGCGCCGGCGAAGCGAACCAGATGGGTGCGCTTGGTGTGGTAGCGCGCGAGCCGCACCGCCTGCATCACCGCTTCGGTGCCGGACATGTGGAACGAGACCTCGTCGAGACCCGAGATCTGGCAGAGCCGCTGCACGTTCTCGAGGATGACGGGATGATAGGGGCCGAGCACCGGGCCGAGCGCGTGCGCCCGCTTCTGGGAGCCCTCGATGCATTCCTTGTAGAAGTCGTTGCCGAAGATGTTGACGCCATAGGACCCGGTGAGGTCGTAGGAGGTGTTGCCGTCGACATCCGTGACGGTAACGCCGCTCGACGATTCCATGAAGGTCGAGGTGCCCAGATGCTCGCGGACGAGACGCGAGAACTGGAACGGCACGCGGTAGGTTTCGGTGAAGTTGAGGTCGGAGATCGTCTCCGCCGCTTCCTTCGTCATCGCGCGGCCCTTGGGGTAGCGATCGGCGTAGAGAGCTGCAAGGCGGAAGAAGGCCTCCTTGCGCTGCATCACCACATTGTCAGGCGCGCCGTCGCAGCCGAAATACTTGTCACCCTCGAACTCGTAGAACGGCAGCAGCTTTGCCACCCGGCGCGACATCTTGGAGTGCCCGGCGAGCGAGCGGTGCTTGGCGCGGGACAGTTCGATCCGCGCCTTCAGCTTCGGGAAGGCGGCGGCAGCGGACGCTGCGGCGGCCACGGAAAATGAGAGAATCGGGAGTGTCGTTTCCATGACAACAAGCGCTAATACTGCGAGCTGACAGATTCATGACAGTCAAAGCCCTCATCGCCTCTTTCACCCAGCAGGAAGACCTCAACTTCCTGTTGACCAACCGCATCCCCCGCGCAGGCTTGACCCGCTTCATGGGGTGGTTCTCCAAGATCGAGAACCCGCTGGTGCGGGACGGCTCCATCGCGCTGTGGAAGCTGTTCTCCGACCTCGATCTGTCGGAGGCGAAGAAAGACCGTTTCAGCAGTCTGCACGACTGCTTCACCCGTGAGCTCAAGCCGGGCCTACGGCCGTTTGATCCGGATCCGTCGGTGGTCGCCAGTCCCTCGGACGGCATTGTCGGCGCCCATGGCCGTATCGCCGACACCGAGCTGTTCCAGGTCAAGGGCGCGCCCTATTCGCTGCTCGACCTGCTTGGCGATCCCGCGCTGGTCGAGCAGCACCGCAACGGAAGCTTCGTGACGCTGCGGCTGACCTCGAGCATGTATCACCGCTTCCACGCACCGTTCGATGCGCATATCGAGCGCGTCACGCTGATCCATGGCGACGTCTGGAACGTCAACCCGATCGCGCTGAAGCGGGTCGAGCGGCTGTTTTGCAAGAACGAGCGCGCGGTGATCCGCACGCATTTGTCGACCGGCGAGGCCGTGACGCTGGTGCCGGTCGCCGCGATCCTGGTCGCCAGCATCCGCTTGCATTTCCTCGACATGGTGCTGAATGCGCAGACACGCGGTCCCGTCAATTTCCCCTGCGACGTCAGTGTGACCAAGGGCGAGGAGCTCGGCTGGTTCGAGCACGGGTCGACCATCATCATCCTGGCGCCCGGTGATTTTTCGTTCTGCGACGGTATCACTGAGGGGACGCGCATCCGCGCCGGTCAAGCGCTGCTGAGGAAAAACTAGCCTTCAATCCGCCGTCTCGGCCGCCTATATCGTCCGCCGGGACAATTCGATCGACACGGATCTTGTGATGGCGCGGGCGCCGGTGATGGCGGCGGGTGGTATTGTGCTGCGGCGTGGCGACACGCCGCTGATCGCGGTTGTGCGCCAACGCAAGCGCAATGAATGGGTTTTGCCCAAGGGCAAGCTCGACGATGGCGAGACGCCGAAGCAAGCCGCGCATCGCGAGGTGTTGGAGGAGACCGGCCACGACGTGGTCGTGCAAGAGTTTCTGGGCACGATAGCCTACCAGTCCGCCGGCCCCATCAAGATCGTGCATTTCTGGCGGATGGAGGCTGGGGCCGGTCCCGTCCGCAAGCTCATGAACGACATCAAGGCGGTCGACTGGCTGACGCTGGACGACGCGCTCGCGCGCCTGTCGCGCGAATACGAGCGCGCCTTCCTCACCCAGGTTGGCCCGATCGCGATCGCCGCGGCCGGCCTCGCATCGTCACCCGCGCCGGAGCCGACGTTGGCCGCCGACGACATCGACGGGGCCTTGCAGACCCTGACGCCCGCCGAGGCTGCCTCCGTCGATGAGCTGCGGCACGGCCTGCTGCAAAAGGTGCGGGCCTGGTTGCGCGGCGAGGCGTGAGGTTGCTTCGCGCCCCGCTTGCGGGTGCATCCACGCGTTGATGCGGATGGAGGAGAGTTCGCTCTCGCCACGTCGTCATTGCGAGCGCAGCGAAGCAATCCAGAATCTTTCCGCGGAGGGACTCTGGATTGCTTCGTCGCAAGGGCTCCTCGCAATGACGGGGAGGCGCGCTCGCCAACCTATCGCTTCTTCTTTTCCTTCGGAGCGGGAGCTGGCGCAGGCTTGCGCGGCGCGACTGGGCGTTGCGCGGCGGGCAGGCGCTGCTGCAGGCCGGGCTGGTGTGGTGCTGTGCCTTGTTGCGGCTGGGCGGCCGGCTGCATGCCGGGCTGCAATCCGGTGCGCGGCGTTTGCGGCTGTGGCGTCGTGCCCGGCCGGGGCGCGATCGCGCCGGGCGCTCGCGGAGATTGTCCGCTGCGCTGTGGCTGCGTCTGCGGCGCGCCGCCGGGCTGCGTGCCTTGTCCGGGACGCGGCTGGGTCGCGCCGCCTTGTCCCGGACGCTGCGGCTGTTGCGTGCCCGGACGGTTGTTCTGACCGGGCTGGCCGTTCGGCCGCTGCGGCTGCTGGTTCGGCGCCGTGTTCGGACGCAATTGCTGTTGCTGCGGCGGCTGCGCCGGTCGCGGAATGCGGCTGATCGCGGCCGGATTGGCGCGGCGGAAGTCGCGCTGCTCGGTGACGATCTGGCGGCCGGTGGTCTGCGCCGCGTGCACCTGGCTGACGAAGCCGCGGTCGCGCGCGATCTGCTGCGGTGGGATCGTGATCGGCACCGCGGCAAAGCGCATGCCGCCCGGGCCGGCCGCACCCGGCCGGATCGCAAAGCCGCTCGAGGCTTGCGTCAGCGCGCCGAGCCGCGTGCCGCTGGTGCGGTCGTTGACATCGATATGGCCGACCCGGCCGTCGGCGTCGGGATAGAGTTTGATGTTGACGTTATTCGCAGTGTTCGCGGTCGCGTTCTCAGGCACGTCGACCACGCCGGTGGTGCCGCGAATGCCGAGCGTTGCAGTCGGCGTTGCGATCTTCATGTCGCCGGTCTTCGCCACCGCCGCCGCGACGAAGGCGACCGTGCCCTTGCCGATGTCGTAGATCGCCGAGTTCTGCTTGCCGCCGTCCTCATAGACGTAATTGTCGATGGTGATCTTTGAGCCGGCGGAGAGATTGAACGTGGTTGCGTCGTTGAAGGTGATGCCGAGCGAGGAGTTCGAGGACGTCTGCACGACGTCGTTGAGATAAATGTCGTCGCGCACCTTCAGCGGATAGGAGTTCTTGTCGCGGATCACGGTCGCGATCCCCGTCACCGTCGCGACGTTGCCGATCGGCTCCACAGTGGCGGGCTGCGCATCGCCGGCCGGCGCCGGCGAGGCCGATGGCGTGGGGGAGGGGGCAGGCGTCGCCTGCGGCTGCGCTTGTGCCTGGGCTTGCGCGAGCTCGATTGCGTCGGACGCGCACGCCCTGTCCACGCCGGCCAGCGGCAGCGCCAGCAGCGGCAAAGCAAATACGACGCGGCGCCAAGCCACCATCAAAGTCACGAATGAGGTCCCGGTGAGAACAAGAGGCGAGATCGGTCGATATCAGCCGGAGCTGACTGAATGGCGGATGAACGTCTGTCGCACGGGACGGGCGAACGTACAAACGCCACGTCCCGGTGTCAGGGACGTGGCGCCATCTTGGGAACAAGAACGTTTGCCGGCGGCGAGGCCGTCGGCGTCAGCCCACCCGCTTCCAGGTCTGGCCGCCGCAGAACATGCCGCCGAAGGCGCAGCCCTGCACACGCATCGCGTTCGGACCCTTCATCGCGATCGTCGAGTCGTAGTTGCGGCCGGAGTCGGGATCGTGGATGCGGCCGCTCCACTTGGCGCCGTCGGGCTTCATGTTGATCAGGATCCGCTCATTGCTCTTCTCGGCATAGCCGCAGAGGTTGGTGCCGCACTGCTCGACGCGGACGTTGCCCTTGTTCTCTTCGGTCGCCCACACGCCGAGCGGCGTGTTCGCGGCCTGCACGGGCGCGACGGGAGCCGGAGCAGGTGCCGGAGCCGGCGCATAAGCGGGAGCAGCGGCGACCGGAGCAGGAGCGGCACCCGGCGCAGGCTGCGTGGTCGTGTCGACAGATGGCGCGGTGGCAACGGTCGTGGCGAGGGCAGCGGCAGCGGGTGCGACTGGCGCGGTGGCCTGCATCGGCGCGGGCGCCACGGGCTGCTGCTGCACCGGAGCCGGCGCGGGCTGCGCGGTCGTCGTCGACGGCGTGGTGTCGTCATCGTCCTTGGAGCCGCCAAGGCCGTTGAGATTGATGTCGTTCAGCTTGATCGGCTTGTTCGACAGGCCCGGCGCCACGATGGTGACGCAATCGAGCGAGGCGCAGTTGCGCGGCGTCTCGATGCGGATGCGCTGGCCTTCGATCTGGAACGAGAGCGAATTGCCGGCATGTGCGACGGCAGTTGATGCGAGGAAGACGGCGGTGGCGGCGATGGTGAGCTTGTTCATGACAACCTCCGAAATGGCGTGGTCCCGATATGGACTGAAGTCTGTCGTGGACCGGATGTGGTTCGACCCTATGCCCAATGCCTCCGCCCATCTGTGATGGACCTCACAACGGCTGCCTGGGTGAGACAGCGCAACGCTGCTGATCTGCAGCGCGATTTCAAGATTGGTGGCATCACCGGATCGAACCGTTCGAATTTCTGAGCAACCCAAAACGCCCGGCGGCCAGACAATCTGGCTTCAGCCGGGCAGGCCCGTGATGCGGTCGGTGGACGCTGCTAGATCATGCCGAGCACGATGGCGCCGACAAAGGCCATGGCAAGGTACGCGGTGACAACGCTCAGTCTCCCGACGAACGTCATGACGTTGCTCCTGAGATCCCGCTTGGGATCGCTCCCTCTGCGCGCCGCCTTGCGCGCAATCATTATGGTTAACAAAAACTCACCGCCGAAAAAAGTCAGCCTCGTTGTCGTTCGCCTGCGGCCGCGGACGCGTCATGGTAAAGGAAAGCTGAAATCGACACGTTGAAGAGTCTTTAAGTAAATTCACCGAACGTGCGCGCATGACGCGCGGAGTTCGTTTGTATCTCGTCGGCTCCATCGTCCTTGTTTCGCTCGCGGGTTGCGGACGCGGCTTGTTCCAGGCCGAACGCGAACCGTGGCGGGCCGAGGCAGAAGCGGCGTGCCTGAAATCGGGCGCCGTGAAAGAGAGCGCCGACATCGTCCGGATCGAGCCGATCTCCGGCCCCGGCATGTGCGGCGCCGAGTTTCCGCTGAAGGTCGCCGCCATCGGCGAGGGGGCGAGCAGCTACGGTTTCGCCGATGAGGAGCTGCGCCCGCCCGGCAGTATCGGCAATCAGCCGCGCTGGCCGGTGACGCAGCCGCAATCGAATTATCCGGCGGCTGGCTATCCGCAGCGGTCGAACTATCCCGAGAGCGTGGCGCGCCAGCCGTCCGGCTATGGCGCCTCCTCCGGCCCGGTGTCGCTCAGCGCGCCCGGCGTGGCGCCACATGAAGACGAGATCGATCTGCCGCCCGAAGGCACCGACGCCGCGGGCGCCGCGCGCTACATGAATGCGCCGAGCTATCCGGCGCGGCAGCCCGGTCCGGCGCCTTATTCGCAGGCCCCCGCACAGCAGCCGCTGCCGCGCTTGGGTCCGGCGCAGGGCAATCCCGTCACCGCGGTCGGTCCGGTCGCGGTGAAGCCGCCGGCGACGCTGGCCTGTCCGATCGTCTCCGAGCTCGACCGCTGGTTTGCCGACAGCGTGCAGCCTTCGGCGATGCGCTGGTTCGGCGCCCGCGTGGTCGAGATCAAGCAGATCTCCGCCTATTCCTGCCGCGGCATGAACGGCAACCCGAGCGCCCATATCTCCGAGCACGCCTTCGGCAATGCGCTCGACGTTGCCGCCTTCGTGCTCGCCGATGGCCGCCGCATCAGCGTGAAGGACGGCTGGCGCGGCATGCCGGAAGAGCAGGGATTCTTGCGCGACGTGCAATCCGGCGCGTGCGCGCATTTCACCACCGTGCTCGCGCCGGGCTCGAACGTCTATCACTACGATCACATCCACGTCGACCTAATGCGCCGCGCCAGCCGCCGCCTGATCTGCCAGCCGGCCGCAGTCTCCGGCGAAGAGGTCGCGGCGCGGGCGCAGCGGCGCAATCCGTATGCGAGCAATCGCGATCCCTCCGTGACCGGCGCGCTCGGTGCGCGCAAGAGCAAGCACGAGAAGATCAACGAGGAAGACGAGTTCTCGGACGATTAGACGGACACATTTCAGAATGCCCGCCGACATCGTCGGCTATCTCACGCATCCGCAGGTGCAAATCGATCCCGCCGGGGCGTAGCCCTGCACAGCGAGCGACCACACTTCGGGTCAGAACACGTCGACTGTCGGGAAGCGCGGCTCCGCGGTGATACAGTCCCAGAGGTAGATCGCCAGGCCGACGTCGCCGGTCCAAAGCGAATAGCGTCCGCGGTCAACGACCGTCCTGGCGCCGCGATACTGCACAATGGCCGTCATGGCGAATTGGCGTGCACGGTCGAGCCAGACCGGATCGTTCGTGCGGCGGTAAAGCTTGAGGAATGCGTAGCCGTTCCCGCCGGTGCCGTGGCACAGGTTCGAGCCCTTGGTTAGCGGTCCGGCGGTCCAGGTCAACCGGCCGGCATCCAGCAGAAGTTCGTCAAAGTCCGGCGTCGCGAACGGCGCGTCGGCAAATGTCGTCACCATGCCGGGGGCGCCGTGGCAGTGCTGACACAAAGTCGGTGGCGTCTCGCGCTTGCTTCTCGCGCCCCAATTGGTTCCGAGCTCGGACGACCAAGCATTCGCGGCCAAGGTCTGCGGCACAACATCGGCCAATTGCGCCTGCTGTGCCGGCGTCAACCAGTCCCATCCACGCAGCAACGGGATGATGTTGCCGGCGAAGCCATGCACAGGCCCAAGCCAGCGGTCCTTGGCGCCGTACAGATCCTGGGTCCAGAGCCGCCCTTGCGGCGTTTCCTCCAGATCATCCAACAGCCGGGCCGCTTGCGTTTCGAACAGGCCACGCCATCGCGGCTCCCGTGTCATCTCGGCCATGTGGATCGCAGCCAGCATGGATCCGGGCATGCCCCACATCAGTTCACGGATCGGGAGTTCGGTATTGGCTTCGGCGCGCGCATGGACGAGATCGGCCAAGCCCGGCGTGGGATCAAGGCGCATGGCGAGAAGTGCGGCTCCCATGTCGCCAAATAGCAGCGAGCCGTGCTTGGCATAGCCGGCCGGCGAAACCCTCTCAAACCCTGCGGTTGTCCGTTCGAGGAGTTTTGGCAGGACCGCACGAAAGTCCTTTGCGGCAGGGCTGGCGCCGACACGATGCAAATAATCGAGCGCCCAGATGACCCCGGCCGCGCCAAAGTAGAAGCTGGGGTTGCCGTCTCCCACCCCGTCGTCGCCGGGGTGACCGAGCCAAAACGTCTCGGGATCGAAATCAGCGATGGCATCGGCAACGATATCTGCAATCGCGGTGCGGACGGCCAGCTCGCTCCAGGCATCTTGCACAAGTGCGCGGTGGCGACCGGCGGTGATCATGACCTGCGTTTTCCGACATCCGTCGACGGCGCCAACCCCATGCATAGCTGCACCTCGGCCGGGACGTTGTAGGTCCGCATGATGTGGCGGCTGTCGCGCAGGCCGGTCGCTTCACGTTGCACCACGAACATCCAGAGCGCCTGGCCGGCGGCCATCACCAGCTTGCGCCGGGCCGGCTGCAGCGAGGCCGGTATCTCCGGGCGCGGGTGCGTGGCATCGAATGCGCGCAATTCCGCGAGGGCCTGTTCGAGCGTGCGGCCCATTCGTCCAAGCGCTGAGGCCTGTTCCTGGACGATCTCATAATGGAGGATATCGACCGGCGGGCGAAGATCACGGGACATGGCGCTCAATATAATGCAGCGCGAACCGCATGCGCAACGCGTGGCCTGCCGCCGCTACTTCGCCTTGTACGCGGCCAGGAACATCCGCGTCGCGCTGTCGATCACTTCCATCATGCGCTGTTCCGACGGCGGCGGCGCGGCCTGGAAGACGAAAGGCAGAAAGAGTGAGGCCTTGCACAGTTCCATGAACTGCGAGGCGGCAAGGTCGCAATCATCGATCGCGAGATCGCCGGGGGCGACATGGGCTTTGAGATATTCGGATAGCCGGCCGATGGTCTTGTCCAGCACCCGGAAATAATAGCGTCGGCCGACGTCGGGCATGCGTTCGGCAATCGCCATCACGGTGCGGATCGCCGATCCGCCGCCGGGCCGGCAGAGCAGATGAAGATAGGCCGCGCCGAAATCCCTCAGCGTGGTCTCGGCGTCGCGCGCGGGGTCGAAATTGAACACGACCTGGCCGTGCTGGAGCGCTTCCTCCTCGAGGATCGCTTCGAACAGCGCACTCTTGTCGGCGAAGTAGACGTACAGCGTGCCCTTGGAGACGCCGGCCGCGCGCGCGATCTCGCCCATGCTGGCCCCGTCGAAGCCCAGATCCATGAACACCTTGCGGGCGCCGGCAAGGATCTGGCGCCGCTTGGAGCTGTCCTCGTCCGGGAGGGCGTGCAATTGTTCGCGGTTCGCTGCAACCATTGGTTTAGCGTCTCGAAAGGTTTTGGGTCGGCGCTCGGTCCATGAAACCCAAATAGAGGATTCGGCCAGTAGGGTCAGCTCGGGAACATTAGGTATATTGACCGAACCGTTCGGTCAATATATTCGGGATGGGCGAGCGGGACAGCGGCCGTGCGACGGCTGCCCCGGGCCGCGTTTTTATTGGGGAGGCCTTTATGGCCACATCGAGAGACCAGGCTGCGCGCGTCCTTCGCCAGGAAGCGGTGGAGACGACGACGGCGGACGGTGAAGCTGCGACCGGGCCGTCCGCAGTGCTCGCCGAGCAGCTGCGCTCTCATGGGGCTGAAGAAACCAAGCGCCGCACCGGCGAGGCGCCGGAGAAGCCCGTGACCGACAAGCCGGCTCCGACCGCACCCGCCGCTGCCGCGCCGAAATCCGGCAAGCGCAAATTCGTCATGATGGGCATCGGCCTCGTGCTGGCGCTCGCGGCGGCAAGCTATGCCGGCTACTACACGCTGGTCGGCCGCTTCTTCGTTTCCACCGACGACGCTTATGTTCGCGCCAACAACACCATGCTGGGCGCGCGCGTGGCCGGCCATATCTCCTCGATCCTGGCCCGAGACAACGCGCTGGTGCATGCCGGCGACACCGTGCTGCGCATCGACGACGGCGACTACAAGATCGCGGTCGACGCGGCTGCGACCCGGATCGCGACCCAGCAGGCCACCATCGACCGCATCGGCCGCCAGGTCGCGGCGCTCGACAGCCAGGTCGCGCAGGCCAAGGCGCAGCTCGTCTCTGCCGAGGCGGGCCTCAAGCGCGCCGATCTCGACTATGAGCGCCAGCAGGCGCTGAGCAACAAGGGCTTTGCCTCGCGCGCGACCTTCGAAACCTCGGAGGCCGGTCGCGACCAGGGCGCCGCCGCGGTCAAGGCCGCTCAGGCCGCCTACGACGTTGCGGTGAGCAATGTCGATGTCGCCAAGGCACAGCAGGCCGAAGCCCAGGCGCAGCTCGCCGAGCTCAAGACCACGCTCGCCAAGGCCGAGCGCGATCTCGCCTTCACTGCGGTGCGCGCGCCGGTCGACGGCATCTTCTCCAACCGCCTCGTCAGCGCCGGCGACTTCGTTGCCGTCGGCCAGCGCCTCGGCAATGTCGTGCCGCTCGACGACGTCTATATCGACGCCAATTTCAAGGAAACCCAGCTCAAGCGCATCCGTCCCGGACAGCCGGTGACGATCAAGGTCGATGCCTACGGCATGCGCAAGTTCTCCGGCGTCGTCGACAGCATCGCGGCGGGCTCCGGCTCGGTGTTCACGCTGCTGCCGCCTGACAACGCCACAGGCAACTTCACCAAGATCGTGCAGCGCGTGCCGGTTCGCATCCGCGTGCCGAAGGCGGTTGCCAAGCAGAACCTGCTCCGCGCCGGCATGTCGGTCTACGCGACGGTCGACACCAACAAGGGTGCCGCCGACGCCGACAGCGAGATCGATCTCGACGATCCCACCATGGTCCATCCGCTGTAAGCGCGCGGCCCGGCGCTGCGAGGTCAGACATGGCGAACGCCACGACTCTTTCACCTGCCATGATGGCGGCCGCCGATTCGGAGCGGATTGCGCCGAAGCGGATGATCGCCTTCATCATCATGGTGTTCGGGATGTTCATGTCGATCCTGGACATCCAGATCGTCTCGGCGTCCTTGAGCGAAATCCAGGCCGGCCTGTCGGCGAGCTCGAGCGAGGTCTCCTGGGTTCAGACCGCCTATCTGATCGCCGAAGTGATCGCGATCCCGCTGTCGGGATTCCTGTCGCGCGCTTTCGGCACTCGGCTGCTGTTTGCGATCTCGGCGGCCGGCTTCACGATTTCGAGCCTGCTCTGCGGCTTTGCCACGACCATCGAGGAGATGATCCTCTGGCGCACGCTGCAGGGCTTTCTCGGCGCCGGGATGATCCCGACGGTGTTCGCCTCGGCCTACACCGTGTTCCCGCGGTCGAAATTCCACATCGTCGGCCCCATCATCGGGCTTGTTGCGACCCTGGCTCCCACGATCGGACCGACGGTCGGCGGCTACATCACCGATCTGATGTCGTGGAACTGGCTGTTCTTCATCAACGTCGTCCCCGGCATCGGCATCACCCTCGGCGTGCTGGCGCTGGTCGATTTCGACGAGCCGCACTTTGAATTGCTCGACCGTTTCGACTGGTGGGGCCTGATCTTCATGGCCGGATTCCTCGGCACGCTGGAATACGTGCTGGAAGAGGGCCCGCAATATGAATGGCTGCAGGACACCTCGGTGGCGATCTGCGCCTGGATCGGCGCGGTCTCGGCGATCGCCTTCTTCGTGCGCGTCTTCACGGCGGCCGAGCCGATCGTCAATCTGCGTGCTTTCACCAACCGCAATTTCGCGGTCGGCTCCACGCTGCAATTCTGCATCGGCATCGGCCTCTACGGCCTGACCTACATCTATCCGCGCTATCTCGCCGAGGTGCGCGGCTACAGCGCGCTGATGATCGGCGAGACCATGTTCGTCTCGGGCATCACCATGTTCCTGGTCGCGCCGCTGGTCGGCCGGCTGATGGCGAGCCTCGACATGCGCTACATGATCGCGTTCGGCCTGATCGTGTTCGCGATCGGCTCCTACCAGATGACCTGGATCACGCGCGACTACGATTTCTACGAGCTCTTGATCCCGCAGATCCTGCGCGGCATCGGCATGATGTTCGCGATGGTGCCGACCAACAACATCGCGCTCGGCACGCTGCCGCCCGACAGGGTGAAGAATGCGAGCGGCCTGTTCAACTTGATGCGCAATCTCGGCGGTGCTGTCGGGCTTGCCGTCATCAACACCGTGCTCAACGATCGCGCCGACCTGCACATCACGCGTCTGCAGGAGCGCGTGACCTGGGGCAACGCAACCGCGACCGAAACCCTGACCATGCTCCAGCAGAAGTTTCAGGGGCTTGGGGACTCGACGCTGATGGCGATGAAGCAGCTCAGCCAGATCGTGCACCGCCAGGCCGTGGTGATGAGCTATGGCGATGCGTTTCTGATTCTGACCTTGTTCTATCTGAGCCTCAGCGTCCTGGTCACGCTGTTGAACAGGCCGGCCTCGCCGTTCGGTGCCGGCGGCGACTCGCATTAAGAGCTACACGCGGTGTCGTCGCCCGGCTTGACCGGGCGGCTGCGCACCAAAATGCAACACTCGTGCGTGATCTCGCGCGGGGCCCGTTGCAAATTGCGAATCGTGCATCTATAAAGCGCACCTCATTCATTCGAACCGGGGAGAGATTTGCATGATTTCGTCGCATTCGCAGATCGCGTTTCCGCGCTCGATGATGATCTGGCTCGGTACGTTCTCGGCCTGCTAGAGGCCGCTTCCGCCAGCTTCGATTGGGCCAGGGTTTCGACCAGACGCCCCGATCGCTCCGCTTCCCAAGTCAAGTTCAGCTTTAAGTGACGCCGTCCCGGCCCTCGCGGCTGGCCTGCGTCCATCGATGGAGCCGGCCCGCGGCAATGCGGCCGGATGACGCCATGACCGCTTTGTCAAAAAAGCCCGCGGCTATCCGCGTGGTCCTGCCCTTCGTGTTCCGGCACTGGCTGAATCAGCCGGGGCGCACGCTTGCCATTGCCGTCGGTCTGTTAGGGGCGACCGTCGCCGACCTGTTCATGCCGGTGTTTTCAGGACAGCTGGTCGACGCGCTGACGCGTGGCCCGTCCGATCCTGCCGCCCGCCACGCCGCGCTGGTGGCGCTGGGCGGCATCGTGGTGCTGGGCGCGGTGTCGATGGTGTTGCGCCTGACCGGGCTGCAAGTGATCGTGCCGTTCACGCTGAAGATCATGTCCGACGTGGCGCAGGACGCATTTCTGCGCGTGCAGCGCTTCTCGACCGACTGGCACGCCAACTCCTTCGCGGGCTCGACCGTGCGCAAGATCACGCGCGGCATGTGGGCGCTCGATTTGCTGAACGACACGATCCTGCTGGCACTGCTACCGTCGCTGGCGGTGCTGATCGGATCGATGATCCTGCTCGGCGTGCACTGGGCCTCGCTCGGCGCGGTGATCGCGCTTGGTGCGGCCATCTATGTCACGATGACGGTGCTGTTCTCGACGCGTTACATCGCGCCGGCTGCGCGTGTGTCCAATGCCTGGGACACCAAGGTCGGCGGCACGCTGGCGGATGCGCTGACATGCAATGCGGTGGTGAAATCGTTCGGCGCGGAGGCGCGCGAGGATGCGCGGCTTGGGCGCGTCGTCAAGCGCTGGCGTGCGCGGGTGCGGCGGACCTGGTTCCGCTACAACTACACCGCCATGGCGCAGCTCTCCCTGCTGCTATGCCTGCGGGGGTCGGTGATCGGCGGCGCGGTGCTGCTGTGGATGTACGGGCATGCCTCGCCCGGCGACGTCACCTATGTGCTGACGAGCTATTACGTCATCCACGCCTATCTGCGTGACGTTGGCATGCACATCAACAACCTCCAGCGCTCGGTCAACGACATGGAGGAGCTGGTGGCGATCCATGACGAGCCGATCGGCATCGCCGATGCAGCCCACGCGCGGCGGATCACGATCGAAGGCGGCGAGATCGTGTTCGACGACGTCACGTTCCACTATGGCGGCCATCGCGCGCCGCTGTATGACGGGCTGTCGGTCAGGATCCGCGCCGGCGAGCGCGTCGGTCTCGTCGGCCGCTCCGGCTCCGGCAAGACGACGTTCGTCAAGCTGGTGCAGCGGCTCTACGACGTCACCGGCGGTCGCGTGCTGATCGACGGGCAGGATATCGCACTGGCCACGCAGCAATCGCTGCGCAGCCAGATCGCGATCGTGCAGCAGGATCCGATCCTGTTTCACCGCTCGCTCGCCGAGAACATCGCCTATGGCCGGCCCGGTGCCAGCCTCGAGGCGATCGAGCAGGCGGCGCGGCTGGCGAATGCGCACGACTTCATCCTGCGCCTGCCGAAGGGCTACGGCACGCTGGTCGGCGAGCGCGGCGTGAAACTGTCGGGCGGCGAGCGGCAGCGCGTGGCGCTGGCGCGCGCCTTCCTGGCCGATGCGCCGGTGCTGATCCTGGACGAGGCCACGTCGAGCCTCGATTCGGAATCGGAGGCGCTGATCCAGCAGGCGATGGAGCGACTGATGAAAGGCCGCACCTCGATCGTGATCGCACACCGGCTGTCGACGGTTCGCAGCCTCGATCGCATCCTGGTGTTCGATCGCGGCGAGATCGTCGAGCAGGGCACGCATGCCATGCTCGCGGGCAAGCCTGGCGGAATCTATCGCAGCCTGTTCGAGCGCCAGGTGGTGGAGCTCGGGCACATCGCAGCAGCGGAATGACGCGCGGCGGCAGGGCCAAGGCCCCGCCGTCACGTCGTCGAGGATGGAATGAGATGAAGGACCTGACGCGCGGCTCGATCGTGAGCCACATCGTGAGCATGGCGCCACCGATCGTGGTCGGCATGATCACGATCATGATCTGCCAGCTTGTCGACCTGTACTTCGTCTCCGGGCTCGGCGATGCGGCCGTGGCCGGCGTCGCCGCGGCCGGCAACGCCGGCTTCCTCGTCAACGCGCTGATGCAGATGCTCGGCGTCGGCACGGTTGCGCTGGTCGCGCACGCCGTGGGCCGCAAGGATCGCGATGACGCCAATCTTGTGTTCAACCAGGCGGTCGTCCTGTCGGTGCTGTTCGGGTTGCTGACATTGGCGGGCGGGCTTGCACTGTCGCGCCCTTATATGCGCGCGATTGCGGCGGACGAAGCCACGATCGAGGCCGGCACGACCTATCTGCTCTGGTTCATGCCGGCGCTGGCGCTGCAATTCGCGACACAGGTGATGGCGTCCGCATTGCGGGCGACCGGCATCGTGCGGCCGAGTATGCTGGTGCAGGTCCTTGCCGTGGCGATCAACATCGCGCTGGCGCCGGTGCTGATCACGGGCTGGGGCACCGGACATGCGCTTGGTGTCGCCGGAGCGGGCCTTGCAAGCTCTATCGCGGTCTTCATCGGCGTGCTGATGCTGCTTGTCTATTTCCTCAGGCGGGAGCGTTACGTCGCCTTTCATCCCGCGCAATGGCGGCCGCAGCTTCGGCAGTGGAAAAGAATCCTCAATGTCGGGCTGCCGGCAGGCGGCGAGTTCGTGATGGTCTTCATCATCATGGCCGTGGGCTATTACGTGCTGAGCATTTTTGGTCCGGCGGCGCAGGCAGGATTTGGCATCGGGACGCGTCTGCTCGGCTTGATCCAGATGCCGGCGCTCGCCGTCGCGCTTGCTGCAGGGCCCATCGCCGGCCAGAATTTCGGTGCAGGCAATGGGGCGCGCGTGCGAGAGACCTTTGTCAAGGCGTCGCTTATTGCGACCGCCGTAATGATTGCTTTCCTGATCGTCGCGCAGTTCGCGCCCGGCCTGCTGCTTGCTGGGTTCTCGAACGATCCGGAAACGATGGCGGTTGCGTCGCTATTTTTGCGCATCATCTCGTTCAACATGGTGGCGCAGGGGCTGATCTTTATCTGCTCCAGCATGTTTCAGGGGCTTGGCAACACCACGCCGGTGTTGTGGACCTCGGCAATGCGGGTCCTCACCTATTCTCTGCCGTCGGTCTGGCTCTCCACGTGGCCGGGCTTCCGGATGGAGCATGTCTGGTACTTGTCGATTGCGACCACCACGCTGCAGGCCGCCCTGAGCCTGTGGTTGCTGCGCCGCGAGTTCAGGAAGCGGCTGGCGCCTCCGAAGGAGAAAGCCGCAGAACTGGCGAGCCCTGAGCCCGTCGTGCCGCTCGCACGCGAGCCCGCGTAACGACAGCATGCTTCATCCCTGCAGCTCCGGCTTATTTGCCGGGCTGTCAGGCAGCTAAAGCGTGCCGATGCTGTTCCAGACGAGGGTGGCGCCCGACAGAAACAACAGGCCGAGCACCACATCGCCGAAATGCTTGTCGCTCAGCGCGTGATAGACGCGCGCGCCGGCCCATGCGCCGATCAGCGTGCCCGGGAATGCGACCATCGCGAGCCAGACCACCTTGAACGCGACCAGGCCTGAAGCCGTCTGCAACACTAGCGCGGTCGCAAGCACCGTGAAATTGAAGAGCTGGAAGATGCCGCGCCGCTCGTGCTTGTTCCAGCCGCGGATGTTGGCCCACAGGATCGGCAGCGGCCCGGACAGTCCGGCGAGCCCGCCCAAAATGCCGCCGGCAAATCCGATCGCGCCGTCGGCGATGCGGCCGCCGAAGGCGATGGCGAATTGCTTCTTGTTCAGGTACAGCGCGCTCGAGAAGACCAGCAGCAGCACGCCGACGCTGAGCTTGAACACTTTTGGATCGGCGGAGGCGACCAGCATGGTCCCGAGCGGTACGCCGATCAATCCGCCGATCAGGAACGGCCACACCAGCGACAGGTCAAAGCTCTTCCACATCGAGGGCAGCGTCGAGGTCTGCGCGATCACCGAACAGATCAGCACCAGGGGCACCGCGAGCGAGGGCGGCAGCACGTAGAGCCAGATGCCGAGCGCCATCAGCGCCGTGCCGAAGCCGGCCAGTCCCGACACGAAGCCGCCGGCCAGCGCGCCGAACAGGAGCAGCGCGTAAGTGAGCGTTTCCACCAATGAATCCCTGTCGCTACCGGCGATCCCAAAGCCGTGGTCGCATGGCGCATAGCACAGATGCGGCGCGGGAGGTCAATTTCAGAACCCTACGTAAACGTGATTCCCTGGTTTGCTAGACGATCTGCCTGATGTCGGCGGGCTTCTGCAGCACGCCGACCAGGATGCGCAGCGCCTCGGACAATTCCGATCTGTTGCGCGCTGCGCCGAGTGAAACGCGCGCCGCATGCGGCGACGTGCCGTCGACGGTGAAGGCGTCGCCGGCAACGATCGCGAGCCCGTTGCGCAGCAGATGCGCGGCGACGTCCGGTCGCCCCTCCGGCAAGTGCAGCCACAAATGATGTGCGGCGGGCTTCGCCTGGAACTGAAAACCCTTCAACGCGCGCTGTGCCAATTGCTGGCGTCCGACGGCCTCGTTGCGGATCGCTGCGATGATGCGGTCGGCGACGCCGGTTTCGAGCCAATGCGTCGCCAGCGCGACCATCAGCGGTGCCGGCATCTGCACGGTCGCCTGGAGATGGCCGCGCATCTGACGCTGCGCGCCGCTGTCGGGCGTGAGCAGATAAGCGACGCGTAGCGCCGGCGCTATGCATTTTGACAGTGTGGTCGCGAGATATGTCCGCTCCGGAATGAGATTGGCGATCGGCGATGCCGAACGATCGAGGAGCCCGTAGGCGTCGTCCTCGATCAACATCGTATCGGCGTCGCGGATGATCTTGGCGATCGCGCTGCGCCGCTCGGGGGCAAGGGTCGCCGTGGTCGGATTGTGCAGCGTCGGAATGAGATAGACGGCCTTTGGCCTCTGCGTGCGGCAGGCCTTCGCCAGCGCATCGGGCAGCACGCCGCCGTCATCCATGGCGACGCCGACGAGCTTGACGCCGAGCTGTGCTGCTGCGGCCTTGATGCCGGGGAAGGTGAGGGCCTCAGTCAGGATGACGTCGCCCGGCCGCGCGAGATGGGCGAGCAGGTTGAACAGGATGGTCTGCGCGCCGGGAAAGATCACGAGCTTGTCGGCGTGCGCATGCGGAACGCGCGTACGCATCCAGCGCGCGGCGACCTCGCGCTCATGCGCGCTGCCGCCGGGCGGCTGGTAGTTCAGGAATGCGGTGAGCCCCGATTGCGCGCGAATGGCTTCGAGGCCAGCGATGATGCGCTCGTCGAGCTGCGCTTCGAGGGGGTGCGGCGGCACGTTCATCGAGAGGTCGATCGCCACCGGATGCGGCAGGTCGACCGCGCGGCGTGCGCTGGTCTCCGACACGAACGATCCCTGGCCGACGCGCGCCTCCATGATGCCGCGGCGCCGCGCCTCGGTGTAGGCGCGTGTCACCGTGGTCAGGTCGATCCCGAGCGCCTTTGCGAGCGCACGCTGCGTCGGCAGTTGCTGTCCGCGCACCAGCCGGCCGGCGGCGATGTCGGCCTCCATGGCCTCGACGATACGCTGATAGCGCGGCCCGCTCAGCTCCGAGATTGTAGGGGTCCAATCCATGCAATTTAGGCTCGTATCCTTTGAATGTATGGATGCAAGAGACTATTGTATGGACCAGCAAAATGGAAGAGGTGTCGTCATGGCGACCGGTTCAGTCTCTCTGGCAAAGGCGATGTGGCGCGGTTTTCGCGGCAAGTGCCCGAACTGCGGCGATGGGCATATGTTCGGCCGCTTCCTGAAAGTGGCGGACAGCTGCGACCATTGCGGCGAGGAGCTGCTTCACCAGCGCGCCGACGACTTTCCGGCCTATCTGGTGATGGTCGTGGTCGGTCATCTCGTGGTGCCGGCGATCCTCGCGGTCGAGACCGCTTATGCCCCACCGGTCTGGCTCCAACTCGCGGTGTGGCTACCGGTGACGCTGTTTGCTTCGCTCGCTTTGCTGCAGCCGACCAAGGGCGCCATCGTGGGCTTGCAATGGCAGATCGGCATGCACGGCTTTGAGGCGGGCAAGCTGCGGCGCGAAGCCGGTCAGCTCGCGACCGTGCTCGTCAAGGCGCCGCGCGCGGCTTGACGCCCGGCGGCGTTTACATCGGGCGGCTGCCCGTTACACTCCATCGTATCCAACAAGAACGATGGAAACGCCGATGACTGAACGCGCGAAGACTTTCCTGCTCTGTCATGGCGCGTGGTCCGGCGGGTGGGCCTGGACGAAGATGCATCCGCTGATGGCGCAGGCCGGCCATCGTCTGATCGCGCCGACCTACACCGGGCTCGGCGAGCGTTCGCATCTCGCCAATCCCGCGATCGATCTTGAGACGCATATCCAGGACATCCTCAACGTCATCACGTTCGAGGATCTCGGCGATATCGTGCTGCTCGGCCACAGCTATGGTGGCATGGTTGCAACGGGCGTTGCCGACCGCGCAAGAGAGCGCGTGAAGCAATTGATCTATCTGGACGCCTTCGTGCCGCGCGATGGCCAGTCGCTGTTCGATCTCAACGAGGCCGGGCGCGAACCGATGCGCAAGGCTGCTGCCGCCGGCGACGGCTACCGCATCCCGCCAAACCCGCCGCCGCCGGACACGCCGCAGGCCGATCTCGACTGGCTCAACGCGCGCCGCGTCAACATGCCGCTTAAATGTTTCGAGACCAAGCTGAAGCTTCAACACGGCGAGCCAGCGATGCCGCGCAGCTATATCTACTGCAAGCGCATTCCACCGGGCGATGTGTTCGGGCAATTCGCAAGACGCACGAACAGCGAGGAGGGCTGGCGCTATTTCGAGCTCGATGCGAGTCATGCACCGAATGTCACCGCGCCGGAGGCATTGATGGGTGTGTTGCGGGAGATTGTGGCGTAGGTCTCGCCGTCATTCCGGGGCTCGCGAAGCGAGAGCCCGGAATCCATTCATCCACCGTCTCTGCCGCTTGATGGATTCCGGGTTCGTGCTGCGCACGCCCCGGAATGACGACCATTGAAAATTGGTGAGGGGTCCGATGCGCTAACATCGAACCCCTCGTCACTTTAGTAAGACGCGTTTTCTTCACGCGAACCGGAAAACCACTTCGCTCGAAAACGCTTTAGAATATCAGCCGGCCTGTAAGCCGGGTTCTGTAGGGCACCGTCGGCTTGCGCAAACGATACGTGACGGCCATTCCTCTGGGACCATGTTTGCACATGGCCTCGAGCAACCTACCCGGACGGCGGGCCTGACATCGCCCCGCGGCGTTATCGCTTGCGCGAACGGCCCGCGACGCCGTCCCTATTCGGTTTTGCTCCCGGTGGGGTTTACCATGCCGGCTCCGTTGCCGGACCCGCGGTGCGCTCTTACCGCACCTTTTCACCCTTACCCGCCTGCGCAGCTTGCGCTGCGTCGGCGGGCGGTTCGTTCTCTGTGGCACTTTCCCTAGGGTTGCCCCCGCCGGACGTTATCCGGCACCGTATGTCAAGGGAGCCCGGACTTTCCTCCCCGGCGGCCTTTCGGCACTTGCCGGAGCGGCCGTCCGGCCGACTGACGGGGTACGCATGGGCCATTTGTGACGGTTCCGTCAAGCGGAGATCGCCGCGCACGCCGTAGCGTAAATAATTTATCCTGAAGATGTCGTGGGGTGTACGCCCGGTTCGACTGGATGTCGGCATTCCAGCCGAGCAACAGGAGTTAGGCGATGCAGTATTTGCTGCTGATCTACCGAAACGAAGCTCAACAGAGCAAGATGGACCCCGCTGGCTACCAGAAGCTGCTGGCGGAGTATTCCGCCTACACCCAGTCCATCGTTCAGAGCGGCAACTTCAAGGCTGGCGACGGGCTCCAGCCGACCTCGACTGCGACCACCGTTCGCGTTCGTGAGGGCAAGATCCTGGCGACCGATGGTCCCTTTGCCGAGACGCGCGAGCAGCTCGGCGGCTATTATCTGGTCGAGGCCAGGGATCTCGACGCCGCGATTGCAATGGCTGCGCGGATTCCCGGAGCCAGGGACGGTTCGATCGAGGTCAGGCCCGTCATGATCTACAAATGATCTCGTCCGCCGGCATCGAATAATTATCCCGAGGATGTCGTTTGAAGTTGGCCCCGTTCGACTGGATGTCGGCGATCAAGCCGAACAACAGGAGTAAGCCATGCAGTACCTGCTGCTGATCTACCGGAACGAACAGAAACTTATCAATATGGACGCGACCGAGCGTCAGAAAGTGTCGGCGGAGTACGGCGCCTACACCCAGTCCATCATCCAGAGCGGCCATTTCAAGGCCGGCGACGGGCTCCAGCCGAGCACGACGGCGACGACCGTGCGCGTGCGCGAGGGCAAGACCCTGACGACTGACGGTCCGTTCGCAGAGACCCGCGAGCAGCTCGGCGGCTACTATCTGGTCGAGGCCAAGGATCTCGACACTGCCATCGCGCTGGCCGCGCGGATTCCCGAAGCCAGGGAAGGATCGATCGAGGTCAGGCCGGTCATGATCTACAACAAGTGATCTCGTCCACCGACATCGACAGGATCTTCCGCGACGAGGCGGGGCGGGCGCTGGCTACCCTGATCCGCCTCGTCGGCGATTTCGATCTGGCCGAGGACGCGCTCCAGGACGCCTTTGCGGTTGCCCTTGAGCGCTGGGCGGCGGGCGAGGTCCCTGACAATCCGCGCGCCTGGCTGGTCAATGTCGGCCGCAACAAGGCGATCGACCGCGTCCGGCGGCAGGCTGTCTTTCGCGGCAAGCAGCAGGCACTCGTGCACGAGCTCGAGCTCAACGCAGACACGCCAGCCGAACCGCCAGCGATGCTCGACGACGACATGCTGCGGCTGATCTTCACCTGCTGCCATCCGGCGTTCGCCGCCGAAGTTCAGGTGGCGCTGACGCTGCGCACCGTCTGCGGGCTTTCGATGGCCCAGGTCGCTCGTGCCTTCCTCATCAGCGAGGATGCGATGGCGCAGCGCCTCGTTCGCGCCAAGCAGAAGATCAGGCTCGCCGGCATTCCCTACGAAGTGCCGGAGCACGCCGCGCTGACGCCGCGGCTCAATGGCGTGCTTGCCGTGATCTATCTTGTCTTCACCGAAGGCTATGTCGCGACCTCCGGCGCGGATCTGATGCGGCCTGACCTTGCGGTCGAGGCGATCAGGCTCGGCCGCTTGCTCGACCGGCTCATGCCGGACCGCGCCGGGATCAAGGGACTGCTGGCGCTGATGCTGCTCCACGATGCGCGCCGTGCCGGTCGCGAGACCGCGGCCGGAGATATCGTTCTCCTGGAAGAGCAGGACCGCTCGCTCTGGGATCGCGCGCAGATCGAGGAAGGCCTGCGTCTCGTCGATGACGCGCTGCGCGTGCCGGGCCGACCGCAGCCTTATGCGGTGCAGGCGGCGATCGCCGCGCTGCATGCCCGCGCACCGAGCTTTGAGGAGACCGATTGGCCGCAGATCGCCGGCCTCTATGAGGTGCTGCTGCGCATCAGCCCGTCTCCGGTGATCGAGCTCAACCATGCTGCCGCGGTCTCGATGGTCGACGGTCCGGCGCGCGCGCTCGATCTCGTCGACGCGATCACCGCGCGCGGCGGGCTGGACGGCTATGAGATGTTGCCGGCGGTACGTGCCGATCTGTTGCGGCGGCTCGGCCGCAACGACCAAGCGCGCGAGGCCTACGCGGCCGCGGCGGAGGCGACGCAGCTCGATCCGTTGCGGCGGCTGTATGCGCGGCGGGTGCGGGAGATGGATTGAGTTTCCGTCATGGCCGGGCTTGTCCCGGCCATCCACGTTCTTCGCGCGCGGAGACAAAGACGTGGATGCCCGGGACAAGCCCGGGCATGACGGAGCAAGGGGTCACGTTCTCGAAGACGTCTGCTATTTCGACGCGACTGTCGCCCCATCCGCCGGCAGGCTCGCCAGCAGCGCCTGCAACGTCGACAGGGTCGAATGATCGGCAACGCCATCCAGCCGCGCCGGGCGGAAGTGCCGCTGGAATGCTGTGATGACTTCCATCGTCGATGCGTCGTATTTGCCGGTCAGCGGCACGCCATAGCCGTAGCGCGCCAGCGCCTGCTGCAGGCTCAGCACCTCGTCGCTGATGGTGCCGAGCATCAGGCTTTCGCCGCGCACGACCGGCGCCGGCGTCACCCAGTGACCAACACCGGAATTGGCCAGCGAATGCCAGGGAAATTTTTCGCCGGGATCCTTCTTGCGCGCGGGCGCGACGTCGGAATGGCCGAGCACCCGTTGCGGCGCGACCTTGCGGCGGAGCATGATTCCGCGGCACAGCGCGATCACGGCGGCGATCTGGCGCAGCGGATATTCCGGATAGCCCCAATCATGGCCGCGATTGATGATCTCGATCCCGATCGAGCACGAATTGATGTCGTCCTCGCCCGCCCAGGACGAGACGCCGGCGTGCCAGGCGCGCCGCGCTTCGGGTACGCATTGCACAATGCGACCGTCTTCGAGCACGACGTAATGGGCCGACACCTCGGTGCCGGCCGTGCACAGCCGCGCCAGCGCGCCCTCGACGTCGGGCATGCCGGTGTAGTGCAGCACGATCATGTCGGGCTGCCGCCCCTTGGTGCGCTCGCCATGATTGGGCGAAGGGATGATGTCGGAAACGATCGACGAATCCGGCTCGAACGTCCGCATGTTCGCCGCGGCCTTGGGAACCGGAAGAACGCGCTGACGCTTCGAATCAGTTCCAGACGGCGTTGACGGACCGGACGACATAGACAGCTCAAGTCGGATAGGAGAGTGGGCCAGCCCTTCTCTTTACTATTTCTTTACTGTCCGGTCCGCGCAATCGCGCGGTGCGGTTAACGGCTGCATTTCGGGTGGGTGTGTGGATAGGGCATCACCGCCCAGCCACCTTTTCGACTTGTAACCAGCCGATCAACGCTTTCTTAACGCTAAGGGCCGTTACTGAGGGGTGAAGAGCCGACCCGCGTCCGGAGGCGGCCAAAAGCGTTTTTGGCTCGAAATCCCATGGCTGCCCGACACAATCCGCTGGGAACACCGGGTCTGCCGCCTGGGACGACCGGGCTCGGCGCGCATGCTGGCAAGCATGCTGGAGAGGGTTTGGGTCGTGGAACCGCCGCGACGCGGAGTTATTCGAGGCGTGATGGGCTGCTTCGCCCCCGATTTCATTTGGCCGTTCGCCTGCGCACCCGGCAGGCGCGACGCATGAGCGCCGCGCCGCACATTCCCGTGCTTGGCCGCGAGGCGATCGAGCATCTCGCGCCGCGCGAGGGCGGCATCTATGTCGATGCCACCTTCGGGGCCGGTGGCTACAGCCGCGCCATCCTGGATATTGCGGGAACTCGTGTCATCGCGATCGACCGCGACCAAACGGCGATCGCCGGCGGCGCGGAGCTGGTTGAGCGCGCCGCGGGCCGGCTGACGCTGGTCGAGGACCGCTTCTCGAATCTCGCCGAGGTGTGCGCGGCGCAGGATGTCGACGCGGTCGACGGTGTCGTGATGGATGTCGGGGTGTCCTCGATGCAGCTCGACCAGGCCGGTCGCGGCTTCTCGTTCCGCCTCGACGGTCCGCTCGACATGCGGATGGGGCAGGTCGGACCAACGGCGGCCGACGTCGTCGCGCGCGCCTCGGAAAGCGATCTCGCCGACATCATCTATCTCTTCGGCGAGGAGCGGCATTCGCGCCGTGTCGCCCGCGCCATCGTGGCTGATCGGCAGGAGACGCCGTTCACCACGACGCGCGCGCTCGCCGATCTCGTCGGCCGGGTGGTGCGCTCGAAGCCCGGTGACATTCACCCGGCAACGCGGACATTCCAGGCGCTGCGCATCTTCGTTAACGAGGAGCTCGAGGAGCTCCAGACCGCGCTCGCGGCGGCCGAGCGCGTGCTCAAGCCCGGCGGCCGTCTGGTCGTGGTCTCGTTCCATTCGCTGGAAGACCGCATCGTCAAGAATTTCCTTAGCCTGCGCTCCAAGACCGGCGGCGGCTCGCGCCATCTGCCGGAAGTGGCGCAAGGCGCACCGAGCTTCCGGCTTTTGACGCGGCGGCCCGTGGTCGCCGGCGAGGCGGAAGTTGCGCATAATCCGCGTGCCCGTTCCGCAAAGCTGCGCGCCGCCGAGCGCACCGCGGCGCCGGCGCATGACGATGCCGAGCCATCGTCCTGGCCCAAACTCTCCGACGTGATGAGGGGCGGCTAGCACATGCGCTTCATCCACCTTCTCGTCATCGGCGCGCTGATCTTCGCGGCCGCCTATGTCTACCGGATCAAGATGGATTCCACCGCCCGCACCGAGAAGGTGCTGCGGCTGCACGCGGAGATCCGCGAGCAGCGCGACGCGATCGCGCAACTGCGCTCCGAATGGGCCAGGCTCGATGCTCCGCTGCGCCTGCAGGGCCTCTCCGAGCGGCATCTGCCGCTCAAGCCCGTCAACGGCACGCAATATGATGCACTGAAGAACCTGCCGGACCGTCCAGCGCGGATGTTCAGGCCGGGCGAGCCTGATCCGATCGGAGCCATGCTCAATACCATCGAAGCTGCGAGCGATCCCGATACGGTGACGGGCTCCGTGCCTCACTCCGAGGACAAGCAATGAGCGCTGTTCCGGCCAAATCCACCGAGCGGCCAGCTGAGCCGTGGCGGCAGCGTCTGATCCGCAGCCTGCTCTACGGGCGCAATGTCGATCGCGCCGCGAAGGCGCGCGCGCGCGTCGGCCTCGCAATGCTCGCCTTTGCCCTGGTCTATGCCCTGATCGGCAGCCGGCTCGTGATGTTCGCGATCGGTGCCGACGCTCACAGTGCGCGTCGTGCCGCCTCGCAGGAAGTGGTTGCGACCGCGCGGCCCGACATCGTCGACCGCAACGGCGCGATCCTGGCGACCGACGTCAAGGCGGCCAGCCTGTTCGGCGAGCCGCGCCGCATCATCGACAAGGACGAGGCGATCGAGCTTCTGACCGCGACGGTGCCCGACCTAGATGAGGCCGAAGTGCGCGAGCGCCTGTCGTCGCGGAAAGGCTTCGTCTGGCTCAAGCGCGAGATCACGCCGAAGCAGCAGCAGGACATCCACAAGCTCGGCCTTCCCGGCATCGGCTTCCTGCGCGAGAACAAGCGCGTCTATCCGACCGGCAACGAGGTCGCCCACGTCATTGGTCTGGTCAACATCGACAACCAGGGCATCGCGGGCATGGAGAAGTGGCTCGACAATCAAGGGCTCGCCGATCTCCACCGCGCGGGCTTTGCCACCGACCGGCTGCAAAAGCCGATCGAGCTGTCGGTCGATTTGCGCGTCGAGCACGCGCTGCGCGACGAGCTTCAGAAGGCGAAGGAGAAATTCCACGCCAAGGCGGCTTCCGGCATCATCTCCAACGTCAAGACCGGCGAGATCGTGGCCATGGTCTCGCTGCCGGACTTCGATCCCAACAATCCGAAGGAAGCGCACGACCCAGACCGCATCAACCGCCTGACCACCGGCGTCTACGAAATGGGCTCGACCTTCAAGGCCTTCACGCTGGCGATGGCGCTCGACTCCGGCAAGATCAACCTGAACTCGTCGTGGGACGCACGTGGAAACCTGCACTACGGCAAGTTCACCATCCATGACAGTCACAACCTGGGACGTTTCATCAATACGAAGGAAGTGTTCACCTACTCGTCCAATATCGGCGCCGCGCGGATCGCGCTCAACCAGGGTGTCGAGGCGCACAAGGCGTTCCTGGCCAAGATGGGACAATTGACGCGGCTGCGCACCGAGTTGCCGGAGAGTGCGGCTCCGCTGGTGCCGCGCCACTGGGGTGAGCTGAACACTGTCACCATCGCGTTCGGTCAGGGCCTGTCGGTAGCGCCGCTCCAAGCGGTGATGGGCATCAACGCCCTGATGAACGGCGGCTATTTGATTCCGCCGACATTCATGAAACGCAGCGAAGACGAAGCGCGGGCGATGGCCAAGCGCGTGATCAAGCAGGAGACCAGCGACAAGATGCGGTATCTGATGCGGCTCAATGCCGAAATCGGTACCGCCAGGTCCGCCGACGTGAAGGGCTATTACGTCGGCGGCAAGACCGGCACTTCCGAGAAGGTCATCAATGGCCGCTACGCCAAGAAGCGGGTGCTCAACTCCTTCACCGCGATCATGCCCTCCGACGATCCGAAATATCAGATTCTCGTCATGCTGGACGAGCCGCAGGCGTTGCCTGAAACGCATGGTTTCATCACCTCGGGCTTTAACGCGGTGCCCACGGGCGGCAAGGTGATCGAGCGGATCGCGCCGCTCCTGGGGGTCGAACCTCGGTTCGATTTGCCGCCGTCCGACCGCCTTATTCTTGCGGCATCCAGGGCAACCCAGTAATCAACGGGGTGGGCCACTGCCGCTGCTGAGTCGGGATTTTCCCGAAGATTCGGCTTTCCGGCACGGCATGTCGACTGGATGACCATGAAGCTGCGCGATCTTCTTGGCAATGATGCCGCAATCGAGCCCGCTGTCGCGGCGCGCGAGGTGATGGGGCTCGCGCTCGACAGTCGTGTAGTGAAACCCGGCGATCTCTTCTTCGCGCTCGCAGGCAGCAAGACCGACGGCGCGCGCTTCGTCGACGCTGCCATAGCCGCAGGCGCGGCGGCGATCGTCGGCGACCATGCGCCGGCCCCCTGCAAGGTGCCGTTCATCGCAACCGCTAATCCGCGCCGCGCGCTGGCGCTGGCCGCGGCAAAATTCTTCCCCACGCAGCCTGCGACCATCGCGGCGGTGACCGGAACCAGCGGCAAGACTTCGGTTGCCGCGTTCACGCGCCAGATCTGGGAGCGGCTGGGCCATGCCTCGGCCAGCATCGGCACCATCGGCCTCGTCTCGCCGAAACGCACGGTTTACGGTTCGCTGACGACGCCCGATCCGATCGCGCTGCATCGGCAGCTCGATGAGATCGCGCGCGAGGGCGTGACGCATCTCGCCTTCGAAGCATCGTCACACGGGCTCGATCAATATCGCCTCGACGGCGTGCGGGTCTCCGCCGCAGGCTTCACCAATCTCTCGCGCGACCACATGGATTATCATCCGACCGTGGCGCATTATCTCGCAGCAAAACTCCGGCTGTTTCGCGAGCTGGTGCCGCCCGGTGGCGCCGCGGTGATCTCGGCCGATCATAATTGCTCGGCGGAAGCGATCGACGCCGCGAGGACGCGCGGTCTGCGCGTGATGGCGGTGGGCCGCAACGGCGACGGGGCAGGTGAGGGCATTCGCCTCGTCAATGCCGAGGTCTCAGGCTTCTCGCAAGAGCTTTCGCTCGTACATCGCGACAGGGCCTATGCCGTCCGGCTGCCGCTGGTCGGCGAATTCCAGATCGAGAACGCGCTGGTCTCGGCCGGTCTGGCCATCGGCACCGGCAGCGATGTGGCCAGTGTCTTTGCGAGCCTCGAACATCTCGAAGGCGCCAAGGGCCGGCTCGAACGCGTCGGCGAACGCAACGGCGCGCCGATCTTCGTCGACTACGCGCACAAGCCCGATGCGCTGGCGAAGGCGTTGCAGGCGCTGCGTCCCTACGCCAGGCGCAGGCTGATCGTCGTGTTCGGCGCCGGCGGCGATCGCGACGCCGGCAAGCGTCCGATCATGGGCGAGATCGCGGCCGAGAATGCCGATCGCGTCATCATCACCGACGACAATCCGCGCAGCGAGAAACCGGAAGCCATTCGCGCCGCGATCCTCGCGACTGCAAAGGGCGCGCGCGAAATCGGCGACCGCGCGGCCGCGATCCGCGCTGCGATCGAGGAACTGGAAGATGGCGATGCACTGCTGGTCGCCGGCAAGGGCCACGAGACCGGGCAGATCGTCGGCGGCGAGGTCCTGCCGTTCAGCGATCACGAGGCGGTTGCCGCCGCACTAGCATCGAGGGTGGCATGAGCGCGCCATTATGGACGGTCGCCGAGGTGGCGCGTGCGCTTGGGGCGACCGGCTCATTCCCGGACATGCCGATCGACTTCGTCACCCAGGACAGCCGCCTGGTGAAGCCGGGCAGCTTGTTCGTGGCGTTGGGCGGCACGCCGAGCGGCGGCTTCATCTCGGCCTTCGCCAGCGCGCGCGACGGCTGGGAGTTCGCGGACAAGGCGGAAGCGTCGGGCGCGGTCGCGATGATCGTACCGCATGAAATCGCGGGTGTTGGTATTCCGCAGATCGTCGTGAAGGACACGCTGATCGACGGCCTCTGGGGCCTCGCGCGCGCCGCACGCGCGCGCTTCAACCGGCCGGTGATCGGGCTCACCGGCAGCGCCGGCAAGACCAGCACCAAGGAGTATCTCGCGGCCTATCCCAATGCCTATGCGAGCCCTTCGAGCTTCAACAATTTCTGGGGCGTGCCGCTGACGCTGTGCAACGCCCGGCCCGATGCCAGCCTCTGGGTCGTCGAGATGGGCATGAATCAGAAGGGTGAGATCGCGCGACTCAGCGAATTGACGCGGCCGACCGTAGCGCTCGTCGTCAACGTCCAGCCGGTGCATCTGGAAAAGCTCGGCTCGCTCGACGCGATCCGCCGCGAGAAGGTGTCGATCGCGCTCGGCCTGCCGGAGAATGGTGTGCTGGTGCTGCCGGCCGGGATCAAGGCGCCCGACTGGAAGGGCAAGCTGGTGCGCTTCGGCGAGAAGGCCGAGGTGCACGAGGTCGCACACGCCCCGCATGGCGAGAGCTGGCAGGTCGTGGCCGCGATCGGCAAGAAGGAGATCGCCTTCAGCCTCACGCCGGGTGCACCGCACCGCGTGCAGAATGCGCTCGCCGCGCTCGCCTCGGTTCATGCCGCGCATCTCGATGTGGCGACGCTCGCGATCAAGCTCGATCGCGTCGGCATCATGACCGGCCGCGGCGTCGAGCAGGCAGTCGGCGGTGTCACCGTGATCGACGACAGCTTTAACGGCAATCCGGCGAGCATTGCCGCCGCGCTGCAAAGCCTGCAGGCGCGCAACGTCACCGGCGGCCGCCGCATTGCGGTGCTCGGCGACATGCTGGAACTGGGCGACGACGCACCAAGCTACCACACCGCGCTGGCCACGCATCTCGACGGCATCGACGGCATCTATTGCGTCGGGCCGCTGATGCGGCACCTCTATGACGCGCTTCCAGCCGGCAAAGGGCTCGGCTGGCACGACGATCCTGCCACGCTGAAGCCGGGCGAGGTCGCGGGCCTGCTGAAGGCAGGCGATGTCGTGGTTGTCAAGGGCAGCAAGAAGATGTTCTGGGTCAACAAGTTTGTGCCGGGCCTAGTGGCCGCCTTGCAGGCAAAGGCGTAAACTGCTTGGAAGGCGCTGTTCCCGAATCCCACCGTTTTGCGGCGCCGAGCCTGCAGGTTTCTTGCCGGCAGGTTTCTTAAAGGTCGCCCGACCGATAATGAAGACCGGCGAATGCGCGTGAGGCGAAATCTGCGTCTGAAAAAGCCTGCGTGCGAAAGGCGCCATAGGACCGTCTGAATGTTTTACTGGCTGATCGAGCTCTCCAACACATTTCCGGGCTTCGGTGCAGTGCGCACCGTTCTGAACGTCTTCCGCTACATCACCTTCCGCACCGGCGGCGCCGTGGTCACCGGCGCGCTGTTCGTGTTCCTGTTCGGGCCCTGGATCATCGATCATCTGCGCATCCGCCAGGGCAAGGGCCAGCCGATCCGCACCGACGGTCCGCAATCGCATCTGGCCAAGAAGGGCACGCCCACCATGGGCGGGCTGATGATCCTGTCCGGCCTCACGGTCGGCACGGTGCTGTGGGCCAACCCACTCAATCCCTATGTCTGGATCGTGCTGGCGGTGACGCTCGGCTTCGGCTTTGTCGGCTTCTATGACGACTACCTCAAGGTCACCAAGCAGACCACGAGCGGATTCGGCGGCAAGTTGCGCCTGCTGATCGAGGCGGTGATCGCGCTGGTCGCCTGCTATGCGCTGGTGCGGCTGAACCGCGATCCCGCCTCGACCGCGCTGACTATACCCTTCCTGAAAGACACGGTGCTGCATTTCGGCTGGTTCTTCGTCGTGTTCGGCGCCTTCGTCATCGTCGGTGCCGGCAATGCGGTGAACCTCACCGACGGTCTCGACGGCCTCGCCATCGTGCCCGTGATGATCGCGACCGCGAGCTTTGCGATGATCGCCTATCTCGCCGGCAACGCGGTGTTCGCCGACTATCTCCAGATCAAATATGTCGCGGGCACCGGCGAGCTCGCGGTGCTCTGCGGCGCGCTATTGGGCGCCGGCCTCGGCTTCCTCTGGTTCAACGCGCCGCCGGCCTCCATCTTCATGGGCGACACCGGCTCGCTCGCGCTCGGCGGCATGCTTGGGGCGATCGCGGTCGCGGTGAAGCACGAAATCGTGCTCGCGGTGATCGGCGGCCTGTTCGTGCTGGAGGCGGTCTCCGTCATCGTGCAGGTGGTGTCGTTCAAGCTCACGGGCAAGCGCATCTTCCGGATGGCGCCGATCCACCACCATTTCGAGCAGCTCGGCTGGACCGAGCCGCAGATCGTGATCCGCTTCTGGATCATCTCGGTGATGCTGGCGCTCGCCGGCCTCTCCACGCTGAAGCTGCGCTGACGGTACCACGATGATCCCGGTCACATCCTTCGCCGGCAAGACGGTCGCGGTGTTCGGCCTTGGCGGCTCGGGGCTTGCCTCCTGCCACGCGCTGAAGGCCGGTGGCGCCGAGGTGATCGCCGCCGACGATAGCGCCGAGAACGTCGCCAAGGCGGCGCAGGCCGGGTTCATCACCGCAGATTTGCGCAACGTTTCCTGGGGCAATTTCGCAGCGCTCGTGCTCACGCCGGGCGTGCCGCTGACCCACCCGGTACCGCACTGGAGCGTGCTGAAGGCGCGCGAGGCGGGCGTCGAGGTGATCGGCGACATCGAGCTGTTCTGCCGCGAGCGCCGCCGCCACGCGCCGAACGCGCCGTTCGTTGCCATCACCGGCACCAACGGCAAGTCGACCACGACGGCGCTGATCGCGCATCTGACCAAGGTCGCCGGCTACGACACCCAGATGGGCGGCAATATCGGCACCGCGATCCTGTCGCTGGAGCCGCCGCGCATGGGTCGCGTCCACGTCATCGAGATGTCGTCCTACCAGATCGACCTCACGCCCTCGCTCGATGGCTCCGTCGGCATTCTGCTCAATGTCAGCGAGGACCATATCGATCGTCATGGCACCATCGCGCACTACGCCGCAGTGAAGGAGCGTCTCGTCGCCGGCGTGCAGGCAGGTGGCACGTCGATTATCGGCGTCGATGACGGCTATTGCCGCGACATCGCCGACCGGCTCGACCGCGCCGGCAAGAACGTGGTGCGCATCTCCGTCAGGAATCCGCTGGCGAGCGGCATTCATGTCGAGCATGGCACCATCGTGCGCACCTCGGGCGGCGCGCGTAGCGAAATCGCAACGCTCGGCGGCATCGGTTCGCTGCGCGGCCTGCACAATGCGCAGAACGCGGCCTGCGCCGCCGCTGCCGCGCTTGCGATGGGCATCAGCCTGGACGTGTTGCAGGACGGCCTGCGCAGCTTTCCGGGCCTGGCGCACCGCATGGAGCAGGTCGGCCGCCGCGGCAATGTGCTGTTCGTCAACGACTCCAAGGGCACCAACGCCGACGCCACCGCGCATGCGCTGTCGTCCTTTGCCGACATCTTCTGGATCGCGGGCGGCAAGCCGAAGGCGGGCGGCATCACCGGCCTCGCCGGCTTCTTCCCGCGCATCCGCAAGGCCTATCTGATCGGCGAGGCCGCGAAGGAGTTTTCCGGCACGCTCGGCTCGGTCGCGCACGAGATCAGCCAGACGCTCGACGTTGCCGTCGAGCACGCCGCGCGCGATGCGGAAGCGTCGGGCCTGACCGATGCGGTCGTGCTGCTGTCGCCGGCCTGCGCCTCCTTCGACCAGTACCGCAATTTTGAGATCCGCGGCACCAGGTTCCGCGAGCTGGTGCAGGCGCTGCCGGGTGTGAAGCCGGTGGTGTAGGGCGCGCTTGCTGCACAATCTCTGCTGTCGTCACCCGGAAGGCGGGTGACCCAGTATCCCAGAGGCGGTGCTTGGGCCGCGACGCCACGGCGTACTGGATACCCCGCCTTCGCGGGGTATGACGGGCATTTGTGGTGGCCGACGTATGCTATCTCGAAAGATAGCTATTGCCTTAACCCCCCGGTAACCAACCTCGGCGACCAATGGGCCGACCTCTGTCCGAAAGCGGCCGCCCATGCTCTCCCGTGAAGAACGCACCCCCTTTACCGAGTGGTGGTGGACCGTCGACAAGCCGCTGCTCGGCGCGATCCTGGTGCTGATGCTGACCGGCGTCATCCTGTCGCTGGCGGCGAGCCCGCCGGTCGCGACCCGCATCGGGCTCGATCCCTTCCACTTCTTCAGCCGCCACGTGATGTTCCTGGCGCCGTCCTTCATGGTGCTGGTCGGCGTCTCCTTCCTGTCGCCGCGCTCGATCCGGCGAAGCGCGCTGATCATCTTCACGATCAGCATTATCCTGATCGTGGTGACGCTCGCGATCGGCCCCGAAGTGAAGGGCTCGCGGCGCTGGATCACGCTGCTCGGCGTCAACATCCAGGCGTCCGAAATCGCAAAGCCGTCGTTCGTCGTCATCGCCGCCTGGCTGTTCGCGGAATCGACCAAGCGGCCGGAGATGCCCGCGACCTCGATGGCGCTGGTGCTGCTGCTGATGCTGGTGTCGCTGCTGGTGATGGAGCCCGACTTCGGCCAGACCATGCTGATCCTGATGGTGTGGGGCTCGCTGTTCTTCATCGCGGGCATGCGCATGATCTGGGTGTTCGGCCTTGCCGGCGCGGCCGCGGCCGGCCTGTTCAGCGCATACCTTTTTGTTCCCCACGTTGCCGGACGCATCAAGCGCTTCATGAACCCGGCCTCCGGCGACACTTTCCAGGTCGATACTGCGATGGAGGCCTTCTACAACGGTGGCTGGTTTGGCCTCGGACCGGGCGAGGGCATTGCCAAGCGCAGCCTGCCGGACAGCCATACGGACTTCGTGTTCGCGGTTGCCGCCGAAGAGTTCGGCATCATCCTGTGCCTGGCGATGCTGACGCTGTTCGCCTTCGTCGTCATTCGTACGCTGTCGCGTGCCTATGCCAACGAGGACATGTTCTCGCGCTTTGCGGCTTCCGGCCTTGCAATCCTGTTCGGCGTGCAGGCGGCGATCAACATGTCGGTCAACCTCCAGCTCATCCCTGCGAAGGGCATGACGCTGCCCTTCATCTCCTATGGCGGCTCCTCGATCATATCGCTGTCCTATGGCGTCGGCATGATGCTGGCGCTGACGCGGCTGCGCCCACGCACCGAGGTCGAGGCCAGCGGCCATGCCGAGGCGATGCGCAGCTACGCGTAGTTTTTCGTCTTTGCGAGCGCAGCGAAGCAATCCAGAATCCCTCCACGGGCACAGTCTGGATTGCTTCGCTTCGCTCGCAATGACGGCGGAGGCCTTGTAAAAGGGCATTCATGCACAATTCCCCCTTGATTCTTCTCGCCGCGGGCGGCACCGGCGGCCATCTGTTTCCGGCCGAAGCGCTCGGCGTCGAACTGATCCGGCGCGGCTTTCGCGTGCGCCTGGTTACGGATGAGCGCGCGCTGCGCTATAGTGGGCTGTTCAGCAAGGACATGATCGACGTCGTCGCGAGCGAGACGGCGCGCAGTCGCAATCCGGTCCAGCTGGCTTATGCCGGCATCACGCTCGCCACCGGCACGCTGTCCGCTTACCGCCTGATCAAGCGATTGAAGCCCGCTGCCGTCATCGGCTTCGGTGGCTATCCGACATTGCCGCCATTGATCGCGGCAAAATTCGCCGGCGCGCCCGGCATCATCCACGAGGCCAATGCGGTGCTCGGCCGCGCCAACCGTTTCTTGTCGAGCCGCGTCCGCGCCATCGCGACGTCGTTGCCGGGCGTGCTCGATCGCGATCCAGCGCTGGCAGCCAAGACTACGACGGTTGGCACGCCGATGCGGCCGACGGTTCTCGCCGCTGCGGCCGAGCCATATGTCGCGCCCGAAGTGAATGGCTCGCTGCGCCTGCTCGTCGTCGGCGGCAGCCAGGGCGCCCGGATCATGGCTGACATCGTGCCGGGCGCGATCGAGCGGCTCGAGCCCGCGTTGTGGGGCCGGCTCGTCCTCACCCAGCAGGTCCGCGACGAGGACATGGCGCGCGTGCGCGCGGTCTACGACAAGCTCAAGATCAATGCCGAGCTCGCGCCGTTCTTCACGGATCTGCCGGCGCGGCTCGCCTCGAACGACCTGGTGGTGTCGCGCTCCGGCGCCGGCACGGTCGCCGAGCTCGCCGCGATCGGCCGACCCTCGATCCTGGTGCCGCTGCCGGGCGCGATCGACCAGGATCAGTTCGCCAATGCCGGCGTGCTGGCCAATGTCGACGGCGCCATTCGCATCCCGCAGACCGAGTTCACCTCGGATCGTCTCGCCGCAGAGATATCCGGTTTCGCGGCCGAGCCGGCGCGCCTTGCCGCCATGGCGGCCGCGGCGAAGGGGGCGGGCCGGCTCGACGCCACCGAGCGGCTGGCCGATCTGGTGGTCAAAGTCGCGGGAATCTGAGCCTAAACGGACCGATTTTCGTATTTTTGCCGTCATGGCCGGGCTTGTCCCGGCCATCCACGTCTTGCATGAAGTAGCTTGGGATTCGTGGATGCCCGGGACAAGCCCGGGCATGACGACGGAACCATGGGATAGAGCATGAGACTGCCGCGCGAGATCGGACCCATCCACTTCGTCGGGATCGGCGGGATCGGCATGAGCGGCATCGCCGAGGTGCTGGTCAATCTCGGCTATTCCGTGCAGGGCTCGGACGCCTCCGACAATTACAATCTCGACCGTTTGCGCAAGAAGGGCGCGAAAGTTTCGGTCGGCCATAAGGCCGAGAATGTCGACGGGGCCGAGGTCGTCGTGGTCTCCACCGCGATCAAGCGCGACAATCCGGAACTGATGGCGGCGCGTGAGCGGCGCATTCCCGTGGTGCGCCGCGCCGAGATGCTGGCCGAGCTGATGCGGCTGAAGAGCTGCGTCGCGATTGCCGGCACGCACGGCAAGACCACCACGACCACGATGGTCGCAACGCTGCTCGATGCCGGCGGGCTCGATCCGACCGTGATCAACGGCGGCATCATCAACGCCTATGGCTCCAACGCGCGTCTCGGCGCCGGCGACTGGATGGTGGTAGAGGCCGACGAGAGCGACGGCACGTTCCTGAAGCTGCCGACCGATGTTGCCATTGTCACCAATGTCGATCCTGAGCATCTCGATCACTTCAAGACCTTCGAGGCCGTGCAGGATGCCTTCCGGCATTTCGTCGAGAACCTGCCGTTCTACGGCTTTGCCGTGATGTGCATCGATCATCCCGTCGTGCAGACCCTCGTCGGCAAGATCGAGGACCGACGCATCATCACTTACGGCGCGAATCCGCAGGCCGATGTGCAGTTTGTCGATCTCACGCCGATGGGGGGCGGATCGAAGTTCAAGGTCGCGTTCCGCGATCGCAAAACTGGGGCTGTGCACGAGATCGCCGATCTCATGCTGCCGATGCCGGGCCGTCACAATGCCTCCAACGCGACGGCCGCGATCGCGGTCGCGCGCGAGCTCGGCGTTTCAGATGACGCGATCCGCAAGGCGATTGCCGGATTCGGCGGCGTCAAGCGCCGCTTCACCAAGACCGGCGAGTGGAGCGGCATCACCGTGATCGACGATTATGGGCATCACCCGGTCGAGATCGCGGCGGTGCTGAAGGCGGCGCGGGAATCCACCAACGGCAAGATCATCGCCGTGGTGCAGCCGCATCGCTACACCCGCCTGCAATCGCTGTTCGAGGAATTCTGCACCTGCTTCAACGATGCCGATGCTGTTGTCGTCGCCGACGTCTACGCCGCGGGCGAGACGCCGATCGACGGCATCGACCGCGATCATTTCGTAGCTAGCCTGCGTGCGCATGGCCACCGCGAGGTGATCCCGCTGCCGGCAGCCTCCGAGCTTGCGGACATCGTCAAAGGCGTGGCGAAGTCGGGTGATCTCGTCGTCTGTCTCGGTGCCGGCAACATCACGCAATGGGCGTACGCACTGCCCGGCGAATTGAAGGCGCTGGGGTAGGGTGGTGGCATTCCCCGACATCACGCCCGATCTCAAAGCCGCGGTGCCGGATCTTCGCGGGCGGTTGCTGGCCAACCAGTCGCTGGCCGAGCTGACCTGGTTTCGCGTCGGCGGACCGGCGCAGGTGCTGTTCACGCCGGCGGACGAGGATGATCTCGCTTATTTCCTCGCGCATCTCGCCAAGGATATGCCGGTCTATGTCGTCGGTGTCGGCTCCAACCTCATCGTGCGCGATGGCGGCATTGCCGGCGTGGTGATCCGGCTGGCGCCGCGCACTTTTGGTGAGGCCGCTGCGAACGGTGACGTCGTCACCGCAGGTGCGGCTGCGCTCGACAAGCGCGTCGCGGAGGTCGCGGCTTCTGCCAATATCGGCGGGCTCGAATTCTATTCCGGCATTCCCGGCACGATCGGCGGCGCGTTGCGCATGAACGCGGGCGCCAATGGCGGCGAGACCAAGGACGTGCTGATCGAGGCGCGCGGCGTCGGGCGCGACGGCACGAAGCAAGTATTCTCCAACGCCGACATGAAATTCGTCTACCGCAATAGCGGCCTCGACCCCTCCATCATCTTCACCTCCGCACGCTTTCGCGGCGAGATCAGGGACACCGATGCGATCCGCGCGCGCATGGCGGAGGTGCAGAACCACCGCGAGACCGCGCAGCCGATCCGCGAAAAGACCGGCGGGTCGACCTTCAAGAATCCGCCCGGCCATTCCGCCTGGAAGCTGGTCGATGCCGCAGGCTGCCGCGGCCTGCGCGTCGGCGGCGCGCAGGTCTCCGAGATGCACTGCAATTTCCTGATCAACACGGGCGATGCCACCGCGCACGACATCGAGACGCTGGGCGAGACGGTGCGCGAACGCGTGAAGACGAATTCCGGAATTGAGCTGCACTGGGAAATCAAGCGGATCGGGGTTTCCGCTTGAACGACGAGGCAAACAGGCGACGAGAGAACATGCGCACCACGATCCTCTTTGGCGGCTCCAATCGAGAGCGTCTGGTTTCCGTCGCTTCAGCCCAGGCGCTGCATCAGGCGCTGCCCGAGGCCGATCTTTGGTGGTGGGACGTCGAGGACAAGGTGCACGTCGTGCAGACCAAGCAGCTGCTCGAACATTCCCGGCCCTTCGAGGACGAGTTCAAGCCTGGCACGCGCGGCATTCCGCTGGCGCAGGCGCTCGACAGGGCCAGGACTGAAGACCGCGTCCTCGTGCTCAGCCTCCATGGCGGCAGCGCCGAGAACGGCGAATTGCAGGTGATGTGCGAGGCGCGTGGCGTGCCGTTCACAGGCTCCGGCTCGGCCTCCTCGCATCTCGCCTTCGACAAGATCGCGGCCAAGCGCTTTGCCGCGCTCGGTGGCGTGACGCCGCCCGAGAATATCGCACTCGAGAATATCGATGATGCCTTCGCCGAGTACGGAAGGCTGATTGCAAAGCCGGCGCGCGATGGCTCCAGCTATGGCCTCATCTTCGTCAACGCCAAGCAGGATCTCGTCGCCGTCCGCAATGCCGCGAAACACGAGGAATATGTGATCGAGCCGTACATCGCCGGCGTCGAGGCGACCTGCGGCGTGCTGGAGCGCACCGATGGCTCGATCATCTCGCTGCCGCCGATCGAGATCATTCCGGGCGAGGGCAGTTTCGACTACGCCGCAAAATATCTTTTGAAGTCGACCCAGGAAATCTGCCCGGGCCGCTTCACCCCCGAGGTCACCGCCGCGCTCAAGACCCAGGCGATGCTGGCGCATCGTGCGATGTCCTGCGCCGGCTATTCCCGCTCGGACTTCATCGTCTCGGAGAAGGAGCTGGTCTATCTCGAAACCAACACGCTGCCCGGGCTGACCAAGTCCTCGCTCTACCCCAAGGCGCTGAAAGCCGAGGGCATCGCGTTTGTCGACTTCCTCCGCGACCTGATCGAGCTGGCGGTGCGGCGGGTGCGGAAATAGTTAGGATTGGTTAACGGCTGACAGGCGAAAACGGCCGGTTTGGTGCCCAAAACCGGTAAAATGCCGGATATCGTGGCATAACTGCCTCACAGAGCTGGGCAAAAAGCATTCTCCGTTAACGAACTTTACCTTTTGTTTACCAGGAAGTCCGAAGGTTAACGCTGGCGGCGCATATGGCGTTTTGGCTGCCGGTGCGTGAGCTGTTTCGGATTGTCCCCGACCGGCGAACGCTTTGAAGGGGAGCGGTTTCTTCTGCCGAAGACCCTCACCCGGCCCGGCAGACCGAGATGTCACATTCGCCAGGACCCGCGCGGTGTCGTGGGCAAACTGTTGACGAGCTCGTGCAATGGATGGTGCAGGAAGCCTCACCCGGTCGTTTTTGAGATCGCTGAGGCCCCAAGCTGACCTGAAGGCGGCCGCTATCGGAGCGGTCGTGCTTCTGCGCGAGTGGGTCCAGGACAGGCGCCAGGAAAGACTTGAACAGACGCGCGCTGCTGCCAAGCAACGGATCAAGGCCAAGGCTGTCGTCGAGCGCGAGCCGCCACCGCGCCTGGTCGCGCTGGTCGAGCGCTATCTGCCGCGCCGGGTCGGGATCAGCTTGACCGTGCTGCTGCTGATCGGCAGCTGCGGCCTCGGCACCGTCAAGGGCGGCCATCTCCAGGATTTCATCACGGCGGTCAGCGACGCGCGCAACGCCATGGCCAATTCGGCCGGCTTCCGCATCACCTCGGTCGTGATCAACGGCCGCAAGCAGCTCAGCCAGGACGAGATCCTTGCGATCGGCGGCGTCAGCGGCCGCTCTTCGCTGCTGTTCCTCGCTGCCGATGACGTCCGCGATAAGCTCAAGGCCAATCCCTGGATTGCGGACGCGACCGTGCTGAAGCTCTATCCGGGCCGACTCATGATCGAGATCACCGAGCGCAAGGCGTTCGCGCTGTGGCAGGATGCCGGCCGGCTTTCCGTCATCGCCGACGACGGCGCGCTACTCGAACCCTATGTCTCGCGCCGGTTCCTGTCGCTGCCGCTCGTGGTCGGCAAGGGCGCCGACACGCAGGCCCGCGACTTCCTCGCGCTGCTCGCCCGCTATCCGCAGGTGAACTCGGTGACGAAAGCCGCGATCTATGTCGGTGAGCGGCGCTGGAACCTGAGGCTGAAGGACGGCCTCGACATTCGCCTTCCGGAGCAGGATGTCGGCAACGCACTGGCTGCGCTCTCCAAGCTCGATAAGGACGACAGGCTGTTCTCGAAGGATATCGTCGCGATCGACATGCGCCTGCCCGACCGTCTGGTGGTGCAGCTGTCCGATGACGCCGCAAAGGCGCGCGAGGATCTGTTCAAGGACAAGAAGAAAAAGAAGGCCGGGGACGCCGCATGACCGGTCTTGATCGCACCCAGACGCCGAAGACGCGCCCGATGCCGCACAAGCGCGGCGGTCTCGTCGCCTGCCTCGACATCGGCACCAGCAAGATCGCCTGCATGATCGCGCGGCTGAAGCCGTCGGCGCCGAGCGAGGCCTTGGGCGGCCGGACCCACGCGGTCGAACTGATCGGTTACAGCCAGATCCAGTCGCGCGGCATGAAGGCCGGCGCGGTGGTCGATCTCGCCGAATGCGAGCAGGCGGTGCGCCAGGCCGTCGGGCTTGCGGAGAAAATGGCCAAGGTCCGGGTCGAGTCCGTTTTGCTGTCAGTCTCCGGCGGTCGTCTCGCGGGCCAGCTGGTCGAGGCGGCAGCCGATATCCGCGGCGGCGCAGTGACGCCGGCCGATGTCAGCCGCGTCACCTCCACCGGCATGCGCCACGCCACCGGCGAGGGCCGTACCGTGCTGCATGCGCTGCCGGTCGGCTACACGCTCGATGGCGTCAAAGGCATCCGCGATCCCCGCGGCATGGTTGCGCATCAATTCGGCGTCGACATGAATGTCGTCACTTGCGACGCCACCGTGGCGAGGAACCTGATGCTGGCGGTGGAACGCTGCCATCTCAACGTCGAAGCCATGGCGGCGAGCCCCTATGTGGCCGGCCTGTCGGTGCTAACCGACGACGAGGCCGATCTCGGCGCTGCCGTGGTCGAGATGGGTGCGGGCACCACCACCATCGCGGTCTATTCCGGCGGACGTTTCGTGCACGCGGCCGGATTTGCGGTCGGCGGGCAACACATCACGATGGATCTCGCGCGCGGACTCTCGGCGACCATTGCCGATGCCGAGCGAATCAAGACGTTATACGGCACCGTCATCACCGGCGGATCGGACTCGCGTGAGCTGATGTCTGTACCGACAGCCGGTGACGACCAGGATCTGCCGCAGATCGTTTCGCGCGCCACCATCGCCACCATCGTCAAGCATCGTGCCGAGGAAGTCTTCGAAATGGTTCGGGACAAGCTGAAGGATTCGCCCTTCGCGGCAGAGCCCAAGGGCCGTGTCGTGCTCTCCGGCGGAGCCTCGCAGCTCACCGGCCTCGTCGAGCTCGGAACCCAGATTCTCGGCCGGCCCGTGCGGGTCGGACGTCCGCTCGGTTTTGGCCGGCTGCCCAACGAGGCGAAGAACGCCGCGTTCGCGGTGCCGGCCGGACTTCTCGTCTACCCGCAATATGTTCACCACGAACATGTCGAACCGCGGCAAACGCGGCAGCAGGTCAGGACAGGAACAGGCGGTTATTTCGGAAAGGTCGGACGATGGCTACGCGAGGGCTTCTGATGACCGCTTTCCGCAATTGTCGATTTTCACCAACTCCCGCGGCCGCAGGCCGGGGCGAACCCACGCGCGCGTGATCGAGAGGCAAACATGACCATCAGCATCAATGCTCCTGATATTCACGAACTGAAGCCCCGCATCACCGTGTTCGGCGTCGGCGGCGCCGGTGGCAACGCCGTCAACAACATGATCACGGCCGGCCTCCAGGGCGTCGACTTCGTGGTCGCCAATACCGACGCGCAGGCGCTGACGATGTCGAAGGCGCAGCGCATCGTGCAGATGGGCACCGCGGTGACGCAGGGCCTCGGCGCCGGCTCGCAGCCGAACGTCGGCGCTGCTGCCGCGGAAGAAGTCATCGACGAGCTGCGCGACCATCTCTCGGGCGCCAACATGGTGTTCGTCACCGCCGGTATGGGCGGCGGCACCGGCACCGGCGCAGCTCCCGTCATCGCCAAGACCGCCCGCGACATGGGCATCCTCACGGTCGGCGTCGTGACCAAGCCATTCCACTTCGAAGGCGGCCGCCGCATGCGCACCGCTGAAGCCGGCATCAACGAGCTTCACAAGGTTGTCGACACGCTCCTGATTATTCCGAACCAGAACCTGTTCCGGGTTGCCAACGAGAAGACCACGTTTGCCGACGCCTTCGCGATGGCCGACCAGGTGCTCTACTCGGGCGTGGCCTGCATCACAGATTTGATGGTCAAGGAAGGCCTGATCAACCTCGACTTCGCCGACGTGAGAGCGGTGATGAGGGAAATGGGCAAGGCGATGATGGGCACCGGCGAAGCCTCCGGCGACAAGCGCGCGCTGACCGCCGCCGAGGCCGCGATCGCCAACCCGCTGATCGACGACAGCTCGATGAAGGGTGCCAAGGGCCTCCTCATCTCCATCACCGGCGGCAAGGACCTCACCCTGTTCGAGGTCGACGAAGCCGCGACCCGCATCCGCGAGGAAGTCGACCAGGACGCCAACATCATCGTCGGCGCGACCTTCGACGAAGCGCTCGACGGCCTGATCCGCGTCTCGGTCGTCGCCACCGGGATCGAGCAGGCTGCGATCGCCCGCAATACCCAGGGCACCAGCGCTCCGGTTGCGAACGCGGCACCTCAGGTCCAGCAGGCTCCCGCGGCTCCGGCCGCCGCTGCCGAGAGCCGTCTCGCCGACCTGACCGCGCGTCTCCGCGCCGACAACCAGCGCATGGCCGAGCGCGCTCAGAAGCTGGAATCGCAGATCCCGGGTACCGCGCCGGTCGCTGCTGCTCCGATCGCGCCGCGTTCCAATGTCGAACGTGCGGCGCTTGCGGCCATCGCGGCTGCCGTTTCCGAAGTCCCGCAGGCGCCCGCGCCGATGCAGACCTATGGCGACGTCACCGTGCGCCCGATCGCGCAGAAGCCCACGCTGTTTCCGGAGCCCGAGCAGGCGCCGATGGCCATGCATGAGCCAATGACGCCGGAAACCTTCATCCCACCGCAGGCCGAGCGTGCCCCGGCGCGCGCGCCGCGGATGCCGCGCCTCGACGAGCTGCCGATGCCGGCCCAGGCCGAGCTGCGTCAGGCCCGTGGCGAGGTTGAGGAAGAGACGCCGCAAAAGACCCGCCTGTCGCTGCTCCAGCGCCTTGCCAATGTCGGCCTCGGCCGTCGCGACGAGGAGACCGAGGCCCCGATCGCCGCCCGCACCGCCGGTCCCGCCATGCCGGCGCTGCCCGAGCGCAAGGCGCAGCGAACGGTGCAGCAGCAGATCGCCGCCAGCGAACCGGTGTCGGAATATGCCCGCCGGCCCGCGCCGCAGGGTCTCGACGCCCATGGTCGCCCCGCGCCTGTTGCGCCGGCGCCACAGGGAGACGACCATCTTGATATCCCGGCCTTCCTGCGGCGGCAGGCGACCTGAGGATTGTTACAATAAGGCAGACGCAGAAAGGCCCCGGCGGGAAGCTTGCCGGGGCCTTTCCTTTGGTGCCGTGCATATCCGGATTGAGCGTTCAAGCAACTGATTTTAAATCATTAATTACAGGTTCGGTGCTTCAGTAAAGCTGCCGATAACGGCCCTAAACCCCGGCGCAATTTGGTTAAGCCTTGGCGCGAATACGGCTGGTTTGGGGTAACAATCGGTAAAAAAGCGTGAGTTGGCGCTGTTTAAGGCAGTGACTATGGTTCGGCGTGACTTGGGGATACGGAGATTCGGACGGTCGATCTCGATCGATCAGTCGGGTTTAGTATAAGTCGCAATGGGTCGTAGTGGGGCGGTTCCTGATGAAATTTAGCCGGCAAACAACGCTTCGCGCGCAAGCCAGTGTGGCCGGCGTCGGCGTTCATTCCGGTCTTCCAGTCACCCTTACGCTTGGACCTGCACCTGTCGATGCAGGCTTTATTTTTGTCCGCACCGGACTCGAAGGACGTGACCGCGAGATCCAGGCGACCGCCGAGCAGGTGATCGCGACCGACTTCGCGACCGTCCTCGGTGATCGCAGCGGTCCGCTGGTTTCTACCGCGGAGCACGTGCTGGCTGCGCTGCGGGGCATGGGTGTCGACAACGCCACCATCGAGGTCGACGGTCCCGAAGTACCGATCATGGACGGCAGCGCCGCTGCGTTCATCGCGGCGATCGATCAGGCCGGTATCGTCAACCAGCCGGCGCAGCGCCGGTTCATCCAGGTTTTGAAGCCGGTCTCGGTCAAGATCGGCGACGCCTTCGGCGAGATCCGGCCCTACGCCAACGGCTTCCGCGCCGAGGTGGAGATCGACTTCACCAATCCCGTCATCGGCCGGCAGAGCTGTGGCTTCGACGTGAGCCCCGAGCGCTTCCGCCGCGAAGTCGGCCGTGCCCGGACCTTCGGTCTGATGGGTGATGTTGCCCGGCTCTGGAGCGCGGGCTATGCGCTCGGCGCATCCTTTGAAAATACCGTCGTGTTCGACGACGAGCGGCTGCTCAACACCGAGGGCCTGCGCTACGCCGACGAATGCGCCCGCCACAAGGTGCTGGACGTGATCGGCGATCTCGCGCTGGCCGGCCTGCCGCTGCTTGGCGCCTATCGCTCGGTGCGTGGCGGTCACAAGCTCAACCACGCCGTCCTGACCGCATTGCTCGCCGACCGTACCGCCTGGCGGGTGGTCGAGGGCGAAGCGGCCCGCCGCACCACGCGTCCTGTGGCCGAAGTCGGCAGCGGTATTGTTGGCGGCCGGATCGCTGCGGCCTATGGGCCGGACGTGTCCTGAAGCCTGCTGCGGCTGGCGTTTTGTCCGGGAAACTCCTGGTAACCATGATCGGCTAGCATTGCGGCGTTTTCGCCTTAATCCGGGCGGAATGCCTGCCTATCCGATAGGTTAACAATCGTTTTTCGGTTACACCGACGTGGTCGCATGGCAGGCACCACGGTCACATTTCGCGCCCGTGACGGGGATCATGGGCTGGCGGGCACCGCATCACAGGGCGTCAGGTCTTAAATTCATGTCGGCACAGCGTATGACGCGCGGATATCTCTTGGCCTCTCCAAAAGCTCCGACCGGGATTCGTCGGCTGCTTCAGGCCGCGACCCTCTTTCTGCTCGCCTTGCCGCTGGCCGGCTGCGGCACCGGCTCGCTCTGGGACAAGTTCATCGCCAAGGACGATACCTTCGTCGAGGAGCCTGCCGACAAGATCTACAATGAGGGCTTGTACCTCATGAACGAAAAGAAGGACATGAAGGCGGCGAACAAGAAGTTCGAAGAGGTCGACCGCCAGCATCCCTATTCCGACTGGGCGCGCAAATCGCTGCTGATGTCGGCTTACGCGTCCTACCAGGGCGGCGACTATGACAGCTGCATCGGCGCTGCCACCCGCTACGTCACCCTGCATCCCGGCAGCCCGGACGCCGCTTACGCGCAGTATCTGATCGCCGCCTCGCACTACGACCAGATCCCGGATATCAGCCGCGACCAGGCCCGCACCGAGAAGGCGATCGCCTCGCTGGAAGAGGTGGTGCGCAAATATCCGACGTCGGAATATGCGACCTCCGCCAAGGCCAAGATCGAGGGCGCGCGCGATCAGCTCGCCGGCAAGGAAATGAATGTCGGCCGCTACTACATGCAGAAGCGCGACTACACGGCGGCGATCAACCGCTACAAGGCCGTGGTGACGCAGTACCAGACCACGCGCCACGTCGAGGAGGCACTCTACCGCCTCACCGAGGCCTACATGTCGATCGGCATCGTCGGCGAGGCCCAGACCGCCGCCGCCGTGCTCGGGCATAATTTTCCCGACAGCCGATGGTACAAGGACGCCTATAATCTTGTAAAATCCGGCGGTCTCGAGCCGAGCGAGAATCAGGGGTCCTGGATCAGCCGGACCTTCAAGGGGATAGGCCTCTAGGTCTCGGCTAGGAAATCTGGTTCCATGCTGGCGCGTCTGTCGATCCGTGACATCGTCCTGATCGAACGGCTCGATATCGAATTCGCCACCGGACTTGCGGTTTTGACCGGCGAGACCGGTGCGGGCAAATCCATCCTGCTCGATGCCTTTGCGCTGGCGCTCGGCGGCCGCGGCGACGCCGGCCTCGTGCGCCATGGCGCGGAGCAGGGGCAGGTTACGGCCGTCTTCGATATCCCGAAGAATCATCCCTCGACGAAAATCCTCGCCGAGAACGGGCTCGACGATACCGGCGAGATGATTCTCCGCCGCGTGCAGCTCGCCGACGGCCGCACCCGCGCTTTCATCAACGATCAGGCGATCAGCGTGCAGACCCTGAAGGCGGTTGGCGCCGCGCTGGTCGAGATCCACGGCCAGCATGACGAGCGCGCGCTGGTCGATGCCGCCACCCATCGCCGCCTGCTTGATGCCTTTGCCGGCCTCGAAAAGGATGTCGCGGCCGTCGAAGCCCTCTGGGACGCGCGCCGCACCGCCAACACCGAGCTGGAAGAGCACCGCGCCGGCATGGAGCGCGCCGCGCGCGAGGCCGACTATCTGCGCCACGCCTCCGACGAGCTGAAGCGGCTCGCGCCGAAGGACGGCGAGGAGACCTCGCTCGCCTCGCGCCGCACCACCATGATGCAGGGCGAGAAAATCGCCTCCGATTTGCGCGAGGCGCAGGAGGTCGTCGGCGGCCATCATTCGCCGGTTGCCGCCCTTTCGACCGCCGTGCGCCGGCTGGAACGCCGCGGTGTCAATTCGCCGGCTCTGGTCGAGCCCGCGGTGAAGGCAATCGACATCGCGATCAACGCGCTGGAGGAGGCCGACCAGCATCTCCAGGCCGCACTTGCCGCGACCGACTTCGATCCGGCCGAGCTCGAACGCATCGAGGAGCGGTTGTTCGCTCTGCGCGCCGCCTCGCGCAAATATTCGACGCCGGTCGATGGCCTGGCGGCACTTGCCGCCAAATACGCCGCCGACGTCGTGCTGATCGATGCCGGCGCCTCGCGCCTGAAGAAGCTGGAGCAGGCCGCGATCGAAGCCGATGCACGCTATGCGGCGGCTGCGAAAAAGCTCTCGGCAGCGCGGCAGAAATCGGCCGAGAAGCTCAACAAGGCCGTCAATGCCGAGCTCGCCCCGCTCAAGCTCGAGCGCGCGAAATTCATGACGCAAGTCGCCACCGACGAGACCGCGCCGGGTCCGCAAGGCTTCGATCGGGTCGAGTTCTGGGTGCAGACCAATCCGGGCACCAGGCCGGGGCCGATGATGAAGGTCGCCTCCGGCGGCGAGCTCTCGCGCTTCCTCTTGGCGCTCAAGGTCGTGCTGTCCGATCGCGGCTCGGCGCCGACCCTCGTGTTCGACGAGATCGACACCGGCGTTGGCGGCGCGGTCGCGGATGCCATCGGCGGACGGCTGGCGCGGCTTGCCGGCAAGGTTCAGGTGATGGCCGTGACCCATGCCCCGCAGGTTGCGGCGCGCGCCGACCAGCATCTGCTGATTTCCAAGGATGCGTTGGACAAGGGCAAGCGCGTCGCCACCCGCGTCAACGCACTCGCCGCCGACCACCGCCGCGAGGAAATCGCCCGCATGCTCGCCGGCGCCGAAATCACGGCCGAGGCGAGGGCGGCCGCGGACCGGCTGCTCAAGGCAGCGACGGCCTGATTTTTTTGTCCCGGACGCGCGAAGCGCGAGCCGGGACCCAGAATGCCGCCCCCGTGGGCCCCGGCTCTGCAACGCACCGCTGAAGAAGCGCTGCATTGCGTCCGGGGAACAAGACCTCCGCCCACCTTTACCCTCCCGCCCGCTCCGTCGTATCCAAGCACCATGGCAAGAGCAGCAAAATCCAAGACGCTTCGTGACGTCGCCGACCTCACCAAGGCGCAGGCCAAGGTCGAGCACATGCGGCTGTCGCTCGAGATCGAGGGACACAACGAGCGCTACTACCAGGACGACGCGCCGACCGTGACCGACGCAGAGTATGACGCCCTGCGCCAGCGCCTCGATGCGATCGAAAAACGCTTTCCGGAATTCGTCAGTGGCGATTCGCCCTCACAGAAGGTCGGCGCGGCGCCATCCGGGCGCTTCAGGAAAGTCCGGCATTCCGTTCCCATGCTTTCGCTCGACAACGCCTTTGCCGAGGAGGACGTCCGCGACTTCGTCGGCCGCATCGTGCGCTTCCTCAAGCTCGACGACGACAAGGTCAATTTCTCGGCCGAGCCGAAGATCGACGGCCTGTCGATGTCGCTGCGCTACGAGGGCGGCGAGCTCGTCACCGCGGCGACGCGCGGCGACGGCGCAATCGGCGAGGATGTCACGGCCAACATCCGCACGCTCGAAGACGTGCCGCAGAAGCTGAAGGGCCGCAACATTCCCGATATCTGCGAGGTCCGCGGCGAGGTCTACATGACCAAGAAGGCCTTTCTCGCGCTCAACGAGCGGCAGAAGGCGGCTGGCGATACCATCTTCGCCAACCCGCGTAATTCGGCCGCGGGCTCCCTGCGGCAGAAGGATCCGACCATCACAGCATCGCGCCCGCTCGGCTTCTTCGCCTATGCCTGGGGCGAGATGAGCGCGATGCCCGAGGATACGCAGAGCGGCATGATCCACTGGTTCGAGCGCTGCGGCTTCAAGACCAATCCGCTGACAAAACTCTGTCACTCGGTCGAGGAGCTGATCGCGTTCCATCAGAGCATCGAGGAAGAGCGCGCCGAGCTCGACTACGATATCGACGGCGTCGTCTACAAGGTCGACCGCATCGACTGGCAGGAGCGGCTCGGTTTCGTCTCGCGCACGCCGCGTTGGGGCATCGCGCACAAATTCCCGGCCGAACGGGCCGTGACGGTGCTGCGCGACATCGAGATCCAGGTCGGCCGTACCGGCTCGTTCACGCCGGTCGGCAAGCTCGAGCCGGTCGGCGTCGGCGGCGTGATCGTGCAGAACGTCACGCTGCACAACGAGGACTACATCAGGGGCATCGGCAACAAGGGCGAGGTGCTGCGCGAGGGGCGCGACATCCGGATCGGTGATACCGTCGTAGTCCAGCGCGCCGGCGACGTGATCCCGCAGATCGTCGACGTCGTCCTCGACAAGCGCCCGAAGAGCGCCAGGGAATACCACTTCCCGAAGAAGTGCCCGTGTCCGCTGCATACCGACGTCGTGCGCGGGGAGACGGCCGCCGGCGAAGAGGAATCCCGCGCCCGCTGCACTGGCGAGTTTGCCTGCCCCTATCAGAAGATCGAGCATCTCAAGCTGTTCGTGTCGCGGCGCGCCTTCGACATCGACGGTCTCGGCGAGAAGCAGCTGCAGCATTTCTTCGATGAAGGATGGGTGAAGGAGCCCTCCGACATCTTCACACTGGAGAAGCGCAACGCGAAGCTCAAGCTCGAGGAGATCGAGGGCTACGGCGCGACCTCGGTCCGCAATCTGTTCGGTGCCATCGAGAGCCGGCGCAAGATCGCGCTGGAGCGCTTCGTCTATGCGCTCGGCATGCGCCATGTCGGTGAGACAACCGCCTTGGCGCTCGCGCGCGGCTACGGCTCCTGGGAGGCCTTTCACGATGCCTGCCTCAAGGTCGCCAAGGGCGACGAGGAGGCGAAGGCGGAGATGGATGCGCTCGACCAGATCGGCCACACCGTGATCAAGAGCATCGCCGATTATTTCGGCGAGAGTCACAATCGCGGCATTGTCGAGCGGCTGACCAAAGAGGTCGAGATCGTCGACGCGGAGAGGCCGAAGGGCAACTCCGCGGTCGCCAGCAAGACCGTGGTGTTCACCGGCTCCCTGGAGAAGATGACGCGCGACGAAGCCAAGGCGACCGCGGAGCGATTGGGCGCCAAGGTCTCGGGCTCGGTGTCGAAGAAGACCGATCTCGTCGTTGCCGGCCCCGGCGCGGGCTCGAAGCTCGCAGAGGCTAACAAGCACGGCGTCAAGGTACTGACCGAGGACGAGTGGCTCAAGCTGATCGGAGAGTGAGGTCTCTCCTCGTCATTGCGAGGAGCCCTTGCGACGAAGCAATCCAGACTGCATCTGCTGTGACAGTCTGGATTGCTTCGCTTCGCTCGCAATGACGAGGAGAGGGCGTACCGCGCCTCACATCATCACGCTCTCTTCCCCCTCCGTCTGTTCGATCAATTCCTCGCTCACCATCAGTTCGCGGCGGGGGACGACGAAGATCATCATGCAGGCGCAGAGCAGCGAGACGGCGAGCACGGCCGAGGTCAGCGGCAGCGTCGTTGCGGAGTGGCCGCCGAGATAGGCGCCGAATTGCGACATCAGCGCGCCGATCCCTTGCTGGAGAAAGCCCATCGCGCCTGACGCGGTACCGGCGGCTTCGGGACGGATGCTGATCGCACCGGCGGCGGAGTTCGCCATCACGAAGGCGTTGCCGACCATCACGATCATCTGCGTGCCGAACAGCCAGGCCGGCGCCTCGTTCCAGCCGGTAAAGCTCCAGAGCAGGTTCAACAGGCTGCCGCAGAGTTGCAGGCCGAGCCCGAACCAGATCAGCTTCTCCAGCGAGTGCCGCGGCGCAAAGCGCACGCAAAGCAGGTTGCCGACCAGATACGCAAATCCCGTTGTGGCGAACCACGCGCCGTATTCGGCACTTGTCCGGCCCATCTGCGTCACGACGATGTAGGGGCCCCCGCCGGCGAAGGTGAAGATGATCTGCGACGCCAGCACCTGGCACATCACATAGCCGATGAAGGCCCGGCTCTTGATCAGGGTGCCGACGTCGCTGCGAAAGCCGCCACTGCCGATCGCGCGGTCGCGGCGCGTCTCAGGCAACGCGATGGCGATGCCGACGGCGACTGCAAGCGCGCCGATCGTGACGGCGTAGAAGATCGCCCGCCAGCCAAACGCGGTCTCGATCAGGCCGCCGGTGAGCGGTGAGACCATCTGGCCGATCATCAGGGCGGCGATCACGAGGCTGATCATGGAGGCGACACGGTCGCGCTCGTAGATGTCGCGGATGATGGCCCGGCTGACCACCATGCCCGAGGCGCCGCCGAGCGCCTGGAAGAAGCGTGCTGCGATCAGCTGCGGCAGGGTTTCGGCAAAGATGCAGGCGACGCTGGCCGCGACCATCAACGCGAGGCCGCCAAGCAGTACCGGACGGCGGCCGAACCTGTCCGACAGCGGCCCCATGATCAGCTGCGACAGCGCGATGCCGACCATATAGAGCGACACCGTCATCTGCGCGATCGAGATGTCCCGGCCGAAATTCGTCGCCAGCACGGGCAGCGCCGGCACCAGGATGTAGAGCGAGATCGGCGCGATCCCGGTCATGACGACCAGCAGCAGCAACACCACGCGCGACGTCGCGATGTTCTTCGGCGCCGCCTCCGGCGGTCTGCTGATCATGCCGTGCATGTGCGTCCGTCTTTCGAATTTCGAATCGGACTGTAGCGTGCTTGCACAAGACGGATATCGGCGTTTCGGAATGCCGCTATACGGATTCCGGGACGGTTATGCCGACGGTGCGAATGACCGCCCCGGCCTCCGCTGTCATTCCCCGCGAAGGCGGGGAATCCAGTACCCCGCGGCTTTTCCGCAGGCGTTTACTGCCTCTGGAATACTGGATGCCCCGCCTGCGCGGGGCATGACACTTCTCGTAGGATGAGAGTTGCGCAAATCGCGTAGCGCTATGCGCGGCGCTACGTCAGCTCGACCGTGGCCTGATCGAGCCACGCCTTCGTCACCTCGTCCAGCGCCGGCCCCACCTCGGCGCGGACGCGCGCGTGGTAGGCATTGAGCCAGGCGAGCTCTTCCTTGCTCAGCATCGCCGCGTCGATGAGCCGGCGGTCGATCGGCGCCAGCGTCAGCGTCTCGAACGCGTTCATCGATTTCTCGGCACCCTCGATGTTGGCGGCGACCACCAGCTCAAGGTTCTCGATGCGGATGCCAAAACCGTCGGTCTTGTAATAGCCGGGCTCGTTGGAGAGGATCATGCCGCGTTTCAGCGGCGTGGTGCCGAGCTTCGAGATCCGCGCCGGGCCTTCGTGCACACTGAGATAGCTGCCGACGCCGTGGCCGGTGCCGTGCTCGAAATCGACGCCGGCGGCCCAGAGATATTGCCGCGCCAGCGTGTCGAGCTGTGCGCCGGTGGTGCCGTCGGGAAACACCGCACGCGCGATCGCGATATGGCCGCGGAGCACGCGGGTAAAGCGGTCGCGCATCTCCTCGGTGGGCTCCCCCACCGCCATGGTGCGGGTGACGTCGGTGGTGCCGTCTTCATACTGCGCGCCGGAATCGATCAGCAGCAGGTCGCCGCGGACGATCCGCCGGTTGCTCTTGCGGGTGACGCGGTAGTGCACGATGGCGCCGTTCGGACCGGTGCCGGATATGGTCGGGAACGATACGTCCTTCAGCGCACCGGTGTCGCGGCGGAACGTCTCCAGCGCCTCGACCGCATCGATCTCGGTGAGCTTGCCGCTTCCTGCCTCGCGATCGATGAAGGCGAGGAAACGCGCCAGTGCAATTGCGTCGCGCCGGTGCGCCGTCTGCGTCCCCTTGATCTCGGTCGCGTTCTTCACGGCCTTCAGCAGCGCAATCGGATCGCTGCCGCGCACCGGCTTGCCGCCGCCGCCCGAGATCAACCGACTCAGCGCGTCGGCCGCGGTGGCGTTGTCGAGCGCAATCGCAGCGCCGCTCTTGGCGAGCGCCATCAGCGTCGGCGTCAGCGCATCGGGCTCGCGCACATCGGCCGACTGCTCGAGATGGTCGCGCGAGAGGTTGGAGAGCTTGCGGTGGTCGATGAAGACGGTTGGCCGGCCGACCTTGGGCACCAGCGCGTAGGACAGCGGCAGCGGCGTATGCGCGACGTCGGCGCCGCGGATGTTGAAGGTCCAGGCGACCGCGTGGCTATCCGACAGCACCAGCGCGTCGGCCCCCAATTTCTCGATCTCGCTCTTGATCTGGGCCAGCTTCTCGGCCTCGGCGACACCGGCATATTGCAGGCCGTGGATCGCGACCGGCGCGACGGGCGGCTGCGGCCGATCCTGCCAGACCGCGTCGACCGGATTGCTGTCGACCGCCACCAGTTCGGCACCGGCCTTCGCACAGGCGGCCGAGAGACGCTCGGTTGCCGCAAAAGTGTGCAGCCACGGATCAAATCCCAGGCGATCGCCGGATTTGAGATGCGCCAAGACCCAGCTCTCCGGCGGCGGATCGATCAGCGACTCCACCGCCCACGCCTTGGCGTCGATCTGCTTGGCCGCCTGGATCGTGTAACGGCCATCGACGAACAATGCAGCTTCCTGGCTCAGCACCACGGCGAGCCCGGCCGAGCCGGTAAAGCCGGTTACCCAGGCGAGTCGCTCTTCGGAGGGGGCCACATACTCATTCTGCTGCTGATCGGCGCGCGGAATGACGAAGCCGGTCAGCTTGCGGCGGACGAGCTCTTCACGGAGTGCGGCGAGCCGCGCCGCCAGTGCGACGCCGGCTTCGGGCTCCTCGAACGTCTGAAAGTGTGCTTCGAACATGGCTCAGTTTAGGATCATGAGGATCAGTCCGCAATGTAGACGCATTTGAGGTCGCATCTGGCATGGACCGTGCTTGAAATAGTTCCATTCGAATTGAGTGGAGTAAAGGATGCAGCAGTTGCGCTTCGTCCGAATAACAGGGAAATTCGAGCAAGTGGTTCATCTCAACGGCGAGGGGACACACGATGCCAGCGTTCACGTTTGAGAAGATTTCGCCGCCGGTGCGCCGCGCACCCGCAGCAACGACACCGAAGAAGCCGCGCGGCCTCATCAGCCAGATGATCGATCGCGTCGCCGAGCGGCGCGCCAAGCGGGCGTTGCGGGATGAGCGCGCGATGCGCCGGGACGACAAGCCGGCGGAGTAAAGCGGCCTTCCTTCCGCGGACGCAGCTTACCCCATCTTCCGCAGCAACAAGCTGCTCCACCCCTCGATCCGCAGATGCCGCAACGGCACGAGGCCGCGCGCGCGATAGGCGGCGTTCACGGCGGGGGCCTGGTGGGTCAACAGGCCGGAGAGAATGACACGGGCGCGGGGCGCAAGATGTTGGACCATCGGACCTGCCAGTTGGCGTAACGGATTGGCAAGGATGTTGGCCAGCACCAGGTCGAACGGGCCGCTTTTGGCAAAGTCCGGCGCAGCGAAGCCGGTGGCCCGGATCACCCGCACGTATTGACCAGCTTCGTTCAGGGCCGCGTTCTCGGCCGCGACCCGCACGGAAGGCGGGTCGATGTCGGAGGCCAGCACCGCGCGATGCAGCGCTTTGGCTGCCGCGATCCCCAACACGCCGGTGCCGGTGCCGAGGTCGAGTACGCGCTTCGGCCGTGCGTGTTTCAGGACATGGTCAAGCAGAAGTAAACAGCCACGCGTGGTGCCGTGGTGGCCGGTTCCGAACGCGAGCGCCGCCTCGATCTCGATGGCGAGCTTGTTTTGCGCCACGCGGTCGCGGTCGTGGCTGCCATGGACGACGAATCGTCCGGCCGGCACCGGGACGAGATCCTCCAGGCTCGCCTTGACCCAGTCCTTGGCCTCGATCGTGTCGAAGACAAGCGTGGCGGCGATGTCATTTCCTGCTGAAGTTGCAACGAGTTCGCGGAGCAATTCCTGATCCGGCGCCTCGGCAAAATGCAGCGTGACGTCCCATTGTCCGTCGGGCCGCTCGAAGGCGGCGACCGCCGCATCGCCCTCGAAAAAGACCTCCGTGAGCACGTCGACGACACGCCTGGCGGCAGCCTCGTTGGGAAGCGAAAAATTGGCGCGATGGGTAGGGGAAGGCTGCATTCTAGGGGTCCGTCCGCTTCAATTTTTGGAACTTTTAGTCACAATTTTCCGCGTAACTTGCAGTTCCCAGATTAACCCCGCCGTAGGTTGTGGACCGTACTTTCCCGGATGTTAGACCCAACCAACACACCTTGAGATGGAAATGGAGGCGAATCTTGAAGCGCATGGTTTCGAAGTTCTGGTCCGATGAATCCGGTGCGACTGCGATCGAATACGGCCTGATCGCAGCCGGTATCGCACTGGCGATCATCACCGTGGTTAACAGCCTGGGCACCACCATGAACGACAAGTTCGGTTCGATTAGCAGCTCCTTGAAGTAATTTCTGCCTCCGATTTCCCAGCGGGGCCGCTTTCTTCATAGATGGCTTTTTCGACGACCGCCCGCTGGGAGGAATTGCTCCTGGCGGGTGAAGTCGTTTTTGAGCTCGTTTCGGTAGGAGCTTCACAGGTTGTCCGCTCATGGATCAGGTCGCGACCCGCCGGCTTACACGCGGCTTATCAACCCCTTCTCCACAGCTTGATCCCGGCCCGTACCAGGCCGCCCGGCCAGGTTTCCACGGCTTCACCACAGCTCTGCCAACAGGCCTGTCCACAGCCCGTCCACAGACTTATCCACGGTTTGCGAACAGGCCGCGGTGATCCCGCAAGATCGCCTGCGCCGCGTTGTGGCCGGGCGCGCCGGTGACGCCGCCGCCGGGATGGGCGCCGGAGCCGCAGTGATAGAGGCCCTTCAGGGGTCCGCGATAATCGGCATGGCCCAGCATCGGCCGCGCCGAGAACAGCTGGTTCAAGGTCAGTGCTCCGTGGAAGATGTCGCCGCCGAGGAGCCCGAACTGCCGTTCGAGATCGAGCGGGGAGAGGATCTGGCGCCCGAGCACGCTTGTTCCAAAGCCCGGCGCGTAGCTGTCCACCGTCGCGATCATGAGATCGGCGACCTCCTCGCGGTGGTCGTCCCAGGACTTGCCGTCCGGCAGCTCCGGCGCGACGTGCTGGCAGAACAAGCTCGCGACGTGTTGTCCCGCGGGCGCGAGCGTGTCGTCGAGCGTCGAGGGGATCAGCATCTCGACGATCGGCTGCCGGCTCCAGCCCTGCGCCCGTGCATCGAGATACGCGCGGTCCATATAGCCGAGATCAGGCGCCAGGATGATGCCGGAGGTGAGATGATCGCCATCGCCAGGCAACGCGGTGAAAGAGGGCAGGCGATCCAGCGCCACGTTCATGCGGAAGGTGCCGGAGCCGTTCTTCCAGTGACGGATGCGGGCGAGGAAATCGGACGGAAGGGCATCGGCCGCGACCAGCCGCGTATAGAGCAGCTTTGGATTGACGTTGGCCGCGACATATCTGGCGCGGATCGTCGTTCCATTCTCCAGCACCACGCCGACGGCGCGGTCGCGCTCGACGATCACCTCGCGCACGCCGGCATCGGTGTCGATCGTGACGCCGCGCCCGCGCGCAGCGCGCGCCATCGCCTGCGTGATCGCGCCCATGCCGCCGATGGCGTGGCCCCAGACGCCCTTCTTGCCGTTCACCTCGCCGAAGGCATGATGCAGCATCACATAGGCCGAGCCGGCGGCGTAGGGGCTCGCATAATTGCCGACGATGGCGTCGAAGCCGAACAGCGCCTTGACCAGATCGTGCTCGAACCGCTCGTCCAGCATCTCGCCGGCGGAGCGGGTGAAGAGATCGAGCAGGCTGCGGCTTTGCTCCAGCGTCAGGCCGCGCAGGATGTTGGCCGTACTCAACGCGTTCGCGGCCTCGCGGATCGCGCCAATGCCAAAGCTGCCGAGCAGGTTCGGTGGCGCCCGCAGCACGAACTGCCGTAGCACGTCGGCGATGTCCTCGAGCTCGCGCGAAAACCCGTCGAGCGCATCGGCATCGCGCGTACTGAGCCGCGCGACGGAGGCCTTCGTCCGCCCCTCGCCGGTGAGGAGATAGTTGCCGTCGGGTGCGGGCAGAAAATTCTGGGCGCGCCGTTCGACGACGCGCAGGCCCTGCTCGGTAAGGCCCAGATCGCGGACGACCTTCGGGTTGAGCAGGCTCACGGTGTAGGCCGCGACCGAATTGCGGAAGCCCGGATGAAACTCCTCCGTGACCGCCGCCCCGCCGACCACCTTGCGGCGTTCGACCACATGCACGCGCAAGCCCGCCATCGCGAGATAGGCTGCGCAGGTGAGGCCGTTATGGCCAGCGCCGATGATGACGACGTCGGTTTCGCTCATGATTGATTTCAGAATGTTCCACGGTCATTCCAGATGGTCCAGAGGACCGCGCCCGGAATAACAGCTGTATATCAGGCATTTCCTGATGCAACATCACGAGACCATTTATTGCCCGTTCAGGCGCGGTGTGCTCCATTGCGCGCGCCCGGCGGCCGCCGGGGGTAAGCCGGAGCTTCCATGGATTCGATCGTGCAACCCGCCGCCACGGAGCAGCCGTCCACGTCGCGCAACCGGCTGCTGCTGACGGTCTATACCGCCGCGATCTTCGTCAGCGCGCTGCTGCTGTTCTCGGTGCAGCCGCTGTTCACGAAAATGGTGCTGCCGCGGCTCGGCGGCTCGCCGGCGGTGTGGTCGGTGGCGATGGTGTTCTTCCAGTCGCTGCTGCTGGCGGGCTACGCCTATGCGCATCTCCTCATGCAGATCAGGAATCGCGTGGTTCCGGTGGTTGTGCATCTCGTGCTGCTGATCGCGGCCTTCGTCACGCTGCCGCTCGGGATTGCCACTGCTTATGGCGAGCCACCAGCGTCCGGTTACGCATTCTGGCTGCTCGGACTGTTCGTGATGTCGATCGGCCTGCCGTTCTTCGCGCTTGCCGCCAACAACCCGCTGCTGCAGGCCTGGTTCGTCCGCACCGGCCATCCTGATGGCCGCGATCCCTATTTCCTCTATGCCTCCTCCAACATCGGCAGCTTCCTCGCGCTGTTGTCCTATCCGTTCCTGCTGGAGCCGATGTACACGCTCCACACGCAGAACGGGCTCTGGACCGGCGGCTATGGCGTCTTGATTCTTCTGATTGCGGCCTGTGGCGTGCTGTTGCTGCGCTCGCCGAAGCTCACGGTGGCCGACGCGCGCACCGAGGACGCAAACGCGCCGGCGCCGACGCTGGCGACGCGGCTGCGCTGGATCTTCCTCGCCGCGGTGCCGTCAGGGCTGCTCATCGCAGTCACCGCGCATATCTCGACCGACGTCGCGGCGGCGCCGCTGCTGTGGGTGCTGCCACTGTCGCTATATCTGCTGACCTGGGTGCTAGTGTTCCAGTCGCGGCCGCTGTTGCCGCACAAATGGATGCTGATGCTCCAGCCGGTCGCGATCGCGGGCGTCATCTTTTTGCTCGCCTTCGGCGGCGAGCAGAATTTGCTGCTCACGCTCGGCGGCCATCAATTGTGCTTCTTCGTCATCGCCATGGCCTGCCACGGCGAACTGGCGCGGACCCGGCCCGCAGCCAAATATCTCACCGGATTCTATGTCGCTCTGTCGTTCGGCGGCATGGTCGGCGGTCTCTTTGCAGGCCTCGTTGCGCCATTCACCTTCTCATGGATCGCCGAGTATCCGATCCTGGTCGCGCTCGCCGCGCTCTGCCGGCCGTCGGCGAGCGAGCGTCTTGCGGGCGTCGTGAGATGGTACTGGCTGGCGCTTGCCGTTCTCGCGGCGGCGCTGGTTGCACCGACGTACATGACAGGGGATCTTTCGACCTGGTTCGAGGATCACCGCGTCTGGGTCGCCGGCGCCGTCGGCGTGCTCGCAGCGCTTCTGGCGCTGGCGCTCAATGCGGATCGCTGGAAGATCTTTGCAACAGTCGCGCTGGCGCTGGCCCTGATGCGGATCTATCCGGCCGACGAGGGCCGCGTCACCACGGTGCGCAGCTTCTTCGGCGTGCACAAGATCGTGGTGACGCCGGGCGGCTATTTCCACGTGCTGATGCACGGCACCACGATTCACGGCGCCGAGCGCTTCCGCAACAATGACGGCACGCCCGTCACCGGCCGGCCCGAGCCGATCACCTATTATCATAAGGATGGCGGCATCGGTCAGGCCGTCACCGCGATGCGCGAGCGCAAGGGCGCGCCGTTGAAGGTCGCGGCGATCGGTGTCGGATCGGGCACGCTCGCCTGCGCCGCGGAGCCCGGCGAGGACTGGAAATTTTTCGAGATCGACCAGTCCATGGTCGATGCCGCGCGTGACCCCAAGAATTTCCGCTACATCTCGAGCTGCCTGCCGGACCTGAAGCCGGTGATTGGGGATGCGCGTCTCACCTTCGCCAGGGAGCCCGACGGCGTCTACGACCTCATCATCGTCGATGCCTATTCGTCGGATGCGATCCCGATCCATCTCGCGACCGAGGAGGCGATGAAGATCTACAAGGACAAGCTCGCCCCGCACGGCGCCGTGGTGATGCACGTCTCCAACCGGCACCTCGATCTCGAGCCCGTCGTGGTCGGGATCGCCGATGCCAACGATCTGAAGAGCTGGGTCTACGACGAGGATTCGGGCCGCGACGCCGACTACATCTTCTCCACCGACGTCGTCATCTCCGCGCGCGAAGCTGATGACGTCGGCAAGCTGGCGTCCTCCAAGCAATGGGAGGAGACCGACGCGGACGAGAAGGTGCGGGTCTGGACCGACGACTATTCCAACATCCTGGGCGCGCTGTATCGACGCTTGCGCTTCGGCGAGCAGTAACGCTCGGACTTACGGCTCGACCGGCGTTCCCGCAGGCAGCGCAATTCCCTTCTCGCCGGCGACCTGCCGCAACAGGTCGGGCCGGTCGGAGATGATGCCGTCGACGCCGATCTCCATCATACGCGCCATGTCGTCGGGCTTGTTGACGGTCCAGACCACCACGCGCAATCCCTGAGTCTGGGCTTCAGTGACAAGCGCCGCGGTCACGTCGCCGAAATAGGGCGACCACACCGCGCCGCCCGCGGCCTTGATCGTGCGCGGCAGCGAGCCGCCGTGATCGGCCGGGCTGTAACCCGCCGTCCAGCTGGTAGCCTTGTCGAGGACGACGGTCGGTGCCGAGCCGCGCTGGAGCGTCAGGTACACGGTCGGAATTGTCGGGGCCTGCTGCTGGACCAGCAGCAGGGTCCGCCAGTCGAATGACTGGATCATGACGCGGTCGGAAAATTTCTCGTCTGCGATCACCCCGAGCAGCTTTGCGACGAAGGCCTGTGGGCCAAGCGATTCATCCGGATGATCCGGATCGATCTTGGTCTCGATATTGAAGCGCACGCGTTCGTTGCCGGATTTGCGCACCAGCGCGAACAGCTCCTTCAGCGTGGGAATGCGGGTCCCCGGCACGGCGCGCTGGTCGGGAAATTGCTTCGCATAGGCGCTGTCCGGCCGGATTTGGCCGACGTCGTAGGCCCTGGCATCGGCGAACCGCAGTTTCACGAAAGGCGTGCCGGGCGCCGTGACATAGGCGCCATTCGCATCCCGCGCGAGATCGGGATTGAGCCCGCGCTCATGCGACACGACGACCTCGCCGTCGGCGGTGACGCCGACGTCCAGTTCCAGCGTGTCCACGCCCATCGCGAGGGCATTGGCAAAGGCCGGCAGGGTGTTCTCCGGCAGCAGCGCCCGCCCGCCGCGATGCGCCTCGAGATCGAAAGCCATGGCCTTTCCCGAAATGAGAAGTGACAGCAAAGTCAATATTGTCGTAGTACGTGACGTCATCACAGTTCCGGTGGCAAGTGAAACAACAATGCTTGAACGCGGCCGAGCGCGTCCAGCCTGTTTTACAGCCTTTTGCGCCTGTTGAAACCTGGGGCCGCAGCTTGCGGTTGCGTCCGCTCTGCCGGTATGTACTCATAGACCTCGCCTTGGAATCCCGACCGTGCATCAGAAACGCGATCACCGCATCATTCGCAGTCGGCATTTTCACAAGATGCAGCGGCGGCATTTCATCATTTTCGACGTTTTGCCCTTTGTCGGTACGCTGATTGCGCTGGGCCTCCTCTTCTATCGTCCGATCGGCATCGTTGAGCTCAGCCTGTTGTTCGGCTTCTGGCTGATCACCGGGCTTGGGCTGACCGTCGGCTATCACCGCCTGTTCACCCATCGCGCCTTTGCCACCTCGACCGGGATGAGCGCGATCTTGATCGTGATGGGATCGATGGCCGGGCGCGGCCCGATGCTGTCCTGGGCGGCGATGCACCGGCGGCACCACGAATTGTCTGACCATGACGGCGATCTGCATTCGCCGCGTCTGCATGGCGGCGGCGTGCTGGGCCGCCTGCGCGGCTTCCTGCACGCGCATTTGACTTGGATGATCGCGCACGACTATCCCAACGTCGCCCATTACGTGCCGGATCTGATGGCCAACCGCACCCTGGTTGCGGTCAACAGCTACTATTACAGCTGGGTCGCGCTCGGCCTGGTGCTGCCGGCGGCGATCGGCGGCCTCGCCACCGTGAGCCTGTGGGGCGCGCTGACGGGCCTGCTCTGGGGCGGCGTGGTGCGCATGTTCGTGGTCGAGCAGACCATGTCCGCCATCAACTCCATCATGCACACGTTTGGCGCGCAGCCCTTCGTCACCCGTGACGATAACAGCCGCAATCTCGGCGTGATGGCCTGGCTCGCCTGGGGCGAGGGCTGGCACAACAACCACCACGCGTTCCCGTATTCGGCGGCCTTCGGCCTGCGCTGGTTCGAGTTCGATCCCGGCTTCATCTTCATCCGCGCGCTGGAGGCGCTCGGACTCGCCTGGGACGTCAAGGTGCCGAGCGAGGAGAAGATCGCCCGGCGCATGCTGCAGCAGCCGGGCGATGCCGCGCCCGATCTGGAAACGGGCTGAGGATCGGCATCCGGCGATGACGGCGCAGCGCTGAACCGATGCTGTTCAACGACTATCCCTTCCTCCTGGTGTTCCTGCCGGCGGCACTGCTGATCTACCGCCTGTTCGATCCCTATCCGCGCTTGCGCATCGTCGTGCAGGTGGCGCTGTCGCTGGCCTTCTACGCCTGGGGCAGTCCGTCCTTCATCGCGCTCTTGATTGCGTCGATCCTCATCAACTGGTTCGCCTCGGTCGCCTATGCGCGGGTGAAGTGGAAGGCGTTACTGACGCTCGTCATCTTGCTTGATATCGGCGTGCTCGCGCTGTTCAAATACGCCAACTTCATCCTCGCCAATCTCGGGCATGTGCTGGGTGCCACGTTGCCGACGCTCGACATCGGGTTGCCGCTCGGCATCTCCTTCTTCACCTTCCATCACATCATGTATCTGGTCGATCTCCGGCGCGGCAAGGCGCCGCTCTACGCGATCGATCGCTATGCGCTCTACATCGCCTTCTTCCCGCAGGCGATCGCGGGGCCGCTGGCGCGCTGGTCGGAGGTGATGCATCAGTTCGGCAGGCAGGTCTATGTGCCGGGCTGGCAGCGTCAATTCTGCATCGCGATCTGCTTCATCGCGCTCGGCCTGTTCCAGAAGATCGTGATCGCCGACAGCATCGCGCACCTGCTTGATCCCATCTACATGCAGGCGACGGCTGGGCCGCTTGCGAGCGGCGACGGCTGGCTCGCCTTCTGCTTCTCGTTCCAGATCCTGTTCGACTTCTCCGGCTATTCCGACATCGCGATCGGCCTTGGGCTGCTGTTCGGGGTGCAGCTGCCCTACAATTTCAATGCGCCGCTGCGCTCGACCAACATCCAGGATTTCTGGCAGCGCTGGCATATCACGCTGATGCTGTTCCTGCGCGACTACGTGTTCTATCCGCTGGTCAATCTACGTATCCTGCCGCGGCGCTTTCTGCCGGTGCAGTTCTTCGGCGCAATGCTGATCACCATGGCGCTGTGCGGCTTGTGGCATGGCGCGAGCTGGGCTTTTGTCCTTTGGGGCGTGCTGCACGGTCTTGCGCAGGTCGTTTGTTCTCTGTGGCGGCGCTATGGCCCGCACTTCCCGTCATGGCTCGGCTGGGCTCTCACCGTGCTGTTCGTGCTGGCAACCGGCGTGATCTTTCGCGCCGGCTCGGTCGAGGCCGCCTGGCATGTTTTCGCGGGGCTCGCCCAGCCGCTGCCGCTCGCGCGCGGGCGGCACCTTTGGCCGCTGATCGTGGCGCCGTTGTTCGCCTTCCTGTTGCCGGCGAGTCAGGACATCGTCGCATTCTTCACGCGCCGCCCGAGTCCCTGGCTTGCGGGCGTGCTCGGGATCTGCCTTTTCGCTTTGCTGCTCCATATGGGTGGTCGGGATCTCCATGAATTCGTCTACTTCAAGTTCTGAGACCGATCCCGGCTGGGGGAGGGGCATCATAGCCTGCATGGGTACGCTGATCGGCGCGGCCGTGCTGGTGCTGGCGCTGATGGTGGTCGTCGATCCCTATGACAGCGGCAAGCTCGGCCTGCTCGGCATCAATGGCGTCGACAATCGTCTCACGCAGATCACGGCTGCGAGCCGCGCCAGAGACCCGAATTTCAACGCGGCCATCCTCGGCAACTCGACGGCGCAGCTGATCGCGCCGGCGGAATTGTCCGGCGCGACGGGCCTGCGCTTCGTGCAGCTCTACACCACCGGCTCGGCTCCGCGCGAGCAGCTCGCGGTGCTCGATTTCTTCCTGCGCAATCACAAGCAGGTCGGCGCGCTGGTGCTCGCGGCCGATCCCGGCTGGTGCGTCCATGCGCGGCCGAAGGAGGAGGGCGCTCCGTTTCCCTATTGGCTCTACGACAGAAGTGTCGTCACCTACGCGGTGCGGCTGATCTCCTGGCAGGCGATCGAGCAGGCCTTTCAGCGGCTCAGCATCGGGCTCGGCTGGCGGCAGCGGATGAATCCGGACGGCTTTGTCAGCTATGAGGACATCTGGCCGCCTGGCCAATTCAAGGAGGTCGGCTGGCCCAGGGATCCGGCGCCGGCTACATCCGCCGGGACGCGGGCGACATTCCCGGAGATCGCTGCTCTGGTAGAGATCGTCAGGAAGCTGCCGGCCGACGTGCCGATCGTCATCATCGTGCCGCCGACTTTCGCGGCTACCGTGCCGAAGCCCGGCACGGATGTGGCGCTGGAGCGCGTCGCCTGTGATGCCGCGCTGAAAGCCGTCATCGCGGGGCGCCCGCACAGCAATTTCATCAGCTATCGCGTCGACAACGCGCTGACCCGCGATCGCGACAACTTTGCCGACTTCATCCACTACCGCCCGAAACTCGCGCGCCGGATCGAGCGAGGCATTATCGCCAGCCTGCGCGATGGCGAGAGCGCGACGATCGATTTCTGAGCCGGCTCAGCCGATCTCCTCGAATCCACCGTCGAGCCAGAGCCTGCGCGCAAGCTTGCGCTGGATCTTGCCGCTGGTGGTTTTTGGCAGCGCGCCGGGACGGATCAGCGCGACATGTCGGGCGGAGAGCTCGTGGCTGTCGGCGATGGCCTCGCGGATCTGGCCCTTGATCTCGGCCGTGTCGATCGTATGGCGCGCAGTGCGTTCGACCTCCTGGACGATGACGAGACTTTCCTCGCCATGTTCATCCGGCACGGAAAAGGCGGCGCCGCAGTTCTCACGCAATGCGTTGTCCAGCGACTGCACGGTGCGCTCGATGTCCTGCGGATAATGGTTGATGCCACGGATGATGATGAGATCCTTGATCCGGCCGGTGACGAACAATTCGCCGGTATGATCGAGGAAGCCGAGGTCGCCGGTGCGCAGCCACCGGCCATCCTCATCCGCGATCTCCGCATTGAGCTCTTCGCGCGTCGCCGCATCGTTGCACCAGTAGACGCGTGCGACGTTGGCGCCGCTGACCCAGATTTCGCCGACGCGGTCGGCCGGAAGCCGTCGGCGCTGCTCGGGGTCGACAATGGCGATCCGCTCGCCGACAAGCGCGCGGCCGCAACCGACGACGAGCTGCGCGTCGCCGGGATCCGCCGGCGCCTCGGCCGCATGGGCCTGAAGCGCGGCGCGGCTGACGCTGCGTGTGACGTGGCCGCCACCGCGCGTCCCGCCGGAGATCAGGAGCGTCGCTTCTGCCATGCCATAGGCGGGATACATCACGCGGGGATCGAATCCGTGCGGCGCAAACGTTTCGATGAAGCCCGCGATGGTATCGGCGCGCACCGGCTCGGCGCCATTGAGCGCGATCCGGAGCGAGGACAGGTCCACGCCCTCCATCTGATCGGCGCGATAGCGGCTGACGCAGAGGTCAAAGCCGAAATTGGGCCCGCAGGCGACCTCCGCACGATAATGCGAGATCGCGCGCAGCCAGCCGAGCGGCCGCTGCATGAACGCGTTCGGCGCCATAAATACGCAGGTCGATCCGACATAGAGGGCCTGCAGCGCATTCAGGATCAGCCCCATGTCGTGATAGAGCGGCACCCAGTTGACATAGGTCGATTGCCCGGTGTTGCCGAGCGCGATCCGGATCATCTCGAGATTGGCGAGCAGATTGGCGTGGCTCACCATGACGCCCTTCGGCTCGGAGGTCGAACCGGAGGTGTATTGCAGGAACGCGATGTCGTCGGGCGCTGGCTCCGGCAGATCGATCGTCGCACCGGCCGCTTCAGTGAGGTCGACTTCGATCCACCGGATATTCTCCTGCGCAAAGCGCGCCTGCAGGTCACCGCGCATTGCGAATGCGGTGGTCGTCAGCGCGAGCGCCGGAGTGCAATTGGCGAGAATCGCTGCGCTGGAATCGCGGGCGCTGTTTCGCCGCGGCATCATCATCGGCACGGCGATGATCCCCGCCATCAGGCAGCCGAAGAACGCCACCATGAATTCGATGCCTGGCGGAAACACCAGGATCGCGCGGTCGCCGGGCCGTGCGGACGCGCTCAGGCACGCGGCGAGGGCGGTTGCGGTCTCATGGAGTTGACGGAAGGTGAGGACTGCTTCCTCCGTCGCGCGATCGGAGACGAAGACATAGGCGCGATCGTCAGCCTGCTCCACCGCGCGCCGCGCCAGCAGCGCGACGAGTGAGCGGAGATTGTCCATCTGGATTGCGCCGGCTTCAGCCGCCCTCAGGCGGCGGAGCGGAGCGCGCGCTTGTCGGCGAGAAATCGCGACAGCGCCTCAACTGTAGGGTGGTCGTAGAAGTCATCCGTCGACAGTTCGAGGTCGAGCTTCTCCTCGAGCTCCATCATGAGATAGACGAGCATCGCCGAATCGAGGCCGAGGCGGCTGAATTTCGTGCCGGTGTCGACGCGGTCCTTCGAAATTCGCAGGATATTGGCTAGCGCCGTAACGCAGAAATCCGAAATCTGCTCGCGTGTCATGTCATTTCCCAGAAACAGTCGGAACGACAATACGGGCGACCTCAAGGTTGTCAATTTGGCCCAAACGCCGCGGCGTTGAAGGTTGGGGACTGTTGCTTTCCTGCGCCGCACGGCTGCTCATTTCGTGCCCAGGTTGGCGCGATTTCCTGCGGTCAACAGGGGCAACGGCCGCCGTATGCTCCGAAAGTTGCAGTTTGACGCCTGCGACGCGATTGAGCCGCCCCCGCTTGTTCGCCGCTCTGGCCATATCCAAGCCAGCCGTCGCCCAGCGCGGCGACGATTTTGATTCGCTACTTGCGCAGATGAACGCAGCGACGCAAGGAGGGCGCTGGACCGAGGGGCTGGCGGCTGCTCAGAAGCGGCGAGCCCGTCGACAAGCTCAAAGCCGCGCTCGCCACCCCGGGGCCGATCTCAAACGATAGATTCAGTTCTGCTGGTAATAGCCGCGCGGCTGATAATACTGCCGGGGCTGTTGCTGCTGCTGATAGTAGTAGCCCTGCTGGCCATAGCCCTGGTCGTACGTCGGCTGCGGTTGCGGCAGCTGCTGGTAGACCTGCGTGCCATAGGGGCGGGTGACCGGGCGCGGCGCCGGATAGCGCGCGCCGGTGTCGCTGCCGTCGGCGGGATAGATGTAGTTGTCGTCCTGCGGCATGTAGCGGCGGGCCGGCTGCATCGGCGGCGTCAAATTCACGGGATCGCCCGAGGTCGCATATTGCTCCTCAGCTGGCTGCTGGGCGCGGGCCACCGCATTGTTGGCGCGACCGCGTGGGTTGCGGGCCAGCGCCACCTGCGCCGACCCGGTCAGCGTCACCGTGGTGTTGAGCACGCCCTGCTCCTGCACCAGCGCGTAGAGCGTCGAAGCGTTCTGGCGTGACAGCCGCACGCAGCCATGTGAGGCGGGCGTGCCCAATCGTCCGACCGAGTCGGTGCCGTGGATGGCGTGCCCGATCTTGGTGAAGAAGATCGAGTGCGGCATCGGCGCGTCGTCGAATTCCTTCGAGTAGTGATCCTCTTCCATGCGGAAGGCGCGGAAGGCGCCGCCCGGCGTCTCGCGCGAGGGGATGCCGGTCGACACCGGCCAGTGGTAGCGCGTGACGCCGTCGACCACGACGGTCATCTGCTGATTGTCCTTGTCGATCGTAATGTCGACCTTGGCCTGCGCGGTGCCCGCGCTCAAAAGCATCAGGGACGTGAACGCAATGAAAAAGGAACGCATTTGAATTCTGGCCTCCGGCCTGTTCGCGCTAGAGCATGATCCGGAAAAGTGTGTAGCGGTTTTCCGAAAAGATCATGCTCAAACAATAACGCCGCGGCTCTCCGTCCCCCGGCGTGCACTATGGCTGCAATCCGGCTTTCGTTCCAGCGGCCTGCCGCACCCATCGTTAACGTGATGCCGGGCGTAAGCAAGGCCGCTTTGTGCCGCGCCGGCTCTGGCGATGCTGACATTTTCGCGAGCGGAAGCTGCTTTCACAACGCCGACAATTCGTCACAAAGGCGCAACCATTTGGCCGCTTCGGGCGTTGAACACGGCCTGCCAATTGGCGGCTGTCGCCGCCACTTACCCTTGGGGATTCAAGATGAACAAAGCTCGTATTGCCGCTGCGCAGTTGCCGGCGGGTCTGCCCGTCCGCCTGCTCTTCGCGGCCGCCGCCGTCCTTCTTGCCCTGGCTTGCGTGCCGCAAGCCAGCCACGCCCAGGGCATCGTGCGTGGCGCTCAGGAAGGTTCTTACGAGGGTAACCGCATCGCTGGTCCCGTAGGCGGCGCTGTCGGCGGTGTCGTTGGCGCCGGTGTCGGTGGTGCTGTTGGTGCTGTCGATGGTATTTTGGGTATCCCCTATCACGGCCACCGCCACTGTCGCGGCTATTATGATGGGTACCACCATTTCCGCTGCTACAGGTAACACGCCGGGTGCGCGGAGCGCGCCCGGAATGACGGTCAGTTCTTTAGCCGATAGCCGGTCCGGAAAATCCACCAGATCACGGCGAGGCAAATCACCAGGAACGCCGTCGTCATGCCGATGCTGACGGCGACGCTGACATCGGCGATCTCGTAGAAGCTCCAGCGGAAGCCCGAGATCAGATAGACGACCGGGTTGAGCAGCGCGACGGTGCGCCAGGTGGGCGGCAGCATGTCGATGGAATAGAAGCTGCCGCCGAGGAAGGTCAGCGGCGTCACCACTAGCATCGGGATCATCTGGAGCTTTTCGAACCCGTCGGCCCAGATGCCGATGACGAAACCGAACAGGCTGAACGTCACCGCCGTCAGCACCAGGAAGGTCAGCATCCAGACCGGATGATGGATGTGCAGCGGCACGAACAGCCCGGCGGTGGCGAGAATGATCAGGCCGAGGATGATCGACTTGGTCGCAGCCGCACCGACATAACCAAGCACGATCTCGAAGTAAGAAATCGGCGCCGACAGGATCTCGTAGATCGTGCCGGTGAATTTCGGGAAGTAGATGCCGAACGAGGCGTTGGCGATGCTCTGCGTCAGCACCGAGAGCATGATGAGGCCCGGTACGATGAAGGTGCCGTAGCTCACGCCCTCGACCTGGCTGATGCGCGAGCCGATCGCAGCACCAAACACCACGAAATAGAGCGAGGTCGAAACCACGGGCGAAACGATGCTCTGCAGCAGCGTGCGCCAGGTGCGCGCCATTTCGAACAGATAGATGGCGCGGACGGCGCGGTAATTCATGACGCCCTCACGAGGTCGACGAAGATGTCCTCGAGCGACGATTGGGTCGTGTCGAGATCGTTGAAACGGATGCCGGCGGTGCGGAGGTCGCTGAGCAGGCTGGTGATGCCGGTGCGCTCGCCCTTGGTGTCGTAATCGTAGACCAGCGTCGCACCGCTGTCGCAAAGGTCGAGCTCGTAATGAGCGAGGCTCTCCGGCAGCGCGGCGAGCGTGGGCTGCAGATGCAGCGTCAGCCGCTTCTTGCCGAGCTTCTGCATCAAGGTGGCCTTGTCCTCGACCAGCACGATCTCGCCCTTGTTGATGACGCCGATGCGGTCGGCCATCTCCTCGGCTTCCTCGATGTAATGCGTGGTGAGGATGATGGTGACACCGGACTGCTGAAGCGTGCGGACCACCTCCCACATGCCCTTGCGTAGCTCGACGTCGACGCCGGCGGTCGGCTCGTCCAGGAACAGGATCTGCGGCTCGTGCGACAGCGCTTTCGCGATCATGACGCGGCGCTTCATGCCGCCGGACAGCGTGATGATCTTGTTGTCCTTCTTGTCCCAGAGCGACAGGTCCTTGAGGATCTTCTCGATGTGCGCAGGATTCTTCGGCTTGCCGAACAGGCCGCGGGAGAAGCTCACGGTCGCCCACACGCTCTCGAACGCGTCTGTGTGCAGCTCCTGCGGCACCAGGCCGATCAGCGAGCGTGCCTTGCGATAGGAGGTCTGGATGTCTTCGCCGCCGACGAGAACCTTGCCCTCGCTGGGATTGGCGATGCCGCAGATGATCGAGATCAGCGTGGTCTTGCCCGCGCCGTTGGGGCCGAGCAGCGCAAAAATCTCGCCGCGCTTGATGTCGAGATTGACGTTCTTGAGCGCCTTGAAGCCGGACCCATAGGTCTTCGACAGATTGGCGACGGAAATGATGGAGGACATGATGGCCGGTGGGGTGGGGAGGGAGGCGCTGGAACCCGCACCCTGTCGGGCGGGGAGCAGCGGAGCCCTGAAATAGGAATGCCGTTGCCCCGTCGCAATTGGCTGGAGAAAATTGGTCTCAAAACAGGCGCTTCGGTGGCAGGTTTCAGGCAAGTGTTGCGCGATGGTCACGGATTGCGGCTAAGATCGCCGTTCACGCGGCTCTTTGTTGCGTCTGCGAGCGGCCCGTGGCTACGATTCCAGCCAATCGCGAAGCGTATGTCCCCAGGGAAAAGATCGATGAGACCGAACGGCCGTCACACCGCCGGCGCCAGCCAGTTGTCCACCCTCCGTATGTGGGCGATCTGCCTGCTTCTGCTGTCAGCTGTTGCCATGAGCCCGACCACCGCCAAGGCGGCGCCGAGCCAGGCTGCCGCGACGACGCATGTCTATTTGCTCCGCGGCGTGCTCAACATCTTCTCGCTCGGGCTCGACACGATCGGCGCCCGCCTCCAGGCGCAGGGCATCCCGGTGACCGTCGCGAACTTCGTGTCCTGGTCCTCGCTCGCCGATGAGGCGGCTGCGAACTACAAGGCGGGCCGGCTCAAGACCATCGTGCTGGTTGGGCATTCATCGGGCGCGACCGCGCTGCCCGACATGATCGCCAAGCTTAACCAGCTCGGCGTGCCCGTAAAGCTCGCGATCGGGCTCGACTCCGTGTTCAAGACCAAGCTGACGACCGGCGCCGAGCGCTACATCAACATCTATATAGGCGACGGTCCGGGTGAGCCGGTGCGGGCCGCGTCCGGTCTCCGCGGCAAGCTCGACAATGTCGACGTGCGCGGCAGCGGCGTCGGTCACATCACCATCGACAAGAACGAGGCAATCCAGCGCCGCGTGATCGCCGAGATCGATGCCGCGATCGCCCGCTCGCGCGGTCCGGCTGGACCGGTCGCCGAACCCGGCGCTCCGCGGGCTGCGCACTCGGCGGCAGCTGTGGCGCCGGCCAGGAACTGAAGCCTTTCGCCTGTAGCGGCTGACCTCATCATGCCGCCGTCGACACCCATGTCGGCGGCGGCATTGTCTTGTCCATGCGGTGAAGGCACGCCGCCGCAGCGGACTGCTCTCGCTACGCCAGGAAGGCGCGAATGGCATCCGCGATCTCGCTTGCATGCGTCTCCAGCGCGAAATGACCGGTGTCGAGGAATTTGACGACCGCGTTGGGATTGTCGCGCTTGAACGCTTCGGCGCCGGGCGGAATGAAGAAGGGATCGTTCTTGCCCCAGACCGCGAGGAAGGGCGGCTTGTGCTTGCGGAAATACTCCTGGAAGGCGGGATAGAGCGCGACATTGCTTTTGTAGTCGCCGAACAGGTCGAGCTGCACGTCATCGGAGCCCGACCGCGCCAGATAGAAATTGTCGAGGTTCTGGCCGTCCGGTGACACCAGGGTCGGATCGGGTACGCCATGCGTGTACTGCCAGCGCGTCGTCTCAGGTGTGAGGAAGGCGCGCAGCGCGTCGCGATTGGCGGGCGATGGATCCTGCCAATAGGCCTTGATCGGAGTCCAGCCGTCGCTCAACCCATCCTCATAGGCGTTGCCGTTTTGCGAGATGATGGCCGTGATCCGCTCGGGACGGCTGAGTGCCAATCGGAAGCCGGTCGGCGCGCCATAGTCGAAGACATAGATTCCAAAGCGGTCGAAGCCGATTACCTCGGTGAAGCGCTCGATCACGCGCGCGAAGTTGTCGAAGGTGTAGCTGAACGCTTCGCGCGACGGCATGTCGGACTGGCCGAAGCCGGGAAGATCGGGCGCGACCAGGTGAAACCTGTCGGCCAGCAGCGGGATCAGGTCACGGAACATGTGGCCGGCGCTCGGGAAGCCGTGCAGCAGTAGAAGCTTCGGTGCGTCGATAGGCCCGGCTTCGCGATAGAACACCTTGAAGCCGTCGATGTCGGCGGTGCGATATCTGGTGGAGGTCATGGCAGTCTCCGTCATTGGGGTTGCCTTAAGAAAGTTGGAACGGCACCGGCGCGACGCCGGTGGCGCAGGGCGCCTTAGTTGCCGCTCACGGTGCGGACCGCGTCGCGAATGATGTCGGTGACGGCCGCCGGTGCCGTGACGCTCGGCGTGTGATCGACGGGGAAGGCGCGGATGTTCGCCTTCATACGCTCCGCCATGTAGCGCTGCGTCTCTGGCACGATCATGCGATCCTGCTCGGCGATTAGGACCCAGCTCGGGATATCCTTCCAGAGCGGGCGGCCGGCCGGGACCGTGATGCAGTTCAGAGAGATCGGCCGCTGCACGGCCGCGAGCACGGCACGATCTTCCGCCGGGGCGTTCTGCGCGAACGCCGCTGCGAAGGCGTCCTCGGGCAGCCAGATCAGGCCATTGTCGTCGGGAGCAAGCTTCGGCGCCTGCGGATGCGGCGGAAGGCGATAGAACACGTCCGCAACCTTCTCGCTCTCGTCGGGGGCAAGGGCCGCGACATAGACCAGCGCCTTCACGCGGGCAGGACGTGCGAGTGCGATCACCGCGCCGGCATAGGCGTGGCCGGCTAGCACGATCGGCCCCTCGGTGCGATCCAAGCTGCGGTTCAGGGCCGCGATATCGTCAGCCAAGGAGGTCAGCGGCAGCGGCGCCGCCTGCGCCTTGATCCCCTCGGCCCCGAGCGCGGTGATGACGCGCGCCCAGCTCGATCCGTCCGCCCACGCGCCATGGGCAAGGACCACCGTGACATTGCCTCGGGCCATCTTCATCTCTCCGTCGTAACCTGTTCAAGTCTATTTGTAGGTTACGTTCCTTGACAGTAACTTGTCAACGACCATTTTACAGGTTATCTTAATGTATTCCGTCCGGCTGGGGGAGCCGCACATGCCAAACAGACCGCCTGCCATGTTTATTGCCGACTCGCTCGGTCTCGATTTCCTCAATTCGATTGCGACCCCGGTCGATACGCCCGTCGATTGGATCGACGATGGCGCCGGGCTGATTGACTGGCTAGGCCAGGCCAAGCTCGTTCCATCTGACGAGCTCGATGCGATGAGAGCGCGCGCCTTGCCGGGCGAGCTGGACAAGGTCGCCGATCAGGCGCGCGCCTTGCGCGAATGGTTCAGAGGCTTTGTTCGCAAGCATGCAGGCCGGCCGCTCACGGCGAAGGCGCTGCAAGAGCTTGGTCCGTTGAATAGTCTTTTGGAACGCGATGAAGCGTTCCGGCAGATCGTGTCACGTCACGGTGAGAGCAGTGACGGCCTCGCGCTGCAAAAGATACGGCGCTGGCGGTCGCCCGAGTCTCTGTTGCTGCCGGTCGGCGAGGCGATGGCGAAGTTCGTCTGCGAGGAGGACTTTTCCGGCGTGAAGGCGTGCGAGGGCCATAACTGCACGATGCTGTTCGCCGACCACACCCGCAGGCGCGCGCGACGGTGGTGCATCATGGCGGTCTGCGGCAACCGCGCCAAGCAGGCCGCGCATCGCAACCGACTCAAGAGCAGGCAGTGATGACGGCGGCCTCGGTTCCGTGCCCCAAAAACCACCCAATCGGTGGTCACTAAGCCCCGGGGAGGCCTCTGCCTCCTGTGGTGGGACTGCGGGACTTGATGATTGATCCAAGGCGACTTGTGGTGCTGGCAGCGGTTGCGCTGCTCGCCTTGAACCCCGGCATGGCCGCGGCCTCGCCCGCCAAGCCGAAGCCGGCTGCGGTCCCGGCCGTCGCGCCACTTCCGCCGGCCGAGCCGTTGCCACCGCCGAAGATCTATCTGTTTCGCGGCGCGATGGGGCCGATCTTCTCGACCGGCATGGACCGGCTTGCCGAGAAGCTGACCAAGGCCGGCTTCTCGGCCGACGTCTACGAATTCACCATCTGCCGATGGATCGGCGATCGTGCGATTGCGAGCTACAAGGAAGCGCCGGCGCCGATCGTGCTGATCGGCCATTCCATGGGCGGGCTGTGCTCGGTGATCATCTCCGAGATGGCGGCCAAGGAGAACATCCCGATCAGCCTCGTCATCACCATCGACCCCGCCCATGCAACCGATGACGTGCCGCTCAATGTCGAGCGCTTCATCAACATCTTCCTCTCCGACAGCGTGCTCGGCGGCGGCAATGTGGTGGCCGTGCCGGGCTTCCGCGGCCATTATGCGAGCTACGACCTCAAGGAGAACTCGCGGGTCTCGCACATCAACATCGAGAAGTCGGACGACATTCACCGCCAGATCGTCGACATGGTGACGCAGTTGCCGCGTATCCCGCCGCAGACCCAGGTCGATGCCGTGCCGCTGCGCTATCTGGTGCCCGCGGATACGCTGGTCGAGTTGTGGGATAGCGGCGTGCGGCTGCCGGTCCGCCGCGGCGACACCATGGCAAGCATCGCTGCCGCCAATCGCGTGCCGCTGTGGACGCTCGCGCAGAGCAACTCGCTGCCGGAGAATGCGACGCTCACCCCCGGTCAGTCGATCATCGTCCCGCGCCATTTGACGCCGCCGGACGCCGCGGCCGCGATGGCGGTGCCGGCGCCTCCGCCGGCTGGGCGGAAGTAGTGCTTCGTCACCTCATCACCTCGCCTTGCTTGCGAGGGGAGGGAGAAGATCACACGTTCGAGCCGTGGATCGCGTCGATCACGGCATCCGTCACGTCCTTCGTGCTCGCCTTGCCGCCGACATCAGGTGTCAGCACGCCAGCGGCGCAGACCTGCTCGACGGCCTTCATCAGCCGTGCGGCTGCGTCCTTCTCGCCGAGATGCTCGAGCATCTGCGCGCCGGTCCAGAACGTCGCGACCGGGTTGGCGATGCCTTTACCGGTGATGTCGAAGGCCGAGCCGTGGATCGGCTCGAACATCGAGGGAAAGCGGCGCTGCGGATCGATGTTGCCGGTCGGCGCCACGCCGAGGCTGCCCGCCAGCGCGCCGGCGAGATCTGAGAGGATGTCGGCGTGGAGGTTGGTCGCCACGATGGTGTCGAGGCTCTTCGGATGCAGCGTCATGCGCACAGTCATGGCGTCGACCAGCATCTTGTCCCAGGTGACGTCGGGGAATTCATTGGCGACTTCGGCTGCGATCTCGTCCCACATCACCATGCCGTGGCGCTGCGCGTTCGACTTGGTCACCACGGTCAAGAATTTGCGCGGACGCGATTGCGCGAGCTGGAATGCGTAACGCATGATGCGGGTGACGCCGACGCGGGTGAACACCGCGACTTCGGTGCCGACCTCTTCCGGCAGGCCCTTGTGAGCGCGGCCGCCCATGCCGGCATATTCGCCCTCCGAATTCTCGCGCACGATCACCCAGTCGAGATCGCCGATGCCGACATTGCGCAGCGGCGAGGCGACGCCCGGCAAAATCTTGGTCGGCCGCACATTGGCGTATTGGTCAAAGCCCTGGCAGATCGGCAAGCGCAGGCCCCACAGCGTGATGTGATCAGGCACGTCGGGCGCGCCGACCGCACCGAAATAGATGGCGTCGAATTTCTTCAGTTCTGTGAGGCCATCGGCCGGCATCATCACGCCGTGCTTCTTGTAATAGTCCGAGCCCCAGTCGAAGGTCTTGATGGTAAAGGCGAGGTCGCCGCTGCGCTTGGCCAGCGCCTCCAGCACGCGGATTCCGGCCGAGATGACCTCGGGACCGATGCCGTCGGCGGGAATGGCTGCGATCGAATGGGTGCGCATGAGAAAGCTCCGTTGGAGAGATCAGTGGGATTGCGGGACGGGTTCGACGGGCGCGGTCTGCGCGCGCGACAATAGCAGGGTCAGCACCGCCGAGAGAACGAGCAGGCCGGCGACGAAATAGAGCCCGCCGACAAAACTCCCGGTCTGGTCCTTGATCCAGCCGATCATGGCAGGACCGACGAAACCGCCGAGATTGCCGATCGAATTGATGGTGGCGATGCCGGCCGCAGCCGCGGGACCGGACAGGAACAGCGTTGGCATGCTCCAGAGCGGCGGCTTGGCCGAGGAGATACCGATATTGACCAGCGCCAGTGCCACCAGCACCGCGACGACTCCGGCCGCAAGACCGGCATAGACGAGGCCCACGGCGGCGATCAGGCAGGCCCACACGACGTGCCAGGTGCGCTCGCCGGTGCGATCCGAATGCCGCGCCCACAGCACCATTGCGACGACGGCAGCCGTGGCCGGCAACGCATTGAGGAAGCCGACCTGAAGCGTGGACAGGCCGAACTGCTTGATGATCTGCGGCGCCCAGACGCCGAGCGTGTAGAGGCCGGCCGAAGTGCCGAAATAGATCAGCGACAGCGCCAGCACGCGCGGATCGGCGAGCCCGCGCCAGATGCTATGGCTCGCGGTCGCGGCCTTGCTGGTGGTCTCCTCATTCATGGTCTCGACCAGCCATCGCCGCTCGTCGTCGGCGAGCCACTTCGCCTTCTCGGGCCGGTCGGTGAGGAACGCAAGCACGACGAAGCCGAGCAGCACGGCCGGCAGCGCCTCCAGCACGAACAGCCACTGCCAGCCCTTGAAGCCGAATAGTCCGTCCATCTCCAGCAGCGCGCCGGAGACCGGTGAGCCCAGCACGGTCGAGAGTGGTGCTGCCGCCATGAACAATGCGGTCACCGCGGCGCGCTGGCGAGCCGGGAACCAGTAGGAGAGATAGAGGATGATGCCGGGAAAGAAGCCGGCTTCCGCGACGCCGAGCAGGAAGCGCAGGATGTAGAAGCTGGTCGCACCCTGCACGAACGCCATTGCCGCCGAGACCAGGCCCCAGGTGATCATCACCCGCGCGATCCAGATCCGGGCGCCGACCTTGTGCAGGATGATGTTGGAGGGCACCTCGAACAGAAAGTAGCCCCAGAAGAAGATGCCGGCGCCAAAACCGTAGACGGTCGGCGACTGGCCGATGTCCTTGTTCATCGTCAGCGAGGCGAAGCCGATATTGACGCGGTCGATGAAGGCCACGAAGTAGAGCAGCATGATGAAGGGAACGATGCGCCAGGTGATCTTGCGCAGCACGCGCGTCTGAATCTCGCTCGCCACTCTGGCCTCCCTCAAGTCCTGATTCTCGTTGTGTGGCAGCGAGCCTAGGCGTGGGCAGGAGTGGGACTCAATTGCCGCTGGTTTATACAAAAAAATGATATAATCCTCCTACGGTGAGACGAGGGGATCCGCGAATGGAATTGCATCAGCTCCGATGCTTCGTGGCGGCGGCCGAGCATCTGCATTTCGGCCGCGCCGCGCAGCATCTCCAGATGCTGCCGTCCGCGCTCGGGCGCCAGATCAGGCTGCTGGAAGAGGATCTGGGGACGCGGCTGTTCGCGCGCACCACCCGCGCGGTCTCGCTCACCGAGGACGGCACGACGCTGCTGCGCGACGCCCGCGCCATCCTCGCCCGGGTCGAAGCCGTGGAGAGTAACCTGCGCAACCGCTCGCGCGCCGGCGCCGCGCGGCGGCTGCGGGTCGGCGCCATCGACAGCGCGGCGGCGGGGTTGCTGCCGCCGTTGCTGCGTGACTTCCGCGCCGGACATCCCGAGGTCGCGGTCCAGCTGCTGGAGGACAAGACCGTCCGGCTGTTGCCGAAAATCCTGACCGGCGCGCTCGATCTCGCCTTCGTTCGTCCGCCCGACCGGCCGGACAAGCGGCTGGAGTTCCGGCCTCTGCTTCAGGAGACCGCGATCGTGGCGTTTCCGCAGCGCCACGCGCTCGCTACGCGCAAGTCGATCACGCTGGCCGACATCGCCGACGAGCCGATGCTGGTCCCGGACCGTCGCTCGCGGCCGCACAGCCATGACCTCACGATAAAGCTGTTCGAGCAGGCCGGATTGATGCCGCGCATCGTGCAGGTGGCCGACGAGAAGCAGACCATCATCCATCTGGTGGCAACGAAGCTCGGGGTTGCGATCGTGCCGCGCTGGACCACGCGGATGGCGGTCTCCGGCGTACGCTTCGTACCGCTCCGTCCGAAGCAGAGCGGCCCTGTCGGCCGGCTGCCGCTGGCGGCGGCCTGGTTGCGCGGATCGCGCGATCCGGCCCGCGATGCGATACTGTCGGTGTTGGAGGCGCGCCTGCGCAGCTATGCGCGGGAAGCGTGAGCGGCTATGACAGTGGCCTGGACAAACGGTGGATGCGATGACTGATCAGAAGGCTCAGAACGAATTGCGGGTTGCCATCGCAGGCCTGGGCTCGATCGGCAGCAAGATTGCAGCTGCGCTTGATCAGGGCATTGAGGGGCTGACGCTCTCTGCCGTGGCGGTACGCGATCCCGCGAAACACCAGAGCTTCCTGAGCAGCCTGCGCCGTCCGCCGCAGGTTTTGCCGATCGACCAGCTCGGCGACGCCGCCGACATCGTGGTCGAATGCGCGCCGAGCAGCCAGCTGCGCTCCATCGTCGAGCCGGCGGTGACGCGCGGCAGGTCCGCGGTCGTGGTCAGCGTTGGCGGATTGCTCGATAATTTTGATCTCGTCGATATCGCCCGCTCCAATGGCGGCCGCATCCTCGTCCCGACCGGTGCGCTGATCGGGCTCGATGCGGTCAACGCAGCTGCGGTCGGCACCGTTCATTCGGTGAAGATGGTTACGCGCAAGCCGATCGACGGGCTGAAGGGCGCACCGTTCATCGTTCAGAACAAGATCGATCTCGACAATCTGCGCGAGCCGCTAAAACTGTTCGAGGGCAGCGCGCGCGACGCGGCGAAGGGCTTCCCGGCGAACGTCAATGTCGCCGTTGCGCTGTCGCTGGCGGGTATCGGCCCCGATCGCACCCGGATGCAGGTTTGGGCCGACCCCACCGTGACGCGCAATGTTCACCGCATCGAGGTCGAAGCGGATTCGGCGCGGTTCTCGATGGGCATCGAGAACATCCCATCCGAAAATCCCAAGACCGGGATGATCACCGCGCTGTCCGTGATCGCGCTGCTGCGCAAGCAGCGCGCCACGCTTTGCGTCGGGACGTAACTCTCTAAGCGCCGGTGACGCGCCAGATCACGTTGCCGACGTCATCGGCCATCAGCAGCGACTTCTTGTCGGGGCCGATCGCGACGCCAACCGGGCGGCCGTAGGATTCCTTCTCGTCCGGGGACAGGAAGCCTGACAGGATGTCGCGACCGGGGCCGGAGGGTTTGCCGTTCTCGAACGGGATGAACACCAGCTTGTAGCCGGACAGCGTGCTGCGATTCCACGAGCCGTGCTGGCCGATCACCATGCCATCGGGGAAGCCCGGCAGGGTGCCGGCAGGCATCCAGCACAGGCCGAGCGAAGCGGTGTGGCCACCGAGCGCGTAGTCCGGTTGAAGCGCCTTGGCGACCATCGCTGCATCCTGCGGCACGCGGTCGTCCACCGTCTTGCCCCAGTAGCAATAGGGCCAGCCGTAGAAGCCGCCGTCGCGCACCGAGGTCAGGTAGTCCGGCGGCGTCTCGTCGCCGAGCCCGTCGCGCTCGTTGACGACGGTCCAGAGCACGTTCGTGTTCGGCTCCCACGCGAGTCCAACCGGGTTGCGCAGTCCCGCACCAAAAATGCGATGCGTGCCGGCGGCGAGATCGAGCTCGTAGACCGCCGCGCGGCCTTCCTCGACCTCCATGCCCATCTCGGCGATGTTGCTGAGCGAGCCGACGCCGGCGTAGAGCTTCTTGCCGTCGGGGCTGGCGAGCAGGCTGCGCGTCCAGTGGCCGCTCGGCTTGAAGGTGGTGAGCCGCTTGCCCGGCGCGGTGATGCGATCGGCATTGGCGACGTAAGGAAAGGCCATCACGCCGTCGGTGTTGCCGACATAGAAGGTGTCGCCGACCAGCGCCATGCCGAACGGCTGGCTGAGGTTCTCCATGAAGGCGCCGCGATATTCAGCGACGCCGTCGCCGTCCTTGTCGCGCAGGAGCGTGATGCGGTTGGCGGACTCGCCGAGCGCCGCGGCGCGCCGCATCGTCGCCTGCATCGCGTAGTGGAACACCGACCTCGGGGCGCCCGCGATCTGCGTCGCTTCCGCGATCAGCACGTCGCCATTGGGCAGCACCTCGATCCAGCGTGGATGGTCGAGCCCGGTCGCAAACGCATTGACCTTGAGCCCGGGTGCGACCGTCGGCTTCTGGCCCTCGCTCCAGCCGCGGGCGGTCGGCATCTTCAGCGTCGGCAGCGCGCCTTGCGGCTTCGCTTCGGGAATCGCCGGCGCTTGGCCCCAGGCCGGCGCGGGTGTGGTGCCCGACAGCTTTCGCCATTGCAGCGCGATGCCGCCCACGAACGCGACGAACTGCGCAAAGATGCTGGAAAATGTCATGAAAATCCCCTGTCGAACCCTGCGGCGCTGTCCAATGCGGATCGCCCAAAGCCCCGCGCGGGCCAGGACCTGATCTCTGCCTGATCGTCGAACTCTCCAGATCGACGATGAACTGTCGCCGTGCCGTTTTGCGCGCGCATCCAACTGGGTCGCGGTCAAAAGGTCAACCGCGGCGGAACTCCGCGGAGGTCTATTCCCGTGGAATGGCTGCTGATCGAATTTGCATGGGCGAGGGGACTAGCGGCGGACCTGCAGCTCCAGCCGTCGCGGCGCGCGGAAACGATCGAGGTGACGGATGTTCGGCGCGAGCGCGGCCTCCTTGGAGAGGAGGTGATAGACGCGCGCGACCGTGCGCTGCTTCAGCTTCGGCCGTCCGGGCGGCAACGCCCGCGCCTTGCGGACGGCCGCAATCGCGTGCGCGCGAAAATAATCGTAGGTGTCCGACATGGCTCGATGCTCTGCGGTGCATGCGTCGAGGCGTAAACGGACGAATGAAGGGGCGGTTCCCATCAGCGCGTCGAACTGTGCGCTGTGCCCCGGACGCAGCGTAGCGCGCCTTCCGCGGTGCGCTGCTGAGCCGGGGCCCATCTTACGACCGCCATCTGTTGGGTCCCGGCTCTGCGTCGCAACGCCAAGAGCGTTGCAACGCGTCCGGGACACGAGACTAAACTTCAGCGCGGCGAGAGGAAGGGGATGATCATCGGGACGCGACGGCAATAGGCGCCGTAGGCATCTTCGCCGAGCTCCTTCGACAAAAACACCTCTTCCATCCGGCCCTTCTGCCACATGCCGAGTGAGATCAGGATTGCGCCGAGGATCGTCGTCACTGTACCGATCGCTATGCCGGTGACGAGCATGCCGAAGATCAGCCCGGTGTAGATCGGGTGCCGCACGATGCCGTACGGGCCGGTGTCGATGACGCGGTGGTCTTCCTTGTGGGTGATGGTGTTGGACCAAAACTTTCCAAGATGCAGCCGCCCCCACCAGGCGAAGGCGATGCCGGCGACCGAGAGAACCGCGGCGATGGAGATGCCCGTGTTGCTGAGCACCCAGAGCGGCTTCCAGCCCATGACTTCCGCAATCCATGGCGTGTACAGGATGCCGCCGACCAGGATCGGCAGACGATAGCGCTGCGACTCCAGCGTCATGACCTGCTTCTTGGTGCGGCCCTGCCAGAACGAGGCGCCCACCCAGCTGGCGAGAAAGGCGAGCCAGATCAGGGCCAGGAGTTCGGTCGGCCAGGTCGTGGTCCAGCCGCCCCAGGCGACAGAGAGAAGCTTGCTGAAATCGAAGGACATGCGGAAAGGTTCTTTGGGTTGGGGAGCAGATCAGCTCGCGCGCGACGACAGTGCGTGATGCTCGATGGCATTGGACGCGGCCTGGCCGCCGCGGGCGAGCAGATGGGTGATGGTTTCGCGCAGCACCGGCTCGATCGGGCGCGGCGCATAGCCGAGCTCGTTACGGGCCTTGCCAATTGAAAGGTCGCTCGCGGCAAGCGCGATGCGCACGCCCTCGGCGGTGCCGTTGGGCGGACGGCGCGTGATGCGGTCGGAGATCGATTCCAGCATGATGGCGGAGAGCTCGGCGATCTTGCCGGGAACGACCACCGGATATTGCCGCCGTCCGCTCATCGCTGACATCATCCGCAGGATCTGGCCGAGCCTGACGCAATCGCCGCCGAGGATGTAGCGCTGGCCGGTGCGGCCGCGCTCCATCGTCAGCACCAGGCCCATGGCGACGTCGCGAACGTCGACGAGGTTGACCAGGAAGTCGAGATGCGGCTGCACCTTCTTCTGCAGGAAGTACCACAGCATTGCGGTGGGCGGCGTCAGATTGTGGTCGGCGGGACCGATCGGCATGGTCGGCGTGCCGATCACGAGCGGGAAGCCCCTGGATGCGGCCTTCGCCGCGTGGTGCTCGGCGAGCGACTTCGAGCGCGTGTAGGCGCCGGGCATCGCGTCGGCCGGCTGCAGCGCCTCCTCGGCGGCAACGCCGTCGAGGTTCGCATAAGGAAACAGGATCGATTCCGTCGAGCAGTGCAGGAAGCGCGACACACCGCGCTTCATCGCAGCCGCAAGCACGACCTCGGTGCCGCGGAAATTGACGTCGTGAAAATCCCGCTTGTTGGCGACCCACATGCCGGGCAGGCCGGCGAGGTGATAGACCTGATCGACGCCGGACAGCGCAGCATCGACCGCGGCACCGTCCAGCACCGAGCCGTGCAGATATTCAACGTCCGCGTTCGCGGCCGCCGGCGGCCGCACATCGAGAACACGTACCCGCTGCCCACGGGCGCGGAGCGCTTCGACGAGATGCTGTCCGATGAAACCGCTGCCACCGGTAACCAGTACGAGAGTCATGAAGTAGGTTTTGCTGTTCCGCTTCGAGAAAGCTATCGGGTTGAAAGGGAGTTGCTCGGAAGAGGCGCGAGAATCGCGGCAAGGTCGCGACGAAAACCCAGTGCAATGTAAAATTTTGCCATCACGAACATCGGTCCAAGCAGAAAATGCGTGGGGTGGTCGACTATCGACGGCTGCCGCTCCTCGAACACCCTGTGGCCGACGATCTGCGATGCGACGCCGAGCACGATCAGCACCGCAAAAATCGACCACATCATGGCAAGCGAGACCTGATTGCCGATCGCGATTGCGACCGAAAGCAGCACGATCATCGACACGAGGATGCCGAGCCCGACCCCGGCGTCCAGCATCAGCCAGTAGACCAGCACCGGCAGGGCCAAAATCACCGCCAGGCTGACCTCGAACCCGAACACGGAGAAATGGACCAGCGTCAGCGGCAGCGTCGCGCCGGTGAAGAGCAGGAGAATGCCGACCACATGCATCGCGCAATTCCAGGGATCGCGATGGTATTCGACATAATCGGCCAGTTGGCGTTGAAAATGGCCAGCCATCTTGGTCTCATACGGCACGGGGGCGGGGAAGGGCGAAGACTGCCTATAGCACCTGATAGGGCAGTGCACAAACTGGCGCTATTGTCGCGCAGGACCGCGCTGTCGCGCTGTGAGACAGGTCACAAATCAGCCAAGACTTCAACGGGTTCCGCCAGGCGCGAAGGCCGCGCGCTCAATGCTTCCTGGCGGGCTTTTTCGCCGCAGGCGCAGGCCCCGCTGCCGGATGCGCAGGCGCCTCTTCGGGCACTTTGGCAAAGGTCAGGATTTGCAACTGGCCGTTGACCGCCGAGGTCGGCTTGGCGCGGTCGAGGAGCTGCTCCTCGCCGAGGCCGATCGGCTGCAGCCGCTTGGTCGAAATCTTGAACGTGTTGACCAGTACATCGCGGATCGCATCCGCCCGGCGCTGGCTCAGGATCGCGTTGGCTTCCCGCGTCTTCTGATTGGACTCGACATGGCCGGCGATCAGGAACGTGTAGGGCAGCAGCGAGGCGTGAACCATTGCGTCGGCGATCCGGCCGACGGTCTGGTAGGAGTCCGGCTGGATGATCGGCGTGTCGGCGTCGAACTGGATCTGGGCGTTGAAGGCGGGCAGCTTGGCCAGATCGGGCGCGATCAGCGGCCGGTTCACCGGACCCGGATCGTTCTTGATCCTGGCCTTGGCTCGCTCCATCACCTGCTGCTTCAGCGCGGGAAGGTCGAGCTCGGGGGCCTCCTCGAAATGATTGAGCTTGCCGACGATGTCGTCACGGGTCGGCGCCGTCTGTGCGCCTGCTGCGCCCGCGAGCAGAGCGAGGCCCAATGCGAAACCGAGTCCGGCGGTGATGTGCCCGGCTGCGCGCATCATCGGTACCCCGCGTCGTCGACGGCCTTCAGGCAGTTGTTGCTGATGCCCTTGGGCGTCGAGATCAGGCAGGGGACCGACTTGCTGGTCTCCTTGGTCGAGCCGCCGCAGACCTTGACGATCTCGCGCTGGCAGGCGTTCGCGACCGTGACACGGGCGGCGACGCGCTTCTGGATGGCGTCGAACGCGGTGAGGTAGTCGCTCTGGCACTGCTGGGAGAGCACGTCCCGGTTGCGGGACAGGCACTCCTTCAGCCGGGTGGAATCCGGATTGACGCCGCGGCAATTGGCGACGATTTCCGCACCGCAGCTTTTTGCCAGCAGGCCGATCGAATCGCCAAAGCTCATGGTCTCCGCCGTCGCAAGCGACGGCATCCCCAATGCAAACACGATCAGTGTGATGGAGCCCCGGACCATGGTTGCATCTGATACGGGGAAGTTCGCGATGGTCAAGGGGCGTTCGCCCGGGAATTGTCGAGAGTCCGGCCAATGCGGCGAACAGTCCTCACTCGGCAGCGTGAGCGCGGCTAGGCAACTCTATCAGGGCGACCATGTAGTTCCTGAGGTCCTCGGCAACCTCTGGATCGGCCTTAAGTTCGGTCAACGTCCTCGGCGAGGGAAGCTGGCGGCCGTCCCCGATCAGCTCCTGCGCGTAGAGCTCAAGCGCTTCCGGTGCATTCTCCAAGGCTTCGTCGATGTCGTCGCCGCCAGAAATGCAGCCGGGTAGGTCTGGAAACCACACGCCGACGGCGTGGTCCGGGCCTGCGTCCTCAATGATGGCAATGTAGTGAGCCATATCGACCTCAATCGGGCTTCCAGCCCGCCATAAATGGCACGGACCAAGCCCTTTCCCAAGTCCTTCTCGGGATGCGGAACGACGATCGTTTCGCCCGAAGCGGGACTTTTGAACACGTGATGCGACCTGGTCACACGCACGAGTTTCCAGCCCTCTCGCTCCAGACGACGAATAATGTCGCGGCTTGCGGTCAGCATGACTTTCTCCCCAAGGAATCATCTGACCGGAACACTAAAACGTAGCCGCCGGGGTTAAATGCGGGCGACGCGGGTGTACTCACGCCCGCTGCACAAAGCTGTCCACGACCTTCTTCTCGCCGGCCTTGTCGAAGGCGATGGTGAGCTTGTTGCCGTCGATCCTGGTGACGCGGCCGTAGCCGAACTTCTGGTGGAAGACACGGTCGGAGAGCGAAAACTCGGATGTCGTGCCGGTCGATTTGGCGACCAGCTCGCCCTCGATCGTCAGCGGCCCGCGGCGGCGCGAGGAGAAGCTGCCGAAATCGGGGCCAGATGACGAAGAGGACGAAAAATTCGAGGCCTCTTCCTCGAAGCCGCCGCGTCCGCCGCCGCCATTGCGGCTGCCGCCTTTGTTGCGGTTGGCCTGGGCGCGCTGCCAGCCCGGCGTCGAATAGGTCGAGCCGAACGCCTCCATGTCGTCGAAGCGCGAGGCGCCGTAGCCGCCGGTGCCGCCCCAGGCTGAACCGCCCTTGGACTCCGTGATCTCGACATTGGCCGCCGGCAATTCGTCGAGGAAGCGCGACGGGATCGTGGTCGACCAGGTGCCATGGATCCGGCGGTTGGTCGCAAAATAGATTTTCGCGCGCCGCCTCGCGCGGGTGAGGCCGACATGGCCAAGCCGGCGCTCTTCCTCGAGGCCGGCGCGGCCCTGTTCGTCCAGCGTGCGCTGGCTCGGGAACAGGCCTTCCTCCCAGCCGGGCAGGAACACGTTGTCGAATTCGAGGCCCTTGGCCGAATGCAGCGTCATCAGCGACACCGCGTCCTCATCGGCGCCGCTGTCGCGGTCCATCACCAGTGAGATGTGCTCCAAAAACCCTTGCAGGTTCTCGAACTCCTCCATCGAGCGCACCAGCTCTTTGAGGTTCTCCAGCCGGCCTGCGGCGTCCGCCGAACGGTCCTTCTGCCACATCTCGGTGTAGCCGCTCTCGTCGAGCACGATCTGGGCGAGATCCGTGTGGGCGGTGACCTCGCGCTGGGCGCGCCAGCGGTCGAACTGGGCGACGACGTCGCGCAGACTGCCGCGCGCCTTCGGCTTCAGCTCGTCGGTCTCGACCACGGCCCGCGCCGCCTCGAACAGCGGAATGCGGCGCTTGCGGGCGTGGTCGTGCAGCATCTGCACGGTGGCATCGCCAAGCCCGCGCTTGGGCACGTTGACGATGCGCTCGAAGGCGAGATCGTCGGCCGGCGAGTTGATGACGCGCAAATAAGCCAGCGCATCGCGGATTTCGGCGCGCTCGTAGAAGCGTGGGCCGCCGATGACGCGATAGGGCAGGCCGAGCGTGACAAAACGGTCTTCGAATTCGCGCATCTGGTAGGACGCGCGTACGAGAATGGCGATCTCGTTGAGCTTCTCGCCCTGGCGCTGAATCTGCTCGATCTCCTCGCCAATACCGCGGGCTTCCTCTTCCGAGTCCCACGAGCCGGTCACCGTGACCTTCTCGCCGTCCTGGTCCTCGGTGCGCAGCGTCTTGCCGAGCCGGCCTTCGTTATGCGCGATCAGGTGCGAGGCGGCCGCGAGGATGTGGCCGGTCGAGCGGTAGTTGCGCTCGAGACGGATGACTTTTGCGCCGGGAAAATCGTGGTCGAAGCGCAGGATGTTGTCGACCTCGGCGCCGCGCCAGCCATAGATCGACTGATCGTCGTCGCCGACGCAGCAGATGTTTTTTGTGGGGCCCACCGCCGTCATTCCGGGATGCGCCGAAGGCGCAGACCCGGAATCTCGAGCTGAGGACTCATCTCCGGATTCCGGGTTCGGCTCTTCGAGCCGCCCCGGAATGACAGTCGGCGAGGCTGGCTTCGCCGGCGCCTGCGACAGCAGCCGCAGCCACAGATACTGCGCGACGTTGGTGTCCTGATATTCGTCCACCAGGATGTATTTGAAGCGCTGCTGGTACTGCCGGAGAATATCCGGGTGCTCGCGGAAGATGCGGATGTCTTCGAGCAGCAGGTCGCCGAAATCGGCGGCGTTCAGGATCTTCAGCCGCTCCTGGTAGCTCGCATAGAGCTTGCCGCCCTTGCCGTTGGCGAAGACGGCGGCTTCGCCTGATGGCACCTGCGACGGCGTCAGGCCGCGGTTCTTCCAGCCGTCGATCAGCCCGGCCAGCATGCGCGCCGGCCAGCGCTTGTCGTCGATGTTGTCGGCTTGCAGCAACTGCTTGAGCAGCCGCACCTGGTCGTCGGTGTCGAGCACGGTGAAGTTCGACTTGAGCTGTGCCAGCTCTGCATGGGTCCGCAGGATACGGCCGCCGATGGAGTGGAAGGTGCCGAGCCACGGCATGCCTTCGACGGCCTGCCCGAGCATCTGGCCGAGCCGGTGCTTCATCTCGCGCGCGGCCTTGTTGGTGAAGGTCACCGACAGGATCTCGGAGGGGCGGGCGCGGCCCTGGCTCAGGATGTGGGCGATGCGGGTGGTCAGCACGCGCGTCTTGCCGGTGCCGGCGCCGGCCAGCACCAGAACCGGGCCATCCAGTGTCTCCACGGCGTCGCGCTGCTCGGGATTGAGCCCGGTCAGGTATTTCGGACCCACGGAGGCGCGCGCACGCGCGGCGATGCCGCCGGCTGCGGGCTGATGGTCGGGGACGCCTGTGATCTTGCTCGGCTCGGTCATGCGAATCATTGGCCCCACGATGGCACCGCGGGGTCGCGGAAGGGAGCCTTCATAACAGGGATTGCTGCCTATATGGGGCGGCCGGAACGGGTTTTCCACGTGCGCGGCAGGCCAATTTGTTCCTGACGCCGGCGCGAATTTCGCTCCTGCACGAGCCGGAACCATCGTTTCCGCGTCGAGATTGTCTCGTCAGGTGGCGCGGCCAGCCGCGCCGAACGCAGACAGACATCAAGACGAGGGTTTGACCATGCTTGGCTGGGTTGTGACGTTTCTGATTATCGCACTGATCGCCGGGATCCTGGGCTTCGGCGGCATCGCCGGCGCTTCGGTCGAGATCGCCAAGGTCATCTTCTTCATCGCGGTCATTCTGTTCCTGGTTTCGGCCGTGTTCGGCGTTGCCCGCCGCCGCACCAGGATCTAGCGGCGCTCACCGTTTCGAGGGCATCGATACGTTCCGGCCGATGCCCTCGGGCCGCGGCACGGCACTGTGGGCCTTGGCGATTCCCGCGATGCGTTGCTGGATGTCGGGCGGAAACGACGCCACGCGCCGCGCATTCATGTCCATGTGCAGCGACATGTTCTCTGATGTCGCCGACAGCCATCCTTCGGTGGCGTGCCGCATCTCCTCGAACGTGTGCAGCCGCTTGTCATCGGCTTCGAGCAGCCAGACGAAGATCTGCACGGGATCGCCGAGGTGAATTTCGCGCAAGTACCGCACATGGCATTCGGCGGTGAAGGTCGAGCCGTGGCGCTCCTTCTTGTAGGCGGGCCCTATCCCGAGCTCGAGCCAGAGTTCGTCGATCGCCCGGTCGAACATCACGTTGTAATAGGCCATGTTGAGATGACCGTTATAGTCGATCCATTGCGGCTCGATCTGCATGATCGAGCTGCGGAACGGCTTAGGCGTAGGGGCGGTGGCGGCACTCTCCGGCATGTCTCATTCCCTGGCTATGCGTCCGGTCGCTTGACTTGACCGGTGAGATGTCCTTTGCCACGGTTTCCTGTGTCGGGAGGAGTGTCCGTGGGTACGACCATCACCAATAATCCGCCGCGGCCGGCGCCGAAAGCCCTCGCAAGCGCGCTGGAGCAGCTTGCCGCACGCTTCGGCAACCGCCTCATCACCTCGCAGGCCGTCCGCGAGCAGCACGGCCATACCACCACATGGATCGTCAACCAGCCGCCGGACGGCGTGGTGATGGCGCAGGAGACCGCCGACATCCAGGACGTGGTGCGGATCTGCGCCAGCAACGGCGTGCCCGTCATTGCCTTCGGCACCGGTACCTCGCTCGAGGGCCAGGTCAACGCGCCCGCCGGCGGCATCTCGATCGATTTGCGCGACATGAACAAGGTGCTCGCGGTGCATGCCGAGGATCTCGACTGCGTGATCCAGCCCGGCGTCACCCGCAAGGCGCTCAACGAGCATCTGCGCGACCAGGGCCTGTTCTTCCCGATCGATCCCGGCGCGGACGCCTCGCTCGGCGGCATGGCCTCGACGCGCGCCTCCGGCACCAATGCGGTGCGCTACGGCACCATGCGCGACAGCGTGCTGGCGCTGAAGGTCGTGCGCGGCGACGGCGAGATCATCACCACAGGCACGCGCGCCAAGAAATCATCCGCCGGCTACGACCTGACGCATCTGTTCGTCGGCGCCGAAGGCACCCTCGGCATCATCTCCGAACTGACCATTCGGCTGCGCGGAATTCCCGAGACGATCGCGGCGGCCGCAGTGTCGTTCGAGACCGTGCATGGGGCGTGTCAGGCCGTGATCATGGCGATCCAGACCGGAATTCCCGTGGCGCGCATCGAGCTGCTCAACGCCGCGCAGGTGAAGGCCTGCAATGATTATTCGAAGCTGACGCTGCCGGAGACGCCGCTGCTGCTGATGGAATTTCACGGCAGCGAGATCGAGGTCGATGCGCAGTCGAAGGCGTTCGGCGAGATCGCCAGGGATTGCGGCGGCGGCGATTTCTCCTGGACCACCAAGCCGGAGGATCGCACAAAACTGTGGCAGGCGCGGCACGATGCCTATTGGTCCGTCAAGGCGCTGCGGCCCGGCGACAGCATCGGCGTGGTCGCAACCGACGTCTGCGTGCCGATCTCGCGGCTTGCCGATTGCGTCAGCGAGACCGAGGAAGATCTCGAGCGGCTCAACCTGTTGTCGCCGATCGTCGGCCATGTCGGCGACGGTAATTTCCACTGCTCGCTGGTGTGTGACACCAACGACGCGGCCGAGATGGCGCGCGGCGAGGAGTTCATGCATCGCCTGGTCGAGCGTGCGCAGGCGATGGACGGAACCTGCACCGGCGAGCACGGCATCGGCCAGGGCAAGCAGAAATACCTCAAGGCCGAGCTGGGCCCCGAGGCGCTGGATGCGATGCGTGCGCTGAAAAAGGCACTCGATCCGCAAAACATCTTCAACCCCGGCAAGATCGTGCCGGAGGCGTAGCGCACGGCGCTGCATCGCGGTCGCGGAACTTTCGCCCACCACGCCGGTTCCATTCCCGTCAACTTCCGATGCCTCAATGGCGCGGCTCTGCGGGAGGATGCGATGTTGCGACCGGTCATTGGAATTGCCGTGATGGCGCTTGCCTGCATGCTGGCAGGCGCGGCTCTGGGAAAGGGCGGCGGCGGACATGGCGGTGGGCATGGAGGCGGTCATGGTGGTGGCCATGGCGGTGGGCACGGCGGTGGCCATCATGGTGGCGGCCATTTTGGCGGTCATGGCTTCGGACACGGGCATGGCGGCGGCGGGCATCATGGCGGGGTGCGGTTCGCAACCGGAGCTCGACATGGTGGTCCGAACTTCGGTCGGATCCGCAATGCGGGCGTCCGTCCTGCGCATTTCCGCAATGCCTTCAACGCGCACTCCAGCGCGTTCCGCAACGGCCGACTGATCAGCAATCCGGCGGCGCGGGCCCAGATCGCGGCCGCGGCCGCACTTGCCGGCTGGCATGGCGCAAGCAGCGGATGGTGGCAACATGCGGGGGGCGGCTATGGCTGGGTCGGACCGTTGTTCTGGCCGTTCGCCTATAACGATCTCTACGACTACACGATCTGGGGCGACGGTCTCGGCTTCTGGGGCTACGGCTACCCGGACATCTATGCCGGCATCTTCGGGCCCTATGGCTATGACGGCCTGTCGGCCTATCTGCCGCAGCGGCCGCAGGGACGACGGCAAGCGCGAGGCGTTGCGCTCGATCAGCTTTGCGGCAGCGACCGCCGCGAAATCGTCGGCCTGCCAATCGACCAGATCGCAGCCGCGGTGCAGCCGACGGAGACGCAAGGTGCAAGCCTCGACGAGCTCGGCAATGCCTCGATCCAGGCGGCGGGGATGATCCGCGCGTCCTGTCCGGCGCAGGTTGCGGCGACGGCGCCGGGCCGGCTGGCGGCGATGCAGCAGCGCATCGAGGCGATGGCGAAAGCCGTCGATCTCGTTCAGCCCGCACTGGATAAATTCTATGGCTCGCTCACGGACGAGCAGAAGGCGCGTTTCAATGCGCTGGCCGAGGATCAGCGTCGCGCCACCGCTTCCGGCAATACCAATGGATCGCTGGTCCAGAATTGCGGCGCGTCCGCCGCGCTCGATTGGCCCGGCGCCGACATCGAGGCGAGGCTTCATCCCAACGACACCCAGCGCGCTGCGCTACAGGTGCTCCAGGATACCAGCGGCAAGGTCAGCGCATCGCTCAAGGCGGCCTGCCAGCCCAACGATGTGATGACGCCGCCGGCGCGCATGGCCGCGGTCCGCAAGCGGCTCGACGTAATGGTCGATGGCGTCAAATCGGTTCGCGCGGCGCTGGAGGATTTTTACGCCACGCTGAACGACGAGCAGAAGGCACAATTCGAGGCGATCGGGCCACGTCGGACGTCGTGAGCGCGTCGCGAGCCAAGGAATGTGGCGCAAAAAACCGCCTCGCCGATCTCGCTGCGGTTCTCTATGCTGGGTGGACTGAAGGACGACAACACGGTGGCGGGAAGACCACGGGTGGCAGGGTCATGAAGTGGTTCGCGAAGCAGAAGCGGGGGGACGTCTGGGAAGAGGTGATCCATGGCCCGCTCGGCGACATCGAAGCCGCCGCGCGCATCCGCACCATTTGTGACGCTGCGACTGCGAGCGCAGCGACGGTCGGAGGTTCGGCGCGCAACGACAGGCGCGAGAGCGAACGCTATGAACGTGCGGCGCGCGCCGCGATGGAAATCGCGATGAAGATCTGCGACGATCTGATGCGCGACGACGCGGTCCGCCGCATCGTCGATCTCTGCATGAAGGCCAATGACGTCAAGACCGGGCAGATTTTGTCGCGCGCGATCCAGGCCAGCTGGATCCGCGAGGCGGTGCAGCGGGACTATCCCGTGCTGTTGCAGTGAACGCTGCTATTTCGCCAGCTTGCGGACGGCCTCATCCACGCTGTGGAAGACGTGCTCCTTCGGCAGCACATCGAACAGTTTGAAGCGCTCGAACGCATCCTGCGCGCGCACCGATTCCAGCCGCGCCAGCGCGACCGTGACGCCCTGTTCATTGCACGTCTTGAAGACGTCGAGCAGGATCTGCGCGGCGGTGAAGTCGATCTCGACCATGCCGCTTGCCTCCAGTACCAGCAATTGGGGTGTCGCCGTGCCCAGGACTTTCGTCACGTCGCTGCGGAAGCCCGGTGCGTTGAGGAAGGACAGCGGTGCCTGAAGCCCGATCACGGCGACACCGGCGATGCGCTCGCCGGTGATGTGCGGATGTGCCGGCCACCAGATCGTGGTGCCCGGCACGCGCTCGAACTCGATGAGCCTTGCGCGCGTCGTGCTCCAGATGCCGTGCAGCAGCGACAGCACGATGCCGAGGAACGCGCCCTGCTGGATCGGCAGCACGATGATCAGCGCGGCGGTGGCGACGATCAGCAGGAATTCGCTGAAGGACTGGCGATAGATCGTGAGGATCTGCTTGATGCGGATGATGCGCAGCGCGACGAACAGCAGGATGCCGCCAAGGGCTGCATCCGGGACGTGCTGCAGCAGCCCCGTTCCGAACGCGAGCAACAACAATACGATCACTGCAGCCGCAAGGCCCGCAAGCTGCGATTGCCCGCCGGTCTCGGCGACGATGCCCGTGCGCGGCGGGCTCGCATTGACCGGAAACGCGCCGAACAGGCCTGATAGCACGCTGCCGGCGCCGGCGCCGAGGAAGTCACGATCGACATCGGCGGGCTTATCGGGATCGGACGGAAACGACCGAGTCGTTGCCGCGGTCTGCACCATCACGACGACCGTGATGACGAAAGCGAGTGGCACGAGGCGCACCCAGAGCTCCGGTGCAAGCTCGGGCAGGGTCGGCCGCGGCAGCGTGCCCGGCACACTGCCGACGACGTTGACGCCCTTGCTCTCGAGGCCGAGTGCGATCGTGGCCAGGGTCGCGGCGGCGAGCCCGACCAGCGCGCCGGGAATCTTTGCGCTGATTTTTTCGGAGATAATGACCACGGCCAGCACGCCGAAACCGATGCAGAGCGTCACGGGATTGGTGCGGCCGAGCTCGGTTGCGAGCACGCCGATGCGATCGAGCGTCGGCCCGCTCGGCGATTCCAGTCCCAGCACGCCAGGCAATTGCGACACGATGATGTGGACGGAGATGCCGGCGAGGAAGCCGACCATCACCGGCATCGACAGCAGGTTGGCGATGCCGCCGAGCCGAAACGCGCCGCCGGCCAGCATCATTGCGCCGACCATCAGCGCCAGCGCGATCGCGAGCCCCTGATATTCGGGTGAGCCGGCAGCGGCGAGCGCTGCAAGCCCGCCGGCGAAGATCGGCGTGATCGTGGAATCGGCGCCGCAGGACAGGAATCGGTTGCCGCCGAGGAGTGCAAAGCCGAGCGAGCCCGCCATGAAGGCGAAGAAGCCGATCTGCGGCGCGAAGCCGCCGAGCCGCGCGGTCGCCATCTGCTCGGGGATCGCGATCGCCGCCAACGTCAGCCCCGCCATGAGATCGCCGGGCAGGGAATAGGAGGCGAGCGAGCGGAAGAGCGGCCATGCATGCTTGGCGTGAGTGTCTTGCGGCATCGATGTGGAATCCCCGGAAGCGTGCGTCGGTCGATCAGACTACAGCATTTCCGGATTGGGAGTCGGTAGACGTAAATTCTCTACATCCGTCGTCATTGCGAGCGCAGCGAAGCAATCCAGAATCCTACCGCGGAAAGGCTCTGGATTGCTTCGCTGCGCTCGCAATGACGGAGGAGAGATGTGTCCTCCGTATCTCGCGGGAGCCTCAGTACCTGCCGCGGTTGTAGTCGCCGCCGCGTCCCATGCCTCCGCCATGGCCGCCCATGCCCATGCCGAGACCAATTCCGAGACCGATTCCGACGCCGACGGCTTCAGGCGATGGCCCCGGCGGGGCGCGCTCGACGACCTCGTCAGGCGGCGGCCGGCGCGGTTTCGGCGGCGTGTCGACGACCTTGCGCTTCGGCGGCGTGTCGTCGACGCGCTTCTTGATGACAGGCGCGACAATCGGATTGATCGGCGTCGCCGGGGTCGACGGCGCTGTGCACGGACAGGTCGGCGCCAGCGCGACGGCAATCGGAGCAGGGACCGCAGCGGCTGCGACGGGCAAACTGTAATTGCGGTTCTGCACGCGGAGCAGCAGCCGGCGCGCGGTCGCGGCGAGATCGCTGTTGTCCCAATTTGCCAGATAGGCCTCGAAGGAGGCGCGGGTGTTGATCGCTACCGCACGGTCCCACGCCAGCATCTGGCGCCGCCGCTCCAGCACGGTGCGCAGACGCGGCGTGTAGGAAGCCTGCGCGTAAAGCTCGACATACGCCTGATAGGCTTCCACTGTGTCGTCGGCAATCACGAGGTCATAAGCGACCTTGGCATCCTTGCCCTGCAAATCCTTGCGCCAGTCCGCGACACTGCGCGTGGTACTGGCGAGCGCCATCGAGTTTGCGCCCGGAGCAGCGGGCTGGCCGCTGCTGTCACCGAAGAATTTGAAGTCGGTCGTCAGCGACGAGCTTTCCCAAGGGATCTGCCGCCCGTCAGTCGATTGTGCCACTGAGATGCGAATGCGCTTGAATACCTCTTCGATCGGGATGTTCGGTTGCTTCGCAACCGTTAAAGCCGCGGTCGTGTAGGGGCTGTCGGCGCCGGAGCCGTCCTCGGCTTCCGCACCGGGCGATGTCGAATAGGAAATGAAGGAACCGGGCGCGCCGGCCTTGGTGTCGACGATCGCGAGCCCGTGGCCGGCGCCGCTGAGCGCGGGGAACGGATTGTTGCGGCAGGCATCGAGCATGAAGATGCGCGCGCGCGTCGGCAGCGCGCCGAGCGTGTTGAGGAGATCGTTCAGCCGCACGCCCTGGAGCGGAATGTCGGCCTCGCGCTTGGGATCGAGATCGACCGGCACCAGATAGTTCTCGCCGTCGATCTGCAAGCCGTGGCCAGCATAGAACACCAGCGCGACGGTATCGGCGCCGCTGGCGCTGACCTTGCCGGCGAAATCGGAGATCGTCTGGCGCATCTCGTTCTGTGACAGGTTTGGCGCCGTGGTGACGTTGAAGCCGGCATTGCCGAGCAGCTCCGCCATGCCCTTGGCGTCGTTGGCGGCGTTGGGTAGCTCCGGCACCGTGCGATAGGCGGACTGGCCGATCACCAGCGCAAGCCGCGCTTCGGCCGCGGCATCTGTCGGTGTCACCAATTGCGAAAGCGCAAGGAGGCTGGAGGCAACAATCAAATTACAAAGAAGTGGACGGCGCATGGTGTCACCTCCATTGGAAATGGCGCGAGGATGTCACCTTTTCTAATTGCGCGCCATGACCCTGTCTGTGCACTGGATCACGTAGGCGCTGCGGCAAAATTGGGCAGCGCGATTGCCGGGGTGCGCCGTCAGAATAGCCCACGGTCCCAGGGCGTAACGGGCGCAAAGCGTGCGGCGAGGAAATCGATGAAGGCGCGCACCTTCGCCGGCGGCCGGCGATCGGGCAGGTAGACGGCATGCACCGCGGAGGACTGCATCTCCGGCTGATCGAGCGGAAGCGCGACCAGTGTGCCGGCGCGTAAATCGTCAGCGATGATGAAGGTCGGCTGCCGGGCGAGGCCGAGGCCGGCCAGCGTCGCGGCGCGCAGCGCATCGCCATTGTTGGCGCGCAAGGTGCCGCTGATCTGGATGCGGATCTCGCCATCGACGCCGAACGGCCATTCCGCGGCGCTGCCCTGCTGCGTGAGCGTGTAGCCGAGACAATTATGCGCGGCGAGGTCGGCGACGGTGCGCGGCGTGCCGTGCTTTGCCAGATAGGACGGGGCGGCACAGACCACCAGGCGGTTTGGCGCGAGCTTTCGCGCCACCATGCTGGAGTCGCGCAAGCGTCCGATGCGGATCGCGAGGTCCCAGCCTTCCTCGGCGAGGTCGACGAGGCGATCGTTGAGGCCGAGCTCGATGATGACCTCGGGGTAGCGTTCCGAGAAGTCTGCCATGAGGGGCGCGACCTGCCGCGTGCCGAACACGACGGGAACGTTGACCCGCAACAACCCGCGCGGCTCGGCGCGCTCCCGCGCGACGGCGGCATCGGCCGTCTCCATGTCGGCAAGGATCCGCTCGGAGGATTCCAGATAGAGGCGGCCGGCTTCGGTGATCGACAGCCGCCGCGTGGTGCGGTGGAACAGCTTGATGCCGAGCCGCGCCTCCAGCGAGGCCACGTGCTTGGTGACCATGGTTTGCGACAGGCCCATCGCTCGGGCCGCACCGGACAGGCTGCCGTTCGCTGCCACCTTGGCGAAGACTTCCAGGCTGGTCAGCCGGTCGAGCATCTATCTCACTCCATTAGTGTGAAGTATATTTTCAGAATAGGCGATTATCATCCTAATAAGAATAGATCATACGTGCGGCCAACAATGGAGACCACCATGATCGATTCCCGTACCGCTCCCTACGCCGCGCTGGTGCTGCGCGTGACGCTGGGCGCGCTGTTCCTGGCCCATGCCAGCCTGAAATTGTTCGTTTTCACCCCGGCCGGTACGGCAAAATTCTTCGGCAGCCTCGGCTTCCCGCCGGAGCTCGCTTATCTCATCATGACGGTTGAAGTGCTGAGCGGCATCGCTCTCATCCTCGGTGTCTGGACTCGCTATGCGGCGCTGGCCGGGATTCCGGTCCTGCTCGGAGCCATCTTCACGGTACACGGCGCCGCCGGCTTCTTCTTCACCAATCCGAAGGGCGGCTGGGAATTCCCCGCCTTCTGGGCGATCGCGCTGGCCGCGCAGGCCCTGCTCGGCGATGGTGCTTTCGCGCTGCGGCCTTCACGCGATGTCGAGGCCGCGAATGGACAGTTGAGCGTCGCGTCGTCGCGCTGACATCGTCGCATCATTGAAACGCGAGAGCTGCGGGATCACGGTCCCGCAGCTTTTTGTTACCTGCCAACGTGTGTGCAGCAGCCAAAGCTTATCAATCTGCGTTCGGCATTGATCCATACCTGAATTGGATCGATCTGCGTCGACCTTGCCAGAGCCCGCTGTTCGGTCGCGATGCGGCAAGATCGAAAACCCCGGCAGACATAGCCCTTTCGCTGCAATCTCTGCCGGCACGCCTTGCTCTCCTCCCGTCTCGGCTGCGCCGGCCGCAACCCTTGCCTGCCCCGTCGCTTTGGCCATAGAGTCCGCGCAACAGGCCATGGCTATGACCGCGGCCGCGAACAAAAATATCGGGGAGAGACACCATGACTATCGTGCCCGTCAGCCGCCGCACGTTCATCAAGTCGTCGACGGCAGTGACCGCCGGCCTCGTGCTCTCTCCCGCCATCGTCGGCCGCGCCGAAGCCGCGACGCTGAAGCTGAAATGCTCCTCCTCGCTGCCGAACGATCCGAAATTCGCCAACGGCCGCGTCTACTACGACAACCTCGTCAAGAATTTGAAGGGCAACGGGCTCGGCGAGCAGGTCGAGGTCGCCTTCTTCCCGGACAATCAGCTCGGTCAGGAGATCGACGTCATCAATTCGGTGAAGCTCGGCGTCATCGACCTCATGGTGTCGGGCTCGTCGATCTCGGCTAATCTGGTGCCGCTGGTCGGCACCTACGACCTCGGCTTTCTGTTCTCGAGCTTCCCGCAGCAGACCAAGGCGTTCGACGCCGGTGCCGCCAAGCCGATTGAGGACGCGCTCCTCAAGGGCAGCAACATCCGCATCATCGCCTGGGCCTATAATTTCGGCTCGCGCAGCGTCTTTGCGAAGAAGCCGGTGAAGACTCCGGAGGATCTCGCCGGTCTCAAGATCAGGACGCTGCCGAATCCCGTCATCACGGAATGCCTGCGGCTGATGGGCGCCGCCGCGACGCCGCTGGCATTCGGCGAAATCTACACGGCGTTGCAGGCCGGCGTGCTCGATGGCCTGGAGCATGATCCGCCGACGATCCTCGCCAGCAAGTTCTTCGAAACGGCGAAGTTCTATGCGCTGACGCAGCACAATTTCTCGCCGCTCGCGGTCTACTTCAGCGACATGACCTTCAACCGCATGGATCCGAAGCTGCGCGAGGGCTTTCTCGACGCCGCGAAGAAGGCCGCGATCGACACGCGGGCCCATGGGCTTGCGGTCGAGAAGGAAGCGCTGACGGCTCTGACCGAGAAGGGCGTGACGGTGGCCGAATGCGACCGCGAGGCGTTCAAGAAGCGCGTGGCGCCGCAGATTGAGAACTTCATCAAGGCGCGCCCGGAGTCCAAGGCCGTCATCGACATCATTCGTTCGATTCAAGCCTGAGATGGCGGTGACAGAAGCCGTGCCGCTCGCGGGCGGTCGCCACGGAAGCATCGCCCTTCTGCTTCGCCTGAGCGACGCGATCGCGGCCATCCTTCTGGCCGCCGATCTCGCGGTCGTCTGCGGATCCGTGCTGCTGCGTTTCTGCTTCAACGCGCCGGTCGAATGGTCGGACGACGTCGCGCGCGGATTGATGGTCGGATCGGCCTTCTTCGGCGCGGCAAGTGCACTGGCGCGCGGCGAGAATGTCGGCGTGTCCTTCTTCCGCGATCTGCTGGCGCTGCGGCTACGCACCTTGGTCGACGCCGCCAGCGCCGTGCTCGTCGTGCTGATCTCCGGCTACGTCGCCTATAACGCCATCAAGCTGGGCTCGCTGACGGCGGGGCAGACAACCGGCTCCGGCCTGCCTCTGGAGCTGACCTTCTATCCGATGGGCGTCGGCGCGTTGTTCATGACGGTGTTCGCGATCGACCATCTCTGCGCGCGACCGCTGCATGACGTCGTGAGAGGCCTTGTTGCGGTCGGCGTCGTGACCGTCCTCTATCTCGCCTGGGATTATCTGTCGCCGTCCTCGGCGCCGTCGGCGGGCGTGCTGATGCTGATCGGCTTCTTTGCCACGCTGTTCGGCGGCCTGCCGATTGGTTTTGCGCTGGCGCTGGCCGCGCTGATCTTCATCTGGGTCGAGGGCGCGCTGCCCGGTGTCATTTTCGCCCAGCAGATGGCGCGCGGCATCGACAATTTCGTGCTGCTCGCGATCCCGTTCTTCATCCTCGTTGGCTACCTCATGGAAGCCAACGGCATGTCGGTGCGTCTGATCGAGCTGTTGCAGCGCGGGGTCGGCCGCATGCGCGGCGGCTTGAACGTGGTGATGGTGGCCTCGATGGTGCTGTTCTCCGGCATCTCGGGCTCGAAGATGGCCGATGTCGCGGCCGTAGGCTCCGTGCTGATCCCGGCGGCGCGCCGCTCGAAGCAGAATCCGGGCAGCGCGGTGGCCCTGCTCGCGGCGTCCGCGGTGATGGCGGAGACGATTCCGCCCTGCATCAACCCGATCATTCTGGGTTTTGTCGCGAACCTGTCGATCGGCGGCCTGTTCATGGCAGGGCTGCTGCCGGCGGCGCTGATGGCGGCGGTGCTGATCGCCTTCTCCATCATCTTCGGCAAGACGCCGGCGACCGCCGGGGAAATCGAGCCGCAAGTGCCGGTGTCAGGATTGTGGAGCGGCGCGATCGCCTCATTCGGCCTGATCTTCATGATCTTCTTCGGCTTCAAGAGCGGCTTTGCCACGGCAACCGAGATCTCGGCCTTTGCGGTCGCGTACGCGCTCGTCGTCGGCAGCGTCGTATTCCGCGAGCTCAGCTTCAGATCGGCGACGCATAGTTTCGTTCAGGCGGCGACGCGCGCCGGGCTGGTGCTGTTCATCGTCGCCGCCGCGCAATCGCTGGCGTTCACGCTGACCTTGCAGCAGGTGCCGCACGCGGTCGGCGACTTCATGCTGGGACTGTCCAAAACGAGCGGCACCTGGCTGTTCATCCTGCTCGCGATCGCCGTGCTGATCGTGATGGGCTCGGTGCTGGAAGGCGCGGCTGCGCTCATCATCTTCGGCCCGCTGCTTCTTCCCGTGGCGGTGCAGCTCGGGATCGATCCGCTGCATTTCGGCGTCGTGCTGGTGATCGCGATGGGCGTCGGCCTGTTTGCGCCGCCGCTCGGGCTTGGGCTCTACGGCGCCTGCCTGATCGGCAACGTGCCGATCGAGCAGACGGTGAAGCCGATCCTGGGCTATCTCGGCCTGCTGTTTCTTTGCCTGCTCGTCATCGCCTTCGTGCCATGGCTCTCGACCGCGTTGCCGCGCGCGTTCGGCTACTGAGGGAGTGTCGCCGTGAAAGTCCTGCTGGCCCACACGCCGGAGATGCGCCGCAATTATTACGGCGATCGCAGCCTGAGCGGCCTGCGGGCGATTGCGGACGTGATCCTGCACGAAGGCGACCGGGCGCTCGATGCGGCAAGCCTCGTGAACGCGGCAAAGGACGCCGACATCATCGTCGCTGATCGCATGACGGAAGGGCGCGGCGAGATATTTGGGCAACTGCCGCGCCTGCATGCTTTCGTCCGCTGCGCCGTCGACATCCGCAATGTCGATGTCGATGCTGCCTCGCAAGCCGGCGTGCTGGTGACGCGCGCCGGTCCCGGCTTCGTGCAGGCGGTTGCAGAGCTCGCGGTCGGCTTCATGGTCGATCTCTCCCGCGGCGTGTCGCGGGCCGCCGCCGACTACCATGCCGGCCGCAAACCCGAGGCGCGGATGGGCCGTCAGCTCGCCGGCAGCACAATCGGCATCATCGGCTATGGCAGCATCGGTCGTTACCTCGCCGAGATCGCCAAGGTGATGCGCATGGAGGTGCTTGTCTCCGATCCCTTCGCTGATGTCAGCGACGGCGCGATCAAGCAGCTTGGCCTCGACGAGCTCCTGGCGGCTTCCGACTACGTCGTCTGCCTCGCAATCGCCAACGAGCAGACCGAGAAGATGATCGGGGAGGCGGCACTGGCGCGCATGCAGAAGCACGCCGTCTTCATCAATCTCTCGCGCGGCAATCTCGTCGACGAGGCCGCGCTCGCGAAGGCGCTGCTGGAGAACCGCATCGCTGGTGCTGCGATGGATGTCGGCCGCGCGCCCGACCAGATGCCGACGCCGGAGCTGGCGAAGCTCCCCAACGTCGTGGCGACGCCGCATGTCGGCGGGTTGACGCCGCAGGCAATCGAATATCAGTCGCTGGAAACGGTGCGGCAGGTCGACGCCATCATCAAGGGCGAGGCCCCGCAGGGTGCCGTCAACGCCGACCGCTGGACGCGGCGGCCCGGGATGAAATAAACAAAAATGCGGCTTCCGTTCTTCTACGGCTGGATCGTGGTTGCGGTGACGTTCGTCACCATGGCCATCGGTGTCAACGCGCGCACCTCCTTCTCGCTGTTCTTTCCGCCGATCATTTCCGAATTCGGCTGGGAACGCGGCGTCACCGCGGGCGCTTTCTCCTTCGGGTTCGTCGCCTCCGGCGTGGCCAGTCCGTTGATCGGACGGCTGATGGATCGCGCGGGACCGCGCGCCGTGATGGAGCTTGGCGTGTTGCTGATGGCCGGGGGGCTGCTGCTCGCGCCTCTCACCAGCCAGCCCTGGCATCTCTATCTGACGATCGGCGTCATGGTCGGCGCCGGCTCGGTGTGTCTCGGCTATTCCGGCCAATCGCTGTTCCTGCCGAACTGGTTCATCCGCAAGCGCGGCTTTGCCATTGGCATCGCCTTTGCCGGCGTCGGCATCGGTTCGATGACGTTGCTGCCATGGGTGCAGCACATGATCGAGCAGACCGGTTGGCGCACCGCCTGCACCGCGATGGGCCTGATGATCCTGATCGTGCTGGCGCCGATCAATCTGCTCCTGCACAAGCGCCCCGAAGACATCGGCCTTCAGCCGGACGGCGACGCGGCGCCGGCCGCAGGGACCGCAAGGCCGGTCTCCAACATCGTCGACCCCGTCTGGGCCGCCACCGACTGGACGCTGAGGCGGGCGGTTGCGACGGCACGCTTCTGGTGGATCGCGCTCGGCTATTTCTGCGGCCTCTACATCTGGTACGCGGTGCAGGTTCACCAAACGAAATTCCTGCTCGACATCGGCTTCAGCCCGAGCGTTGCGGTCTGGGCGCTCGGCGCCGTCAGCCTGCTTGGCATCCCCGGCCAGATTTTCCTTGGCCATATCTCCGACCGGATCGGGCGGGAATGGGTGTGGGCGATCAGCTGCGCCGGCTTTGCGATCTGCTTCGCGGCGCTGATGGCGCTGAAGTTCCAACCCTCGTTCTGGCTGGTCTGGCTGATGGTGTTCACGCAAGGCGCGCTCGGTTACGGCCTCACCTCGATCATGGGCGCGGTGGTGTTCGAGATTTTTCAGGGCCGGCACCAGGGCAGCATTTTCGGCATGATCATGCTCGCGGCTTTGGCGGGTGGCGCGGCCGGCCCGTGGGTGACCGGCCTGCTCTACGATCGCGCCGGCGACTACACGCTCGCCTTCGGCATCGCCATCGTCGTCAGCCTGCTGTCGGCGCTGTCGGTCTGGCAGGCCTCCCCGGGCAAGGTGCGGGCCGTGGCCGGGCGGCTGCACAAGCTCCAGGCTGCAAAGTAGGTTCCGTACGCACCGCATTACCGGCGCCGCTTTCGCGGACTGTTAAGCATGTCGCGGCTTGGCGGAGCGCGAGCCGGTTGCAAAAACGCCTTGGACACCATCGGAGCATTAGCTTGGGGCCGATTGCCGCATTTTCCTGATGCTGCCGAGCCCAACGATGTCCGCCTCCGATTGCCCAGTGACCGAAATGCCGGACGTGCTGCGCGCGGCGCTCGAATGCGCCGACGACGGCATCGTCATTGTCGATGGTGCGCATCGCGTCACGCACTTCAACGCCGGTGCCGAGCGGATATGGAAGCTCGCACGCGCCGATGTCCTCGGCCGCGATGCCGAAATTCTCGCGCTGAGATGCCTCCAGGCCGATCCGATCGCGGATTTTCGCGACGAGATCAGCCTGGTGCGGCGCGACGGCAGCCGGATCAAGGCGACGATCGCGCTGTCGTCGGCGACGATCGACGGCGCGCCCCGTCACATCGTGTTCGCGCGCGACGTCACGGCCGATGCCGAGCGTCGCGTCAGGATCGGGCTGCTCAACGCGGTCTCCGACCAGACCAATCGCGCGGTGATCATCACCGACGTCGAACAGAACATCCGCTACGTCAATTCGTCCTTCACGACGCTGTTCGGTTACACCAGCGAGGAAGCCGAGGGACGGCGCGCTGGCGAGCTCATCGCCGGCTGCCATACCAATCGCACCGGCATTGCAAAGCTGGTCAAGCGGCTCCTCGACGGAGGCCGGCGCGGCGAGGTTGAGACGCTGGTCTACACCAGGGACGGTGAGGAGATCTGGGTCTGCGCCCGGGTCGATGCCTTCCGCGACAAGAAGGGCCGCGTCAAGCACATCTTCGCGCTGCTCGAGGACATCACCGAGTCGCGGCAGCTGCGCTCGCTCCAGCAACTCATCACGGGCGCGCTGGCCGACGAGGTGCCGATCGCCGAGATCGCCGACCGGCTGTGCCGCCGCGTCGAAGAGATCGCGCCCGATGTCGTCTGCTCGCTGCTCCATGTCGATTCCGCCGGACTGATCCATCCGCTCGGCGGCCCGAGCCTGCCCGAGGATTATTCCCGTGCGCTCGACGGCATCCCGATCGGCCCCAATGTCGGCTCCTGCGGCACCGCCGCCTTCTACGGCGAGCCGGTGCTGGCTGAAGATCTCGACACCGATCCGCGCTGGCAGCCCTACAAGGCCATGCCGCTCGAAATCGGCCTGCGTGCCTGCTGGTCGACGCCGGTCAAGGCCAAGGACGGCCGCGTCATCGCCACCTTCGCCTTCTACTTCCGTGAGCCGCGGGCGCCGAGCAATTGGCACCGGCGCATCGTCGATGCCTGCGTCAACCTCGGCGCTTTCGCGATCGAGCGCAAGGAAGCGCGCGCCGAGATTGCGCGGCTCGCCTATCACGACATCCTCACCGGGCTGCCCAACCGCGCACAATTGCGGCACCTGATCACCACCGCGATCGATGCCTGTCCGACTGGCAGCCACGTTGCGCTCGCCTTCCTCGACGTCGATCATTTCAAGGACGTCAATGACACGCTCGTCACGCCGCGGGCGACGAGCTGCTGATTCAGCTCGCGCAGCGTTTGCGCGAGCAGATCGGGCCCGAGGACATGCTGGGCCGGCTCGGCGGCGACGAGTTCGTCATTCTGCTGCCGAACCGCAACGCCGAGAGCGCCGCGCGCGTCGCGGCCGACGTCGCCCAAGCGCTGGCCGCGCCGCTGCGGCTCGGATCGAAGCTGATGCCGATGTCGGCCAGCATCGGCATCAGCCTCTATCCCGACCATGCCACCGATATCGACACACTGATGCAGCAGGCCGACGCCGCCATGTACATGGCCAAGCAGGCGGGCCGATCGACCCATCGCATGTTCAGTGCTGAAATGAACGGATTGGCCGAGCAGCGGCTGGCGATGATCGCAGCACTCCGCCGCGCCATCGCCGACAATGCGCTGAGCCTCAGTTATCAGCCGCAGATCCGCAGTGGCGACGGCGCCATCCACGGCGTCGAGGCGCTGGCGCGCTGGCACGATGCGGAGCTCGGCGATGTCTCGCCGGCAAAATTCATTCCGCTTGCCGAAGAATGCGGCCTGATCGAGCAGATCGGCTTGTGGTCGGTGCGCGAGGCTTGCCGGCAGATGGCGAGCTGGCGTCGCGCCGGGCTCAACATTCCCTCCGTCTCGGTGAATCTGTCGCCGCTCAATTTCCGCAACGTCACCTTGGCCGCGCGGCTTGCCGACGTCCTCGCCGAATACCAGCTGCCGCCGGATGCCCTGATGCTGGAGATTACCGAAGGCACCTTCATGCAGGACGGCGCCGCCGCGCTCGAGACGATGCACGCGATTCGCGCGCTCGGCATCGGCCTGTCCGTGGATGATTTCGGCACCGGCTATTCGAGCCTCAGCCGCCTCGCGCAGCTGCCGATCCGCGAGCTCAAGATCGACCGCAGTTTCATGCGCGACATCGAGAAGGACGCCGGCGCACTCGCCATCGCCACCGCCGTGGTGCGCGTCGGCCAGGGCCTCGGCATGACCGTCGTCGCCGAAGGCGTCGAGACCGAAGGCCAGCGCAAGATGCTGGCCGAGCTTGGCTGCGACGTCGTGCAGGCCTTCCTCTATGCCCCCGCGCTCGCGCCGGGCGCCTTCGAGCGCTGGCTGATCGAGCATTGCGCCGCGCAGGCGAGGGCGATGCTCGGCCGGCTCGACGTCAAGCCGGCGGGAGTGCCCGCGGTGAAGCGGCTGGCTTAATCGCCTTTCGCCGCTCCGGACCGAATGAAAAAAGTTGCCCGCGGGCGCCGTGAGGATTTTTCGGTGAATGTTCGTGAGAGAGCCCCGCCAGAGGCGGGGCTCCGAGCGCGTTGCCGGCCGGATTATTTCTTGGCCGGCTGCTCTGACGTCGTCGAAGGCGGCGGGGCATTGTTCTGGTTGGTTTGTTCAGTTTGCGTGCTCTGGTTGGCGCTGGGTTGACTGGTGGACTGATTGTTGTCCTGGTTGTTGCTCTGATTGTTGCTCCGGGCCGGAGCCTGGCCCGTGGTCTGGCCCGACGGGCGATTCGTATTGGCCTCGCCCGAGTTTGCCGGTTGGTTCTGCTGAGCCTGGCCGGTTGTGGACGGCTGGTTCTGCGGAGCCTGACCCGTGGTCTGATTCTGCTGCACCGGCGCGTTGCTCTCGCCGGTGCCTTGCCCGGTCGTGTTCTGCGGCATCGACTGGTTGCTTCCGCCCTGGCCAACGGTCGTCGACTGGCCCTGGGTAGCGCTGATCTGGTTGGATACGCCAAGCGCAGCGACGGTGCGGGTATCGATCGAGCCGGTGGCCTGGAATCCTTCCTGTCTCTGGAAGGTCATCAGCGCACGGCGCGTATCGGGTCCGAGGACGCCGTCCGCTTCGCCGGACAGCATGCCGCGTTGAATCAGGACACGCTGAACGACGCGAATCTCGTCGGGGCTGAGATTCAGTGCAGCGACGCTGCTGCTGCCGCCGCTGGAGCTGCCGCGGTGGGCATAGTGCGTCCGCGGGCCCGCTGGAATAACGTCGACGATCCGGCGGCTGCGGTCGGTGACGACGATCTCGTCATTCACGACGAAGAAGCTGTCGTCGCGGTAGTCCGGATAGATGTCGATCAGCACGGGAAAAGCCGAGACCGAAACCACGGAAATGTTCCGCGGCACGACCACGCCGGCATCGACGCGGAAGTTGATCGCATTGTTGTTGACCCGCACGCGCTCGATATTGCGCGAGCTCAGCACCGACTGTTGCAGCTGCGTCTGCTGCTGTGCGTTCACCTGCACGCGGCCGGACAAGCTCTGGGTGGCCCCGCCCGCTGTCTGCGCCTGGGCGTTGGTCTGTCCTTGCGTGTTGGCGCCGGTCGTTGTGCCCTGAGCGTTCTGGCTCTGGGCGTTGCTGCCAGTGTTCGCGCCGGTGGTCGTCTTGCTCTGATCCTGCGCGTTCTTGTTCTGAGCATCGCTCCTGGTGTTCGCGCCGGTCGTGGTGGTGGTCTGACCCGGCTCATTCTTGCCTTGGGCATTCTTGCCCTGGGCATTCTTGTCTAGTGCGTTCTTGCCTTGCGCATTCTTGTTTTGCGCACTCTTATCCCGGGCATTGTCCCGGGCATTGGCGCCCGTGGTCGTGCTCTTGTTCTGCTCTGCGCCTTGCGACTGACGTGTGTGGTCGCGGTCGCTGCGGCTCTGTCCGACGGTCTGGTCCTTCTTTCCTCTCTTGTCGCTCTCGGACTTGGACTGATACGCGCGGTCGCGATCGCTGTGCGACTGACCGACCGTCTGCTCCTTGCCTTGCTTCTGGTGCTCGGATTGCGACTGACGCGAATTGTCGCGGTCGCGGCCCATGGTCTGCTTGTCGCCCTTGTCGGAGGCCCGGCTGCTCTCTTGCGCCGCAGAGGGCCCCTCGGCCCGGCCGCCGGCGCGGCCCTGCGTCATTCCTTGGTTGTGCGAGCCTTCGCTGTGCAAGGCGCCACCTGCACCGTGCGACGTCGCGCCGCTGGGGCGTTCCGCAGCACCACCAGCACCACCGCTGGCGCTGCCGCCGGCTCCTCCGCCTGCGCTCATTCCGCCGCCGGCTCCTTCACGCATGCCTTGCGCCGATCCTTGCACCGACGCCAGGCTGACGCCGGCCAGCAGCACCGCTGTAGTCAGCAGAAACTTGTTCTTTCCAATGGTCATCTCAATCTCCCTTCAATCTCCCTGGGTTTGCTCCTTGGGTTTGCCTGGTTGCTGTTGCGCGGCTTCGTCGCGCCGCGACCGCTCGTGCTCTCTCCGTCGAAGCCGGAGGCATCGACCTGGTATTTGATATCGGGGGCTCAGCGGCCGGCGCCGGCCCCATCTTGCCGCTTCACATCACCAACGATGGTAATAGAAGTGCCGTCGCGGGAACGGCGCGCCGTAATAGGCGAAGGCCGGACGCACGACGCGGCGATAGCGGTAGCCGTAATAGGCCGGGGCATAACCAGTGCTGTAGTAGGTCGTGGTGTAGCCGCCCCAGGAATACGGCTCGTAGCCGCCGTAGTACGCCGGTGCGTAATCGCCGTCGTAATAGCGGGGGTATCCGTAGTAGCCGTAATCCGGACCGTAGGCGTAAGCGGAAGAGGTCAGGCCGCTGAATAGCGCGCCTGCAATCAATCCGCCTGCCAGCGCTGGACCGAAGCCGCCATGCCAGCGGGCTTCCGCGGGCGTTGGCGCTGCCACGGCGCTCAAGCCGAGCGTGCCGACGGTTGCCAGAACCAGCGCGGTCTTCTTCATCATGTGCTTTCCTCCCGGTTGGTGTTGTAATGTCGTGCCAACATCAATGATGGGCAAAAGTTGCAAACGCACGTTCGCGAGAGCGCGCGTTCCGCTGTTCCGCGCTCATAGATCGCGTCGCGCTTGTTCCCCTGACTGCGACGGTTTAGCGCAGGCGAAAGGTCGCTGGCGTCCCCTCGAATCGGCAGGACTCAGCGATTGGCCGGTTCGGTCGTCGTATCCTGCTCGCGCTCGCCCTTCAGGACCTGTCCGTTCTGCCTGAGCGTCAATGCCACGATCTTGCCGCCGCTATCACGGGCAAAATCGATCTCCGCGCCGACCTGCTCCGCGACGAAGATATCCTGTTCGACCGGCGCGAGCTTGAGCGGCCGCTGGTTGGTCCCCTGCACATTGAGCCGCCCGTCCGCGACGAAGATGCGCAGCCCGAATTTCGGCGTCAGCGGATAGAGTCCGACATAGTCCGGGAGTTGCGCGTCGGTTGGCATCCACTTGCTCGCCGTCGCCGGAAGCGGATCAATGCGGTTGGCCTCGACTGCGCCTCCGCCCTGAAACCAGGTGAATCCATAGGTTCCGTCCGCTTTGCGCTTGGGCCGCAACACCGCGTCAAATCTGTGCGGATAGAAATCGCCGGCGCTGTCATAGCCCATCTCGAATTCGCTCTGGCCGTCGGCCTGGATGGTCAGGCCGCTGTCCTTGTGCCGCAATTCGATGCCGAGGCCGCCCCGCAGGCGATACTTGCCCACCAGCGCGTCGATCAGCTTGGCATCGGCTGTTGTCGCGGTGCGCGGTTCGCCGGCCGAGCGTGAGGGGTCCAGCAGATGCAATCCGAATTGTCCGAGGCCGCCGAGCGTGACCAGGGACGTATCGCTCAGCAGGACCACGGCGCGCTTCGCGTTACGATCGAATCCCACAAAGGACGAGTAGCCGCCGGTCGCACCTTCGTGGGTGGCGATGGTGTGTCGGTTCATGACGAGCAGATTCCAGTTCATGCCCATGCGGTGTCCGTCGACATACGCAACCTCTTGCTGTGTCAGCGTCAGCGCCGGCGTGATCGCGCTGTCGCGGGTGCCGAGCTCGCCTTCCATGTAGCGCAACATGTCCGCCAGTGTTGCGCGCACCCCTCCGACGCCGGCCATGTCGGGATGAAAATCCCAAGGCGGTGCGGCCTCGCCGTTGGGATAATGGCCTTGCGCCAGATGCACCTGCGGCGGGCGCGTGGCCACGTAGGTCTCGTTCATGCCGAGCGGACCGAGCAGGCGTTCGCGAAGCAGCGTCTCGTAATTCTTGCCCGCGCGTTTGGCGAGCGCATAGGACAGGACGATCATCGCGGGATTCGAGTATTCCCATTTCGAGCCCGGCTCGCGCGTCAGCTTGATCGCGGCCAGAATATCGAGCAAGTCGCGCTCGGTTGCGCCCGCATAGGGATTGCTGGGGTCCGGCGGGTGATAGTCGGGGAGGTTCGCAGGAATGCCCGACGTGTGCGTCACGATTTCGCCGACGGTGATCTCGTGGCCGTTGAACGACGGCACGCTTGTGCCCGGAGGCAAAAGCTTCGCGATGGGATCGTCGAGCGCGATGTCATGCGTTGCGATCAGCTCGGCGAGCAGCGCCGCGGTCATGGTCTTGGTGACGGAGCCGATTTCGAAGGCCGTGTGTTCGTCAAAGGAGCGCGCGGATTTGGGATCGGCGCAGACGTAAGCTGTCGCGACGATCCCGTTGTCGATCACGCCGGCCGCAACACAGGCGCCGGTACGATCGCCGCTGAAGCGCTGCGACAGCGCGGCCTTCAGATCGCTATCGCTGATGGCGAACGCGGGCGAGGTGCCGAGCACGACCGCCAAAACAAGCCAGAACCAGACCTTCATGGTGTCTCGCGACCTCGACTTGCAGGCATGCCGCCATCGCTTAATGCTACTGATCGTAACGCTAAAGTCGTGCGTTTTCAGCGTCAAGCTGTCCGCAACGCATAATACGGCCTCTCCTTTTATTTATGAGCTGCTGTCCGACGCCAGTCCCGTCCTGCGTCGCAAATCCGTGATCGCGCGCAAGAAGCTGTCGGCCGGCGTCGTGTCTGGATCGATCAGCCGGTGCAGGCGGAAGCCGTCCTCCAGCGCCAGCACGACGGAAGCCATCCAGGGCGGGTTCAGCGTGTCGCCCTTCGCGTTGTCCTTCAGTGTCGCCTCGACGATGTCGGCGATCAGCTTGCGCCGCGCGCGCAGGCGCTTGGCGAGCTCGGGCCGGCGCTTCTCGGCGCGCGCGACGAACAGGATCATCTCCATGTGCAGCAGCGGCGAGCGGCCGAGGGGATCCTGTCGGGTGCGGTCCATTGCCTTCAGCGCTGCAATGAAGTCGTCGAGATTGTTGTGTTGCGCAAGGATCTCCATGTTGCGCCGGATCGATTGCTCGACGTGGTCCTCGAGCATGGCGATGATCAATTCGTCCTTGCTTTTGAAGTTCGAATAGAACGCGCCGCGGGTGAAGCCGGCTTTCGCCGCGATCGCCTCGATGCTGGCGCCGCCGATGCCGTCTTGCTCGAACACCCGCGCTGCCGCCTCGAACAGCTTGTCGCGCGTGTCGTCCCTGGTCGGCCTGGTTCTCACCCTTGACATCGGGCCAGTTTAGGGCAGAATGCAACTCGATACAACAATGTATCGAGTTGAAAATTAACAGGGATGGTTACGCCGGGCGTGGGGCAGCCTCGCGTATTCGTGTCATGCGGCAACCGATGTGAGGTCCACCATGAACGAGCAAGTGCAAGGCGTCGCGAGCGATCCGCTGTTCAATCCGCTGGCGCCGGACTTCATCCGCAATCCCTATCCGTATTACGACCGGCTGCGCACGATCGATCCGATCCACGAGACGCCGTTCGGCCAGTTCGTCGCCAGCCGTCACGCCGACGTCAGCCTCGTCATGCGCGACAAGCGTTTCGGCAAGGATTTCGTCGAGCGCACGACGCGCCGCTATGGCCCCGAGATCATGAACGAGCCGGTGTTCCGCAGCATGAGCTACTGGATGCTGCAGGCCGATCCGCCCGACCACACCCGCCTGCGCGGCCTCGTCGTGAAGGCGTTCACCGCCCGCCGCGTCGAGGACATGCGGCCTCGCATTCAGGAGATCGTCGACCAGACCATCGACGCGGTGATCGACCGCGGCCACATGGACCTGATCGAGGATTTCGCGTTTCGCCTGCCGGTGACCATCATCTGCGACATGCTCGGCATCCCCGAAAAGGATCGCGAGGTCTTCTACAAGAGCTCACGCGACGGCGGACGGCTGCTCGATCCGGTGCCGATGACGCCCGAGGAGATCGCGAAGGGCAACGCCGCCAACATGATGGCGCAAATGTACTTCCAGCAGCTGTTCGAGTTGCGCCGCCGCAGTCCCGCCGACGATCTTACCACCCAACTGGTGCAGGCCGAGGAAGACGGCAACAAGCTCACCAACGAGGAACTGACGGCCAACATCATCCTGCTGTTCGGCGCCGGCCACGAGACCACCGTCAATCTGATCGGCAACGGCCTGCTGGCGCTCCATCGCAATCCCGACCAGCTCGCGCTCTTGAAGGCGCGGCCGGACCTGATCACCAACGCGATCGAGGAATTCTTGCGCTACGATTCGTCGGTGCAGATGACCGGGCGCGTCACGCTGGAGGAGATCGACGATCTCGGCGGCAAGCGGATCCCGAAGGGGGAGAGCGTGCTCTGCCTGCTCGGCTCGGCCAATCACGATCCCGCGGTCTATCCCGACCATCCTGACAGGCTCGACATCACCCGGCCGAACGTCCGGCCGCTGTCGTTCGGCGGCGGCATCCATTTCTGCCTGGGGGCCCAATTGGCGCGCATCGAGGCCGAGATCGCCATTGCGACGCTGCTGCGGCGGCTGCCCGATCTGCGCATCGACGACGTCGAGAACCCCGCATGGCGGCCGACCTTCGTGCTGCGGGGCCTGAAGCACCTGCCGGCGAGCTGGTGAGCCGGGGCGCGCATTAACCTCCGCGCGCAACAGTCGCTGTGACTTCGCCACACTTCCCCTTATATAGGGGCAGTTCCGGTGCGCCTGAAGCTTGGTTGTAGGCTTGGGTTTGACCCGGGTGCCGGCTTGGCCGAGGGGAGACCCGTGCAGACGACGCTGCTCGGATTGGCAATTGCCTTTATCTTAGCGCTGCTGGCCGCGCTGATCGGGCCTTATTTCGTCGACTGGAACCAGTTTCGGCCCCAGTTCGAGGCGGAAGCGACCCGGATTATCGGGGTGCCGGTGCGCGTGGCGGGCGAGCTCGATGCGCGGCTCTTGCCGGCGCCGACGCTGCGGCTGCGCTCGGTCAGCTTCGGCGGCAACAACGATCTCGGCCGGCTGCGTGCCGACAAGCTCGACGTCGAGTTCAGCCTGAGCTCGCTGATGCGCGGCGAGTGGCGCGCCACCGAGCTTTCGATCGGCGGCATGGCGGTGGATCTCGGCCTCGACGCCAAGGGCAAGGTTGAGTTGCCGTCTATCGCAAGCGGCACCTTCAATCTCGCTTCGCTCGCCATCGAGCGGCTGAACCTCACCGGCCGCATCGCGCTTCATGACGCTGCCAGCCGCTCGACGCTCGAGCTCAACGACATCGCTTTCTCCGGCGACGTGCGCTCGCTCGCGGGCTCGGTGCGGGGCGACGGCAATTTCACCGCCGCAGGCGTGCGCTACCCGTTCCGCGTCTCCTCCGGCCCGAGCCCCGACGGCAGCGCCACCCGTCTTCACCTCAACATCGATCCCGGCGAGCGTGCCATCCTGGCCGATCTCGAAGGCGTGCTTGCCTTCGACAACCGCCAGCCGAAATTCGACGGGGTGCTGACGCTGGCTGTGCCGCCGACGAAGAAGCCGGGCGAGGCGGGACCGACACCTTGGAAGCTCGCCGCGAAACTCAAGGCCGATCCGGCTGGCGCCAGGTTCGACCAGGTCGACGCGAGCTTTGGCCCCGAGGACACCGCGCTGAAGCTTGGCGGCGTCGGCGATCTCAGGTTTGGCGCCTCGCCGCTGCTGCGCGCGGTGCTGTCGGCGCGGCAGGTCGATGCTGACAAGCTCGCCGGCCGGAACGACGCCGAGCCGCTGCGCATCCTGCCGAGCTTGCGCGCCGCTCTCGCCGCGATCCCGCAGGCGCCGATCCCGGCGCAGATCGAGTTCAACTCCGACCAGATCATGCTGGGCGGCCGTCCGCTCCAGAACATCACGGCCGAGCTGCAGACCGACGGCCGGTCCTGGACCTTCCAGCGGCTCGAGCTGCGCGCGCCCGGCATGACGCAGTTGTCGCTCAACGGCGCCGCGCCCGGTGCCGACAGTTTTAGCGGCCACCTCAGCGTCGAGTCGTCCGATCCCGATACGCTGGTGGCCTGGCTCCAGGGCCGCAGCGAGGTCAACCGCCGCAGCACGCGGCCGCTGCGCCTTGCCGGCGACGTGACGATCGCCGCCAATCGTCTCGCCATCGACAAACTGAAAGCCGACATCGAAGGCGGCGCGGTCGAGGGCCGCATTGCCTTCGCGCAGACGGGCGCCAGCAAAGGCTCGCGGATCGATGCCGATCTCAAGGCCGACCGTCTCGATCTCGATGCCGCCGCGAGTTTTGTCCGCGCGTTCGCCGGGCCGCAGGGCGAATGGCCGGAGGAGGCTAAGCTTTCGCTTGATGTGGGGCGCGCGATCTCGGCCGGCCAGGAGTTGCGGCCGTTCGCGGCCAGGCTTGGCTACGGTCCGGCCTCGCTATCACTGGAGCAGTTGCGCTTCGGCCAGGCCAGCGGCGTGACCACGGAGGCGAGCGGCAGTTTCGATCGCACCAGGGCCACCGGCAAGCTCGCGCTGAAATCATCCGCCAATTCGCTGAGCGATCTCACCGCGCTGCTGGAGCCGATCGCGCCTGCGCTGCGTGCACGCTTCGACGCGATCGCACCGCTGCCGGGCGCGACGCGCCTGAAGCTCGACCTCAGCCTCGACAAGAACGCCGAACATGCCGATCGCAGCGAGGCCCGCGCCGTGCTCGACCTCGATGCGCCGCAGCTCAAGGCCACCGCGACGCTCGCCGCACAGCCGCCGGTGGCGGCGGTCAACGGCATCGACATCGAAAAATTGCGCAACAGCGACTTCACGCTGGAGTCGAAACTGTCATCGCCGCAGGCCGCTTCGCTGACGGCGCTGCTCGGTCTCGATCGCTTGGTCGCGGCAGGCGAGGGCGCCTCGCAGATCGAAGGCAGACTGAGCGGCGCGTGGCGCCGGCCGTTGCAACTGAACGCCAAAATCAGCGGCGGCGGGCTGGATGCGGATGCGCAAGGCAGCGTCGAATTGTCGGCGCCGGAGCCGAAGGCCAGCGTCAATCTGCGCGTGCGCAACGCCAATCTGGCGCCGCTGTTCCGGACCAGCCCGGCCGACAAATCGGCCCGGAACGTGAGCCTGTCCTCCCGCGTCGGGTTATCGGGCAATCGCCTGACATTCGACGATCTCGACGGCACCGCTTCCGGCTCGCATCTGCGCGGCCATCTCGTCATGACGCTCGATCAGGAGAAGAACGTTGACGGCGAGGTCGGGCTCGATACGCTCGATCTGGCGCCTGCGCTCGCGCTTGCCGTCGGCGCGGCCGGACGTGACGCGGGCGAACCGCTGAGTGCAGGTCTCGTCAGCGGCTGGCGCGGCCGCATCGCGTTCCAGGCCTTGCGTGGTAGCCTGCCTGGTGGAATCGAGATGCGTCCGTTCAGCGGCACGATCCGGAGCGACGGTCAGTCGCTCGCGCTCGATGCGCTCAAGGGCGGCGTCGGCGGTGGCGAGATGACGGCAAGTCTCGATGCACGCAATGGCGCCAACGGGCTGGCGCTGAACGCACGTCTCGATCTCACCAATGTCGACGCGGCCTCGCTGCGCTACCGCGATCTCGCTCTGCCCAAGGGACGCGCCTCGGTGCAGATGACGCTGACGAGCCAGGGCCGCAGCGTCTCGGCGCTGACCGGCGCGCTCGCCGGCAGCGGCACGGTGACGCTGGACGCGGCCGAGATCAGCGGGCTCAATCCGCGCGCCTTCGAGCTCGCCATCCGCGCCAGCGATGGCGGGCAGGTCTCCGACGACAACCGATTGCGTCAGCTCGTCGAGCCCGCATTGTCGGCCGCTCCCATCGCTGTCGCCTCGGCGCAGATCGCGTTCACGATCCGCGACGGCCGGCTGCGCGTCGGCGCAACGCCGCTGGAGGCGAAGAACGCGCGCGCCATCGTCTCCGGTGGTTACGACATTCCCGCCGACCAGGCCGACATCCGCGCCAGCCTGACGCCGATCATGACCGGTCTCTCCGGCGCGCCGCCGGAGATCCAGCTGTTTGCGGCAGGCCCGCCCGACAAGCTCAATCGCACCGTCGATCTCACGCCGCTATCGTCGTGGCTTGCGGTGCGCACGATCGATCGCGAGACGCGAAGGCTCGATGCCATCGAGCGCGGCGAGCCGCCGCCGGCGACCGCCGCGCTGCCGGCGCTGGTCTCGCCCGAGCCCGCGCCCGAGCCGGCGCTGACCGACGTGCCGATGCCCGGCCGCGATCCGCGCCGCCTGCCGCCGAAGGCAAAGGTTGAACCGAGGGTCGAGCCCAAGGTGGCACCGACGCCGAAGGCGCCGCTTGCCGCGCCTGCCGTGCCGAGCCCGCCGCTGGCAAGCCAGCAGGTCGCGCCCCTGCCGCCGCCGATCGACGTGCGGCCCGCCCCGGGCCCGCCGCCCGCAAAACCCCGGCCGAAGCCGCCGCTGGTCCTGACGCCGTCGAATCCGTAGGGGCGAGGCAGCTTGCGCGCGAGTAAACGCATTCGCTCGCATTTGAAGGAATTTTGCCCGGCAAAACTGATCTGCCGGTTTTACTGGATTCTCGCGTTTGATCCCTAGTGTTGGTTCCCAGAGGAATTCGGAGTCCTACCCGCACAAGCAGGACGGCTCGCCAAGAACTTAGATTCCAAGAACTTAGATTCCAAGAACTGGGGTTATCGAGATGAACGGGGCACCATCGCTTCTACAGGATCTGGACGACGCGATCGCGCGCGGCACCGATGAAAGCCGGGCGAAGGCGTTGTGGCACGCGACCGATCTTTTGATCACCGGTCGCTACGTCGACGACGAGATCAGCATGTTCGGTGAGGTCATCGGCCGGCTTGCCGACGAGATCGAGGTCGCCGCGCGGGCGCAGCTCTCCGAACTGATGGCGGGTTGCGATCATGCGCCGCTCAACGTCATCGAGAAGCTCGCCCTGGACGACGAGATCGAGGTCGCGGGTCCCGTGCTGCGCGACTCGACCCGGATCGACGAGAAGGTGTTGGTCGAGAGCGCCATGACCAAGGGCCAGGCGCATCTGCTCGCGATCGCCCAGCGCAATGCGATCGGCGAGGCCGTGACCGATGTGCTCGTCAAGCGTGGTAACCAGGAGGTTGTCACCTCGGTCGCCAGGAACGAGGGCGCGCGCTTCTCCGGCTCCGGCCTGCTGCACATGGTCCGGCGCGCCGAGGGCGATTCAATTCTTGCCGAGCAGCTCGGCCTGCGCAAGGACGTGCCGCGCCACATCTTCCAGCAGCTCATCTCAAAGGCGTCGGAGGACGTCCGCCGCCGGCTCGAGACCGAGCGCCCCGAGATGATGTCGCAGATCCAGAGCTCGGTGACCGGGGTCACCGGCGATCTGCAGTCCAAGTTCGGCCCGTCCTCGCGCAGCTATTTTGTCGCCAAGCGCGTGGTGACGACGCAGTACCGGCAGGGTAACCTCAACCAGGTCTCGATCTCGAACTATGCGCGCCAGCACCGTTTCGACGAGGTGCAGATCGGCCTGTCGCTGCTGTCGTCGCTGCCGGTCGACGTGATCGAGCGCGCGTTGATGGACCGCAACCGCGAGATGATCCTGGTGCTGTGCAAGGCGCTCGACTTCTCCTGGGACACGACGATGTCGCTGCTGTTCCTCGGCGCCAAGGATCATCTGATCACGGCGCGCGAGCTCCACGACAACGAGCGCGATTTCGGCCGGCTCAAGATCGAAACGTCACGCAGCATTCTGAAATTCTACCAGTCGCGCAAGAACAGCGCCGGCACCGATCCCGCGACGGGTCGTCAGCCCGAGCTCCAGGTTCACTGAACGGGACATCGAGGGAGTATTTGCAATGTTGCCTCAATTCGGCACCGCAGTTCGCAAGACCAAGAGCCTCACCAAGAACCTCGCCGCCGAGACCGGCGGATCGGCTCCGGAGAAGGCCACGGTCGACGCCGCATGGCTCGTGCTGGAAGCCGCCAACGATCTCGGCGACCACGCCGCGATCGAAGCCAGCCGCCGCGTCATCGACGCCGAGCTGAACGGCAAGGTCGCCGCCAGCGCGGATACCGATCTCGTGCTGGGTTATTTCCGGTAACGGCGCGGAAACCGCAGTATCGCGCTTCCCGGCAGCGCGTCCTGATGCCCATCTCTACCTTTGCGCTTATATCTGACATGATGTAGCCTGCACTTGCGGGCGCCGGAAGTGCAGCCGCAGGCAATGGGGTTCGGAGCGGTCGCTATGGGGCGGCGTGTCTTCCTTGCTGGTGGTACGGCACGACCGCATGCGCTCGCTGCGCATTGTCATTTGCTCGAAAATATCTGGAACACGAAATTATCTGGAAGGCCTCCGGTGCTGCGCGTAGCGCCATCGGTGGCGCACGATTGCTGATTGCCATGTAGCGACGGCATTCACGCCGTCATGATTGAGCGCTTCACAATAATTGGAGCCAATGATGAAATTTGATGTGCGCGTACCGTTGATTGCCGTCGCCACCCTTCTTGCCGCTTTCATGGCCGCATCAGCTGAAGACAAGCCCGCGCCGGATGGTCCCGTCCATCTGCAACAGGGCTGGAGCGACGAGAGCGCCGATCGCTGGCATTTCATCTCGCAGGGAACGGCGCTGATCCCCTATGAATGGTTCGTCGCGCTGGAGCAGCCGGGGCAGCCTTCCGGCCAAACCGCGCTGATCAAGGCGCCCGAGAATTTGCAGCGTCTGGGTTTCCTCCCCGAACCCGTCAGCCCGACCAACAATCCGGATGGTCTCGCGATTGGTCTTTACAGCACCCCGGTCGACCTTCCCGACGGCAGGCACGCGTGCTGGAAAGGCAACTGGCTTGGCCTCGGCTGTGCCGGCTGTCATACCGGGCAAGTCAGCTACCGCGGCCAGCAGATCCGCATCGAGGGCGGTCCTTCCCACATCGATATCGACGCGTTCGTCGGACAGCTGGTCGGATCCATTACCGCGGTCCTGCAGAATCAGGACGGGGCCGGACAGCGCTTCATGGCGCGGGTGAAGGCGCCCCCTGCCGATGTGCAGAGCGGATTGCAATGCTTCGGCGGCGTCTTGCAGGCGGCCGCGAAGTTCAACCAGGACGTCGGTGGAAACTCCGGCGATACGGCGGGCGGGGCGGGCAGGCTGGACGCGCACGGCGCCGGCTTGAACCAGCTTCTCGCCGGACCCTTCAGGCTGATGACCGACCCGTCGGACACCGGCGAGACCAGGAATTATGCGCACCTGACCGCGCCGGTGCGATATCCGGCGCTGTGGGACACGCCGCGCTTCAACTGGGTGCTGTACAACGCCTCGATCCGTCAGCCGCTGACGCGCAACATCGTCGAGGCGCTCGGTGTGCTCGCGCCGATCAAGCATGACGCGACGATGCTCACGCCCGACGTGATGCATGGGGTCCAGATGGAGAATGTCGTCTGGGGGCAGCGGAAGCTGATGGATCTGCGCTCGCCGCGCTGGCCGGAAGCCATTCTCGGTGGACTTGACCAGAAGCGGGCGCTGCGCGGCCAGCTCGTCTATGTCAGCGCGTGCGCGAATTGCCACGATGCCGCCCCTGTCGAAGCGGCTTCCGGGGCCTGCAGCGAGATCCAGGTCCCGCTGGTCGATCTCCGCAAGATCGGCACCGATCCCGAGCAGGCGACGACGTTCAACAGCCGCAAGATCGCGCTGTCGAAGATCGGTGGTCCGGACGCGATGTCCAACTACAAGGCCGCCGAGGTTCTCACCGGAAACATCGCCGCGCAATGGATCGGTCGGTCCAAGGATAACGCGGCCAGCGCCGCCGAGATCAATTGCGGCCGTCCAAACCAGTACAGGGCGCCGCTCGCATACCGGGCAAGGCCGCTCAACGGCATCTGGGCGACGGCGCCCTATCTGCACAACGGCTCGGTGCCGTCGTTGAACGACCTTTTGCTACCGCCAGGGCAGCGGCCGAAGACCTTCTATGTCGGCAATTGGGAGTTCAATCCGGACATCGTGGGATACGACATGAAGGCCGAGATGCCGGGCGCGTTCCTGTTCGATACGACCGTACGCGGTAACTCGAATGCCGGGCACGTTTACGGAACGGATCTGACCGAGGATGATCGCAAGGCACTGATCGAATATCTCAAGACGCTCTGAGCGGGCGCTTTAGTCCTTGCGGCAGGTGAAGCAATAATAAGGACAAGTGCCCTCGGCGAAGGACGCATGCAGCTGCGTGCCCGGAATGCCGGCGAACTCGTGCGACACGCCGAGCAGCACCCGCGGCACGATCTCGTCCGCCAGCGCCGTTCGCCGCGCGCCGTCGAGCTCCAGCGCGCGCGCCACATTGGCGGTGATGTCGTCCTCACGAACGAGGCGCAAGCGCGACCGGACCAGGGACTCGCGCGGATACACGTCCTTCGACCGGTCTTCGAAGCACGCCATCAGAAAAGCACCGCCCGGCCTGAGCACGCGGTGGACCTCCTCCAGAAAGCGTCCCATGTCGCCATAATGCTGCGCACTCTCGACGTTGACCACGACGTCGAAACTCTCGTCCGCGAACGGCAGGCTGAGCGCATCCCCGACGCGGAATGCGAGATTGTCCTGGCCCGCATAGCGCGCCTTGCTGAAGCGGATCGCCGGCTTGCAGATGTCGAGCCCGGTATAGCTCTTCGGATGGAGGTACCGCGCGATGTAGGACGCGCCGCCGCCGCGGCCGCTTCCGACCTCAAGCACATCCTTGCCCTCGATTGCGGACCCCGACGCCACGTGATGATAGAGCTGGATCGCGTAGCGATCGGGCTCATCGGCGGCTTGCAGCGCGACCCGCTCGCCGTTCAGCGAGGCATAGCCGTAGTTGAGGAATCGGATCGCGGCGTCCCTGTCGAGGTTGCTCAGCAGCGAGTACCAGGCGTTGGTGAAAAGCTGGCGCGCCGCGCGCGAATAAAACAGTTTCACGACGGCCGAATGGATCGGGTTTGCCGCTGTCGGATACGGATCCTGCTTCACGGATGAATACTCTCGCGCGAAAATGGGGAACGCTTCCACCATAAAGCATGAGCCAAGGCCCTCAATGCGTCAACAATGGCGACGCTTGCCTGCCACGATTGACTTCATTCCGAGGGGGGATATACTTTAGGTTTAGTACAATTGATGCTGGACTCCGCGCGATGACTGGGCAGGTTGCTGCCTGGTTGGAGAAGGTCGGCCTCCCTCAATACCTGAAGTCCTTTTCCGACCACGGCATTGATTTCGACATCCTTTCCGAGATTACGGATCGCGATCTCGCGACCATGGGCGTCGTGCTGGGGCACCGGCGCAGGCTGTTGCGTTCGATTGTCGAGCTCGACGTTCCGAAGGCGCGTCTGCTCGCACCGAAGATCGACGCGGGCGCGGAGCGCCGGCAACTCACGATCATGTTCTGCGACCTCGTCGGCTCGACTGCATTGTCGCAGCAGTTCGATCCCGAGGAGATGCGCGAGATCCTGCAAGCCTATCGCGAGGCCGCGACCGCGATCATCGCGCGCTATGACGGCATCGTCTCGCGATTGGTGGGCGACGGCATCCTGTCCTATTTCGGCTATCCGTCGGCCCATGAGGACGACGCCGAGCGCGCGGTCCGCGCCGGGCTCGAGATCACCGCCGCAGTCCGGGCCATCGCCGTGCAGCCGGGCTTGCGGCTGGAGGTCAGGATCGGCATCGCCACCGGACTGGTCGTCGTCGGTGATCTCTTCGCAAAAGGCGCCTCGAGCCGGCTCGAGGTGATCGGCGAGACACCCAACCTCGCGGCGCGGATGCAGGCCTTCGCCGAACCGGGCACCGTCATCATCGCGTCCTCGACGCGCCGGCTGCTCGGCAATCTGTTCGAGCTGCGCGCGCTCGGCACGCGCACGATCAAGGGATTCAGCGAGGCGACCGAAGTCTGGGCGGTGGACCGTCCATCGCCGCTCGGGAGCCGCTTCGAAGCCTACCGCTCCGCAGGCCTCGCCGGGTTCGTCGGCCGCGAGCACGAGCTCGACCGGCTGGCCGAGTGCAAGCAGCGGGCCTGGCGCGGCCAGGGCCAGGTCGTGCTGATCTCCGGCGAGCCCGGCATCGGCAAGTCGCGGCTCGCGGCGCATTTCCTCAATGAGCGGATCGCGGCGGAGCCGCACATCCGGTTGCGCTATCAGTGCTCGCCGCATCATCGCGCCAGTGCGCTCTATCCTGTCATCGCGCAGCTGCAGCGGGCCGCGAAGCTCGGCGCCGGCGACAGCAATGCACAGCGGCTGCGCAAGCTGGAAGCGCTGCTCGGGCGCACTGATCTGAAGACGCCGACGTTGGTGCCGCTGTTTGCGGACCTGCTCTCGATTGCCACCGACGGACGCTATCCGCCGCTCGACTGGACGCCACAGCAGCTGCGGCGCAACACGCTTGCCGCGTTGATCCAGCGCTTGCAGCGCCTGTGCGCCGAGGCTCCGGTGGTCTGCATCGTCGAGGATCTGCATTGGGCCGACGCGACCTCGCTCGAGCTGCTCGGGCTCGCGGTCAGGCTTGCCGACCAGCTTCGCCTGCTGCTCGTGCTGACGTTCCGCGACGAATTCGCGCTGCCATGGATGGGCCCGGCGAATCTGACGACGCTGGAGCTCGGACGCCTCAAGGAGACCGACGTCCAGCGCATGATCGCCGAGGTGATCGGAAGCCGCGCGGTCCCCTCCGAGCTGGTCACGCAGATCGCGACCCGGACCGACGGCATCCCGTTGTTCGTCGAGGAGCTGACGCGCACGGTGCTGGAGATGGGCGTTCTCGAAAAGGGGGCGGGGGGCCGCTACAGGATGGCCGGCAGCCTGCCGCGCCTGTCGATCCCCGCGACGCTCCAGGATTCGCTGATGGCGCGGCTCGACCGCCTCGGGCCCGCAAAGGAGGTCGCGCAGGTCAGCGCCGTCATCGGCCGCGAATTCTCCGACGTGCTGCTGCGTGCGATCTCGGACAAGGACGATGCGGAGCTCGATGCCCGGCTCGCCCAGCTCGAAGCCGCCGAGTTGATTTTCCGCAGCGGGGCCGCCCCCGAAGCCGTCTATACGTTCCAGCATGCGCTGGTGCAGGACACTGCCTATGAGAGCCTGCTCAGGAGCAGCCGGCGGCGATTGCACGAGCGGATCGCAGCCGTGCTCCAGGAGAAATTCCCGGATGCCGCCGCAGCAGCGCCCGAAATCGCCGCGCATCATCTCACGCAGGCCGGTCTCGTCGAGGACGCCGTCGAGTGGTGGGGCAAGGCCGGCGATCGCGCGCTGCGCAGCTCGGCCTATCCCGAGGCGATCGCGCATCTGACCAAGGCTATCGGTCTTGCCGAAGGCTTGAGCGAAAGCCCGGCCGGGCAGAGCCGCCGGCTGCAATTGCAGATCGCCTATGGCAACGCGCTGATCGCGACACGCGGCTATGGCGCGCCGGAGACGTCGGTCGCGTTCGCACGCGCCCGGGAGCTCGCGTCCAGCCTCAAGGGCGCGCCCGAGCGCTTCGCCGCCACCTACGGCCTGTGGGTCGGAAGCCTCGTTCGCAGCGAGCTCGGATCGATGCAGGAGCTCGCGCAGGCATTCCTGCACGATACCGCTGACCGCCCCGATGCGCCGGAGGCGGGAGTCGCGCATCGCGTCTGCGGCATGACGCGCTGGTTCGAGGGCAATTTCGTCGATGCCAGGCAGCATCTCGAGCAGGCGCTCGCGATTGACCGCGACGAGCACGATCGCAATCTGGCCTTCCTGTACGGCCACGATTGCGGGATCGCTGCGGCGATCTACCTCGCGCTGGTGCTGTGGCCGCTCGGCGAAGTCGATCGCGCCGAGCAACTGGCGCAGCAGGCGATCCGCCGCGCGGCCGATAGCGGCCATGTCGCGACGATGGTCTACACGCATTTCCACAAGATCGTGCTCGAGGCGGTGCGCGGCAACCCTGAAGGCGCCAGGCCGCATGTCGATGCAGTGATCGAGCTCAGCCGCGAGCACGGACTTCTGCTCTACACGCGAGCCGGTAAATTCTGGAACGGCTGGATCCGTTGCCGTCTCGGCGAGCGTGCGGCCGGGCTCCGGGAGATGGAGGACTCCATCGCGCTGCCGCTGGTCGGAAAAATGGCGACCGGGCTCTACGTGCCCTTGACCTGGACGCTGCTCGCGGAGGCCAAGGCCGGCGAAGGACAGTTCGACGAGGCGCTCGCGATTCTCGACGAACAGCTCGTCGAGGTGGAGCGGACCGGACAGGAATGGTTCACCCCGGAAATCCAGCGCCGGCGCGGCGAGCTGCTGCTGCGCAAGGATCCCATCGATATCGTCGCCGCGGAGGCGGCGTTCACGCGGGCCATCGAGGCCGCGCGGGCGCAGCAGACCGCGACGTACGAGCTGCGCGCAGCCCTTTCGCTTGCCAGGCTGTATCAGGCGAGCGGAACGGATGCGCAGGCGCGGAGCGTCCTCGGTCCGGTGATCGGGATGTTCGCCAACGCACAGGAGTTGCCGGAGATTTTCGAAGCACGGGCGGCCATGGAGCGTTCCAGCAAGACCAGCCCATGCGCAAACCCATGCGACTGAAAAAGTTCTTGTACTTTGCCGATTTCGTCTTCTATCCGCTGGCAAGTGCCGCGCTGGTCGCGGTCGCTTTGCTCTTGCGGGAGCCGCTGCGCTGGGACGAAGCGGCGATCGGTTTCGCAAGCGGGCTGTTGCTCTGGAGCCTCGCCGAATACGTCATTCACCGGTTCGCCCTGCATGGTCCGGCCTATCTGGCCGCCTTGCACGACATGCACCATTCCGATCCGCGCGCATTGGTCGGCTCGCCGCTGTGGCTGAGCCTGGGATCGATCTGTTGCGGATCGCTGCTGCCGATATGGCTGCTGGTCGGGTTTGGCAGCGCCTGCACCGTCACGGCGGGGCTGATGCTGGGCTACATCTATTTCGGTGCGCTTCACCATATCATCCATCATCACCCCGTGAAGCGCGGCGGCTATCTCTGGCGCCTGAAGCGCCGCCATACGCGCCATCACTATGGCAAGCGGCCGTGCAATTTCGGCGTGGTCACCAGCATGTGGGATCGCGTCTTCGGAACGTTTTGTTCTGAATAGCCGGCTCGATCCTGATTGAATTGCGACGGACGGATCAGCCGCAATTCCAGATCGCGCCGATCGGCGTCCGGGTCCAGCACGGACCGAAGCTGCCGCCATTGTAGCGGGAGCCGCCGAAGCCGGGCCGGCCGAAATAGTGCCATTCGCCGTCAATGTAGCGGTAATAGCTCGGCACGGGATCGATATACCAGGGGCGCTGGTTCTCGCGCGCGTAGCGACGAAAGCCGTTCTTCTGCATGAAGATCGGCTGGCTGTTGCTGAGCGGCTGGCGATAGCCCGGCAGGAAACCGTAGCCATGCCAGCTTTGCTTGGGCTTTTTGGGCGCCGACGCCGCGGGCGCAACGACCGGCAGCAGCGACAGGATGGCAGCAACAAATAGACATAGAATGCGCGACATGTACCGACCATAGACAGTCGATTGCGGGAACGCCATTCAAATTCGAGTGGGACTGTTCCTGTCATTCGCGCGGGGATTTATAGAGAACTACCGTGCGCGCAGCCGGACCTTTGCCGGGCTGCGTTCAAATCTGAGGCCGACGAAAAGGTGCTGTATGGCTGAACGTCCAGACGCTCACGCAAGCGCGCCACTAGCAGGCTTTGCCGGTGTCACGCGCAAAATTCTCGAACGCCTTCCATTGCCTGGCAATCAGGAGCTCATGGTCGTCGAGGTCACCTATCCGCCCGGCGGCGTCGCTCCGCTTCACCGCCATCCCGTTGCAGGCGCGATCTACATCGTCGAAGGCGTTGCCGAGTCCGCTTATGGCAGCGACGCGCCCCGGCAGTATCGCGCGGGGGAGACGCTGCAGGACCGCGCGGATCTTCCACATACGCACTTTCGCAATTGCGACCCGGACCGTCCGCTCCGCTTTCTGACGATCTATGTGCTTGAACCCGGGCGGCCCTACACGCTGGAGCCGTGAAGCGTCGCGCCGTTCTCGGCGGAACTGACAGCTGTTCCGCATCAGATACAAAAAGGCCTCGCCGAAGCGAGGCCTCCTCGTTGCACCGTGCTGGCATGACTTAATCGTCATCCCAGTGATGGCGACGGATCACGAAGCCGCGGTCGTAGTCGCGATCGTGGTGGTACCAGCCATGATGCCAGCCGCGGTCATGCTCGTAGAAGCGTGCGCGCGGGCCATAATAATCGTCGCGGTCGCCGCCGACATAGACGCCGACGCCACCCGCATTGGCGATGGTGGGGGCACCGATTGCAAGCGTTGCGATTGCCGCGATAGCGTAAGTCAGCTTCCTCATCTGTTCCTCCTCCTTCTGCATCGTCGAAAGGTCAACTTCTGCCGCGATCGCCTGTTGCTGGAACTGGCAAGAAACTTTCTTGAATGGCTGTTCAGGTTTCATGCGGTCTGCCGCGAGAATGCCAAACCCACGTGCTGGATTGCGCGCGAATTGGAACATGCGCCGCTTCGGATAACCGGCCAGCAAAAGGCAAACATGTCGGGACAGCCTTCGATCCTGATCGTCGAGGACGAATATCTGCTTCAGGGCGTGCTCGAAATGGCGCTGGCGCAGGCTGGCTTTACGTCCGACATCCTCGCCTCCGGCGAGGAGGCGATCACGGTGTTCATAGCGCGCGGAAAAAATCACAAGGCGCTCGTGACTGATGTCTATCTGGGCGGCAAGCTGAACGGCTGGGATCTGGCCCGGCGCATGCGAGAGAAGGATCCAAACCTTCCGGTCGTGTACATCACGAGCGGCGCTGACGCTGCATTGTGGAAGTCACAGGGCGTGCCCAACAGCGTGCTGCTCGAAAAGCCGTTTCAGCCCGAGCGGCTCGTGGCGGCCCTCATGACGCTGCGAGCTGCCGGCGATTCGAGTATCACCGCCTGATACGGTAGATCACGACATCCTCGCCATATCGATGAAGATTGATGATGGCATCGTGCGCCTGTTTTGCCCGACGGGTCAAGCGCCGCGTAATCCGTAGCGCGCATCGAGTGCATAGGATGGATAGAGCTCTTGCGAAACCCATCGTTGCCTCCGAGCTGAAGCGTGATGGGTTTCGCTTTCGCTCTACCCATCCTACCGGCTACGTCTATTTCTTCGGACGCATCAACGGCTTCGCAAAAGCCACCGGATAACATCCCGGCGCCCCCAATCTACTGTGCATGGGGTTGTTTTCGCCATTTCAGTTTCGAGTGGGACGCTAGCCGGCCCCTAACGCGACCGCGACGTTGTAGGTCAGGAGGCTCGCCGCATAAGCCAGCACCAGCATGTAGGCGAAGGTCGCCGCCATCCAGCCCCAGCTTCCGGTCTCGCGCCGGATCACGGCGAGCGTCGAGGCGCATTGCGGGGCGAAGATGTACCAGGCGAGCATCGACAGCGCGGTCGCGAGCGACCATTTCGTTGCCAGCACCTGGCCGATCTGCTCGGCCGCTTCCTTGCCGCCTTCGATCGCATAGACGGTGCCGAGTGCGGCGACCGCGACCTCGCGCGCCGCCATGCCCGGGATCAGCGCCACCGCGATCTGCCAGTTGAAGCCGACCGGGGCGAGCAGCGGCGCGAGCGCCTTGCCGATGATGGCGGCCAGGCTGAAATCGATCGCGGGCTCGGTCGCGCCCGCGGGCGGCTGCGGGAACGAGGCCAGAAACCAGATCAGCACCATCATCGAGAAGATCGTGGTGCCGGCGCGCTGCAGGAACATCTTTGCGCGGGTGAAGATGCCGATCGCGATCGATTTCAATCTCGGCATCTTGTAGTCCGGCAGCTCCAGCATGAAGGGCGCCGGCGCGTAGTCGCGCAGCATGAAGAACTTGATCACGAACGAGACGATCAGCGCGCTGGCGATGCCGGCCGTATAGAGCCCGAACATCACGAGGCCCTGCAGGTTGATGAAGCCCCAGACGTCCTTGGCCGGAATGAAGGCGGAGATGATCAGCGTGTAGACCGGGATGCGCGCCGAGCAGGTCATCAGCGGCGCGATCAGGATCGTGGTCAGCCGGTCGCGCTTGTTGTCGATGACGCGCGTCGCCATGATGCCGGGGATGGCGCAGGCAAAGCTCGATAGCAGCGGAATGAAAGCGCGGCCGTGCAGGCCGGCGCCGCCCATGATGCGGTCCATCAGGAACGCCGCGCGCGCCATGTAGCCGAAATCTTCCAGCAGCAGGATGAACAGGAAGATGATGATGATCTGCGGCAGGAACACGATGACGCTGCCGACGCCGGAGATCACGCCGTTCTGCAGGAAGCTTTGCACCAGGCCCTCGGGCAGGGTGGCGTGGACGATGTCGCCGAGCGCGTCGAAGCCCGATTGCAGCAGCTCCATCAGCGGCTGCGCCCAGGCGAACACTGCCTGGAACATCACGAACAGGATGAGCGCGAGCACGATGAGGCCGCCGACCGGATGGAGCACGATCGCGTCGATCCGCGCGGTCCAGGTGTCGGGGCTAGCAGGCAGGCTGACGCAGTCCGAGATGATGCGATCGGCCTCGCGCTGGGTGGCGCGCAACTCGGCGACGCTGAGTGCGCGCCAGCTGTTCTCGGCAGGTTCGGCCGCGAGCTTCGCCGAGATCTCGTCGGTCAGCGCCAACAGGTCGGCCGTGCCGCCCTTGCGCACCGCGATCGAGGTGACCACGGGCACGCCGAGCTCCTTGGCGAGCCGCTCGACGTCGACCGAGATGCCGCGGCGGCTCGCGATGTCGAACATGTTGAGCACGAGGATCATCGGCCGTCCGGTGCGCTTCAGCTCGAGCAGCAGGCGGATGGTCAGGCGCAGATTGGTCGAGTCCGCCACGCACAGCACGAGGTCCGGCAAGGTCTCGCCGGAGGCCTTGCCGAGCACGAAATCGCGGGTGATCTCCTCGTCCGGGCTGCGGCCGCGCAGCGAATAGGTGCCGGGCAGGTCGACGACGGAGACCTGGCGGCCCTGCGGGGTGACGAAAAAACCTTCCTTGCGCTCGACGGTGACGCCCGGATAGTTCGCCACCTTCTGCCGGCTGCCGGTCAGGGCATTGAACAGCGAGGTCTTGCCGCTGTTTGGCGTGCCGACCAGGGCGAGATGCAGAAGGGGTAATTCCATGGGATCGGATGTCCGGTCGCGATCTCAGGCGACGATGATGGCCATGGCTTCGCGGCGGCGCACCGCGATGGTGATGTTGTCGACACGAACGGCGATCGGGTCGCGTCCGACCAGCCCCTCGTGCAGGACCTCCACCCTGGCCCCCTCGACGAAGCCGAGCTCGATCAGCCGGCTCTCGAGCTCGATGTCGGAGAGAGCCGAGCCGGCGTCCTTGGCGGAGAGGTGCTGGATGACGCCGGTATAGCCGCGCTTGGCCAGGCCCAGCGGCATCTCGCGGCGCGTATCATGGGTGTCGGTCATGCCCTGTATTTTCAACGCAGGGCATTGAGGTCAAGCGCGCACGCTCGTCGAAACTGCACCTTAGAGGGATTTTAAAGTGCAGATCACGAAGCCGTGGGCGGAACGCCCCGGCGCTACTGCGCCGGGACCTTTTCCTGCTGGATGGCGGCCATGGCGCGGCTCTTGAAGTAGTCGAGCACGAACAGGCGGATCGCCGAGGACAGATTGCCCTGCTGGCGGGCGCCGTCGATTTCGCCGACGAGCTCGGACAGCGTCATGTTGCGCAGGCCGGAGATCTCCTTCATGCCGTTCCAGAACGCCTCTTCCAGGCTGACGCTGGTCTTGTGGCCAGCGACCACGATCGAACGCTTCACGACGGGCGATTTCATGGCTGCTCCTCGCGATCGATCCGGTGCTGGTCCAGATGCTCCTTCGCCTGGTCCGCGCGGGTCTCCTCCGCCGACCGCTCCGCCTTCGTGCGGCCGAACTTCGTTCGGTTGGCGTCCGCCTGCTTCGCCGAGGCTTCCCGCTCGGCGCGCTTCCGGAAACGATTCAGGTTGATGACGTTCCCCATGCCGCGTCTCCATCACCCGCTCCTCTTCAGGTTGGATGAAATTTCCAGAAACAGGGCGCCGCGTTGCGCCTCGCAAGACTTGATCGTCATTCGCTCGTCCTCGTCAATCGGCCTCTAGGGGCCATCAAACGATGAATTCCGCCCCGTCAGGGGCAGCGGGGCTTTGCGTAGGACGCGCCCCAATGCCACATTGACGGTAATCAAATCCTGTCCTTTAAGCCTTATAATTATGAGCCTTGGGGCTCCGTATCATTACGGATGACTGTCGGAATTCGGAATTCATCCAGGCCGCGTCATCTTCTCCGGCTGCACCAGGCGGTCGAATTCATCCGCCGAGACGAAGCCGAGCCGCAGCGCTTCCTCCTTTAGCGTGGTGCCGTTGGCATGCGCGGTCTTGGCAACCTTGGCTGCGTTGTCGTAGCCGATCTTCGGCGCGAGCGCGGTCACCAGCATCAGCGAACGCTCCATCAGATCCTTGATGTGCTTCTGGTCGGCACGGATGCCGCTGACGCAATGCTCGGTGAATGAGCGCGCGGCGTCCGCCATCAGGCGGATCGAGTGCAGCATGTTGTAGGCGAGCACGGGCTTGTAGACGTTGAGCTCGAAATGGCCCTGGCTGCCGGCGACCGTGATCGCGGTGTGATTGCCGAACACCTGGCAGCACACCATGGTCATTGCCTCGCATTGGGTCGGATTGACCTTGCCAGGCATGATCGATGAGCCCGGCTCGTTCTCCGGCAGGATCAATTCGCCGAGGCCCGAGCGCGGACCCGATCCGAGCAGGCGGATGTCGTTGGCGATCTTGAACAGGCCTGTCGCGACGGAATTGATGGCGCCGTGCGCCAGCACATAGGCATCGTTCGAGGCCAGCGCCTCGAATTTGTTGGCGGCGCTGGTGAAGGGAAGTTTCGTGATCCCGGCGACGTGCTTTGCAAACAGCTTTGCGAAGCGCGGCTTGGAGTTGAGGCCGGTGCCGACGGCGGTGCCGCCCTGAGCCAGCGGATAGAGGTCCTTCACCGCGACCTTGAGCCGAGCGATGCCGCTCTCGACCTGCGCGGCATAGCCCGAAAATTCCTGGCCGAGCGTCAGCGGCGTCGCATCCTGGGTGTGGGTGCGGCCGATCTTCACGATCTTGGCGAACTCTTTCTCCTTGTTGCGCAGCGCGCGGTGCAGCTCGCCGAGGGCGGGGACGAGATCGGCGGTGACGCGGCTTGCGGCCGCAATGTGCATCGCGGTCGGGAAAGAGTCGTTCGACGACTGGCTCATGTTGACGTGGTCGTTGGGATGCACCGGCTTCTTGCTGCCGAGGTCGCCGCCGAGCAGCTCGTTGGCGCGGTTGGCGATGACCTCGTTGAGGTTCATGTTGCTCTGGGTACCCGAGCCGGTCTGCCACACGACAAGCGGGAAATGATCGTCGAGCTTGCCCTCGATCACCTCGTGCGCGGCGCGGATGATGGCGTTGGCGCGGCGCTTGTCGAGCAGGCCAAGGTCGAGATTCGACTGTGCGGCCGCAAGCTTGACGATGCCGAGCGCATGCACGAGCGAGATCGGCATGCGGTCGATGCCGATGCGAAAATTCTGGCGTGAGCGTTCGGTTTGCGCCCCCCAATAACGATCGGCGGGGACCTCGATGGGACCAAAACTGTCGGTCTCGATGCGGGTCGCTGGGCGGGCGGTCTTCGCGCGGGCAGCTTTGGCCATGAGCACATCCATTCTGCCGCACGAACGCCGCGCGGCCTCTTCATGTGCTCTTCTATATAGGGAGTTTGGCCGGGTGCGACGGTCTCGCGGCCAACCTGGATCATTTCTTGCGGAAACGATCGAGCCGCACGACCTCGGCGCCACCCTGGTTCGGCGGGGTCGGCTCTTCCGCGGTCTCCGCAGCTTCAGTGACCGGTGCGGGCACTGCTGCGGCTGATGGTGCCGGGGTCGCCGGCAAATTCTCGCCCGCCACCTCGGCGACATCTGAGGTGTCGAACTGGAGGCCGAACTTCACGGACGGATCGAGGAAGCTCTTGATCGCGCTGAACGGCACGATCAGTCTCTCCGGAATGCCGCCGAAGGACAGGCCGACCTCGAAGCGGTCCTCGAGCACGGTTAGATCCCAGAACTGGTGCTGGAGGATGATCGTCATCTCTTCGGGATATTGCGCGAGCAGCCGCGGCGAGATCTTCACGCCCTCGGCCTTTGATAGGAAGGTGATGAAGAAATGATGTTCGCCTGGCAGGCCATGGGCCGCGGCATCGGTCAGCACCTTGCGCAGCACGCCGCGCAGCGCATCGCGGGCCAGCACATCGTATCGGATATGATCGGTCGCCATGGTGGTCCTGTTGCATTCCAGGAGGCGGGCCCTGCCGGCCCGACTCGCCAAGCCGCAATAGTACCGCGCCTGACGGGTCAGCAGGAGTCCCCGCCGGGAAGGAAATCAGAGGTAAGTGGAGGCTTCTGTTGCCAGGTGCCTCCGAACCCCGCCTAACGGAGCTTAACCCGTTAGGACTTCAGAATGGTCTTTCAAACTGCGTTACGCAGCCTGAGCAACCGGAGCAAAGTTGTCGTTGGCAACTATTGCATAGCCCGATAACGGCGGAACAATACCGGGAAAAAGTTCGCCCTTTACGCCCTCGTCGATCCTATTTCGCCCCCGCCAAAACCCGCCTCTCGGCAGGCTGAAGCCCGAAAATCGGTGGGCTTTGGTGGAGGCGCCGGGTACCGCCCCCGGGTCCGAATGGTTTATTGCGACGACCGTTTATTTCCATAGCCGGCGAACCGGCACCCCCAATATAGGGGGCAAAGGTTTCGAAAGACAGGGGTTTGGCGCGGCCATGGCGATGTTCCCTTTGGATAGGTTCCGGACGGACTTGGCCGCAAAGAGGTCCACGTTCTAAGCTCCTGACATGTCCCCGGATTCAGCACCGGCCGCCCAAGAGCCGGATATTCCTGCCGCCGTTCATCGCCTTCCGCCGAGCCTATGGGCGCTGTTTCTGGCCTTTGCCAGGATGTCGCTGGCGGGCTTCGGCGGGGTCCTGGTGTTTGCCCGGCGGGCCATCGTCGAGCAGCACCGCTGGATGACGGCGGACGAATTCAACGAGACCTTTGCGCTCTGCCACTTCCTGCCCGGCCCCAACATCGTCAATCTGTCGATGGTGTTCGGGTCGCGGCTGCGTGGGATCGCGGGCGGCGTTGCCGCATTCGCCGGGCTGCTGTTGCCACCGACGCTGATCATGACTGTGCTCGCGATCATCTACGCCCGGTTCGGCGATGTGGATGTGCTGCGCCGCAGCCTTGCCGGCATCTCCTGCGCTGCCGTCGGCCTCCTGATCGCGGTGGTCTTCCGGATGATGACGCCGCTGCTCAAGCGGATGGATGCCGCCGCGCTGATCCTGATGCTCGCGGTGTTCACAGCCATCGGCGTGCTCTGCCTGCCGTTGCAGGCGGTGCTGCTGGTCGCGATCCCGCTCAGCATCGGCGTCACCTCACTGATGCGACGGAAGGTAGCAGCATGACCAGCGAGAACCCGATCTGGGCGCTGATCTCCATCTTTGGTCTGATGTCGCTGTTCGCGGTTGGCGGCGCGGCGGCGGCGGTGCCCGAGATGCACCGCATCGCCGTTGATGTGCATCACTGGATGACCGACAAGCAGTTCGCCGACGCCTATGCGATAGCGCAGCTCTCGCCGGGTCCCAACGTCCTTATCGTCACGCTAATCGGCTATGCCGTTGCCGGCATCCCCGGCGCGCTGGCCGCAACGCTGGCGATGTGCCTGCCGACGGCGCTGCTTGCCTATTTTGTCAGCCGGCTCCTGAACCGGCCGAGCCAATCGCGCTGGCCCGGCCTGATCCAGGCTGCACTGGTTCCGCTATCGATCGGACTGATGGCGGCGAGTGCCCTGATCCTGGCCCAATCGACCGATCGCACCATTGCTGCACTGCTTCTGACCGCGACCGTTGCCCTGATCGCCTCCGTCTCGCGCATCAATCCGCTGTGGCTTCTGCTCGCAGGGGGGCTGTTGGGTTTCGCTGGCATTGTGTGATGAAAATCGCTAGGCAATGATCCGGGCCGGGGATCCATTTTCCAGCCGATTAGAACAACAGTGCTCGTGACTTAGGAGTCGCGGAGGAGACATGCATGGCCGATACAATGGGCCACTCGGCGACAGCCACACGAAACACCTCGGTGGCGATCGGGTTCTGCCTGCTGGCGCTCGCGCCGCAGATTTTCGAGTTCATCTGGTCGATAGGAACCATCTTCGGCTGGGGCGTGGGCCGCGGCCCGGCCACCGTCGTGGTCAGCCATGCCACTGCGCTGCTCGCGGGTGCTCCCGGCGCGTTGCTCGGCGCGGTCGGTGGTGACACCAAGAAGGCGTCATCGGATGTGCTGCTGGCGCTGATCTATTCCTATCCGCTGTTCGCGGTGGCGATCCTGACGATCTTCATGACGATCAGGTCGGCACAGGACTATGTCGGCGGGATCGTTCTGATGGCGCTCGCCCTGTTCGCGCTGTGGGCCTCGAGCGATTTGCAGGGGATGCGCGGCTTCTCCTTTGGCGCAGGCACGGCGCCGCGGATGTTCGGCGGGCTGCTCGTTGCGCTTGGCGCCGGCATCGCATTGACGGGACTGTTGGCCGATGGACCGGCGATGGCGCATTACTCCTGGCGCGGGCCGCTGTTCGTGATGGCCTCGATCGTCTTCTTTGCCTTGGCGATCCGTCCGCTTGGGGTGGTGGTTTCGGCGTTCGTGAGCTTCCTGATCGCGGCGATGGGGACGCATGAGACGCGCTGGGTCGAAACGATCATCGTCGGCGCCTGCCTGACGCTCGGCTGCGCACTTCTATTCCCGTACGTGCTCGGGTTGCCGATGCCGATGTTCCCGCGTTTCCTGGCTCAGTGAGGCTGTCATGGAGCTCTTTGCCAACCTCGCTCACGGTTTTGCCGTCGCATTCTCTCCGATCAATCTGTTGATGTGCCTGATCGGCGCCCTCGTCGGCACGCTGGTCGGGGTGCTGCCGGGCATCGGCACCATCGCAACCGTCGCAATGCTGCTGCCGATCACCTTCGGACTGCCGCCGGTCGGCGCGCTGATCATGCTCGCTGGCATTTATTACGGCGCCCAGTATGGCGGCTCGACCACGTCGATCCTGGTCAACATCCCCGGCGAGGCGACATCGGTCGTCACCGCCATCGACGGCCACGCGATGGCCAAGCAGGGCCGAGCCGGCCCGGCGCTGGCGATCGCCGCCATCGGCTCGTTCTTCGCCGGCTGCGTAGCGACCGTGCTCATCGCGGTGCTCGGTGCGCCCTTGACCAAGCTCGCGCTGGCGTTCGGCCCGGCCGAATATTTCTCGCTGATGGTGCTCGGCCTGATCTTCGCGGTCGTGCTGGCCAAGGGCTCGGTGCTGAAGGCGATCGCGATGATCGTGTTCGGCCTGCTGCTGTCGATGGTCGGCTCGGACATCGAGACCGGCGCCTCGCGCATGGCCTTCAACATTCCGGAGCTTGCCGACGGTCTCGGCTTTGCGACGGTGGCGATGGGCGTGTTCGGCTTTGCCGAGATCATCCGCAACCTCGATGCCGGTGCCGAGATGAACCGCGATCTCGTGCAGCAGAAGATCACCGGCCTGATGCCGACCAAGAAGGATCTGGTCGACTCGGCGCCGGCGATCCTGCGCGGCACCGTGCTCGGCTCGATCCTCGGCATCCTGCCGGGCGGCGGCGCGGTGATTGCGTCGTTCGCTGCCTACACGCTCGAGAAGAAGCTTGCGAAGGATCCGAAGCGGTTCGGCCGCGGCGCGATCGAGGGCGTAGCGGCTCCGGAAAGCGCCAACAACGCCGCAGCGCAGACCTCCTTCATCCCGCTGCTCACTCTCGGCATCCCGCCGAACGCGGTGATGGCGCTGATGGTGGGCGCGATGACCATTCACGGCATCGTGCCGGGTCCGCAGGTGATGCAGAAGCAGCCTGATCTGGTCTGGGGCATGATCGCCTCGATGTGGATCGGCAATCTGATGCTGATCATCATCAACCTGCCGCTGGTCGGCATCTGGGTGCGGTTGTTGCGCGTTCCCTACCGGCTGATGTTCCCTTCGATCGTGATCTTCTGCGCGATCGGCATCTACTCGGTGAACAATGCGCCGGTCGACGTCATCCTCGCAGGTGTGTTCGGCTTGGTCGGCTACTGGCTGATCAAGCACGATTTCGAGCCGGCACCGCTGTTGCTCGGCATGGTGCTCGGACCGCTGATGGAAGAGAACTTGCGCCGCGCGCTGCTGATCTCGCGCGGCGACTGGACCGTGTTCCTGACGCGTCCGTTATCGGCCGTGCTGCTGGCGATCGCGGGCTTCCTGCTGGTCCTCACGGTGTTACCTTTCTTGCGGGCCAAGCGCGACGAGGTGTTCACCGAATCCGAGAACTGATCGCGCCTGCGTCGGCGCGCCGCATTCGGAAGTCCAATCGACTTGCGTGACAGCTTCGTGAAATGAGAATGCCGGCCGTGAGGCCGGCATTTTTGTGTTGCAAGGGAACGGCAAGGGGATCGAGATGACGTCTATTCGCACGCTTGCCGCGGGCACATGCGCAGCCGTGCTTGCATCGCTGTGCTCCTTTGTCGCACCGGTTCAGGCGCAGACCTATCCGACCCGCAGCATTACCATGATCGTGCCGTTCGCGGCCGGTGGCCCGACCGACGTGATCTCGCGCATCGTCACGTCGCACATGGCGCAGACGCTCGGACAAAGCATCATCATCGAGAATGCCGTCGGCGCCGGCGGCACCACTGCGACCACGCGCGCTGCGCGTGCTGGCAATGACGGCTATACGCTGATCACCGGGCATATGGGCACGCACGCCGCCTCCGTGCCGCTCTATCCGAAGCTCGCCTACCATCCCGAGAAAGACTTCGAGCCGATCGCGCTGCTGGCGGGCACGCCGATCCTGATCCTGGCGCGCAAGGATTTCCCGCCGAAGGATCTCAAGGAGTTCGTCGCTTACGTGAAAACCAACGCCGAGAAGGTGAACGCCGCGCATGCCGGCGTCGGCTCGGTCTCGCACGTGTCCTGCGAGCTGCTGCACTCCATCCTCGACATCAAGCCGGTCGGCGTGCCCTTCAACGGCACGGGGCCTGCGATGAACGCGCTGGTGGCGGGCCAGGTCGATTACATGTGCGACCAGATCGTCAACGCCGTGCCGCAGATCAATGCCGGCACCATCAAGGCCTATGCGATCGCAACGCCGGAACGCAATCCGTCGCTGCCGAACGTGCCGACGACGGCGGAAGCGGGCCTGACCACATTCCAGGCCCAGGCCTGGAACGCGATGTTCGCCCCGAAGGGAACCTCGCCCGCGATCCTGGCGAGCCTGAACGCCGCAGCCGTCAAGGCGCTCGACGACGAGACCGTGAAGAAGCGCCTGCTCGAACTCGGCAGCGTCATTCCCACCCCTGCGGAACGGACGCCGGAGGCGCTCGCTGCCCTCGTCAAATCCGAGATCGCGAAGTGGACCCCGGTGCTCAAGCCGGCAAGTTAATCAGTACAATCAAGCCGATAGGCGTGAGGCGGGACGCTAGTTCCGCCCCTTGTCGTTTGCGCCGAGAACACTCACTTTTCCGGGTATAATCGGCGAGACCAGCGAATCGCCGCTGTCGTAGCACGGGGGTGGCCGTTAAGTTTGCCGCCTTCCCCAAAGGCTCATTGGCACATGCACCAGTATCAGGACCTGCTCGAGCGGATTCTTTCAGACGGCGCCGAGAAGACCGATCGGACCGGTACCGGCACGCTGTCGGTGTTCGGCCATCAGATGCGCTTCAATCTGTCCGCCGGCTTCCCGATGCTGACCACCAAGCGGCTGCCGCTGAAGGCGATCGTGTATGAGCTGCTGTGGTTCCTGAAGGGCGACACCAACATCAAATATCTGCGCGACAACGGCGTCACCATCTGGGACGAATGGGCGGACGCCAACGGCGATCTCGGCCCGGTCTATGGCCATCAGTGGCGCTCCTGGCCGGCGCCGGACGGACGCAGCATCGATCAGATCGCCAATGTCGTCGACATGATCAAGCGCAATCCGGACTCGCGCCGCCTGATCGTCTCGGCCTGGAATCCGGCCGAGGTCGACAAGATGGCGCTGCCGCCGTGCCACTGCCTGTTCCAGTTCTACGTCGCCAACGGTAAGCTGTCCTGCCAGCTCTACCAGCGCTCGGCCGACGTTTTCCTCGGCGTGCCCTTCAACATCGCCTCTTACGCGCTGCTCACCATGATGGTGGCGCAGGTCACCGGCCTGAAGTCCGGCGACTTCGTGCATTCGTTCGGCGACACGCATCTCTATTCCAACCATTTGGAGCAGGCGCGGCTGCAGCTCACGCGCGCGCCGCGAGCGCTGCCGGTGATGCGGATCAATCCCGACGTGAAGGACATCTTCTCCTTCCGCTACGAGGATTTCGAGCTCGTCGGCTACGATCCGCATCCGCATATCAAGGCGGCAGTCGCGGTCTAGCGCCGATGTCGCTCAACATCCGCCGCGCGCGTCCGGGCGAAGCCGGGCTCGTTCTTTCGTTCATCTGCGAACTCGCCGAGTACGAAAAGCTGTCGCATGAGGTCGAGGCGACCGAGGCTGACATCGCCGACGCCTTGTTCGGCGCCGACCCGCGGCTGTTTTGCGCGATTGCCGAGTGGAACGGCGAGCCGGTCGGCTTTGCGGTCTGGTTCCTCAATTTCTCCACCTTCAGCGGGCGCCACGGCATCTATCTCGAAGATCTGTATGTGCGGCCGTCGCATCGGGGCAGGGGCCTCGGCAAGGCGCTGCTGGTCTATCTGGCGAAGGAATGCGTCGACAACGGCTGGTCGCGCTTGCAATGGGCGGTGCTCGACTGGAACGCGCCGTCGATCGCGTTCTACAAATCGCTCGGCGCGGCGTGGCTGGACGACTGGACGCTGTGCCGCGTCTCTGGTCCTGCGCTGACGCGGCTTGCAGGGAGCGCGTCCTGATGGAGATCGTCTTCGTCGTTGCGATTGCGGAGAACGGCATCATCGGTGCCGGCAACGCGATCCCGTGGCGATTGAAATCCGACATGGCGCGCTTCAAGGCGCTCACCATCGGCAGGCCCGTGATCATGGGCCGCAAGACCTTTGAATCCTTGCCTGGGCGCCGGCCGCTTCCGAACCGCACCAACATCGTGATCACGCGCGATCCGGCCTATCGCGCCGCCGGCGCTGTCGTCACGACATCGGCGGCGGATGCGGGCGCGGTTGCGCTTGGGGATGCCCTGCGGCGTTCAGCCGCTGAAATCGCCGTGATCGGCGGCGCCGAAATCTACCGGCAATGGCTCGATCGCGCCGATCGCCTCGAGATCACGGAAGTGCATGCGCGGCCCGACGGCGACACGCATTTCGACATCGACAGGGCGCGGTGGGATGAGACCGGGCGCGTCCGCCATCCCGCCGGCCCCGACGACAGCGCCGACTTCTCCTATGTGACATATCGTCGGCGGCGGTCCCATTAACTGCATTCGCCAATGTTTACATTGACTTTTCCGCCCCCGAGCATAGCTCGTGGGTCGGTTAGGCTTGCGTTGTAAGGGTCCTTTCGGTCCCCTATAAAGCCGGACCGGACAATGCGGGCCGGCTTAAGTTCTAGTCCCGGCCTGCCGAGGAGAGCGTCGAATGCCGTGGAAGAATCAGGGCGGTGGCCCATGGGGCTCGGGTCCGAAAGGACCATGGGGCACAGGCCCACAACCGGTCGGGCCGAGGCCGCCGGATCTGGAGGACCTTCTGCGGCGTGGCCAGGACCGGCTGCAGCAGATCATGCCGGGCGGCTATTTCTCCGGCATCGGCATCACGCTGATCCTGCTCATCATCGTCGCGCTCTGGCTGCTGTCGGGCTTCTTCAGGGTGCAGTCTGAAGAACAGGGCGTCGTGCTGCGCTTTGGCAAGCACGTGCGCACCGTGGACCCCGGGCTGAACTACCATCTGCCCTATCCGATCGAGACAGTGCTGCTGCCGAAGGCGCTGCGCGTGTCGACCATTTCCATCGGCATGACCCTGATCGACGATCCCGCCCGCCGCGGCCGCTCGATCCGCGACGTGCCGGAAGAGAGCCTGATGCTGACCGGCGACGAGAACATCGTCGATGTCGACTTCACCGTGCTGTGGCGGATCAAGCCCAACGGCGTCGGCAACTTCCTGTTCAACATCCAGAACCCCGAGGGCACCGTGAAGGCGGTCGCCGAAAGCGCGATGCGCGAGGTCATCGGCCGCTCCAATATCCAGCCGATCCTGACCGGCGCGCGGACGCAGACCGAGACCACCGTGCAGGATTTGATGCAGAGGACGCTCGACGGCTACGGCGCGGGCATCCAGATCGCCCAGGTGCAAATGCAGAAGGTCGATCCGCCGGCACAGGTGATCGACGCGTTCCGCGACGTGCAGGCGGCGCGCGCCAATCTCGAGCAGTTGCAGAATGAAGCCCAGACCTACGCCAACAAGGTCGTGCCGGACGCGCGAGGCCGCGCGGCGCAGATCGTGCAGGCGGCCGAAGGCTACAAGGAGCAGGCGGTTGCCGAGGCCAAGGGCCAGAGCTCCCGCTTCCTGAAGGTGTACGAGGAATACAAGAAGGCGCCCGACGTGACGCGTGAACGGATCTATCTGGAGACGATGGAGCGGGTGCTCGGTGGCTCCGAGAAGCTGATTTATGACGGAGGCTCCTCGGGCCAGGGCGTCGTGCCCTATCTGCCGCTCAACGAATTGACGACCAAGCGGCCCACCACGACGGGTCAGCAGTCGAGCGGAGGCACACGATGAGGTCTCCGGTTACAGGCATTGTCGCGCTGCTTGCGCTGCTGCTGGTGATGATCGTCGCCTACATGTCGCTGTTCACGGTGCAACAGACCGAGCAGACCATCGTGCTGCAATTCGGTAAGCCGGTGGACGTCGTCACTGACCCCGGGCTGCACTTCAAGGCACCCTGGAACTCCGTGATCAACATCGACAAGCGCATCCTCGATCTGGAAAACCCGTCGCAGGAGGTCATTGCCTCCGACCAGAAGCGGCTCGTGGTCGACGCCTTTGCGCGCTACCGCATCAAGGACGCGCTACGCTTCTATCAGAGCGTCGGCTCGATCCAGGCTGCGAACCTCCAGCTCACTTCGCTCTTGAACGCAGCGCTGCGCCGCGTGCTCGGCGAGGTCAACTTCATCACCGTGGTGCGTGATGAGCGCGAGAAGCTGATGGGACGCATCCGCGAGCAGCTCGACCACGAGGCCGACGGCTACGGCATCGAGGTCGTCGACGTCCGGATCCGCCGTGCGGATCTTCCTGAGCAGAACAGCCAGGCGGTCTACCAGCGCATGCAGACCGAACGTCAGCGCGAAGCAGCCGAGTTCCGCGCGCAGGGCGGCCAGAAGGCGCAGGAGATCCGCTCCAAGGCCGATCGTGAAGCGACGGTGATCATCGCGGAAGCGAACTCGACCGCCGAGCAGACGCGCGGCGTGGGTGACGCCGAGCGCAACCGCCTGTTCGCCGAAGCCTATGGCAAGGATGCTGACTTCTTCGCTTTCTACCGGTCGATGACGGCCTACGAGAACGGACTGAAGAAGGACGACACCCGCTTCCTGCTGCGGCCGGACTCGGATTTCTTCCGGTATTTTGGTAACCCGTCCGGCAAGACGGCGACCGGGACGCCGGCGAAACCGTAAGCTAGACAAGGGCGGCAGGTTTGGCCGCCCTTCGTCCAGACAAGAACAGCACCACGGGAGGTTCCAATCCGATGAGGTCCATTGCGTTCGCCGACTTCCTCATCGGCTTAGGCATCTTGTTTGTGCTGGAAGGCTTGATGTTCGCGGCCAGTCCGAACTGGATGCGCAAGGCCATGAAAAGCGCCATCGCCACGCCGGACAATATCCTGCGGGCGGTCGGGATCGGCTCGGCCGTGGCCGGCCTGATCCTGATCTGGGTGATGCGACGGCCGATCTAGCCGCACAGCCAACGCCAAAGTGAAGGCGGGAGGCGGGTTTTCGCCGTATTATTCGAGTCTTGAGGCCCGTTAAGCTACGCGCTTGCGCCGTGCCCCCGTTCGAGCGCAGTCTTGAGGCCGAATCCTTATTCCCTGGAGACCACAATGACCGCTGCCACCATTGTCACGACCCGCTTGCGCCAACATGCGCGGTTTGGGCTGGCCGCGCTCGCCGTCGGCGCTTTCAGCGTGTTCGGCTCGCCGGCGCAGGCGCGCGGACCGGAGGGCATCGCTGACGTCGCCGAGAAGGTGATCGACGCGGTCGTCAACATCTCGACCTCGCAGACGGTCGAGGCCAAGGGCGGCGGCAGCAACACCATGCCGCAACTGCCGCCCGGTTCGCCCTTCGAGGAATTCTTCGATGACTTCTTCAAGAACCGGAAAGGACCCGGTGGCGGCAGCAAGGGCGGCGATAACGGCAGCGGCCCGCCGCGCAAGACCAACTCGCTCGGAAGCGGCTTCATCATCGACACCTCCGGTGTCGTCGTGACCAACAACCACGTCATCGCCGATGCCGACGAGATCAACGTCATTCTCAACGACGGCACCAAGATCAAGGCTGACCTCGTCGGTGTCGACAAGAAGACCGATCTTGCCGTCTTGAAGTTCAAGCCGCCGAAGCCGCTTGTCTCGGTGAAGTTCGGCGACTCCGACAAGCTGCGCCTGGGTGACTGGGTGGTGGCGATCGGCAACCCGTTCAGTCTCGGCGGCACGGTGACCGCGGGCATCGTCTCGGCCAAGAACCGCGACATCTCCTCGGGGCCCTATGACAGCTACATCCAGACCGACGCCGCGATCAATCGCGGCAATTCCGGCGGCCCGCTGTTCAACCTCGAAGGCGACGTCATCGGCGTCAACACCCTGATCATCTCGCCCTCCGGCGGCTCGATCGGCATCGGCTTCGCCGTGCCGTCGAAGACGGTCGCAGGCGTCGTCGACCAGCTCCGCCAGTTCGGCGAATTGCGTCGCGGCTGGCTTGGCGTGCGCATCCAGAGCGTCACCGACGAGATTGCCGAGAGCCTCAACATCAAGCCGGCGCGCGGCGCGCTGGTGGCCGGCATCGACGACAAGGGCCCGGCCAAGCCGGCCGGCATCGAGCCGGGCGACGTCGTCGTCAAGTTCGACGGCAAGGACGTCAAGGACCCGAAGGACCTGTCTCGCGTCGTCGCCGACACCGCGGTCGGCAAGGAGGTCGACGTCGTCATCATCCGCAAGGGCGAGGAGCAGACCAAGAAGGTCACGCTCGGCCGCCTGCAGGATCCCGACAAGGTGCAGGCCGCCGTAAAGACCGACGAGCCGCCGCCGGAGAAGCTGGTGACGCAGAAGGCGCTCGGCCTCGATCTCGCCGTGCTGAACAAGGATCTACGCACGCGCTACAAGATCAAGGACACCGTCAAGGGCGTGGTCGTCACCAATGTCGACGCCAATTCGGATGCTGCCGAGAAGCGGCTCTCCGCCGGCGACGTCATCGTCGAAGTCGCGCAGGAAGCGGTCGCGAGCGGCGCCGATATCCAGAAGCGGATCGAGCAGCTCAAGAAGGACGGCAAGAAGTCCGCGCTGCTGCTGGTCTCGAACGGCGACGGCGAGCTGCGCTTTGTGGCGCTGAGCGTGCAGTAGTCGAGGCAACGTCCTGTAGGGTGGGCAAAGCGAAAGCGTGCCCACCATCCTTTTTACCGTCGCAGCAAGAGTGGTGGGCACGGCGCAAGTGCGCCTTTGCCCACCCTACGGCGGCTCCGCGTTCGCTACCCCTCGACAAACTCCTCGCGCTTGTACCCCTGCGCATACAGCAGCGCGGTGAGATCGCCGTGATCGATCCTCGCGGCTGCCGCTGCAGCTACTGCCGGTTTCGCGTGATACGCCACGCCCAAGCCCGCCGCCTGGATCATCGCCAGGTCGTTGGCGCCGTCGCCGACCACGACCGAGTCGATGTCGTCGAGATCGAACGACTCCATGAGATCCACCAGCGTCGCGAGCTTGGCCGCGCGGCCTAAAATCGGCTCCTTCACTTCGCCGGTGAACTTGCCGTCGCGCACGACGAGCTCGTTGGCGCGGTTCTCCTGGAAGCCGAGCTTTGCGGCGACCGCGCTCGTGAACAGGGTGAAGCCGCCGGAGACGAGGCAGGTATAGGCGCCGTGGGCGCGCATGGTCGCGACCAATTCGCGGCCGCCCGGTGTCAGCGTGATGCGTTCGGCCACCACCTTGTCGACGACGCCGGCAGGGAGGTCCTTCAGTAGCGCGACGCGCTCGCGCAGCGCCGGCTCGAACTCGGTCTCGCCGCGCATTGCGCGCTCGGTGATGGCGGCCACGTGGGCCTTCATCCCGACGAGATCGGCCAGCTCGTCGATGCATTCCTGGCCGATCATGGTGGAATCCATGTCGGCGAGAAAAAGCTTCTTGCGCCGGACGCCGGCAGGCTGCACCACGATGTCGATGGGCAGGTCGCCGCGAAGCTCGCGCAACCGCTCTTCGATGGCGTGACGGTCGCCTTCGAGGTTACTGTCGGCGCCGAAGGGAATGTCGACCGCAACCCCGTCGAACAGCCAGTGCGCGGGTGCCGCTTGCGGCAGCACAGCGCGGGCGCCGTCGACGATGGTCGAGTCGAGGGCGGGATTGTTTGGGTTGCAGATCAGCGTGGCGACGAGGGACATTTGAGGTTTTCGTGAGCGAGAGGCATTCGAGCAAGGCCGTGCTTATCGCAGGCCCGACCGCCAGCGGCAAGTCGGCGCTGGCGCTGGAGCTTGCGCTGAGCGCGGGCGGAATCGTCATCAATGCCGATTCCATGCAGGTCTATCGCGACCTCCGCATCATCACGGCGCGCCCCACGCAGGATGAGGAGGCGCGCATTCCGCATCGCCTCTATGGCCATGTCGATGCGGCCGTGAACTTTTCCGCCGGCGCCTGGGTGGCTGATGCCGCGAAGGCGCTCGAAGAAGCGCGGATTGAGGGCCGCCTGCCGATCTTCATCGGCGGCACCGGGCTGTATTTCAAGGCGCTGACGGCGGGTCTCTCGGTGGTGCCGCCGATCGTTGCGGAAATACGTGAGGACGTACGTGCCCGATTGGAGCGGAACGGCGTCGAGGCGCTGCATGCGGAACTCGCGCGCCGCGATCCGCGTGCGGCCGAACGACTGAATCTCCGCGACCGGACGCGGATCGCGCGTGCGCTCGAAGTGATCGAGGCGACCGGCCGTTCGCTGCTCGACTGGCACCATGAGGGCCAGCCGCCGCTGCTGCCGAAGGACAGTTTTCGCGCGGTGTTTCTCGCGCCCGAGCGCGACGAGCTCTATGCCCGCATCGACGCCCGTTTCGACGCCATGTTGGCCGCCGGTGCCCTGACCGAGATCGAGCAGCTCGCCGCCCGCGGCCTGGACCCACTGCTGCCGGCCATGAAGGCTCATGGCGTGCCTGCGCTGATCCGGCAGCTGCGTGGTGAGCTCAGTCTGGAGGACGCCGCGATGATCGGCCGGGCCGACACACGTCACTATGCCAAGCGGCAATTCACCTGGTTCCGGCACCAGCTTCCCGAATTCGAGTGGGTGAAGCCGGACGAGGCGAGGGGATGGCTCGCGGGCGCCACCAACGCGGCCCGAGCCTCCCGCTAAACGCGCTTTTGTGCTCGAGTTCCCGATTTTACCTCTCGCCGAGCCCCGGGAACAACGCTACATTACTAAAATCGCGCGGGAACGGCCGCTTTGCCTTGACATCGGGGCTTTGGTCGTTATGTTTCGCGCAACCTTTGGGAAGCTGAGCGCCTGCCATGCGTAATATTATTACCAACCTCCTTATCGTCGTCGTACCCAGGCACACCGCCGGGGGTGGCTAGCTGCCATCCACATGACAGGCGGTGTGCAGGGTCCCTCTTCGGGGCCTTTTTTATTTCCCGAATCAGACACGAATGAAGCCGCTGAAAACAGCGCATCCGGAGCAAGCCAATGAGCGACAAGAGCCACGATCCGAACCAGATGACCGGCGCAGCGATGATCGTCCGCGCGCTCATCGATCACGGCGTGACCGACATTTTCGGCTATCCCGGCGGCGCAGTGCTTCCGATCTACGACGAGATCTTCCAGCAGAGCGAGGTCCAGCACATCCTGGTCCGCCATGAGCAGGGCGCGGGCCATGCCGCCGAGGGCTACGCACGCTCGACCGGCAAGCCCGGCGTTGCGCTGGTGACCTCCGGTCCCGGCGCCACCAACATGGTGACGCCGCTGACCGACGCGCTGATGGATTCGATCCCGCTGGTCTGCATCTCCGGCCAAGTGCCGACACATCTGATCGGCAACGACGCATTCCAGGAATGCGACACCGTCGGCATCACGCGCCCTTGCACCAAACACAATTGGCTGGTGCGCGACGTCAACGATCTCGCAAAAGTGCTGCACGAGGCGTTCTACGTGGCGACCACGGGCCGTCCGGGCCCGGTGCTCGTCGACGTTCCCAAGGACGTGCAGTTCGCCACCGGCACCTATCATCCGCCGCGCAAGTCCGACGTGCACCGCTCCTATGCGCCGCGCGTGAAGGGCGATGCGACGCAGATCCGCAAGGCCGTGTCACTGCTCGCGGGCGCTAAGCGTCCGGTGATCTATAGCGGCGGCGGCGTCATCAATTCCGGTCCCGAGGCAACGAAGCTGCTGCGCGAGCTGGTCGAGGTCACGGGCTTCCCGATCACCTCGACGCTGATGGGCCTGGGTGCGTATCCGGCGTCGGGCAAGAACTGGCTCGGCATGCTCGGCATGCACGGCACCTACGAAGCCAACATGACCATGCATGACTGCGATGTCATGCTGTGCGTTGGCGCGCGCTTCGACGACCGCATCACTGGCCGTGTCGATGCGTTCTCGCCGAACTCGAAGAAGATCCACATCGACATCGATCCGTCCTCGATCAACAAGAACATCCGCGTCGACGTGCCGATCATCGGCGATTGCGGCAACATCCTCGGCGATATCCTGCAGGTGTTCAAGGCCGAGGCGAAGAAGCCCGACGTCAAGACCTGGTGGCAGCAGATCGCGCAGTGGCGCGCCCGCAACTCGCTCTATTACAAGAAGAGCAACGATGTCATCCTGCCGCAGCACGCGATCCAGAGCCTGTTCGAGCTGACGCGCGGCAAGGACACCTACATCACGACCGAAGTCGGTCAGCATCAGATGTGGGCGGCGCAGTTCTACGGCTTCGAGGAGCCGCACCGCTGGATGACATCGGGTGGTCTCGGCACCATGGGCTACGGCCTGCCGGCCGCGATCGGCGTGCAGGTCGCCCATCCCGACAGCCTCGTCATCGATATCGCGGGCGACGCCTCGGTGCAGATGACGATGCAGGAGATGTCGACGGCGGTTCAGTACGAGCTGCCGATCAAGATCTTCATCCTCAACAACCAGTACATGGGCATGGTGAGGCAGTGGCAGCAGCTGCTCCACGGCAACCGCTTGTCGCATTCCTACTCGGAGGCGCTGCCGGATTTCGTCAAGCTCGCGGAAGCCTATGGCGGCGTCGGTCTCCAGGTCACCAAGCCTGGCGATCTCGAAGGCGCCATCAAGGAGATGATCTCGGTCAAGCGCCCGGTGCTGTTCGACTGCCGCGTCGCGGCGCTCGAAAACTGCTTCCCGATGATCCCCTCAGGCAAGGCGCACAACGAGATGCTGCTGCCGGAGCAGGCCAACGACGAAGCCACGGCCAAGGCGTTCGCCGGCGGCAAGGCGCTGGTGTGAGTTAGCGGAACGATGGTTCAGGAGAGACGAGCGCGCCTTCTTCGCCTCTCGCCGCTTGCGGGGAGTCGCACGATGACCCGAGCAACTGCGAAAAATTCCGCTGTCATCGTCCGGCTTGACCGGACGATCCAGTACGCCGCGGCAGTCGTGGGAATCTCAGGCGCCGGTGATTACTGGATGCCCGCCTTCGCGGGCATGACGAAGAAGTTTTGAAAGGGACGACAATGAACCAGCCCGCATCCGCCTACTTCATCGAGGAGCGCCACGATCCCAACGAGACGCACACGCTTGCGGTGCTCGTGCAGAACGAGCCCGGCGTGCTCGCCCGTGTGATCGGCCTGTTCTCGGGGCGCGGCTACAACATCGAGAGCCTCACGGTCTCGGAGACCGAGAGCCAGACGCACCTCTCGCGCATCACCATCGTCACCACGGGCACGCCGATGGTGATCCAGCAGATCAAGCACCAGCTCGACCGCATGATTCCGGTCTACCAGGTCGTCGACATGACCCAGACCAAGCGCTCGATCGAACGTGAGCTTGCGATGGTGAAAGTGCGCGGGCAGGGCGAACATCGCGTCGAGGCGCTGCGGCTGGCGGATGCGTTCCGCGCCCGCGTGATCGACGCCACCACCGAGAGCTTCGTGTTCGAGATCACAGGCAATACGGACAAAATCAACCAGTTCATCGACCTGATGCGCCCGCTCGGCCTTGTCGAGGTGTCGCGCACCGGCGTTGCCGCGATCGGCCGCGGGCCTGAGGGGATGTGACCCATGCTGGCGCGCGACTGGTACTACAACGAACGCAACCGGATGGGCATCGGGCCCGCGGTCGCCTCGATCTATGACAGTCACGATGACGCCGATATCCGGGCGCGCGCTGCGCTGAAGATGCTCGGGGTCCAGCGCGGCTGGCGCATCGCCGACATCGGTTGCGGCAACGGCGTGTTGGCGACCGAAGCCGCGCTGATGGGGGCCGAGGTCGACGCCATCGACATCTCGCCGGCGATGCTGGCGCTCGCCGAGATCTACGCGCGTGATCGCAAGGCGCCCGTGCGCACCCAGTCGGCCGGCCTGCTTTCCTTCGCCTACCGGCCGGACTCTTATGATTTGATCGTCAGCGAATTCACGCTGCATCACCTGCCGGATTTCTGGAAAGCGGTGGCGATGTCGCGGATCTTTCGTGCGCTCAAGCCCGGCGCGACCTTTTACCTACGCGACATCGTTTACGCGTCAATGCCTGACGCCGTCGAGCGCGACGTCGAGCAATGGGCCGACTTCCATATCAAGAACCACGATTTCTCGTGTGAGAGCGTGGTGACGCATATGCGCGACGAATATTCCACCTTCGGCTGGGTGATGGAGCGGATGCTGACCGATGTCGGCTTCACGCTGGTCTCGGCCGACTACCACGCCCCGATGCACGGCACTTATCTCCTACGCAAACCGAAAGCCGGCGAGCAAGGCTAGAAACAACAAGCAGGGCTGCACGACAGGGCAGAACCGGAAACAACAATGAAGCCGGCCGACATCCTCATCGCCCTCATGGTGGCGATCATCTGGGGGCTTGCCTTTGTGGCGAGCCGGATCGCGCTCGACGAGTTTTCGCCGGAGCTGATGACGGCGATGCGCTTTTCCATTGCCGCGGTGCCGTGCCTGTTTATTCCCAGGCCGAAGGTCGCCTGGTCGCTTCTGATCGCGATCAGTCTTACGCTGTTTCTCGGGCAGTTCCTGAGCCAGGCCTACGGCATCGCCCACGGGGTGCCGGTGGGGCTGACCAGCGTCGTGGTGCAGAGCCAGGCGCTGTTCACGATCGGTTTCGCGGCGTTGGTCTTCGGCGAGCGCCCGACGCCGGCGCAAACGCTCGGAATTGTCATTGCGGCCATCGGGCTGCTGATGATCTGCGGCACCGTCGGTTATGATTTCAGCGTCGGCGCCTTCGCGGTGCTGATGATCGCCCCGATCTGCTTTGCTGTCGGCAATCTCCTGCTGCGCGGTGCTCGCGGTGCGCCGATGTTCGATCTGTTCGCATGGCTGTGCCTCACCGCCGCGGTGCCGCTGTTCGCACTCGCGCTCGTCGTGAACGGACCGGTGCCGACCTTCCAGTCGCTGGTCCATATGTCGCTGACCGGCCTCATCTGCCTGCTGGTGATCGGCGCGATCTCCACCAGCATCGCCTATTGGCTGTGGGGCCGGCTGCTGCGTGACTATCCGGCTGCGCAAGTGGTGCCGTTCGCGCTGCTGGTGCCGTTCGTCGGTTCGGCTGCATCCAGCATCGTGTTCGGCGAGCGGTTCGGGCCGCTACGCCTCGCCGGCATGCTGACCGTGATCGGCGGCATTGCGGTGATGGTGCTGGTCAAGCGGCCTCGGCCGCTTGCGAAGATCGCGTGAGGTGAACATGGCCAATTCGCTGTTCTACGCCTTCCTCGCCTTCATGGTGGTGATGTACTTCACCCCGGGGCCAAACAACATCATGCTGCTGGCCTCGGGCTTGACGTACGGCTTCCGGCGTACCATCCCCCACATCGCCGGCATCGTCATCGGCTTCGCCTTCATGGTCGGCGCCGTCGGCCTCGGGCTCGGCACGGTGTTCCTGGCTTATCCGATCCTCCAGACCATTTTGAAATATGCCGGCGCGGCCTATTTGATTTACCTCGCCGCCGTGATCGCCTTCTCCGGTCCGGCGAAGCCGGGCGAGGGGGATGGTCGCGGCCCGATGACCTTCTGGGGCGCGGCCATGTTCCAATGGATTAATGCCAAGGGCTGGGTCATCGTGATCGGGACCATCACCGCCTATGCGGCGATAGCCCAGTTTCCCATCAACATCGCAATCCAGACCTTGATCAGCCTGCTCGTGGGCACGGTCTCGACCGTGGTCTGGGCCTTCTTCGGCACTGCACTACGGCCGGTGCTGACTTCGGAGCGGCTGGTCCGCGCCTTCAATATCCTGATGGCGATCCTGCTGCTCGCCTCCCTCTACCCCGTTTTCATGGATGCATGATGTCGCGGATTTCCATGCAGAAACGGGTTTCCCTAGGGGCTGAAAATGCTCTAGACAGCCCCCGAAATCCGCAAATTTCACCATTCGGACACTGACTATCGGCCGATTCTGGCCCTGAACGAGGAAACGACTATGCGTGTTTATTACGATCGCGACGCCGACCTGAACCTGATCAAGGGCAAGAAGGTCGCCATCGTCGGCTATGGCAGCCAGGGCCACGCCCATGCGCTCAACCTCAAGGACTCCGGCGTCAAGGACGTCGCGATCGCGCTGCGCAAGGACTCGGGCTCGGTCAAGAAGGCTGAAGCCGCCGGCTTCAAGGTGATGGAAGTCGCCGATGCCGCCAAATGGGCCGACCTCGTCATGATGCTGACCCCGGACGAGCTCCAGGGCGACATCTATCGCGAACACCTGCACGACAACATGAAGAAGGGCGCAGCGCTCGTGTTCGCGCACGGCCTCAACGTCCACTTCAACCTGCTCGATCCGCGCGCCGACCTCGACGTGCTGATGATTGCGCCGAAGGGCCCCGGCCACACCGTGCGCTCGGAGTATCAGCGTGGCGGCGGCGTGCCCTGCCTGATCGCGATCGCCAAGGATGTCTCGGGCAACGCCCATGACCTCGGCCTGTCCTACGCCTCCGCTGTCGGCGGCGGCCGCGCGGGCATCATCGAGACCACCTTCAAGGAAGAGTGCGAGACCGATCTGTTCGGCGAGCAGGTCGTGCTCTGCGGCGGCCTGGTCGAGCTGATCAAGGGCGGCTACGAGACCCTGGTCGAAGCCGGCTACGCCCCCGAGATGGCCTATTTCGAGTGCCTGCACGAAGTGAAGCTGATCGTCGACCTGATCTATGAAGGCGGCATCGCCAACATGAACTACTCGATCTCCAACACCGCGGAGTACGGCGAGTATGTCACCGGTCCGCGTATCGTCACCGCCGAGACCAAGGCCGAGATGAAGCGCGTTCTCGCCGACATCCAGGGCGGCAAGTTCGCCCGCGACTGGATGCTCGAGAACAAGGTCAACCAGACCTCGTTCAAGGCGACCCGCGCCAAGCTCGCCCAGCACCCGATCGAGGAAGTCGGCGCCAAGCTGCGCGACATGATGCCCTGGATCAAGAAGGGCGCGCTGGTCGACAAGAGCAAGAACTGACGGCAACGCCGTCATTCGGGGGACGTGACGAAGTCGCGCCCCCCGGACCTCGATCGATGTTCACTAGCCTCCGGGGTTTGCATGGACGCCACCCCGGAAGTGACGCGGCGAGGCGACGTCCGCCTCGCGCCAGTGTGATCTCGTTGTCGTGCGCGCCGCTGCCCCGCGCTGCGCGAAGCTCCTGCCGAAACCGGCTTCGGTTTTGCAGCAGAATGGATGTTTTCCAGCGAGCTCCCGAGTATTGGGACACCGTTACTGACGTGATCTCCGTGCGACTACGGAGTCCAATTGCGATAGGTAGATCAACCAAATCTTAGTGCGACTGAGCGAGGGTGAACTTTTGCTCGTACCGCAGATGGACAATGCCGAACCCTTGGCGAAGGCCGACCGGATCGCCGGGATCGTCCGTCACGATCCTGGGCTTGCTGTTTTCGCTCGTTGTCGTCGCCCTTTTTCTCGTTGATCTGGGCATCCGCTACCGAGAAGCAGTCGCATCTGCGAAAACCGACGCCCTCAATCTCTCGGCTATTCTGGCCGAGCATGCCGCGGTGACGTTCGAAGACATCGATCGTGTGCTGCTTGAGGCGCGGGCAATCCGCAGGGACGCTTTGTCCGGAAAATACGCCGATGGCGAAGCGGCCAATGTCGCGCTGCGTCAACTGGTCAAGAGCTCGTCGATTCTCGTCGCGGTCGGCTGGACCGATGCGTCCGGCGCGGTCGTTGCGCATTCCTACGACCACACGCTGCCGCGCAACAACATCTCGGACATGGCGCACTTCATCGCGCAACGCGATGGCGCTGGCACCGGATTGTTCGTTGCACCACCCTATCGCTCGGCAGGCGGCGACAAATGGTTCAGTGCGGCGTCACGCCGATTGAACAACCCGGATGGAAGCTTTGCGGGCATCGTCACTGCGCCGCTGGATCAATCTTTTCTCCTGAAGATCTACCGGAAGATCGATCTCGGCCCGAATGGCTCGGTGGTGCTGCTCCACCGTAACGGACGCGTCCTCGCGCGCGTACCGGAACAGAAAGATGTCCTCGGCAAGTCGGTCGCCGGCGGCCCGCTGTTTACCCAATATCTGCCGGTCTCCGAGGTAGGCTCATACGAGCTCACGAGCCCCATCGATGGCGTCGCGCGCATTGCAGCGTACAAGGCCGTTTCCGGCCTGCCGCTGGTTCTGGTGGTGACTTACTCGCGCAGTTACGTGTTGCAGCCGCTGTACCGGCATCTCTACACCTTCGGTCCGCTGGCTGCCGCGATCGTCACCATTATTCTGATCGGTACATTTCTGCTGCGGCGGCAAACGAATGCACTTGCGGCCGCGAGTGCTCGGTTCGACGCTGCGTTGAGCAACATGCCGCATGGGCTCAGCATGTTTGATGCCGACGCGAAGCTGCTGATCGCCAACAGCCGTTATCGTGATATCTACGACCTCACCGAGGCGCAGGTCAGGCGCGGTACGCCGCTGGGCAGCATCGTCGGCGTCTACAAGACGGCGGGAGGCGATCTCGACATTGACGAGTTCCTCGATGGCGCAAGGCGCCGGACCCCGCGGATTGTCACGCTCGCCGACGGCCGCATCATCTCGATCCTGCGTACCCCCATGGCCGATGGCGGCTGGGTCGCCACCCATGAGGACATCACCGAGAAGCGGCGCGACGAGATGCTGCTAGCGGAAAATGCCGCCGAGCTGAAGCTCATCAACACGCGGTTCGATGTCGCTATCAGCAACATGTCCCAGGGGCTCTGCCTGTTTGATGCAGACAAGAATCTCGTGATATCGAACAGCCGCTATCAGCAGATGTACGATCTGCCAGACGAACTCGTCATGCCCGGCACGCCGCTGGAACGGATATTGCAGCACTACGCGGATCGCGGCGAATCCGCCGGCGACCTGACAGTCAATCAACATCTTCAGAAGATGCCGACCCTGCGGCAGCAGGCCTATGAACTGAAAGACCAGCGCCAGGTTCTGATCCAGCGCAAGCCGCTGCCGGATGGCGGCTGGGTCGCGACGCACGAAGACGTCACCGAGCAAAGGCGCGGCGAGCAAATGCTGGCCCAGAAGGCCGCGGAGCTCGAAGCGATCAACATGCGCTTCGACGCCGCCCTCAACAACATGTCCCAAGGGCTTTGCATGTTCGATGCGGACCAGAGGATCGTGGTGTCGAACGCACGCTATAGCGAAATCTACCACATTGACGGTGATCGGATAAAACCAGGAACCATGCTGGCGCAAATTCTCGAGTATCGTCGCGAGCAAGGCACGCATTTCGTCGACGTCGCGCCGGACGTCTATCTCAATCAGAACGTGAAGCAGCTCAGCGAGATCCGGGAACTCGCCGACGGCAGGGTGGTCGCGATTGCGCGTCACATGATGGCGGACGGTGGCTGGCTCACGACCCACGAGGATATCACCGAGCGAGCGAGAGACGAGAAGCGCATCGCATATCTGGCGCAGCACGATCTGCTCACGGGTCTTGCGAACCGCGCCGTGTTCTCCGAAAAACTCGACGATGCTGCAAAGCGGTCGCAGCGTCATGGCGCAAAGTTCACCGTGCTGATGCTGGATCTGGACAGATTCAAGGCGGTCAACGATACGCTCGGTCACGCTGCGGGCGACCAGTTGCTGATTGAGGTGGCGCGGCGGCTGAGTTCATCGCTGCGGGATACCGACGTCCTGGCGCGCCTCGGCGGCGACGAATTCGCGATCATCCAGGAGAACGAAAAAGTTCAAAGCGAAGGCGCGATCGCATTGGCTCTGAGGATCATCGGTCTAATCGAGCAACCCTTCGATCTGGACGGTCATCGCGTCAGCGTCGGCACCAGTATCGGTATCGCCTTCGCGCCGGAGCACGGCGCCGATGCCGAGAGCTTGCTACAGAGGGCGGACTTGGCGCTTTATGCGACGAAATCCGCAGGGCGGAATGATTTCCGCATCTTCCAACCCGAGATGACGGAAGCTGCCGACACACAGAAGTCGATCGAAGGCGAACTGCGCGAGGCGATGGCTCGCAACGAGTTGGAGCTGCACTACCAGCCGATCATTGATGCCGGAACGTGCGCGATGACCGGCCTGGAATGTTTTGTGCGCTGGCATCACCCGTCGAAGGGCGTGCTGGCGCCTTCGCAGTTCCTCGATGTCGCCGAGCAGGCCGGACTGATGCTGCCGCTCGGTGAATGGATTCTGCGACAGGCCTGCCTGGATGCGGCCGCCTGGCCGGCCCATATCCGGGTCGCCGTCAACATGAGCGCTGCCCAGTTCCACAAAGGTAACCTACTGGACGTCGTCCTGTGCGCGCTGGTCGAGTCGGGATTGTCGCCGGAGCGCCTCGAGCTCGAAATTCCCGACGCTGCGCTGCTGGACGGGAATCTTGCGGCTCATCTGCTCACGGTCCGGCAACTAAAGAACCTGGGCGTCGGCGTCGTCCTCGACAATTGCGGTGTGGGCTATTCCGCCGGGAGCTACCTCCAGAGCTTCCCATTCGACAAGTTCAAGATCGACCGGGCGATCGTGCAGGGCTGCGCAACGCGACGGGACTGCGCGGCGGTCGTCGCCTCTGCCGTCGCATTGGCGCGCGGTCTCGATGTCGCCACGGTGGCCAAAGGGGTCGAGAGTCGTGCGCAGTTCGAGGCCCTGCAGGCGGCGGGAGTGGACCTCGTCCAGGGATATCTGTTCGGGCGACCCGTGCCGAACTCGGAAGTCAGTTTCGATTCGCCGTTGCCGGCGCAAAACGTCGCGTGATGTCATGATCTTCGTCGGAACACGGGCAACTCGATCTCCGGGACACGAGAGATGAATTTGGCGAACGGCGTGATCGATCAACTCGAGACGGCGCTGGCGAGCCCGGAGCTGTCGAAGCGCGCCGAGCTCCTGCGACAAGTCGCAGACCTCTTCGTGTTCGGCTCGGGCAAGTTCACCGAGGGACAGATTGATCTGTTCGACGAGGTGATGAGCACGCTGCTCCAGAATATCGAATGCGCCGCCCGGGCGACCTTCGGGAGCCGGCTTTCCAGATTGCCTGACGCTCCGCCCCGGACGATCCGCTTGCTGGCGTTTGACGATGCGCCCGAGGTGGCCGCGCCGGTGCTCGAGCATTCGCCACGGCTCGACGAGGTGACGTTGGCGGAGAACGCGCGGACCAGGAGCCAGGATCACCTGCTGGCCATCGCCGGGCGCAGCCAGTTGACGGAACCCGTCACCGATGTCCTCGTCCAACGCGGCAACAATGATGTTGCCGTACGGACTGCCGGCAACGGCGGAGCCAGATTCTCGCCCCAGGGGATGTCCATGCTCGTCAAGCGGGCGCGGGACAATGGCGCGCTCGCCATGTGCATCTGGTCTCGCCCGGATATTCCGCGCGAGACCCTGCTGAAATTGTTCGTCCATGCATCCGAGATGGTGCGGTGCAAGCTGGAAGCTGCCGATCCCCGCCGGGCAGTCCTGATCCGCAGCGCCGTCGCGGAGGCCTCCGACGAGCTTCAGATGACGGCACGGGTGGGCTCGAGCGAGCATGCCCGGGCGATGGCCGAGGTGAGGTCCCTGCACTCTGGGGGAATACTCGACGAGGCCAGGGTGCTCGGCTTCATCGGCGAGCGAAACTTCGACAAGACCGCAATTGCCCTGTCGCTCATGAGCGATCTGCCGATCGGAGCGATCGAGCGTGCGCTGGTCCGCTCCGAGCCCGAGCAAATTCTCATTCTCGCGAAGGCCATCGGACTATCCTGGGACACGACGAAGGCGATCTTGACGTTTCAGCGCGGCTCGGCCCCCGAGGCGAAAGCACGATTGGAGCAGTGCTTTGCGAGCTTCTTCCGGTTGAAGCCGAATACCGCGAAGGCTGCGCTCCAGTTCTATCGGCTCCGCGAGCGGGCCGGCCAGGGTGCTGTCCATTAGCGGAGGCAAACCAAAAATTAAGTGCTTATCCGGTATATTCGAACCGAGATGAGATGGATGCCCCGACACATGCATTCCCTCTCAAGCTTTGTAGCTTCATTCAAACTCTTCGATGCTTGAAGCCTCGGCGCAAGACCAAGAACTGACGCTTAAAGCACATTCTTGGTCTCGCGTCTTTTTCAGAGCTTTTTCAGAAACCTTCAATCGCCAAAAGTGCTGCGTCTTCAGAGTCAAGGATTCGGCACTTCATCCGTATTGTCAGGATGCAATCGATCATGTGTCGCGATGTTCTCGCGCCGCTCCACCTTAAGTACCGACATCCGCCGCACCTGCTTGGAGGTGGACGGCATTGCGCACCGACGCCTTCCTCCTACATGACCATGGGAACTATTGGGGGGAAGACCATGCGATCTGTCGTCGTCACCGGCGCGTCCACCGGCATCGGCTGGGCCATCGCGCAATATATGATTGCGCGCGGCTATCGCGTTTTCGGCAGCGTCCGCAAGCAGGCCGACGCCGACCGGCTCACGGGTGAGTTCGGCCAAAACTTCACGCCGCTGCTGTTCGACGTCACCGACGAGGCCGCCGTGCTGGCGGCCGCGCGCCAGGTGCGCGAGGTGCTGGGTGGCGAGACGCTGGCGGGCCTCGTCAACAATGCCGGCGTTGCCGTCGCCGGTCCCGTGCTCGAATTGTCGGCGGATGATTTCCGTCGCCAGATGGACGTCAACGTCATCGGCCCTGTGATCGCGACGCAGGCGTTCGGGCCGTTGCTCGGCGCAGATCCGTCGCTGAACGGGCCGAAAGGGCGGATCGTCATGATCAGCTCGGTCGCAGGCAAGAATGGCAATCCGCTGTCGGCGCCCTACTGCACCTCCAAGCACGCCATCGAGGGCCTGTCGGAGAGCCTGCGCCGCGAGCTGATGCTGTTCGGCATCGACGTCATCATCGTCGCGCCAGGCGCAGTGAAGACGCCAATCTGGAGCAAGGCCGAGCAGTTCGATATGTCGGTCTACCAGAACTCGCCCTATCTCCCGGCGCTCAACAAGGTCATGGCGTTCATGATGAAGCTCGGCGAGACCGGGCTGCCGGCCGAACGTATCGCCGAGGTCGTCTTCGAGGCCCTCACGGCTGCGAGGCCCAAGGTTCGCTACCAGATCACGCCCGACCGGATGCGGCACTTCATGACGGCCGCACTGCCCAAGCGCACGGTCGACCGCATCATCGCCAAGCGGCTCGGGCTGCTGCCGCAAGGCTGAAGCGGCCGCTCAACCTGCCACGGCCGTCCGTCCGCGTGAATGGGCGGCCATCGCGATCAGCCGCAACGCCATCATGGCCAGCAGCGGAATGAGGAACGCAGCATAGAGCGGCATCGCCGGCACGCGCTTGCCGAACGACACCATGAACTGGAACCAGAGATAATAGCCGCCTACGAGGTGCAGCGCGCGCCAGGCGCGCGGTCCGATCAGTGCGGCCGTGCGGTCGAATGAGGTCGCGCTCATGGCGATGATGACCGCGTAGCCGATGCCGCCGAAGATGTAGGAGGCGGGCGAGGTCGCCTCCGCAAAGCCGGCCGGGTCCATCTTCGCGAACACGACGATCGCGAGCGCATGGATGGCGTGGGAGGCCGCAAAGCTTAAGCCCAGATAGCGGCGGTTGCGACGCTGCCAGCGCGTCCAGGCGTTCGGCCACAGCCGCGCCAGCGCCGCGGCACCGAAGGCCAGGCAGAACAGCAGCAGCGAGCTGCGCGCCGTGAAGCGGATGACCATGCGCATGCCCTCGACCTCGAACTGCCGCATCGAGGCGATCCAGAGGCTTAAGGCAATCAGGCTCAGCGTGAGGACGGCGAGCAGCCGCCAGCCTTCGAACCAGCTTTGCCGTTGCGACATGGTGGTCTCCTCTATCATGTAATCATCGATTACATTTCGGGCGGCGTGATCGTCAATAATGTAATCTCTGCTTACATTCACGTTCGGGTGATGCTAGAAGACGCCATGCCCGCCCGTCAGACCTCCAAGCGTCAGACATCCAAGTCCCGCACCCTTCGCCAGACATCGGAAGCCCGGCCCTATCATCACGGCGACCTCCGCCGCGTGCTGATCGACGCTGCGCTGCAACTGGCGGCCGAGGGCGCCGAGGTGTCCGTGCGCGAGGCTGCGCGCCGGGCTGCGGTGTCGCCGGCGGCACCGTTCCGGCACTTCCCCAACCGCGATGCGCTGATGGCGGCGGTGGCCGGGGAGGCGCAGCGGCGCTTCCGCGTCGAGATCGAGGCCGCGCTGAGGGAAGTGCCATCGGCCGACCCGCTGGCCCGCTTCCGCGCTTTCGGCATCGCTTATGTACGCTGGGCGATACGTAACCCCGCGCATTTCGAGATCATCTCCACCGGCCGCTATTTCGCCCATGGCAGCTCGGCCGAGCTGACGCGCGACAATGCCGAGCTGGTCGCGCTGACCGAGCAGATGCTGGCTGACGCGGCCGAGCAGGGCCTGCTGCAATCGGCGGATCTCAAACGCGTCCTGATCGCCGGCCGCGCCCTGATTTACGGTTTTGCCCGGATGAACCTCGACGGCCATTTTCCGCGCTGGGGCGTGGCGGAGGACGAGATCGAGCGGATGGCGGAGGCAGTGATCGATCTGTTCATCGTGGGGATCGCCAAGCCCTAGCGTGCCGGCGTGCCGCCTTTCGCCACCCGCTAACATTAAGCGAAGGTCGGTTCGCTGCTCGCGTTGCTTGTCCGTGACCGTTCAATTACAGTTTTATGACACGGTGCAGGCTTCCGGCTGCGCCGAACGCCGCAGGCCCGCCAGACGGCCTGGCATCACCCGCCGGACCAGAAGTTGCGTGTTGTTGATGGCGTCCGCGCCCAATTCAGGTCCTTCCGCCACCACCGCCGTTCTGGCGAGCGTCGCCGCGCGCGGCATCTGGCGGCTGCTCGCGGTTGCCGCACCGCATCTTGCCGCCCTCGCTCTCATGTACGAGACCGAGACCGATTTCGGCTCGCGCGTGTCCTTCTTGCTCGCCTGGGGCATCCTCAACTTCTTCTGGATCACGTTGTTGCGCCGGCCGGCGCTGTCGGGCGCATTGTCGCTGACCATGGTCGTGGTGCTGGTGCTGCTGTCGCGGCTCAAGCACGATGTCGTGCAGATGACGGTCAACTTCATCGACCTGATGATGATCGACCGCGACACGGTCGCGTTCCTGTTCACGATCTTCCCGAACTTGCGCTGGTCGGTGATCGGCGCCGGCTTCGTCACGCTGCCGCTGATGTATGCGCTGTGGTGGCTCGATCCGTTCCGCATCCGCCGCCTGCCGGCGCTCGCCGCGATGCTCGCCTGTCTCGCGGGGGTGGTCGGATATTCCGTCTATCATCCCGATGAAGCTTGGCGCGGCTATTACGACGACGGCTATCTCTCAAAGTTCTTCCGCTCCGGCGTCACCGCCGTCTCCGATTTCGTGCAGTACGGCTTCATGGAGTCGGACGCCTCGACCAATGAGCGGCTCAACATGCCGCTGGTCGACGCCTGCCATCCAGCCGGCCGCCGGCCGAACATCATCATGATCCATGATGAATCGAGTTTTGACATCCGCGCCGCACAGGGCATCAAGGTGCCGCCGGGTTACGGCAGTCACTTCAAGTCCTGGGACGGCAAGGAGCGCACATTTCTGGCCGAGAGCAATGGCGGGCCTAGCTGGTTCACCGAATACAATGTGCTTGCGGGTCTCTCCTCGCGCTCGTTCGGCCGCTTCGCCTATTTCGTGACGCGTATTGCGTCGGGCCGCGTCGAGCGCGGCCTGCCGCTGGCGCTGCGCCGGTGCGGCTACGACACCATGTCGCTCTATCCCGCCTATGGCGGCTTCATGGGTGCGCGCAGCTTCCAGGTGACGACCGGCGTCGAGCGCTTCCTCGACTCCAGGGATCTCGGCGCGAAGGACGTCGAACCCGACAGCTTCTTCTACGACAAGGCGTTGCGGCTGATGGGCGAGCGGACGCCGAACAAGCCGCTGTTCAGCTTCATCTATCTCGGCGCCAATCATTTCCCCTGGGAGACGCGCTTCCGCCCCGATCTGATGCCGAACTGGCGCCCGCCGGGCAACGCGCCGTCGATCGACGAATATCTGCGTCGGCAGGCGATGAGCGCCGAGCAATACAAGTCCTTCATTGCGGGCTTGAAGAAGAATTTTCCGGGCGAGCCTTTCCTGATCGTGCGCTACGGCGATCACCAGCCCGAGTTCGCGCCCAATCTGCTCGAGCCAGGGCTCGACGAAGGCGCGATCGGCAAGAAGCTCGACGCTTATGATCCGCGCCTCTATGCGACCTATTACGCGATCGACGCCGTCAATTTCGAGCCGGTGAAGAGCGATACGGTGATGGACACGGTCGACGGTCCCTATCTGCCGCTGGTGATCCAGGAGGCGGCCGGCATTCCGCTCGATCCGTCCTTCGCCGAGCAGAAGGAAATCATGCTCCGCTGCAACGGCATCTTCTACGGCTGCAAGGACGGCGCCGAGGCGCGGCGGCTCAACCGGCTGCTGATCAATGCGGGGATGATACACGGGCTTTAAGGCTGTTTGCCCGTCCGAGCGCTGCTCTTTCCCCGTCACCCTGAAAGCTTCACAAGCTCTCAGGATGACGGCTTGGGTACGAGCGTGCGCGGCACAGGCCTACTGCCTGCCGACCTTCTCCCACAGCCACCTCGCCACCACATCCGGCGATGAATTCGCGTCATTGCCGCTGGCGCGCAGGTTTGCTTCGCGCATGGTGGCGATGTCGATCTTGCCGAGCAGCGGGCTCAGCGCCGCTTTGAGCCGCTCGTCGCCGGCGCGCTTCGGCGCAAGCAGCAGGATGGCATCGTAAGGCGGGATCGCGTGCTTGGGATCGTCGAGCGTCACCAGATCGTATTTCGCGATCAGCCCGTCGCTGGTGTAGCCGGCGATCACGTCGACCTCGCCGCTCGCGACCGCCGCATACATGAAGTCCGGCTGCATCTGGCGCTGCGCGCTGAACTGAAGGCCATAGGCCTGTCGCAGCGCCGCCCATTCCGGCCGCGAGAAGAATTCGTAATCGCCGGCAATCGACATCGTTGAAGCGTGCGCGGCGAGATCGGCGATGGTGTGGATGCCGAGCGCGTCGGCGCGCGTCTTCGGCATCACCAGCGCATAAGCATTCTCGAAACCGAGCTCGCCGAGCAGCGTGATGTTGTCCTTTGCTAGCGCCGTCTTCAAATCTGTCACCAGCTCCGCGCGCGGCTTGATGTCGGTGCGGTGCAGCTGGTTGGCCCAGAGCGTGCCGGAATAGTCGACATAGAGATCGATATCGCCGGCCTTCAGCGCCCCGAAGATCACGCTCGAGCCGAGACCGGACCGTGCCGCTGCGGAGAAACCGGCTGCCTGGAGGCGGTCCCTCAGCAGAGCCGAGAGCACATATTGCTCGGCGAAGGTCTTTGCACCGACCACATAGCCGGACGACGAACGTCCCATCGTCGGCACCAGCGTCGCCGCAACCAGCGCCGCGATCCCGATCGCACCGAGCCCGGCACCCAGGCGGCTGCGATTGCGCAGGCCGCTCTCGACGAGGCCAAGCAGCTGATCGACGGCGAGCGCGAGCAGGGCCGAGGCCAAGCAGCCGAACAGCACGAATACCCAGTTCTGGGTCTGCAACCCCGCGAAAATGTAATTGCCGAGGCTGGTTTGACCGATCGGCGTCGACAGCGTCGCGGTGCCGATCACCCACACGGCGGCGGTGCGGATGCCGGCCATCATCACTGGCAGTGCCAGCGGCAGCTCGACCATGACGAGCGACTGCCGCGCCGTCATGCCGACGCCCTTGGCGGCTTCGATCAGAGCGGGGTCGATGCCGTTGAGCCCGGTGATGCCGTTGCGCAGCACCGGCAGCATCGAATAGAGCGCCAGCGCCAGCATCGCCGGCAGGAATCCGAATGCGGAGAAGGAGACGCCGAACCATTTCAGCGTCACGGACGCCGCGAGCAGCAGCAGCGGGTAGAACAGCGCGAGCAGCGCCAGCCCCGGCACGGTCTGCACGATGCTGGCGAGCGCGAGCAGGATGGCGCGCGGCGCCGGGCGGTTGCGTGTGAGGATTGCGAGCGGCAGGCTGACGATCAGGCCGAGCGCGAGCGCGGCGAGGCTCACCCGCACATGATTGCCGAGATAATCGGGCAAATGCGACAGCGCCTCGCCCCAGCGCGGATCATTGAAGAAGCTCATGCCGCACCGCCCTGTGGCAAGAGCGCGTTCAGCCGGTCGACCTGGCGCCGCGGCGTGCTTAGCAGCTCCAGCACATAGGCATCGCTGCTCGTCGAGAGCTCAGACGGCGTGCCCTGCGCGAGCAGCTTGCCGCCGCGCATGACCGCGATGCGGTCGGCAAGCAAAATCGCCTCCGTCATGTCGTGCGTAATCATCACGGTTGTCAGGCCGAGCTTGCGGTGCAGCTCGCGAAAATCCTCGCCGAGCGCATCACGGGTTAGGGGATCGAGCGCGCCGAATGGCTCGTCCATCAGCAAGATGCGAGGCTTTGCTGCCAGCGCCCGTGCCACGCCGACGCGCTGGCGCTGCCCGCCCGAGAGTGCCTCCGGCAGCCTGTCACGATGGGTGGCACGGTCGAGCTGGACGAGCTCCAGCAACTCGTCGACGCGCGTCGCGATCGCCGCTGCCGGCTCGCCCAGCAGCTTTGGCGTGATCCCGATATTGTCAGCGACATTTAGATGCGGAAACAGCCCGCCGCTCTGGAAGACGTAGCCGATCCGGCGCCGCAGCGCGACCGGATCGATGTTTTGGACGTCCTCGCCCTCGACCGTGATGATGCCGTCATCGGCCTCGATCAGCCGGTTGGCAAGCCGCACCAGCGTCGTCTTGCCCGAGCCCGAGCCGCCGACGATGGCCAGAAATTCACCCTCGGCGATGTCGAGCGACACGTCGTCGACGGCCCTGAGGGGGCCGAAGCTCTTGGTGACGCGGGAATAGCCAATCATCGGTCTGGACGGCATCGGGCGGGGGCTCACTTCGCTGACCCGCCCGTGGAGGGAGGGGATGACGAGGCCCATGCGTAGCACGCTTGGCGCCTTGATTGAACTTGATCGCGCGAGCGGCTAAGGCATCAAGCCAAGTTCGGAGGAAACACATGACTACGCCCACGGCAGTGGCGCTGGAAGATGCCAAGGTCGCGTTCCGGCTGGGGGACGGGCGGGTCTATACGGCGGTGGAGAAGGCCCATCTCGCGGTCGCGCAGGGCGAGTTCGTCGCCATTGTCGGCCCGACCGGCTGCGGAAAATCCACGCTGCTCAATGTCGCCGCCGGGCTGCTCAAGCCGGCCGCCGGCAGCGTCAAGATTTTTGATCGGCCGCTCGCCGGGCTGAACCGGGATGCCGGTTATCTTTTCCAGGCCGATGCGCTGTTCCCCTGGAAGACGGCGCTCGACAATGTCGCGATCGGGCTCGAGATCAAGGGCACGCCACGCAGCGAGGCGCTGCCGCAGGCGCAAAAATGGCTCACCTCCGTAGGTCTCGGCGCGTTTGCCAACCGCTATCCGCACATGCTCTCCGGCGGCCAGCGCAAGCGTGTGGCGTTGGCGCAGGTCCTGATCCGCGACCCGAAGATCCTGCTGATGGACGAGCCGTTCGGGCCGCTCGATGCGCAGACGCGCCAGGTGATGGGCAATTTGCTGCTCGATCTCTGGAACGCCGACCGCAAGGCCGTGCTGTTCGTCACCCACGATCTCGAGGAGGCGATCGCACTCGCTGACCGCGTCGTGATCATGTCGGCGGGACCGTCCTCGCGCATCATCGGCGACTGGCGCGTGCAGCTCGCCCGCCCGCGTGACATCTTCGAGGTGCGGATGGACAAGGACTTCCACGCGCTGCATCGAGAGATCTGGAGCGTGCTCAAGGACGAGGTGATGAAAGGCTACGCGCAATCCACCCACGCGGCGGAGGCCGTCTGATGTCGCGCGTCACGCTGCTTGCCTTGCAAGTCCTGGTCGCGATCGTCTGCATCGTGCTGTGGCAGTTGCTGTCGACCGTGCCGGTGTTCGGCAAGATCCTGCTGCCGCCGTTCTTCTTCTCCAACCCGATCGACGTGTTCGAGCAGATCGTCAAATGGTTCGTCTCCGGCGTGATCTGGAAGCATCTCTGGATCACGCTGGTGGAATCGATCCTCGCCTTCGTGATCGGATCGCTCGGCGGCGTCCTCATCGGCTTCTGGTTCGCGCGCCAGCCGCTGGTGGCCGCGGTGTTCGACCCCTATGTGAAGATGGTCAATGCGTTGCCGCGTGTGGTGCTGGCGCCGATCTTCGCGCTGTGGCTGGGGCTTGGCATCTGGTCCAAGGTCGCGCTCGGCGTGACGCTGGTGTTCTTCATCGTGTTCTTCAACGTCTACCAGGGCGTCAAGGAAGTCAGCCGCACCGTGCTCGACAACGGCCGCATGCTCGGCATGAGCGAGGGGCAGCTAATGCGGCACGTCTATTGGCCGTCGGCGCTGTCGTGGATGTTCTCCTCGCTGCACACCTCGGTCGGCTTCGCCGTGGTCGGCGCCGTCGTCGGCGAATATCTGGGATCGGCGGCAGGCCTCGGCTATCTGATCCAGCAGGCCGAAGGCGTGTTCGACGTCGCCGGCGTGTTCGCCGGCATGTTTGTGCTGTCGGCCTTCGTCATCCTGATCGATTTTGGTGTCACGCTGGTCGAGCGGCGGCTATTGGTCTGGCGGCCGACCGTGGACGGCCGCGGCTAGCGGCAAAAGGGCCCGCGCATCTGCGCGAACCCCGATAGCAAATGCTCAATCCAGCAGCTTGACGTCGTCGGGCGCCTGCGGCGGCGTCTTGATCGCGATCGCCTTGACCTGGCCGCTGATCGGCTTGGTGCCGCCATGCGGCGTGCCCTTCGGGATGATGACGAGATCGCCCGGCTTCACCGTCACTTCCTTGTCGCCGAGCCAGATCGTCCCGGTGCCGTCCAGGATGTACCGAATCTCGTTGGTGTTGGGATGCAGGTGTTTCGGCACATTGCCGACCTGGATCGACACGGTCGAGCCATCAGCGGTCATGAACGTCTTCGAACGGTATCCGACTTGGTTGGCGGCGCCGAGTGCGTCGCCTTCCATGTCGCCGGTATGGATGATCTGCGCGGTGATGTTTTCGGCGGCGAGCGCCGGCCCGAGCAAGTAGGTCGCGCCGCATCCGGCGACAAAGGCAGCGGTGATCGACAGCCCGGCAGCAAGGCGATTCATGGATGATCCTCCCCTCAGAGATTATTGTTGTGGGCGCATGCTATTGCGCCGAAAGGCCAATGGCCAGTGCCACTTAAGCGGTGCTTCTCAAGCCAGTTGCGCTGCTCTATGGTGCCGCTAGCCGAACGGAGGAAACCAATGAAGAACACGATTGCCAGGCTCGCTGGCGCGCTGCTCGCGCTGACGCTCACCACCGGTCTTGCCGCAGCGCAAAGCAAGGTGACCATCGCGATAGGTGGCGGCGCCTGCCTGTGCTATTTGCCGACGGTGCTGGCCAAGCAGCTCGGCGAGTACGAGAAGGCCGGCCTTAATGTCGAGCTGGTCGATCTCAAGGGGGGCTCGGACGCGCTCAAGGCCGTGCTCGGCGGCAGTGCCGACGTGGTTTCCGGTTATTTCGACCATTGCGTCAACCTGGCGGCCAAGAAGCAGGAGCTGCAGGCTTTCGTGGTCTATGACCGCTATCCCGGGCTTGTGCTGGTCGTCGCACCGTCGCATAGCGGGGACATCAAATCGGTCAAGGATCTGGCCGGCAAGAGGGTCGGTGTCAGCGCGCCCGGCTCCTCCACCGACTTCTTCCTGAAATATCTTCTGAAGAAGAATGGGCTCGATCCGGCCGGCACCGCCGTGATCGGCGTCGGCCTCGGCGCCACGGCCGTCGCTGCGATGGAGCAGGGTCAGATCGATGCCGCGGTGATGCTAGATCCCTCCGTCACCGTGCTCCAGGGCACCCACAAGGATTTGCGCATTCTCAGCGACACCCGCACGCAAAAGGACACGCTAGAGACGTTCGGCGGGGAATATCCGGGCGGCGCGCTGTACTCGACACTGGCCTGGATCAATGGACATGAGAAGGAGACGCAGGCGCTGACCAACGCAATGCTGGCCACGATCGCCTGGATCCATTCGCATTCGCCCGAAGAGATCATGGCCAAGATGCCGGACGAGATGGTCGGCAAGAACAAGGACCTTTATCTCGCCGCGCTGAAGAACACGATCCCGATGTTCTCCGAGACCGGCAAGATGGATCCCAAGGGCGCCGACGCCGTGCTGGCGGTGTTCAGCGTCGGTTCGCCCGAGGTGGCCAACGCCAAAATCGACGTCAGCAAGACTTTTACCAACAAGTTCGTCGACCAGGCTAAGAAGACCACGGGGAGCGCCAAATAACTGACGCGAAGGCTTGGTAATCAGGCGTCATGACGTCACTCACCATTCATCGCGTCTCGACGCTTGAACTTGCCGTGCGCCCCGTCGTCTGGCCGTTCGCCGGGGACCGGCGCGCCGAGATCGAGGCGCATTTCGCCGAGCAGCAACGTGCGCGGCCGAAAATCTGGAACGGCCGAGTGCTGCTCGGGCGCGATGCCGTCTTCACCGGCGGTCATCTCGCCGCGACCTATTTCGAGACGGATTTCGCCAGCTTCCTGGCTTGGCGCGACTGGGGCTTTCCTGATCCGGCCGTGTTCAATGGGTTCGGCATGGCCGCGCTACGCACCTCCGACGGCGCCTTCGTGATGGGCGAGATGGCACATCACACCGCCAATGCGGGACGCATCTATTTCGCGTCAGGCACACCCGATCTCGATGATGTCAGGGACGGCACGCTTGACATTCCCGGCAGCGTCGTCCGCGAGCTCGAGGAGGAGACCGGCCTGCTTCCCGCCGATTATTCGGCAGAGGCGGACTGGCATTGTGTCGTCACCGGCAGCGCACTTGCAATGATACAGATCCTCAACCTGGATATGCCGGGTGAAGCTGCTCGCGCGCGGATCGAAGCCAATCTGGCTCGCCAGGACGAACCGGAGCTTTCGGCCATCCATCTCGTGCGCGGGATGGATGATCTCACGCCGACCATGCCGCGATTTGTCACGGCCTTCATCGCGCAGCAGTTCGCCTCGCGCTGACGCGCGAGGCTTGACATCGCGCGCCCCAGCCCATGTGATGGGCGCAAAAGCAAAACAAAAAAACTGCAATGCACAATCGTCCAGGGAGGTTTAGATGCGCCTCCTACAGCAACCAGTAGCGGCGGAGCGGGGCGGTGCTGGAGGTCAGCAGGCTGGTGAAGCGGTTTGGCGGCTTCACCGCTGTCAACAACGTGTCGTTTAGAGTCGAGCAGGGCGAGATTCTCGGTCTGATCGGTCCCAATGGCTCGGGCAAGAGCACGATCTTCAACATGCTTTCCGGCACGCTGGCGCCAAGCTCCGGATCGATCCTGTTCGATGGCTCGGAGATCGCGGGGCTGGTGCCGCACCGGATCATCAACCGGGGCATCGGCCGCACCTTCCAGATTCCGCGGCCGTTCCGGCGGCTGACGATTTTCGAGAACGTCGTGCTCGCCGGCTTCTATGGCCAGGGCCGCCATAGCCGCGTCAAGGCCGAGGAGGCGGCGGAGCGGTCACTCGCGATGGTGGGCCTGCCGACCGATCGCCACGCCAGCGTTGACGGCCTCGGCGCGGCCGGGCTGAAGAAGCTCGAGCTCGCCAAGGCGCTCGCCACCGCGCCAAAGCTTCTGCTTGCCGACGAGAGCCTCGGCGGTCTCGACGATGCCGAGATGGACCAGGCTGCCGACATGCTGCGCAACATCCGCGACGAGCTCGGCATCACTATCATCTGGGTTGAGCATATCATGGGCGTCCTGATGCGCGTCGTCGACCGCGTCATGGTGCTCGACCACGGCGAAAAAATCTCGGAAGGCCTGCCGAGCGCGGTTGCGGGCGATCCGCGCGTCATCGAGGTCTATCTCGGCACCGATGCCGAGACTACGCAGGCTGCGGCCGCCGAAGCGCGCCGCCGCGCGGGAGGCCAATGATGCTGGAGCTTCGCGGCGTCAATGCCGGCTACGGCACGTTCCAGGCGCTGTTCGACCTCAATCTCGACGTGAAGGCCGGTGAGGCCGTGGGCGTTATCGGCCCGAACGGCGCCGGCAAGACCACGCTGATGCGTGTCATCTCAGGCCTGATCCGTCCCTCGCGCGGATCGATTGCCATGGAGGGCGCCGACGTCGTCGCGACGCCAGCGCACAAGATCGTCAGCCTCGGCATCGCGCATGTGCCCGAGAACCGGCGGCTGTTTCCGCAGCTCACGGTCGACGACAATCTCAAGATGGGCGCCTTCATGAAGGAGGCGCGCGGCCATTATGCCGAGCGGCAGGAGGTCGTGTTCGACCTGTTTCCGCGGCTGAAGGAGCGCCGCCATCAGATGGCCGGCACCATGTCCGGCGGCGAGCAGCAGATGTGCGCGATCGGCCGCGCGCTGATGTCCAATCCAAAGCTCCTCCTGCTCGACGAGCCGTCCGCCGGGCTGGCGCCGGTGGTGGTGCAGCAGGTGTTTGAGCTCATGAAGCGGATTCGCGCGCGCGGACTGACGGTGCTGATCGTCGAGCAGAACGTGCAGCAGGTGCTGCGCGTGGTCGACCGGGCCTATCTGATCGAAGCCGGGACGATCCGCGCCTCAGGCACCTCGGCCGAGATGCTGGCGAGCGACACGGTCAAGGAAGCTTATCTCGGGGTGTGAAAGGGCGGGCGAGGGCATGCAGGCGTTCCTGGACATTTTCGACATCTATCTGCTGGAGGCCGTGATCAACGGCATCCTGCTCGGCGGCGTGCTGGCGCTGCTCGCGCTCGGGCTCAATTTGATCTTCGGCGTCATCGACGTGACCTGGATCTGCTACGCCGAGCTCGTGATGATCGGCATGTACGCGATGTACTTCCTGGTCCAGTATTACGGCATCAGCTATTTCATCGCAGCGCCACTGACCATTCTGCTGGTCGCGATGCTCGGCGCCTTGCTGCATTTTCTCGTGATCGCGCCGCTGCTGACGGCGCCGCCGATCAACCAGCTGCTCGCAACCGGCGGTGTGCTGTTCGTGCTGCAGAGCTTTGCCACCGTCGCCTTCGGCATCGACTTCCGCAACCTCGGCATCCGCCTGCCGGTGCTCGCCTTCGGCGACATGAATTTCAGCTACGCGCGACTTCTGTCGTTCCTGGCGGCGCTGGTCGGCATGGTCGCGGTCTATCTGTTCATGACCCGCACCTTCACCGGCACCGCGATCCGCGCCATCTCGCAGGACCGCCAGATCATGGCGCTGATGGGCGTCGACACCAAACGGATCTATCTCATCACGTCCGCGATCGGCGGCGGGCTGGCCGGGCTCGCCGCCTGCCTCTTGGTGTTGCAATACGATGTGCATCCCTTCGTCGGCCTCTCGTTCGGGCCGATCACCTTCCTGATCTGCGTGCTCGGCGGCCTCGGCAATTTCATCGGCGGCTTCATTGCGGCCTTCGTGTTTGCCGAGATCATCTCGCTCGGCGGCTTGTTCTCCGATCTCGAATGGGGCTACGTGCTCGCCTTCGCCTTCTTCATCGTCATGATGTTCATCCGGCCCGCGGGCCTGCTCGCGAGGCGCCGATGATGGGGCAGGGCCGGCTTGTCGCATGGGGATTAGGACTGACCGCGCTGGTCGCGCTGCCGTTCGTGTATCGCGATCCCTATCACCTGCACATTCTGGTGCTGATCCTGATCTGGTCGTTCGCCTACACGTCGTGGTCGATGATGGGGCGGTTCGGCCTGGTCTCGCTCGGGCATGGCGGCTTCATGGGGATCGGCGCCTATGTCACCGCGCTGCTGTGGAACCATCTCGGCCTGTCGCCATGGATCGGGATTCCCGTCGGCATGGTCGCGGCCGGCGCGCTGGCGCTGATCGTTGGCTATCCCTGCTTCCGCTTCCGCATCACCGGGCATTACTTCGTGCTGGTGACGCTCGCGCTCTCCGGCATCGTGCTCCAGATCATCACGGCCACGCGCGACTATACCGGCGGCTCGCTCGGCTACACCCCGAACCGCACCTCGGGCAACAAGCTGCTGGCGCTGCAATTCGACGACAAGACGACCTGGTATCTGATCGCGCTTGCGGTATGGCTCGGCGGCATCGTCGTCTGGCACCTGATCGATCGCAGCATGAGCCGCTACGCGCTCGAGGCGATCTCGGAGGACGAGGATGCGGCTGCCGCCGCCGGCGTCGACGTCACCGCGGAGAAACTGAAGATCACCTTGATCAGCGCCGTGATGACGGCACTGGCGGGCGCGATCTATTGCCAGTACCAGATGTTCATCACGCCCGACACCGTCTCCGGCATCGCGGTGTCGCTCCAGATGGTGTTCGCGGCCATCGTCGGCGGACTGTTCGTCTCGCTCGGTCCGACCGTCGGCGCCGTCATCACCATCCTGCTCGCGGAAACCCTGCGCATCGGCTTCGGCACCAGGGCGGTCGGCTGGGACAACCTCGTCTACGGCGTGCTGCTGGTGCTTTTCATCATATTCCTTCCGAAGGGCATCCTTGGTAGCCTGCTCGACCGATTGAAGTCGCAACGCAAGGTGCCCCGCCCTCATGAGCAAAAAGCCGTCCAGATCGCTCGCCCAGGAACTTGACCGCTACATCACGCCATTCCGGCATGACGGGTCCGGCAAGTTTCAGCTGAAAGGCTACAAGACCAACGAGAAGGGCGATCTGGACAAGGAGACGGCGCAGGAGATTCTCGACGCCAACAAGAAGCGGCTGGTCGCGTTCCAGGAGAAGCTCTACGCCCAGGACCGCTGGTCGGTGCTGATCGTGTTCCAGGCCATGGACGCCGGTGGCAAGGACAGCGCGATCAAGGCGATCTTCGAGGGCATCAACCCGCAGGGTTGCGAGGTGACTTCCTTCAAGGCACCGAGCAGCAAGGAGCTCGACCACGATTTCCTCTGGCGCCACGTCCTCGCGCTGCCGGAGCGCGGCCATATCGGCATCTTCAACCGCTCCCATTACGAGGAATGCCTGGTGACGCGCGTGCACCCGGAGATCCTCGCCAGGGAGAAGCTGCCGCAAAAGCTCGTGACGAAAAATATCTGGAAGGAGCGGTTCGAGGACATCTCCGCCTACGAACGTTATCTCTCCCGCAACGGCACCCTGGTGCTGAAGTTCTTTCTCAACGTCTCCAAGGAAGAGCAGCGCGCGCGTTTTCTCGACCGGCTGGAGGAGCCGGCCAAGCAGTGGAAGTTCTCGATGGGCGACATCGAGGAGCGCGCTTTGTGGCCGCGCTACCAGGCGGTCTATCAGGACATCGTGCGCCACACCGCCACGCGGCATGCGCCGTGGTATGTCGTGCCCGCCGACCACAAATGGTTTGCCCGCGTGGTGATCGGCTCCGTCATCGTCGCGGAGCTCGAAAAACTGGACCTGCGCTTTCCCCGCGCCGACAAGGCTTCGCTGGCGGAGTTCGAGAATGTGCGCAAGGCGCTGGAGAAGGAGGGGAAGGGGAAGCGGTAAGACGCGATCTCGGATCGAACTCCGCTCTCGTAGGGTGGGCAAAGCGAAGCGTGCCCACAATCTTCGTTCGGAGATGGGAGATGGTGGGCACGGCGCAAGGGCGCCTTTGCCCACCCTACAATTTCTGTGCAAGCCGCCTGTCAGTACGCCCGATCTCGAAAACAACCCCATGCACAGTAGCCGATGATCGTGAAATCAATGACTTGAATGACAGCGCAAATGATATTCGGATTCAAAGAATTTCGTTTGACCCGTCGGGCAAAACAGGGGCATGATGTCACCATTGCGCCGGTGCGGCTCTGATGTGGTCGGTCGTCGCGGAACCGCTCTGCAAATGTGATGCTCAGGCCATTTGATCCCGCTTGACAGTTTTATGTCACAGGAGGAGCATGCCGATGGTCGCAAACAAGCGACGCGTAACGTCCACCTCATGAGCAAGGGGAGGTCTATGACTCCACCTCCGCAAATCCAGCCGCGTTAAGTGCGATGGAGCTCGTTCGGACTATCGCATAGCGGCGAAAACCGCGAACGGCACGCCGGGTAAAGGTTTAGTGGGCTGCAGTCAGTAAGGCATGGCCCCTACCTGCCCGGCGCTGTGCGTTTTGCACCCTCGCGCATCGGCTACGCCTTCTTCTGCACGCCGAAGAGATCACCGAGCCATTGATAATACACCGGCTGCTTGTCATGCAGCGTGGCGCGATTGTTGGGGGGACGGTCGACATTGCCCCAGAGATAGAGGCTTCCGGTCACCGCGAAGAACTCCTGCACGTTCTTCAGCACGTAGGCGTCCAGCGGATAGAGCTCGTCCTGCCTGGCGATGCCGTAGAAACGGACGAGGTCCGGATTCTCCAGGGCGCCCGGCAGGACGCGAAAATGATAGGCGTGGAGCAGTTCGTGCAGCAGCACCGGCTTCTCCGGCGCAACGACGGCCGCGTCAACCGTGACGCCCTTGACCTTGGACGTGAAGTGCCCGCCGCCGTCGCCCTGTCCGGGCTTGACCGAGACCGGCTGGCTCCTGAAGAAGGTCATGATCTCGGGCTTCGCGCCGCATTCCACGACGATGTCGATCTGATGCTTCAGCGACGCGACGACCTCCATGATATCAGGCGGGCCCTGCGCGGCGCTGGCGTCGACCGTGATGCCGCGATAGGTGAAAGTCGGTCCATTCTGCGCGACCGCCGATGGCAGGCCGAGCACGACCGCGGCTCCCGCAAGCACGAGCCGGCGCCGATCGGAATCTGTCATGTGATGCCCCCAATTCCCACCGGCAATCTCGCATGCTTTTGCGACATTGACCACGAAGCGGTTCCATCACATCTGCGTTGCGGAAATGCAAAAGGAAATGCCAAGAGATGGTCGCCTCACCGGCAAACTTCCGACACAGGTTGGGGGCGAATAGCCTCCATCCGGCATGACGCAGTGCTTCGTGCGGTCCCGATTCCGCCGGCGCATTTCATTTATTTTGAGGAATCCGCGTGTCGCATAAGCTTGCTTCGGCGCTTGTCGCTGTCTTCTTTCTCGTCCTTTCGTCCGTCTCCCCAGCCCACGCAGCGCCGCCTGCGCCGGCCGCCAATAGCACGGCCGCACTGGCGCCTGACGAGGCCAGGCGGGCGCTGGAGACGCTTCAGGACGACAAGAAGCGTGCGCAAATGATCGATACGCTGCGCGCGATCGCGAATGCGTCCGGTCCGCAGCAGCCGGCGCCCGAGCAGAAGTCACCGATCCCGCTATCGGCTGACGGCCTCGGCGCGCAGCTTCTGCTCACCGTGTCAGAGCAGATCGGCGACGTCTCGCGCGATGTCGCCGACATGGCGCGGACGCTCACGCATTTCTCGGCGTTCTATTACTGGATCGTGCGCACCGCGAATGATCCCGACGCCTATAATCTCCTGATCGAGATCGCCTGGAAGCTGGCGCTGGTGTTCGGCTGCGCGCTTGCAGCCGAATGGGTGATTGTCCGCCTGATGCGGCGCCCCGTAGCCTTCCTCGAAGGGCGGGTGCCGCAGACAGCGCACTTGCCAGCTCAGGCGCTGCTCATTGCCGGTCCACCGTCGTCGGTCGCAGACGTCACTCCCGAGCCGGAATTGCACAAGCGCAGGCACAGCCTCGCGCGGGTCTGGCAGCTGTTGCTGCGGCTGCCCTTCGTGCTGGGGCGGCTGTTGCTCGAACTGCTGCCGGTGGTCGTTTTCGTTGGCATCGCGACCGCACTGCTCGGAACAGAGATCGGCGAGCCCGCGACCGTCCGCCTCGTGATCCTTGCCGTCGTCAACGCCTATGCGTTCTCGCGCGGGCTCATTTGCGTCGTCCGCGCGCTGGCCGGGCCGTTCGGCCTGTTTCCGGTGCGCGCAGAGACGGCAGCCTATATCGAGATCTGGGCGCGTCGCATCGTCGGCGTCGCCGTAACCGGCATTGCCTTCGCCAACGTGGCGCTGCTGCTCGGCCTGCATCGCGCCGGCTATGCCGCGCTCATTCGCATGGTGATGCTGGTCGTGCATCTCTTCGTCGTCGTCATCATCCTGCAATGCCGGCGCCAGGTCGCCGACGCCATCCGCGCACCCGCGGACCGGCAGGGGATCGCCGCGCGCCTGCGCAACCGCATCGCCGGCGGCTGGCATTATCTGGCCATCGCGCTCGATCTGGCGCTGTGGGCGGTCTGGGCGCTGAACATCCGCAACGGCTATTCGCTGCTGCTGCAATATTTCGTCGGCACCGTCGCGGTGGTGCTGATCACGCGGGTCGCCATCATGGTGACGCTGAGCCTGATCGACCGCGGCTTCCGCATCCAGCCGGAAATCCTGCAGCGCTTTCCGGGGCTGGAGATCCGCGCCAACCGCTATCTGCCGCTGCTGCGCAAGATCGTCTCCGGCGTGATCGCCTTCATCGGCTTCGTCGCCGTGCTCGAGGTCTGGGGCGTCGATGCCATCGTCTGGTTCTATGGCGGCCAGATCGGCAGCCGGCTGCTCTCGGCGGTGGCGACGATCGGCGTCGCTGCCGTCATCGCCGCGGCGATCTGGGAAGCCAGCAATGCGCTGCTGGACCGGCAGATCAATACGCTGTCGCGCGACGGACACTATGCCCGCGCGGCGCGGCTGCGCACCTTCCAGCCGATGCTGCGCACGGCGCTTTTGTGCGTGATCGCCACGGTCGTCGGCCTCACGGCGCTGAGCGAAATCGGCGTCAATGTCGCGCCGCTGCTCGCGGGTGCCGGCATCGTCGGCATTGCCATCGGCTTCGGTTCGCAAAAGCTGGTGCAGGATCTCATCACCGGCCTGTTCCTGCTGCTGGAGAACACGGTTCAGGTCGGCGATACCGTCAGCGTGTCGGGCCTCACAGGCGTGGTCGAGAACGTCTCGATCCGCACCATCCGCTTGCGCGCCGGCGACGGCGCCGTGCACATCGTCCCGTTCAGCGCGGTGACGACTATCACCAATGCCAGCCGTGGCGCCGGCAATGCCTCCGTCAGCGTCAATGTAGCCTACAAGGAAGACACCGATCGCGCCGGCCAGATTCTCAAGGACATCGTCGAGGAGATGCGCCGCGAGACGGAATTCCGCCCGTTGATCCGCGGCGATCTCGAGCTCTGGGGCATCGACAAGGTCGACGGCGCGATGGTGTCGATCGTCGGTCAGATCCGCTGCACCGAGGCGGGCCGCTGGCCGGTCCAGCGCGAGTTCAACCGCCGCATGAAACAGCGCTTCCAGCAGAACGGCATCGAGGTGGCGTCCGCGACCCAGACCATCCTGATGCAGATCGCGCCGCCGGTCGACGTCGCCGCCAATCTGGCGTCGCGACGGGCGGCCGGCTAGAGCGTGTACCCATAAACGTCATCTTACCAATCCAAACCGGAAATCTCCCACCTTGCGTGTGATCGGCGGCTTGTGACCCGAACCAGAAATCGCGTCTCGCGTGCTCGATCCGTTAGGAGCCTAGCTTCTTGGTCTTTAGCGCCCCCAAGGCTTCGGCATTGTGCATAACTCGCAACTAGCGCATTTCCATGCAATTATTTCGCGCATAGGCTACGCGGGGTTATTGGGGGTTGTTATGAGAGCGCGAGGCATTTCCGGCGGACGACAACTTCTGTTCTTTGCTCTTATCGGACTCGCTTCAAGTGGATGTGCCATCCATCCGCTACCCGGCGATCTGGCTGGCGTTGGAACGAGCGTAATTGTAAAGCAGATTCGTTGTGAGGCCCGCGCTGCCGGCGTGCAAGCACTGTTGAACTATTTGGCCGACGACGACAATTTTCGCAACGGTCAAGTCGATTTGACTTCGCATACGATAGGGACAGATCTCCTCCAGAGAGCTAAGAACGACCCGGAAGCCGTTGCCAAATTTGATCCCAGACAATTGAAGGGGAGAGCCAGACATATCGTTGATATCCTCTACAGCACGGGTATTGCGTACAATTTTGATCTGACCGGGTTGGAGATGAATAACTTCGACCCTCAGATAAACTTCATTCGTCCCCTGCCGATAGGTTCCGTCGTGTCGATGGGCGTGAGCGGGAGCTTTGATCGGTCGCGACAGAACGAGCGCATTTTCACGATCACCGATACTCTTGGCGAATTGATCGCGAACACCAAACACCCGACTTGCACGCGCCCGGTCGACGAGAATTACATTTATCCGATTGCTGGAAGGGTGGGCATCGACAAGGTAGTCGACGATTTTCTCAACCTTACGATTTTTGGGAATCTGGTCGCAGAGAACGACAAGCCCAAGGGTACGGTCAATGTTAAAGGGCCGCCAACCATGGTCGATCAACTACAGTTCGTGACAAAGATCGGTGGCACAGCTACGCCCAAGATCGTGTTCGCGCCTGCCGGCCGCGCCTTCCAGGTGGCTGATGCGAGCTTCGGCGTCACCGCTTCGCGAACGGACACCCATCTACTCACAGTGGGCATCTACCTGGATCAAGCGGCGGCCCAAAAGTTGGACGCGGAGCCCTATCTGCCCCACAGGCTGCCAGTAACACGGGCTGCGGCCGTTGGTGTTCCACATCCCGGCCAATTCATCACTTACTCTGGCGGACCTGCGGAGCGGGGAGCTGCGGCCGCTGTTGAGCAGTTCCTTGCCCTTAAGATCTTCAAGCCAACGATCGTTGTTGCTCAGTAGGGAGAATACTCATGGCAAAGAAGGTCGTGCGAAAGACTGCGACGAAAGCAAAGGCAGATCGGAAGAAGAAACCGAGGCCGGGCGACGCTTCGCACGTTGAATTCGGAGCCCATGGTTTGGCTCACATTCTGAATGCAGTGAAGACGGCAGGCTTGACTGAAGAGTTCAATAAGCACGTGGGCAAAGCCGGGACATTCGTTAGAGTGCGGCGAACCGGCCTGAAGAGCATCAAGCAGTTCGTCGACAGCAAACCCCAATTGGCCGAACTGTCGGATCGAATGGGCCGTTGCAACTGTCCGAAGGACGATCCGGACTGTATCTACTTTGGCCCGACCGGGTGACGTTCCGCCGGCGATCGTTGGCACGCGGCGCCGCAGCACAAGAGCACAAAGCTAATCGCGACGAAGACATCGTGTCGGCAACGCTAATGGGGTGCGGCACGACGCACGGCATCAATTGTTGCGATCGCGCAATTTGGCACTTGTAGCTAACATTGACGTCCGCACTATCGTCAGCTTTTGGCCCTAAACCGAACTATGCGTGGCCTGCAAACACGTCGGCTGTCGAGGGTAGACCGGACCAGACTCGCGCTCGTGCTGACCGCAGCTCGTGACCCAGAGCCGACACAAAGAGTCGGCTCCGTCCAATTATGCGAGTTGGACCGTTGCGCGACGCACGATGATCCGCTCGCCTTCTTCAAGATACTTGAGCTCGTCGTTGTACTCGCTGTGGACCAGCCAGATGTCTACCGTTCGCCCGTTCACCTCCCGCTCGCAAACGAGGACGCGCCCCTCCTTCAAGCCAGTGAGCAGATCGAGGTAGTCGAGTTCGATGTAGTTACCGCGAGCATCGGCGAACATAAGATTATCGTGCGCATGCCAGGGCATGCCAAGAAAACCGATCAGGCAGTCTTCCTCGCGTTCGGCGTTCTCAACGCACAGAATTGCGTCACGGCCAAGATCGACCTCTATACGATAATCGTTATCTAGTCGCACTACCAGCCCGACTTCTCGGCATAGCTGGTTAACAAGATCGAGGTCGTAACGCATGGCAGCGCACCAATCACCGATTATAGAGCTTCATCATTGGGTGGCCGCTGTCGTAGCAGTTCTGGCGCGCGATGTCGCCTTGTGGCCCAACTCGGACTCACACGAAGTGCAGCTCGAGTTTATGAGTCCATGCCCTAAGCGGCCCGGCATCAATTCCAGCTTGCCTCTGCCCGTCCGGCAGCGTTCACTCCGGCTTCAGCCCGCTGACGACATGCGGGCGGCAAAAGGGTGGGAGAGAACGATGCGGGGGCTGTGGGCTGCATTGCGCGGTCATATAATCGTCATTTGCGCGTTGATCGAATCCGTGGCGTGGAGCGCGCCCGTCGACGCCCAACCGTTTCCGTCCCGTCCGATCACGCTGGTGGTCCCGTTCGCGGCCGGCGGGCCCACCGATACGCTGGCGCGGATCCTGTCCGAGCGGATTGCCACCGAACTGCATGCGACCATCGTGGTCGAGAACGTCGCCGGCGCCTCCGGCAGCATCGCGGGCGCGCGCGTTGCACGCGCCACGCCAGATGGCACCACCATCACCATCGGCCATTGGGGCACGCATGTGCTCAACGGCGGGATCTTCAAGCTGCCTTATGACGTGGTCGCCGATTTCGAGCCGGTCGCGCTGGTCGCGATGGGTACGCAGCTGATCGTCGGCCGAAAGTCGCTCGAGGCCAACAATCTGAAAGAGATGATCGCGTGGCTCAAGGCCAATCCCGGCAAGGCCACCGCGGGGACGGCCGGCGCCGGCACCGGCGCGCATGTCGCCGGCGTCTTCTTCAAGGAGAAGACCGGCACCGACTTCCAGTTCGTGCCTTACCGCGGTGCCGGGCCCGCCATGATCGATCTCGTCGCCGGACAGATCGACATCATGTTCGACCAGGCCTCGAACTCGCTGCCGCAATACAGAAACGGTGCGATCAAGGCGTTCGCGGTGACGGCGGCGACCCGGCTCGCGTCCGCGCCCGACATTCCGACCGTCGACGAGGCGGGCCTGCCTGGCCTGTACATCTCCTATTGGCACGGCATCTGGGCACCGAAGAACACGCCGAAGGAGATCGTCACAAAGCTCAACACGGCCATCGTCGCAGCACTTGCCGACGCTTCCGTCAAGCAACGCTTTGCCGAACTGGGCCAGGAGATTCCGCCAGTGGACCAGCAATCGCCCGCAGCCCTCGGCACCTTCCAGAAGGCCGAGACCGAGAAATGGTGGCCGGTCGTGAAGGCCGCGGATATCAAGGCGGAATAGGGGCTTTCCTTATCCTGAGGAGGCCGCGCAGCGGGCGTCTCGAAGGATGGACGCGGGCGAGATAGGGGCCTTCATGGTTCGAGACGCGCGAAGACGCGCTCCTCACCATGAGGAGCGCGAGTCGCCCCGCGCCGTTAACTTTTGCGTCGCGCGCACTGCGCTCTCTCGCGAAGTCTCGCTGCGGTGCGAGATCACAATCGTGGCCCGGGGAGCAACGTCCTTGATCTCGATGGAACACTGGCCGACAATGCTTGCCCTTCAATAAGAAACTCCCTGGGGGAATTCGTGAATAGACCTGCTCGGGTCGACACCCATTCGACATCATCCGATTCCGCGCACGGCATGGCCTTGCTGCGCGATCCCTTGCTCAACAGGGGCACGGCCTTCACGGAAGCGGAGCGCACAGCGCTCGGCCTGCGTGGCCTGCTGCCGCCTTGCGTGCTGACGATGGAGACGCAGGTCGAGCGCGTGCTGACCAATCTGCGCACGCTGCCGACCGACCTGGAAAAATTCGTCGCGCTAAACGCGCTGCATGACCGCAATGAGGCGCTGTTCTTTCGCGTCGTGGTCGACAATATCGACGAGATCCAGCCGATCATCTACACGCCGACGGTCGGGCTCGCTTGCCAGAAATATGGCCTGATCTACCAGCGACCGCGCGGCATGTTCATCTCCTCGCGCGATCGCGGCCAGATCGCGGAGATCCTGAAGAACTGGCCCAATGCCGCAAAACTCATCGTCGTCACTGACGGCGAGCGCATTTTGGGGCTTGGCGACCTCGGCGCCAACGGCATGGGCATTCCCGTTGGAAAACTCTCGCTCTATTCGGCCTGCGCCGGCGTGCATCCCGAGCAGTGCCTGCCGATCGTGCTCGACGTCGGCACCAACAACGAGGAGCTCCTCAGCGATCCCTACTATCTCGGCCTGCGCGAGCGGCGGCTCACCGGAGACGCTTACGACAGCTTCGTCGACGAATTCATGGTCGCAGCGCGCAAGACGTTTCCCGATGTGCTGATCCAGTTCGAGGACTTCGCCAACCATTCCGCGTTCAAGCTGCTGCACAAATATCGCGACGAAGCCTGCGTCTTCAACGACGACATCCAGGGCACCGCAGCGGTTGCGCTCGCCGGCCTGTTCTCGGCGCTGCGCGTCAATGGCGGCAAGCTGACGGATCAGCGCATCCTGTTCCTCGGTGCAGGCGAGGCTGCGACCGGCATCGCCGATCTCGTCGTCTCCGCCATGATCGCGGAGGGCGCAACGGAAGCCGAGGCGCTCCGGCGCAACTGGCTGGTGGATTCCCGCGGCCTCGTCGTCGGCGGTCGCGAAGGCCTCTCCGGCCACAAGCTCCGTTATGCGCACAAGGATCAGGCGCCGATCGCCGACTTCCTCACCGCGATCAAGACGCTGAAGCCGACGGCGATCATCGGAGTCGCCGCAGTCGGTGGCGCCTTCACGCCCGATGTGCTCAAGGCGATGGCCGGGTTCAACGCGCAGCCGATCGTGTTCGCGCTGTCCAACCCGACCTCGAAGGCGGAATGCTCGGCGGAGGATGCCTATCGCTACACCGAGGGCCGCGCGCTGTTCGCCTGCGGCAGCCCCTATGATCCGGTCACGCTCAATGGCCGCACCTTCGTGCCGCGCCAGGGCAACAACTCCTACATCTTCCCCGGCGTCGGCCTCGGCGTCATCGCCAGCCGCTCACGGCTCGTGACCGACGAGATGTTCATGGCGGCGGCCCACACGCTCGCCAATTGCGTCGGCAAGGAGGACCTGGATCAGGGCAGTCTCTATCCCGCACTGCCCCGCATCCGCGAGGTCTCGGCCCGCATTGCCGTTGCGGTCGCGGACGTCGCCTATCAGCGCGGGCTCGCCGACGGACCCGCGCCCAACGATGTCAAGGCCCTGGTCCAGTCGCAGATGTACGAGCCGAAGTATTGAACTAGTCCAAGCCTGTCGCTTATGACGGTTGAATACTGCCGGGAGAGCTCGGCCTGCATGGTTCGAGACGCCCGCTTTGGCGGGCTCCTCACCATGAGGGTCTGGTATCTCGCAGCAGACGCGTCCTCATCCTGAGGGCCCGCCGCAGGCGGGCGTCTCGAAGGATGGCCGCAGGCAAGCCGCCTGCCCTTTCGCATATGCGACAGCCCGGCACGCCGACCCCGGCTCAGCCGGAATCGCCGTTGTCTGCCCGTGCCTTATGTGCGACGCTGCGTAGCGTTACAAGAATCTCAAGCTGTTAGGTAAGCCACATGGACGATCGTTTGCCCGACCTGGGCGATCTCGAGCACGAGGTCATGCAATTGGTATGGGCCCATGGGCCGGTCACGGCCGAAATCGTGCGCGAGCGGCTATCGCGACGCCTGAAGGAATCGACGGTGCGGACGGTGCTGCGCAGGCTGGAAGAAAAGGGCTATGCTCGCCACACCGTGGACGGACGCACCTACGTCTATCACGCCGCCGAAGAGCGGGCGCGGGTTGCGGCCAAGGCGGTGCAGCGCATCGTCGACTGGTTCTGCAACGGCTCGATGGAGGAGGTCCTCGTCGGCATGGTGGACAATGCGATGCTCGACCAGCAGCAATTGCGTGCGCTGGCCGACCAGGTGGCCAAGGCGAAGAAGGCGAGGGGAGTGAAAAAAGAATGATCGCGGCTCTGGCTGAGGCGGCGTTACGCTCCTTCGCGCTGGGAGGCGTCGTCTGGATCGGTCTCATCCTGTTTCGTGTGCGCAATCCGCACGTCCACATGACGGCGTGGATGGTCGTGCTGCTGGCATCGCTGGCGATGCCGTTCGTGATGCATTGGCCGACGCTCACCATCGACCGGATGCCTTTGTCCGTGCCCATGCCGGATGAAGCGTGGCCGGCCGACTTCTCGATGCTGGAGCGACCGCAGCCGTCCCTGCCGATCGCGCCCGCTGCGGCCATCGCGCCGATGGTGAAGCGAGGTCTCTCGATCGACTGGTGGATGGTCGCCACCACCGTCTATGCCTGCCTCGCCGGCCTGATGCTGCTGCGGCTGGCCATCGGCCTCTGCCTGACCTGGCGTCTGGCGCGCGCGGCGAAGCCGGTGAAAAGCCGTGAGATGATCGATGCCGATGTACGCGTCAGCCGCGACGTCGGCGGGCCCGTCACCTTCGGCTCGACCATCCTGGTGCCGCCGCAGTTTTTCGGCTGGGACGCGAAGAAGCGCCTCGCCGTGCTCGCCCATGAGGGCGCGCATGTCGCCAATGGCGATTTCTACGTCCTCTTGCTCGCCTCGCTCAACCGCGCGGTGTTCTGGTTCAGCCCGTTCTCCTGGTGGCAGCTGGCGCGGCTTGCCGAGCTTGCCGAGATCATCAGCGATGCCCGCGCGATCGAGATGATCGACGACCGGCTGTCCTACGCCGAAATCCTGCTCGACGTCGCGACCTCCGTGAAGCCGCGGCCGATGGAGCTTGCGATGGCGCGGGCTTCGACCGTGCGCGCGCGGGTCGAACGAATCATCGCAGCCGCCGCCATGCCCGCAGCGGTCGGTTGGCGCAAGCGGCTGTGGATCGCGGCCGCGATCGTGCCTGTCGTGATCGTGTCCGCCGGCATGATCGCCTATCGCACGCCGGATCCGGTGCCCGCCGGCGCAGATCTCGGCCAGGTGCCGGCCGAGCATTACCATCCGTTCGTCAATTTCTACGCCGTCAATTTCAACGTCATGGGCCCGGCCTCGGTGTTCGCCATCTTCCGCGAGGGCGACGAAATCTACGGGCAGCTCACCGGACAACGCAGGCTGCGCCTGACCGTCGCCAGCGACGGCACGGCGTCCTATGCGGCGTCGTCCGGCGAGATCACATTCCCTGTTGATGCGGAGCGTCGCTCGTCCGAATTGACGCTGCATATGAATGGCCGCGACGTGCGCGCCGTTCGCGTTGCCGAGATGCCGGCGCCAACAGCTGATCCGGTGTCGCTCGATCGATATGTCGGCTGGTACAGGATCGCGCCGGGCCGCGTGCTCACCGTGCGGCGCGATGGCGATCGTCTGCACGTGCAAGAGACCGGGCAGGGCCGAGCGCCGGTTCTTGCCGAGGGCACTGACGCGTTCTCCGTCCACGGCGATCATCTCCTGATCTTCCTGCGCGATGAAACGGCCGGCATCTCGCGCGTGCTGGTCCACAACGCCACCTCCGGCGCCCGCCTCGCGCAGCGGATCGATGCAGCGCAGGCTCAGGCGATCGAGGCCGACTTCGCGCGCCGCCTGGCGGAAGTCCCTGACAGATTCAGGGAGCAGGTCCCGGCCGCGCGCAGCAAGGAGGTGATCCTCACTGGTATCGAGGATTTGCGCCGCGGCACGCCGAACTACGATCGCATGAGCGCGCCGCTCGCCGCCAGCATCCATCGTCGGCTCGACGAATTGCGCGCGACCTTCGTGGCGCTCGGTGCGGTCGAGACGATCTTCTTCCGCGGCGTCGGGCCGGGCGGCTACGACATCTATGGCGCCAAATTCGAGAACGGCACGGCGGAATTCCGCGTGCTGCTCGAGCCGGACGGCAAGGCCGGCGACGTGATCTTCCGGCCCGACGGCAACGACGAGCTTGGCGGCATCGTCTCCTGCTCGGAGGAGGCGAATGTGCGCGGCCGCGCCGGCACCTCGCCGATCAGGATCATGCTCTACAACGAGACGGACGACGATATTAAGGTCTTCAATCTCGGCGCTGACGGCGAGCGCAAGGCGCAGAGCGTCGTCAGGTCGGACATGACCTGGGCCGCGCTGACCACCGTGAACAGCCCATGGGTCATTGCCGACAAGTCAGGGAAGTGCATGGAGATCCTGGCGCCTGGCCGGCAGACGCGCTTCCATAATGTCGAGGCCTCGAACGTCAGTGCCAGGCCGGGGCGTGCGTCGCGTCGCGCCGTCCCGATCGCCAATGGCGAGGCGATGCTGCGGCACTATATCGAGGGCATCGGCAAGGGGCAGCCCGACTACGACCATATGACCACCGAGGTCGCCAACATCACGCGTCAGCAGCTTCTGTTCGACCAGGCCATCGTGGCGCGGCTCGGGGCGTTGCGCGCGGTCTCGTTCCGCGGCGTCACCGCGCTCGACAGCGACATCTATGTCGCCCAGTTCGCCAACGGCTCGGCGGAGTGGCGCATCGGCGTCAGGAACGGAACGATCACCAAGATCGCGCTGGGGCCGAATTTCTAGCGGCGCGGCTTGCGCATCAGCGCTGCGAGCGCTACGATATGTAACACTACGCTAGGTAGCGGGCCCCCGCGAATTCGGCGCGGCCCTCGCAAGCTGACCGGGTTCATGATGTACATGCTGACGCAACGGGAGCTCGACTTTCTCGCCAGCCTGAAAACCGGCTGGCGGCTGCTCTATCGGCGCGAGTTGATGCGGCTCATCAGGGGCGACGTCGAGAGCGGCGAGACGCGGCCGGAGACGCGCCCGATCATCTGGCGCGCCGCATCGGGGTGATTTTTCGCGAGCCTGTTTCGATTCAGGACAGCTAACTGTGGTGGATTCATCACAGCCGGCGCGAAACGCTAGCGGTCGCAAGGCCGCTTTTGTTCAGCCAAGGTTCTGCCCTCATTGCCCACCGAAACTTGGGGTTGTTCGGAGGGCGCATCATGTCTCGCTTTGCAAGTGCAGAAACTGCTGCCGAAACGGCCCGGATTTCGCCGGCAACCTCGAGCCGGTTGTTGCTCGCCATTATCGGCGCCGCCTCGCTCGCCGCGTGCGCGCAATCACCGGTTGGCCGCCAGAAGGCTGACCTTGCCAGCACCGGCCGGCAGGTCGCGATCGAGCGGCCGCACCGCGTGGCGGCGCTGCATCCGCGGCCGATCAGCCGGGTGCGTGCTGCCAGCGAGACCGCGGACGCAAGGCCTACGGCCTCGCGTGGCGTTGCGAGCTTCTATTCGGACACGGAAACTGCGAGCGGCGAGAAGTTCGACAAGAACGAATTGACCGCGGCTCACCCGAGCCTGCCGTTCGGCACCAGGCTGCGCGTCACCGACGTCTCCTCCGGCCGCGCCGTGACCGTCAGGGTCAACGATCGCGGGCCCTTCGTTCGCGGCCGCGTGGTCGACATTTCGCCCTCCGCGGCCGAGGCGCTCGGCATGGTCGACAAGGGCATCACCAATGTCCGGCTCGACGTCGTGCGATAGAGCGTTGTTGATCGCCGCCGGCGTGCCGCGTTTAACGGGCTGTTAGCTGCTCTCCCGCACCATGGGTGCCCGGCAATTCGGGGCTTTGGGGGAGACGGCGCTTGAACACGATCCAGTATCTCGAAGATCAGGCGGCGCGCGCCGAGCGGCTTGCCAAACGGATCACGGATACGCCGACGATCGAGAAGCTGCTGACCTTCGCCGGCGAGCGCCGCCGCGAGATCGAGGTCATCTATGGCTCTCGACGAAATCGCTGAGGTAGTCGGGCAGCGTCACGCCATCGACGCCGCACCGTGCCTGGATCTCATCGGCGACATCGGTCGAGATGTCCTTCATCCAGTGCTCGAGCGTGTTGAACGAGATCACCTTGATGGGGTCGTTAAAGCAGCCCGCGACGAGCTCGCTGATCGTAGCGTCGAGATCGCTTCGTTCGACCCGGATTTCAGTCGCTTCGTCGAGACGATCGATCACCACGAACAGCGTTTGATCTGCGCCAAAGGGCACGACCGGGACTTGCGCGCCAGCTTCAAGCATGTGAGTTGCTCACGTCTTGGCTTTGGATTGGCTTCCGATCCTGTTAACTGGAAAAACCGGAAGAAGGTTCCTACCCAAGTCGGCGGAAGCAGCTAAGACGTTCGTCGTGCGCGTGCAGCCGCTCGCCCACCGGCAATCAGAGAAATTCCCGCAGCCGCGACAGCTCCGCGATGTGCTCGGGCGAGAGGATGTCCGTGACCAGCGGCGGCTGCGGCGCGGTGTGGATCTCGTAGAGATGCCGGGTCGGTGCGGGCTTTTCCATGAAGGCCGAGATGCACTCGTCGAGCGTGCCTTCGCTCACGTGATAGGACGCGCGGTCCGGCCGGCGCTGGTTTCCGAGTGACGGCCATTTATGCAGCACGGCGCGCGCGCTGAAATCGATTTTTGACTCAACTGATACGCCACCCATCGTCCCCGCCTCACGCAACAAGAGCCCCAGCACGCAATCTGCCGTGCCGGGGCCCATACCCATCGCTGCATCTCAATGCCACGCCTCGGTAACGCGGCGGCCGAGAAAAGGTTCCCGGCCGATGGCGGCTTAACTCGCGGCAGCTGCGATTTTGTGCCCCGGGCTTTCATGGCTGTGGCCGGTCTCGTCGCCGCGGCTGACCTCCGGCGGCAGCCCGGCAAAGCGCCGCAAGGCTTGAGCCATCTGCATCCGGCCCTGGACGCCAGTGATCACCACGTCCACCATCGGAAAGGACGAGTGGAAATGGCCGCGGGCTTTCAGCTGCTCGACCGGGACGCCGGCGGCCGCCATCGCTTCCGCATAGGCGATCCCCTCGTCGCGCAATGGATCGAACTCGCAGGTGACGATGAAGGCCGGCGGTAGGCCGGCGACCTTGCCGCGCAGCGGCGAGACACGCGGATCGGTGCGGTCGGCCGGCGAGCAGTAGAGGTCCCAGAACCAGTCCATCAGTGATCGCGTCAGGAAGTAGCCGGTCGCATTGTCGTTGTAGGACGGCCGGTCGAAGCTGCAGTCGGTGACCGGACACACCAGCAGCTGGCCGGCGATCTCGGGCCCGCCGCGGTCGCGCGCGAGCTGGCAGGTGACGGCAGCGATGTTGCCGCCGGCGCTCCAGCCTGCCACCAGCACCGGATCCGGCTTGCCGCCGAGCTCGGCCAGATGCCCGGCGATCCAGCGCGTCGCCGCATAGCCGTCCTCGGCCGCAGTGGGGAAGCGATGCTCCGGCGCGTGGCGATAGCCGACGCTGACAAAGCTCATGCCGGTTCGCCGCACCATGTCACGACAGAACGGCTCGTCCGACTGCTCGTCGCCGAGCACCCAGCCGCCGCCGTGGAAATAGACCACGATCTGATGCGGGCCCGGTGTGGCCGGCTTGTAGACGCGATAAGGCAGCGGGCCATCCGCGCCGGGCAGGGTGCCGTCGACGATGTCGCCGATCAGCCGTCCCGCAGGCCGGCCCTTGTTGAACTCGTTGACGAAGGCACGTGCGCCGATCGCGCCCATCGACTCGATCGGCGGCAGGTTCAGCGACGCCAGCAGGTTCAGCACCAGCCGCACGTCCGGCTGCAGCCGCACCACCTCGCCGTCATTGCATTGCGCGGCGACGTTGGGGCCGGTGAGCCTGAAGCCGAGCATGCCGCGGCTCGCGACCTCGTCGCAGATGCTGCGATAGGGGCCGACGCCGCCGGTGTAGGGCATCAGGCCCTGCACCTTGCCGGGCACGTTGGCGCCCGTGTACCAGGTGTTGGCGAGCCGGTGCAGCGTCACCATCGAGCAGTCGGCCATGTGTCGGCCCCAGCCGGCTTGCGCCGTCACGGTTGGCTCGATCGTGGTGAAGCCGGCGTCGCGCAATGCGGCGAGGCGGTCGACGACCCAGTCGACATGCTGCTCGATCGAGACCGCCATGTTCGACAGCACCGACGGGCTGCCGGGTCCGGTGATCATGAAGAAGTTCGGGAAACCCTCGACCGTGAGACCGAGATAGCTCTGCGGCCCCTGCGCCCAGACATCGCTGAGCGACTTGCCGTTGCGACCAGTGATCGGATGCACGGCGCGGATCGCGCCGGTCATGGCGTCGAAGCCGGTCGCGAACACGATGACGTCGACGTCGACGTTGCGCTTGCCGGTGGTGATGCCACCTGCGGTGATCGCCTTGATCGGCTCCTGGCGCAGATTGACCAGCGTGACGTTCGGCCGGTTGTAGGTCGCGTAGTAGTTGGTATCGAGGCAGGGACGTTTGGCGCCGAAGGGATGATCGTGCGGCATCAGCGCTGCCGCCGTCTCCGGATCCTTCACGGCCGCCGAGATCTTCTCGCGAATGAGATCGCAGATCAGCTTGTTGCCGTCGAAATCGACGCCCTGGTCGGCCCAGAGCTGCGTGAGGATATAGACGAGGTCACCCTTGCCCCACGCCACCTCGAAGCGTTCGCGCCGCTCGGCGTCGCTGAGCTGCCAGCTCACCGCCGTCTGCTGCGGGTAGGGCACGCCGGCCATCGACTGGCGCGCCTGCTCGCGATAGGCCGCGCGGTCGCTCTGGAACAGGTCCCTGCGATCGGCCGGCGAGGGGCCGTTATGCGCAGGCAGTGCGAAATTCGGCGTGCGCTGGAACACGGTCAGATGCGCGGCCTGTTCGGCAATCAGCGGAATCGACTGGATGGCCGACGAGCCGGTGCCGATCACGGCGACGCGTTTTCCGGCGAGATTGACGCCGTCATGCGGCCAGCGTCCGGTGAAATAGACCTCGCCCTTGAATTCCCCGATGCCATCAATCTCCGGCGGTTTTGGCGCGGAGAGGCAGCCGGTGGCCATGATGTAATGGCGGCAGGAGACCGGTGCGCCATTGTCGGTGGTGAGCTGCCAGCGCTCGGCCGTCTCGTCCCACTTGGCTTCGGTGACCTTGGTCTTGAAGCGGATGTCGCGGCGCAGGTCGTAGCGGTCCGCGACGAAGCCGAGATAGCGCAGGATCTCGGGCTGGGTGGCGTATTTCTCCGACCAGGTCCAGACCTTGTCGAGTTCCGGATCGAACGTGTAGCTGTAGTCGATGGTCTGGATATCGCAGCGCGCACCGGGATAGCGGTTCCAGTACCAGGTGCCGCCGACGTCGCCGGCTTCGTCGAGACCGGCGGCGGAGAGGCCGGCCTTGCGCAGGCGATGGAGTAGATAGAGGCCGGCAAATCCGGCGCCAACCACGGCAACATCGACCTGTTGAGCTGTTCCACTCGCCGCCTTGGACTCACGTGCGGCGACCATTGCGTCCGGCATGGTATTCCTCCCGTGTATTTTATTTTGCCGGCAGGCTAGCGCCGCAGGCCCGGCTTGTCATCAGAGCAGGTGCAATCTTCGGTAGTCCCGTTTGGGGCGTCATCGTGGCGGCGCGAAGCTTGCGTCAATGCACGCATCGCGATGCACCATGGCCGTGATTGCCCGGATAATCATGCACGATCCGTCTGTGTATGCTTGCGGCTACAAGCCAGGGCGTCATGACAGAGTTGAGTGAGCGAACCAAAGCCAACATGGACGTCGTCCTGGAGGAGACGTGCCGCCAATTGCCGCATGGCGGCGATCACGACAGCCGCAGGTTCATCGCCGAGCGCCTGATCGAGGCGGCGCGATCCGGCCACTCCACGCTCGGCGAGCTCGGCATCATCGCACGGCGCGCGCTGGCGGAGATTATTGCGAGGGGCGGCTAGCTCCCGCCACAGCGCTTGCCTCACTGCGGGGCTCGGACGTAACCTGCCGGGGAACAATTCGCGCATCGAGATCCCCTGAAGATGCGGTCCCTGCTTGCGTTCATTGCAGCCTTTGCATTGCTCTGCACCGGCAGGGCCGTGGCCCAGCCGGTTGGGCAATTTCCATTTGCGTTGACGCGCGAAGGCCAGATGCTCGGCGCCGTCGAAGGCGAGGTGGCATCGTTCAAGGGGCTTGCCTATGCAGCGCCGCCGGTAGGCAGCCTGCGCTGGCGTCCGCCGCAGGCCTTGCCCGAGAGTTCGGAGATGAGCATGGCCTACGAGCATGGCGCGCCCTGTCTCCAGCCATCGCTGCCGGCCGCGCGCGAAAATTGCCTCACGCTCAACGTGTTTCGTCCCTTCGGCGTCGACGGACCGCTGCCGGTGATGGTGTTCATCCATGGTGGTGGTTTCGTTAAGGGCACCGCCAATGATCCACTGTTCGATGGTGCGAGGCTCGCGCAGGCCGGGCTCATCGTGGTCACCGTGAATTATCGTCTCGGTGCGCTCGGCTGGCTGACGCATCCCGCGCTGTCGGACGGCGGCTCCGGCAATTTCGGCCTGATGGACCAGATCGCGGCGCTGCGCTGGGTGCATGAGAACATCGCGGCCTTCGGCGGCGATGCGAACAACGTGACGCTGTTCGGCAACGGTGCCGGTGCCACATCGATCGCGCTGCTGATGCTGTGCGCCCAATCCCGCGACCTCTTCCAGAAAGCCATTCTGCAATCGGTGCCTGGCCGCGCGCGCCTGCCGTCGTCGCAGGAGGCCGAGGCCGCAGGCCGGCAATTTGTCGCCGCGCTCGGGCAACAGGCGGATCTGCGCGCCGCCGAACCGGCGCGTCTGATTGCTGCCGAGAAGCGTCTGCTGGAGAAATCGCCGCGCAGCTTTATGCCGGCGATGGATGGAGATCTGGTGACGGAAGACATTGCCGCGGGATTTGCGGCAGGACATGAGAGCCGCATTCCCCTGATCATCGGCTCGAACGACGACGAGACGCGTTACGACAGCGAGCTCGAGATCAAGGAGATGCTGTCCGCGTCGGGCGAGAGCATCAACGAGCTGCGCAAGCTCTATGCCGATGCCGCGAGGCCGTCAGACGTTGCGGCGAGCTTCTACACCGACAAGGTCTTCTCCGAGCCGGTGCGAATGCTCGCCCGGCTTCATGCCGCGACCGGCGCGCCGACCTTCCGCTATCGCTTTGCCTATGTGCCGGAAGCACGGCGCGGCAATCCCGACGAAGGCCATGGGCGCGAGCTGCAGTTCATCTTCGGCGTGGAGGGCGTGCCCGGTGCGGGCATCTTCTCGCGACGCGACCGCGAGGTCGCAAACCGCATGCGGGCCTACTGGATCAACTTCGCCAGGAGCGGCGACCCCAACGGCGCAGAGCTGCCGCATTGGGATGCTGCCGCGGACCGCGACCATCTGTTGCTGATCGCGAATGATCGTACCGCGAGCGGCGACGACCCTTGGGGAGAGCGTCTGGGCCGGCTCGCAGGCGAAAGCAAAAAATGAGTTGGACTTAGGCCGCGAGCTCGACGCGCGGCGCCGGGCTCAGCCGGTCTTCTTCCAGATAGTCCATCGCGCCGTCCTTCTCGACGGCATAGAACTGCTGGCCTTCCCTGGACCGGTAGGCGGCGCGAACGATGCCGCGGCGTCCCTTGTCACTGTTGACGACGTCCCCCAGCGCAAACTTCCTCATCTCACGTCTCACTTGTCTTCTGGCCGTTCCTTCGGCCACGGTTGGATTGTGGGCGGTAAATCGTTAACGGCTTGCTAACCATACCGGTTTGCCTATGCTCGCCGCCGTTCGCGCGGGCCGTTCGCACGCGCATGTTGTGAAACAGGCGAGCCGACATCCATGACGCGATTACCGACCTTGTTTTTGTCGCACGGCGGCGGCCCTTGGCCGTTTATGGAAGACAGGCGAGTGCAATATGCCAAGACGGCTGCTGAGTTCGGCCGTTTGCCGCAGCTTCTTCCCGAGCGGCCGAAGGCGGTGCTCGTCATCACCGGCCATTGGGAGGCCGACGCCTTCACCGTGTCGACGTCGGCGCATCCGCCGATGGTGTACGACTATTACGGTTTCCCCGAGCATACCTATCACATCACATATCCGGCGCCGGGCCAGCCCGAGCTCGCTGCGGAGGTGAGCGCGCTGCTCAAGCACGCCGGCCTCCATTGCCGGGAAGATCCCAATCAGGGGTTTGACCACGGCACTTTCGTGCCGCTCGGCCTGATGTATCCGAACGCCGACATGCCGATCGTGCTGCTGTCGCTGAAGTCGAGCTACGACGCGGCCGAGCACATCAGGGTCGGGCAGGCGATCGCCTCGCTCCGCGACGAGGGCATTCTGATCGTCGGCAGCGGGCTCACCTATCACAACATGCGCGGTTTTGGCCGCGCGGAGTCCAAGCCCGTCTCGTATGATTTCGAAGCCTATCTGAACGAGGCGATCAGCAACCCGGATGCGTCCCGCCGCAACGCGATGCTGGTCGACTGGGAGAACGCGCCGAGCGCACGTCTCGCCCACCCGCGCGAGGACCATCTGCTGCCGCTGATGGTCGCGGCAGGCGCCGCCGGCAGCGACGTCGGCAAGCGCGTCTTCGTCGACGAGGTCGCAAGCGTCGCGATGGCGTCGTATGTGTTTGGATGATTTTCGCAGGGCGGATTACGCTTCGCTAATCCGGCCTACGCATTGCGCCCGCGGGATGCCATCAGGTTGCGATAGAGCGTCGCGTACTCGCCCGCCCGGTTGCGCCAGGAGACGTCGGTCGCAAGGCCCGCGAGCTGCAATTGCCGCCACGCGGACTTGTCATGGAAGGTGAAGCTCGCGCGCCCCAGCGCTGCCGAGAGATTTGCCGATGTCACGGGCCCGAATGTGAAGCCGGTCGTCTCGTTCACGGTATCCGCGAGGCCGCTCACACGCGACACGATCGGCACGGCACCATAGCGCAGGGCGCAGAGCTGGGTTAGCCCGCACGGCTCGAACCGCGACGGCACAATCAGGGCGTCAGAGCCGGCCTGGATCAGATGCGCGAGCGCCTCGTCATAGCCGATCACGGCCGCAATCCGGCCCGGATGTCCGCGTGCGGTTCCCTGGTAGCGATCCTGCAGTTCAGCATCGCCGCTGCCGAGCAGCGCCAATTGCATCCCATCGCCCAGGATGGTGGGCATGGACTCCAGCAGCAGATCGAGCCCCTTCTGCCACGACAGGCGGCTGATGACGCCGAGCAGCAGCGCATCCGGCCGCGGATCGAGGCCGAGCCGCTGCTGCAGCGCCGCCTTGTTGGCCGAACGAAACGACAGCTCCTCGGCGCCGAACCGATAGGCGATATGCGGATCGGTTTGCGGATTCCACACTTCGGTGTCGATGCCGTTAAGGATGCCGCTCAGCACGCCGGCGCGCTCGCGCAGCAAGCCGCCGAGCCCCATGCCGCCTTCGTCGCTCTGGATTTCATGCGCGTAGGTCGGCGACACCGTGGTGATGCGATCGGCCAGCTGCAGGCCGGCTTTCAAAAAGCTGATGCCGCCGAAATATTCGAGGCCGTGGACGTCGAACGACGCATGCTGGGGCAAGCCGATCGCGCCCGCGAGCGTGCGGTCGAACTTGCCTTGATAGGCCATGTTGTGAATGGTCATGACGGTGCCGGGGCGCGCCCCGCCATCGTAGTGCAGATAGGCCGGTGCCAGCCCGGCCTGCCAGTCATGGGCATGCACGACATCGGGCACGAAGCTTGCGACGAGACCGTGGCCGATATCGGCTGCAATGCGCGACAGCGCGGCGAAGCGTATGCCGTTGTCCGGCCAGTCGGTGCCTTCGGCGGTGACGTAGGGGTTGCCCGGCCGCGCGTAGAGATGCGGCACATCGAGCACGAACAGGTCGAGCCCCTCGTGCGAGCCGGCAAGCAACCGGCCCGGCCCGCCGAAATAATCCGGCCAGCGCCGGATTTCATCCGCGCCCGCGAGCAGCCGCATCACGTCCGGGTAGCCCGGCATCAGCGTGCGCATCTCGACGCCGTGCGCCTTCAGCGCGATCGGCAGCGCGCCGGCGACATCCGCGAGGCCGCCGGTCTTGACGATGGGGTAGACTTCAGAAGCGACCGCGAGGACGCGAACAGGCATCATGTATTGAGCCTGTCGATCATCGGCTGGGTGATCAGCGTGATGCCCTGCTCGGTGGTCCGGAAGCGCTTGGCGTCGAGCTCGGGATCCTCGCCGACGACAAGTCCTTCCGGAATCTCGATGCCGCGGTCGATCACGACGTTCTTCAGCCGCGCGCCGCGCCCGACATGGACGTAAGGCATGATCACGGCGTTCTCGACATTGGCATAGGAGTTGATGCGCACGCCGGTGAACAGCAGCGAGCGGCGCAGCGAGGCGCCCGAGATGATGCAGCCGCCAGAAACCAGCGAGCTGACGGCGAAACCGCGCCGGCTCTCCTCGTCGTGGACGAATTTCGCGGGCGGCGTGATCTCCGAATAGGACCAGATCGGCCAGGCGCGGTCGAACAGATCGAGCTCCGGCACCACGTCGGTGAGGTCGATATTGGCGGCCCAGTATGCATCAACCGTTCCGACATCGCGCCAGTAGGAGCGCGGTTCGGTGCCGGTGCGCACGCAGGAGGTCGAGAACTGATGCGCGATGGCGCGGCCGTTCTTGACGATGTAGGGGATGATGTCCTTGCCGAAATCGTGGTTGGAGTGCGGATCCTCGGCGTCGCGCTTGAGCTGGTCGAACAGGAATTTCGAGTCGAACACGTAGATGCCCATGCTGGCGAGCGAGACATCCGGCTTGCCCGGCATCGGCGGCGGATCCTTGGGCTTCTCGAGGAACTGCTGGATCCAGCCGTTCTCGTCGATATGCATGATGCCGAAGCCGCTTGATTCCGCGCGGGGCATTTCGAGGCAGCCGACCGTGACGTCGGCGCCGCTGTCGACATGCTGCCGCAGCATCACCTCGTAATCCATCTTATAGATATGATCGCCGGCGAGCACCACGATGAAGCGAGCGTTGTGCGACTCGATGATGTCGATGTTCTGGTAGATCGCGTCCGCCGTGCCGACATACCACATGCTCTCCGAGACGCGCTGGCTCGCAGGCAGGATGTCAAAACTCTCGTTGCGCTCGGGACGGAAGAAGTTCCAGCCCATCTGAAGATGCCGGATCAGGCTGTGCGCCTTGTACTGGGTGGCGACCGCGATGCGGCGGATGCCGGAGTTGACCGCGTTCGACAGCGCGAAATCGATGATGCGGGATTTGCCGCCGAAATAGACCGCGGGCTTGGCGCGCCGGTCGGTCAATTCCAGCAGCCGGCTGCCGCGACCACCGGCCAGGACAAACGCCAAAGCCTGGCGGGCAAGCGGCTCATTTCCGGCGGCACTCATGTCATCCTCCCACTCGTCCGGCGCAAGCTCGGGCTCTCGCGAAGTGCCTTCCGGCCGCGCACCATTGGAACCGATAGTAACGGTACGAATAGTAAATCGGGAAGGTGCTTGTTGGTTGCGAACACATGGAAAGCTTAACGCTTTGCCGCCGATCTCAACGCTCCCGCGCCGTCGTCCCGGTGTCATCTCGGCATCGCGGATGATCACATTTCAGGCAGGTGCGGCATCTTGTGCGCTGCACGCAAGCTCGAGGCTTTGACTTAGCGCTGGGATGCCTGAATCATGGCGCCCGGATCACTTTCCAAACCGAAACGTCAGTCAGGAGGTGAGACGATGACGATCTGGAAAACGGCAATTGCCTGTTCACTCACGGCTGCGGTCGTGGCTGGCCATTTGGGGCAGGCGACAGCGGCCCCGCTGCCGACCAATGTCGCGACCATGAAGGCCGCGGCCGGCGATGACGTCACGCCGGTCTACTGGCGTGGCCGCGGCTTTGGATGGGGGCTCGGCGGCCTCGCTGCCGGCGCGATCATCGGCGGCGCCATCGCCAGCGGCGGTCCCTACGGCTATTACGGCGGCGGGCCGTACTATGGCTATGGATATCCGGGACCGGGCTACGGCTATGCGCCGGCCTATTACGGTTACGGCTACGGGCCGGCCTATCCGCGATACTATCGCCCCTACCGTTCGTATTACGGCTACTACCGGCCGCGCCCGTATTACGGCGGGTACTGGTAAGAGCTTTTTGCTTGAGCATATGATCGTTCGGAAAACCGCTTCACACTCTTCCGGATCATGCTCTAGAGCGACAGCCACACGATCAAGCTCATGCACGCGAGATGGGCGAGCACGATTGCGGCGAGATGCAGCGGGCCGGCCTTGAGGCGAAGCCTGCGCATCTCGCCGCCTCCGCGCTAGTTCGATCCTGCGGCCGCGGCGGTGAAGCTGCGGTCGACGGCTTTGCTGACGTCGAGCGTCTTCGGCAGGATGCCGTAGCGCGTCGAACGGTCGGATGCTTCCTGCACCTCCTTCACGACGTTTTCGTCGATCGGAATCGGGCTGGTGCGCTGTGCAGCGTAGGCCGACAGTAGCACGTCCTCGGGCAGCTTGGTCAGCTCGGCCGTGCTCCTGGCATATTCGTCGAGGTGATCCAGCGACCAGAGCCGCGCCTTGTTCAGCCGCTGCACGAGGTCCTGCACCGCCGCGCGCTTGGTGGCGATGGCGCTGTCGGAGGCGACGATGAAGGTGATGGTCGGCGTCAGGCCTTCGCCGTCGGCTATCACGCGCGCCTTGTCCTTTAGCGTTGCGAACGAGACATAGGGCTCCCACACCGCCCATGCGTCGATCGAGCCGGCCACCAGCGCGACCTTGGCATCGACGGGGCCGAGCGGCGCGAAGGTCGCATCCTCGATCCTGATCTGTGCTTTCTCCAGCGTCGCGTCGATCAGGAACTGTCCCCAGCCGCCGCGCGTGCCGGCGAGGCGTTTTCCCTTGAGGTCGGCGGCCGATTTGATCGGTGAATCCTGGCGCACCAGGATCGCTTGCGTTTTCGCGTCCGACCTGGTGCCGCCGATCGCCTTGATCGGCGCACCGGCGGCATAGACCGTCAGGAAGGAGAGATCGCCGGTGTAGCCGACGTCGAGCACGCCGGCGTTGAGCGCTTCCAGGATCGGCGCGGCCGCCGGGAATTCCGACCATTCGATCTTGTAGGGCACGTCTTTCGCAAAGCCTGAAATCTCCAGCAGCGAGCGGTTGCCGCCCTTCTGGTCGCCGACGCGGAGCACGGCCCTGTCGGCCGCGAACGACGCCGCCGCCGTCGACAAGGTGACGGCGGCAGCAAGCAGCGAGAATGCCAACCGGCGCGTGATGGAACGATCGTGGGAATTGATGCTCATGTGGCCTGTCTTGTTGATCTGTCTTTTTTGCCCTGCTCACGACGCGCGAGCGAACGATGCAGCTGGACGATCAAGTCTATGAGCGCGCGATGCGCAGTCAATGAAATGGCCAACCGTATTGCGCGCGCGCCGGGCAAGGACGTTTCAGCGAATGACCGCTTTCGAGAACACGCCGTGCACGCGCACGAAATCGCGCGAAAATGATGCGGGTGACGGAGTCGTGATACGAAGCGCGGGCCGGTGCTTCGGCGAAAATCGTTTCATCGTTCTCGCGCGCGCCGGTGGAGAGAATGTCTTCGCTTCGCGCAACATTCGAAATTCCATTTCATTGACGGTGCGAGGAACGCGCCGCATGATTTGCGCATCGCATCAACGCGGCGCGCGAAGCGCCGACGGAAAGATTTTCTCTCAACGCAGCTCCGCAGGGAATGTGCGCAACGCGAGCCGTTGTGCATGCGGCGGAGCCATGCCAGCGCAGGAGCCAGAGGCCGATGAAGAACGACAATAAGCGCGGCGGACCGGGCCTCGACCGGCGCCACTTGCTCCAGGCGGGGCTTGCGGCGGCCTTCGCCGCGCCGCTCGGGGCACTGGGCGCGCAGGCCTTTGCGCCGCAGGCGATCGGATCCGGCGTCGACTTCTCGGAGTTCCCGCTGTGCCGGACGGCGTCGGATGGCCCGGTGCTGTCAGGCGCGCCGCGCAAGCTGAAACTGTCGTGGAATGCCGGCGCGGTCTGCCTCGCGCCGCTGCCGGTCGCGATCGAGCACGGCTTCTTCCAGAAGCAGAATCTCGACGTCGAGCTCGTCAACTATTCCGGCTCGACCGATCAGCTGCTCGAGGCGATCGCCACCGGAAAGAGCGACGCCGGTCTCGGCATGGCGCTGCGCTGGCTGAAGCCGCTGGAGCAGGGCTTTGACGTCAAGATCGCCGCCGGCACCCATGGCGGCTGCATGCGCGTGCTGAGCCGCGCCGATTCCGGCGTGACCAAGCTTGCCGATCTCAAGGGCAGAAGCGTCGCCGTCGGCGATCTCGCCGGGCCCGACAAGAATTTCTTCTCGATCCAGCTTGCAAAACTCGGCATCGATCCGAACAAGGACGTCGACTGGCGTGCCTATCCCGGCAACCTCCTCAACGTCGCGGTCGAGAAGGGCGAGGTGCAGGCCTTCCTGTCGTCCGATCCGCTGGCCTATCTCTGGTTGAAGGACACCCAGTACAAGGAGGTCGCCTCCAATCTCGACGGCGACTATCGCGACAAGAGCTGCTGCATCGTGGGCCTGCGCGGCAGCCTGGTGCGCGAGGAGCCGCAGGTCGCCCGCGCCATCACCCAGGCGCTGCTCGACGCCGCGATGTTCACCTCGCAGAACCCGTCGCTGGCGGCCAAGTCGTTCCAGCCCTACGCACCGAAGGCCGCAACGCTCGCCGATATCGAGGGCATGGTGCGCTACCACACGCATCATCATCACCCCACGGGGGAGGTGCTGAAGCGCGAGCTCAAGGCCTATGCCGACGATCTCAAGAGCGTGCAGGTCTTCAAGCAGAGCACCGACACGACCAAATTTGCGGAGCGCATCTATGTCGACGTATTCTCTGTCTGACGGGCTCGCGTCCGGCGCGCCGCGCACCTCGCACGCGCCGTGGCTTGCGACCTGGGTCCAGGAATCCGGTGCGGGCGTGGCCGCCAGCGCCGCCTGGATCGCCTTCGGTCTCTCCTGCCTGTGGTGGGAGGACGTCGGCGACTGGTCGCGTACGCATTCGCTCGGCATCGCCGCCTTCGTCATCGCCGCCATCGCCCTGTTCGGGACCGTCGGCGCGGACTATCTCGGCCCGGCCGGCCGGGCCCTGCGCCAGCGCGCGCCATGGCTCATTGCGCTCGGAGCTTTTCTGACCCTGTGGGAGGTCGCGACCGCCAAATTTGCCTGGTTGCCGCTGCCGTTCTTTCCGCCGCCGCAATCGATCATCGAGGTCTATACCGATGATCTGCCAAAGCTGCTCGACAGCGTGTTCGCCTCGGTCAAGCTTCAGCTCGGCGGCTATCTCATCGGCGCCACGGTCGGCTTTTTGACCGGCGTCTCGATCGGCTGGTCGCGTGCGGTCGGCTATTGGGTGCATCCGGTGCTGCGCTTCATCGGCCCGCTGCCGGCGACCGCCTGGCTGCCGATTGCGTTCTTCACCTTTCCGTCGAGCTGGAGTGCTTCGACCTTCCTGATCGCGCTGGCCACCGGATTCCCCGTCACGGTGCTGACCTGGTCGGGCGTCGCGAGCGTCAGCACGGCCTATTACGACGTCGCGCGCACGCTCGGCGCAAAACCGTCCTTCCTGGTGCTGAAGGTCGCGATCCCCGCGGCGCTGCCGCATGTCTTCGTCGGCCTGTTCATGGGGCTCGGCGCGTCCTTTGCCGTGCTGGTCGTCGCCGAGATGATCGGCGTCAAGGCCGGGCTCGGCTGGTACCTGCAATGGGCGCAGGGCTGGGCGGCCTACGCCAACATGTATGCGGCGCTGATCGTGATGTCGCTGCTCTGCTCCGGCGCGATCACGCTGCTGTTTGCGATCCGCGACCGCATGCTGGTCTGGCAGAAGGGGACCGTGAAATGGTAGAAGCCGCTTTCGCCGAAGCGATCGCGCATGCGGCCGCAGGCGCCGCCCTCGACATCGAGCAGGTCAGCCACGCCTTCGACATCGACGGCGCCGAGCTCCCCGTGCTCAGCGAGGTCAGCATCGCCGTCGAGCCCGGCGAGTTTGTCGCGCTGCTCGGGCCGTCCGGCTGCGGCAAGTCGACCTTGCTGCGGCTTGTCGCCGGCCTGGACAAACCCAAAGCGGGAACGCTGCGCGAGGACGAGGTCCGCATCAGAAGTCCGCATCCGTCACGCGTCGTCGTGTTCCAGGACCCGACGCTGTTTCCCTGGCGCACGGTCTGGGACAATGTGGCGCTGGGGCTGGAAGCCCAGGGCATTTTGAAGAGCCAGCGCCACCGCGTCGATGCCGCGCTCGATCTCGTCGGGCTATCGGACTTCCGCACCGCCTATCCGCATCAGCTCTCCGGCGGCATGGCGCAGCGCGTCGCGCTGGCGCGTGCGCTGGTCAACGATCCCAAGATCCTGATCCTGGACGAGCCGCTGGGAAAATTGGACTCGCTGACCCGCATCACCATGCAGGCCGAGCTGGTGTCGCTGTGGCAACGCAAGGGTTTTACCACGCTCCTTGTCACGCATGATGCCGAGGAGGCGCTGGTGCTCGCCAACCGCGTCATCGTCTTCAGCGAGCGTCCCGCGCGCGTGAAGGCCGACATCCGCGTCGACCGGCCCTATCCGCGTCATCGCGGCGACCCGTATCTGGCCGATCTGCGCCGTCAGATTCTCGGTCTCCTGGGATTGGATGCCACATGGTGACGTACGCAGCCAAAGGGCGCACGGCCCATAGCGAACCCGACTACATCGCGCGTGCTGAAGCCCTGGCCGAAGGCTTTGCTGCGCGTGCGGCCGAGCATGACCGCACCGGCAGTTTTCCGTTCGAGAACTTTCGCGAGCTCTCCGAGGCAGGCCTGCTGTCGCTGACCGTGCCTGCGGCGTTCGGCGGTGCCGGCGCGGGCGCGCGATATACCGCGCGCGTGCTCGGCATCGTCGGCAAAGCCTGCTCGTCGACGGCGCTGGTGCTGTCGATGCATTACATCAATCATCTGGTGATGGCGCGAAGCCCGTCCTGGCCGATACGGCTGTCGCGCAAGCTCGCACAGGAAACCGTCGAAGGAATCGCGCTCGTCAATGCGCTCCGCGTCGAGCCCGAGCTTGGCTCACCCGCGCGCGGCGGCTTGCCGGCGACGATCGCGCGGCGCACCGAGACCGGTTGGCGCCTCACCGGCCACAAGATCTATTCGACCGGCTCGCCGATCCTGAAATGGTATCTGGTCTGGGCCCGGACCGACGAGGCCGAGCCGCGTGTCGGTCAGTTCCTGGTGCCGGCGGGGCTACCGGGCACCCGTATCGTCGAGACCTGGGATCACCATGGGCTGCGCGCCAGCGGCAGCCATGACGTCATCTTCGACGACGTCGTGATCCCGCTCGATGCCGAGGTCGATGTCCGCAAGCCCGCAGACTGGCGCGCGCCGGACGTTGCGCAGGCGACCGTCCACACCATCTTCGTTGCCGCGATCTATGACGGCATTGCGCGTGCGGCGCGCGACTGGCTGGTGACCTTCCTGAAGACGCGGGCGCCGGCCAGTCTCGGCGCAGCGCTGGCGACCTTGCCGCGCGCCCAGGAGATCCTCGGCGGCATCGAGGCGCGGCTTGCGGTCAACGCACGTTTGATCGGGAGTTTCGCCTCCGATTTCGACGACGGCTTGCAGGTCAGCGCGGTCGAGTCCAACATCATCAAGCTGACGGTGACCAATAATGCCGTGGCCGCAGTGGAGGACGCCTTGTCGCTGACCAGCAATCATGGCCTGTCGCGCAAAAATCCGCTGGAGCGGCATTACCGTGACGTGCTCTGCGGCCGCGTCCACACGCCACAGGACGACAGCACGAAAATCGCCGCCGGGCGCATCGCGCTCGGCGTCTGATCAATCAACCTGTTCAATCAACATATGGAGTTCCCTGATGTCGGTCGAGTTCATCGGCTTTGTCGCAAACAGCAACGCTTCCGAGACCATCGTGCGCCAGGGGCCGGTGCTCGATCCGCATTATATCGAGACGGTGGCGAAGGCGCATGAGCTTGCCGGTTTCGACCGCGCGCTGCTCGCGTTTCATTCGACCACGCCTGACGCGCTCCAGATCGCCCAGCATGTCCTGACGATCACCAAGCAGCTCAAGGTGATGATCGCACAACGGCCAGGCTTCACCGCGCCGACGCTGCTGGCGCGCCAGCTTGCCACGCTCGATCAGCTCTATGGCGGCCGCGTCTCGCTGCACGTCATCACCGGCGGCAACGCGATCGAGCTCAGGCAGGACGGCAACACGCTCGACGACAAGGACGAGCGCTATGCCCGCACCAGCGAATTCCTCGACGTCGTGCGGCTGGAATGGACCAGCGAGAAGCCGTTCAACTACAGCGGCAAGTACTACACCGTCGAGAACGGCTTTTCGCAGGTGAAGCCGCTGCAGAAGGGCGGCATCTACACCTTCGTCGGCGGCGGCTCCGATGCCGCGATCGAGGTCTCGGGCAAGCATGCCGACACCTTTGCGCTGTGGGGTGAATCCTATGCGCAGGTGCGCGACGTCACCGCGCGCGTGCGTGCGGCAGCCGCGAAGCACGGGCGGCCGAGCCCCCGCTTCAGCCTCTCGGTGCGGCCGATCCTCGCCGATAGCGAGGAAAAGGCCTGGCAGAAGGCCGAGTCGATTCTGGAGCGCGCCACCGCGCTGCAGGACCAGACCGGCTATCGCCGGCCCAATCACGCCACCGAGGGCGCCAAGCGGCTGCTGGCAGCGGCCGACCAGGGCGCGCGCATCGACAAGCGGCTGTGGACCGAGATCGCAAAACTCACCGGCGCCAACAGCAATACCACCGCGCTGGTCGGCACGCCGGAGCAGGTCGCCGAGGTCTTCGCCGACTATTACGATCTCGGCGTCAGCCATTTCCTGATCCGCGGCTTCGATCCGCTTCCCGATGCCATCGACTATGGCCGCGAGCTGATCCCGCTGACGCGCAAGCTGATCGCCGAACGCGACCAGCAGCGGGGGATCGCGGCGGAATGATCCGGTTCATCATTGCTGCAGCGCTCGCATTTGCGGGTGCCGATCTCGCAGCTGCGCAGACCACGCTGCGCGTTGGCGACCAGAAGGGCAATTCGCAGGCCGTGATGGAAGCGGCAGGCCAACTCAAGGACGTTCCTTACAAGATCGAGTGGAAGGAGTTTCCCGCCGCCGCGCCGCTGCTGGAAGCGCTCAGCGCCGGTGCGATCGAGACCGGGCTCGTGGGCGATGCTCCCTTCACGTTCGCCGCCGCCTCCGGCGCGCCCGTGAAGGCGATCGCCGCGATCCGGCAGACGCGCGAAGGGCTCGCGATTCTCGTGCCCGAAAATTCGCCGATCAAGAGCTTCGCCGATCTCCGCGGCAAGAAGATAGCAACCGGCCGCGGCTCGATCGGGCATCAGCTGATTTTGGCCGCGCTCGAAAAGAACGGCTGGGCTGCGAGCGACGTGCAGATCGCGTTCCTGGCGCCGTCGGACGCCAAGATCGCCTACACGCAAGGCTCCGTCGATGCGTGGTCGACCTGGGAGCCTTACGTGAGCCAGGAGGAGGTGCTGTTCAAGTCACGCCGCGTCATCACGGCGGAAGGCCTGACGCCGGGCCTGAGCTTCCAGGTGGCGCGGCCCGACGCGATCCGCGACAAGCGCGCAGAGCTGACCGACTTCATCCGCCGCCTCACCGTAGCGCGGGCGTGGTCGCTGACCAATGCCAACGGTTATGCCGAGACCTGGGGCAAGCTGATGAACATCCCGACCGCGGTCCCGCAGAACTGGCTCTCGCGCGCAAAGATCCGCATCGCGCCGATCGACGACGGCGTGGTCGCGGACGAGCAGAGCACGATTGATCTCTACTTCCGCTGGGGCCTGATCAAGCAGAAGCTCGTTGCTGCCGAGATCGTCGATCGATCTTTTGCGGATGCCATCGCGAAGGCGGGGTTGTAGCGAGCACTTTCCCTCTCCCCTTGTGGGAGAGGGTGGCTCGCCGCGCAGCGACGAGACGGGTGAGGGGTTCTGTCCGCAATCACATTTCTGACATCTTGAACTCGCGGATGCATACCCCTCATCCGGCGCTTCGCTGTCCAGCGGATGGATTGGTAACAGAACAGACCGGATGGATGGGTGAGACTGTTCATGATTTGGTCGGCTCCGGCGCTGCGCTAGCGCAGCGCCGGAGCTTGTGTGTTTTCTGGTCGATGATGCCGATCGGTACGTCGAAGAA